>DASTNJ010000103.1:0-6334 GCA_035721065.1 Mycobacterium sp.
CCGCCACCAACAGCGGAGAAGGCAGCGACGGTGGCCCGGGCGGATTCGGCGGCCAGGGCGGTCTCGGTAGCAACGGCGGCACCGGCGGGAGCGGCGGGGCCGGCGGGGCCGGCGGCGTCGGCGGGGTGGGCGCTGGCTCGGGTGCATACGGCGGCGGCGGCGGGTACGCCGGGGCCGGCGGCAACGGACACTACGGCGGCACCGGCAACGACCACGGCACCGGCGGCACCGGCGGTGCCGGCGGCCCCGGCGGCAACGGCGGGCCGTCCGGCAGCGCCGGATCCGGCGGGTACGGCGGCGCCGCGGGCTACGGCAACCATGGCGGGGTCGGCGGCAACGGCGGTACCGGCGGTAGCGGCGCCGTCGGCCCGAACACGGGTTCGGCCACCACCGGTACCGGTGGCACCGGCGGTGCCGGCGGCAGCGGGACCGGTGCCGGCAACATCGGCGGCGACGGCGGCTCCGGCGGGGTGGGCCAGGCCGACGGCAGCACCGGCACCACCGGCACGGCCGGGAAAAACAGCGGATAACCGCACCAACGCGACCGGGCCGCAGCAAACCGGTGGACGGCGGCGCGGAAACTCAATCCCGCGCGAGCAGCCGCTCCACATACTTGCCGAGTAACAGCCGGTCAACGCCACACGCGATCAGCGACAACGAGATCACCCGGTAACGCCATACCGCGAAATATGTTTGAGCTAGCTAATCGCTCCAATCACGGCAGATGGGGCGCACACATGGCGCCGGGCCGCCGGCCAGCCTGCCCCGACGCGGACCGGAGCGACTGCCCTAGTCCGAATCGGAATACGACCACTCAGGTTCCGTCAACCCACTGAATGCGAGCGTGACCCGCGCCCGCCAGACTCCATCGTCGTTGCGCGACCAGATACGGGCCGGGACCGTCAGATTCCTACCCTCTGAATGGGCCTTGTGGGCACGCCCCTTAGTGCTCAAATCGCCGTGCGGCACATAGCCGACGACGAGTCCCTCGATTTTGACCGCGACGGCCATCCTGGCGCTCTCATTGCTATACGGATGATCAGGGTCTGGGATAAGCGCCGCCGTCCGCATGACGACACCGCCTGCCGGAAAACCTGCCCTACCGAAAATCTCTGCGAACGCTTCCCGATGGTTCGATTCACCGATAACCTCTACATCGCGGGAATCATCGTCCGGGTACTCATCACCTGGGTCGGATTCGTACGACCATTCCGGTTCGGTCTCCCCCGAAAATGACAGTGTCACCCGCGCCGGCCACACCCCGTTCTCGTTGCGAGACCAGATACGGGCCAGAACTGCGAGGGGCTTGCCGTTATTGGCCGCGGTGATGGCACGCGATTTGGTCGCTTCGTCGACGCGGGGAACGTAGCCAACGTGCAATCCCTCGATGTAGACCGCAACCGCGGTGTCGTCATACGCATTTTCCGGCTCGGGAACCAGGGTGGCGGTACGAATGATGAGACCACCCCAGCGCCGATCAGCAGCGCAGAAAATCGCTTCGAACGAATCGGGGTGGTAGGCCTCGCCCGCTACTTCTACATCTTCTACATCCTGTTCGCCTGCGCCGTAGCCTGCGCTCACGTCTTGAAATAGCTCGACGAGCGGCTGCACCCTTCGCAAGAAATCTCTCATTGCCATGTCCGAGTCACCTCGCCTCGCAATCCCGTACCTATAGCGCCGGATCGTATGCCACCGCCCTGACAATTGGTCGCAGTTCTGGGACCGCCCAATGCCAGGGGGTAACAGCCCTCATCTGTAACAGCGTCGGTGTTACGGTTACTGCAGATCAGCAGGTCGATCAGCGATCGGCGGCGAGCAGCCGCTCCACATACTTGCCGATCACGTCCACCTCGAGGTTGACGACGGCACCCACCGGGGCGCGACCCAGGGTGGTCAGCTCGCGGGTGGTCGGGATCAGCGACACCTCGAAATAGGCGCCGCCGTCGGCACCGAGCGCGGAGACGGTCAGCGAGATTCCGTCGACGGTGATCGAGCCCTTCTCCACGACGTAGCGCGCCAGCGCGGCCGGCAGCGAGATGCGCACCACCTCCCAGTGTTCGGCCGGGGTGCGGGCCAGCACCTGCCCGGTGCCGTCGACGTGGCCCTGCACGATGTGGCCGCCGAGCCGGCCGCCCACCGCGGCGGCGCGCTCCAGGTTCACCGGGCTGCCCACCCGCAGCCCGCCGAGGCTGGAGCGGTCCAGGGTCTCACGCATGACGTCGGCGGAGAACCGGCCGTCGTCGAGCACCTGCACCACGGTCAAGCACACCCCGTTGACCGCGATCGAGTCGCCGTGCCGGGCGTCGGCGGTGACCGTCGGGCCGTGAATAACCAACCGCGCGGCGTCAGCCAGCTCGTCCTTGCCGACTACCTGGCCTAACTCCTCGACAATCCCGGTGAACATCACACCAAGACTAGGTTGGCGGTGCCCCGGATGGCCGACTGTACCCTCTACGATGGCTGCCATGCGCAAACTCCTGACTGTCCTGGCCGCTCTCACGATGCTGGGCGCCACCGCTGGCCTCATGGCCGGTTGCTCGTCCGCGAAGAAGGGCGGCCCGCTGCCGGACGCCACCACGCTGGTCAAGGAATCCACCACGGCCACCCAGAGCCTCACCAGCGCCCACTTGGTGCTGTCGGTGACCGGCACGATCGAGAAGCTGCCGTTGAAGACACTGGAGGGCGACCTGACCAATGTGCCCGCCACCGCGGCCAAAGGCAGCGCCAAGATCTCGCTGGCCGGCTCCGACGTCGACGTCAAGTTCGTGGTGATCGACGGCGACCTGTACGGGGCGATCTCCGGTGACGACTACCTGGATTACGGCCCCGCCGACAAGATCTACGACGTCGGGGTGATCCTGAACCCGGACAAGGGCCTGGCCAACATGCTGGCCAACTTGACCGACCCGAAGGCCGAGGCCCACGAAACCATCAACGGGCAGGACACCATCCGGGTCACCGGCAAGGTTCCGGCCGACGCGGTGAACAAGCTGGCGTCCCAGCTCAACGCCACCGAGCCGCTGCCGACCACGGTCTGGATCCAGGAGGGCGGCAACCACGAACTGGTTCAGGCCCAGATCCAGAAGAGCGCCGGCAACACCGTGCAGATGACACTGTCGAACTGGAACGCGCCGGTCACCGTCGAGAAGCCGGCAGGAGCGTGATGCGGGGCCTGCCAACGGGCCTGAAGACCAACCGGGGCCTGGCGATCAGCGCGGGCAGTCTCGCGGTTCTGCTGGGTGCGCTGGACACCTACGTCGTCGTGACGATCATGCGCGACATCATGGCCGCGCCGCCGGCCGGTGTGGGCATCCCGATCAACCAGATTCAGAAGATCACCCCGATCATCACCTGGTACCTGCTGGGCTACATCGCGGCGATGCCGCTGCTGGGCCGAGCTTCCGACCGGTTCGGCCGCAAGCTGCTGCTGCAGGTGAGCCTGGCCACGTTCGCCGCCGGGTCGGTGGTCACCGCCCTGGCGACCGACCCGACCGCGCTGACGGTCGGCCGCACCATCCAGGGCGTCGCGGCCGGAGCACTGCTGCCGGTGACCTTCGCGCTGGGTGCGGACCTGTGGTCGCAGCGCAATCGGGTGGCCGTGCTCGGCGCCATCGCGGGCGCGCAGGAACTGGGCAGTGTGCTCGGGCCGCTGTACGGGATTTTCGTCGTCTGGGCGCTGCGGGACTGGCGGGACGTGTTCTGGATCAACGTGCCGCTGACCCTGCTGGCGATGGTGCTGATCCAGTTCAGCCTGCCCTCGAGAACCAACCACGGGCCGCAGGAGCGTGTCGACGTCGTCGGCGGCTTGCTGCTGGCGCTCATTCTGGGCCTGCTGACGGTCGGGCTGTACAACCCGGACCCCAGCGCCAAGCAGGCACTGCCGGACAACGGTGCCTGGTTGCTCCTGCTCGCCGGGGTAGCCCTGGCGGCGTTCGCAGCGTGGGAGGCGTTCGCTCGGACGAAGCTGATCGACCCCGCCGGTGCGCGTTTCGGCCCATTCCTGGCCGCGCTCGGATCCTCGCTGTGCGCGGGCGCTGCGCTGATGGTCACCCTGGTCGATGTCGAGCTGTTCGGCCAGGGCGTGATGGGCTTGAGCCAGAACGCGGCCGCGGGGCTGCTGCTCCGATTCCTGATCGCGCTGCCGATCGGCGCCGTGGTGGGCGGCTGGATCGCCGTCAAGGTCGGCGACCGGGCCGTGACGTTCATCGGCCTGCTGATCGCCGCCTACGGGTACTGGCTGATCTCGAAATGGCCGGTGGACCTGCTGGCATACCATCACCATCTGCTCGGGTTGTCGTTGCCGGCCCTGGACACCGATCAGCTGCTGTCCGGGGTCGGGCTCGGCCTGGTGATCGGCCCGCTCACCTCCGCGGTGATGCGCGTGGTGCCGGCCAAGGAGCACGGCATCGCCGCATCGGGCGTGGTGGTGGCCCGGATGACCGGCATGCTGATCGGGCTGGCCGCGCTGTCGGCGTGGGGTCTGCACCGGTTCAACCAGATTCTGGTCGGCCTGCCCAAACCGAAAACCGGCAGCATCACCGAGATCGCCGGCGCGGTCGCGCACAACTCCCGGGTCGCGTTGTCGATGATGTACGGCGAGATATTCTCCATCACCGCGATCGTCTGTGTGGCGGGCGCGGTGCTGGGCTTGTTCATCGGCAGCAACAAAATCCACGTCGACGAGCCCGAACCCGACACCGCGGCCGCTGGTATCTCCCGCTGAGCAGACGTGAACGCACCCCAAATCGGTAATTTCGGGGCACTTTCACGTCTGCTCGCGGGCAGGGGGTCAGTGCGGCACCAGGCTCAGCCGCATATCCGGGCCGACCCGCTGGATTTCGTCGAACCGCCAGCGCAGCGCCCGCCCGATGCTGGGCACCCCGAGGTCGCCGACCGCGGTGATCGGCCCGCCCAGCAGGATCGGCGCCACATAGGCCAGGATCCGGTCGATCGCCCCGGCGCGCAGGAACGCCCCGGCCAGTGTCGGGCCGCCCTCCAGTAGCACGTCGGTGCGGTCGGCCAGCGACTGCAGCACCTCGGCCGGATCATGGGTGCGGATCACCATCGTGCGCGAGTCGTCGTTGAGAACGTTTGCGTCCACGGACAATTCGCGCTCCCCCACCACCACCCGAAGCGGCTGGCGCTGGGCCAGCGTGCCGTCGGGCAGCCGGGCGGTCAGGCTCGGATTGTCGGCCAGCACCGTGCCGGTGCCGACGACGATCGCGTCGGCCACCGCGCGGCGGCGGTGCACGTCGGCGCGGGCCGCCTCGCTGGTGATCCACTGGCTGGACCCGTCGGCGGCCGCGCTGCGCCCGTCGACGCTGGCGGCGTACTTCCAGGTGACGTGCGGCCGGCCGGTGCGCTGCTTGTGCAGCCACTCCCGCAGCGGCCCGACGGTCACCAGGTCGGCCTGCACTCCGGCGGTCACGCTGACCCCGGCCGCCGCGAGTCGCTCGGCGCCGCCGGCCGCAGCCGGATTGGGGTCGGCGACCGCATACACCACCTCGGTAATCCCGGCGGCCAGCAGCGCGTCCACGCACGGCGGGGTCTTGCCGTGGTGGTTGCACGGCTCCAGGGTGATCACCGCGGTGCCGCCGGCGGCCAGCGCGCCGGCCCGGCGCAGGGCCACCACCTCGGCGTGCGCCTGGCCCGCCGGCTTGGTGCCGCCAACCCCGACCACCTTCCCGTCGCGGTCCAGGATCACCGCGCCCACCGGCGGGTTGGGATAGGTACCGCCCTTGACCTTCTCGGCCTGCTCGACGGCCAGCACCATCGCCGCATCGATCGATTGCGGGCCAGGATCCGGCTTGGTGGTCATCGGCGCAGATGCGGTGATACGGCCATCGCCTTCTGGGCCTGCCGGCGCAGCGACTCGACCGCGGCCGCCGGGTCGTCGGCGCTGTAGACGGCCGACCCGGCGACGAAGCAGTCGACACCGGCCTCGGCGGCCTGTTCGACGGTGTCGGCGTTGATGCCGCCGTCGATCTCCACCAGGATCGACAGCTCACCGGAGTCGACCAGCTTGCGCACCGTGCGCACCTTGCTCAACACCTCCGGGATGAAGGACTGGCCGCCAAAACCGGGCTCCACCGACATCACCAGCAAGGTATCGAAGTCGCGGAGGATCTCCAGGTACGGCTCCAGCGGGGTACCGGGTTTGACACTGAGCCCGGCCTTGGCGCCGGCGGCCCGGATGTCGCGGGCCACCGCGACCGGGTTGTCGGCGGCTTCGGCGTGGAAGGTGACGTTGTAGGCGCCGGCCTCGGCGTACGGCGGCGCCCACCGGGCCGGGTCCTCGATCATCAGGTGGCAGTCCATCGGGATGTCGGTGACC
>DASTNJ010000104.1:0-5769 GCA_035721065.1 Mycobacterium sp.
GCTGGAGACCGGGATTCACCCAGACCAGAAGCCGTCGCCCCGGTTGGCCGCCATCAGTTCGTTCACGGCGTTCGCCATGGGCGCCGTCGTGCCGCTGCTCCCCTACATCCTGGGCTGGAACATCCTGTGGCCGGCACTGATGTGCGCCGGCGTCGGGCAGCTGCTGGCCGGCGCGCTGGCCTCGCGGTTCACCGGCAAGCCGGCGTGGTGGGCCGGGTTGCGACAGCTGGCATTAGGGGCGATCGCGGTCGCCCTCACCTACCACACCGCGTCTTTCATCGCCGGCCTCTTCTGATGGCCGGCACACCCCACGACACCACGACCGCCCGCCGGTCGAGTTCGCTGGCCGGCAACACCCCGGTGCTGCGGATCACGGCACCGCTGAGCACCGCCGACCGCGGCTTCTGGGCCAAACTCGAGGGGTTCAATCCGGGCGGCAGTTTGAAGGACCGCCCCGCCCTGCACATGGTCGAGCGAGCCCGCGACCGCGGAGACCTTCGGCCCGGAGCCGCGATCATCGAATCCACCAGCGGGTCGATGGGGCTGGGGCTGGCTCTCGCCGGGAACGCCTACCGGCATCCGGTGACCGTGGTGACCGACCCGGGCATGGAGCCGATCATCCGGCGGATGCTGCACGCGCACGGCGCCCGGGTCGACGTAGTCAATGAGCCGCACCCGGTGGGCGGGTGGCAGCAGGCCCGCAAAGACCGGGTCGCCGAACTGCTGGCCGCCGACCCCGACGCGTGGTGTCCGGACCAGTACGACAACCCCGACAACGTCGAGGCGTACCGGCCGCTGGCGCTGGAAATGCTGCACCACATCGGGAACATCGACGTCCTCGTCTGCTCGGTGGGCACCGGCGGGCATTCCGCCGGAGTGGCACGTGTGCTGCGCCGGTACAACCCGAACCTGGCGTTGATCGGCGTCGACACGATCGGCTCGACCATCTTCGGGCAACCGGCGTCGACCCGGCTGATGCGCGGACTCGGGTCGAGCATCTTCCCCGGCAACGTCGACTATCCGGCGTTCGACGAGGTGCACTGGGTGGCTCCGGCCGAAGCGGTCTGGGCGTGCCGGGCGCTGGCGGCCACCCATCACTCCGGGGGCGGCTGGAGCGTCGGCGCGGTGGCGCTGGTCGCCGGGTGGGCGGCCCGCACCCGGCCGCCGGACACCGTCATCGCCGCCGTCTTCCCGGACGGCCCGCTGCGCTACTTCGACAGCATCTACAGCGATGAGTACTGCCGGCGGCACGACCTGCTCGACCGGCTCCCGCCGGAGGAGCCTGCCGTGATCCCGAACCAGTCCGCGCGGGTGGTGACCGCGTGGACTCGCTGCTCGACGGTCGTCGATCCGGCCGAGGCGCTGCGCGAATGACATTCGTCGCACGGTTCCGCAGCTTCGACGCGCCCAGCCGGATGCTGATGATCAACCAGTTCGGCATCAACATCGGCTTCTACATGCTGATGCCCTACCTGGCCGGCTATCTGGCCGGTCCGCTGGGGCTGGCCGCCTGGGCGGTCGGATTGGTCCTGGGGGTGCGTAACCTCGCCCAGCAGGGCATGTTCATCGTCGGCGGGACGCTGGCCGACCGGCTCGGCTACAAACCGCTGATCGTGGCCGGCTGCCTGCTGCGCACCGCCGGGTTCGCCCTGCTGGTCGTCGCCCAAACCCTGCCCGCGCTCCTGATCGCCTCAGCGGCAACCGGTTTCGCAGGCGCACTGTTCAATCCGGCGGTCCGCGCCTACCTCGCCGTCGACTCGCGCGATCGCCGCGTCGAGGCGTTCGCGGTGTTCAACATCTTCTACCAGGCCGGCATCCTGCTGGGCCCACTGGTCGGGCTCGCGCTGATGACGTTCGACTTCCGGATATCGGCGGCCGGTGCCGCCGCCGTCTTCGCCGTGTTGACCGTCGCCCAGCTGTGCGCGTTGCCGCAGCACCGCGCCGATCCGGCCGCCGAGGAAACCTCCGTGCTGCACGACTGGCGCACCGTCATCGCCAACCGGTCGTTCCTGGCGTTCGCCGCGGCGATGATCGGCTGCTACGTGCTGACCTTCCAGATCTATCTGGCGCTGCCGCTGCAGGCATCGTTCCTGGCGCCACACTCGCAGTCGGCGGTGGTCGCCGCGCTGTTCGTGATATCCGGGGTGGTCGCGGTGGCCGGCCAGTTGCGGATCACCCGCTGGCTCGCCACCCGCTGGAGCACCGGGCGCAGCCTGACCATCGGGATGGTCGTGGTCGCGGGCTCGTTCGTGCCGTTGGCGGTGGTGCCCGACGGCCGGCGCTTCGGGGCCGCGGTGGCCGTCGCCGCGCTACTGGCATCGGCGGCGCTGCTGGCGATCGGCGGGGCCGCGATCTTCCCGTTCGAGATGGACACCATCGTCGCCCTGGCCTCGGACCGGCTGGTGGCCACCCACTACGGGTTTTACAACACCGTCGTCGGGATCGGGATCCTGGCCGGCAACCTGGCCACCGGCTGGGTGATGGGTGTGGCGCGCAGACTCGGCGCCGGCGAACTGCCCTGGGCCGGAATGATTCTCGTTGGCGCCGTCTCCGCGCTGGCCCTGTACCGCCTCGACCGCGGCCGCCGCCTCATCGGCAGTCGAACAGCGCCATGAACCCGAAGTCCATGTGGGATTGCTTGTGGCAGTGGAACAGTGACAGGCCGAGCGCGCTGGCGGTGAAGTCGACGTCCATGGCCTGGTAGGCGCCGAGCATCACCGTGTCCTTGCGGATCCCGGTGGTGGGGGTGCCGGCGATGTGGGTGATGTAGACCGGTTGCCGGTGCAGATGCATCGGGTGGTTGTGGTTGGTGGCGTTGCGCATGTGCAGCCGGTAGCGTTTGCCGTGCTCGACGTCGAATCGCGGCTGGTCGGCCTGCATCGAGAACCGCTGGCCGTTGATCGTCCACACGTCGAACCCGTCGTCGGCGCCGTGCTGCATCTCGAACAGCATGTCGATCACGCGGTCGGGTTCCGGCACGTCGGAGTCCCGCCCGGCCGGTGCCGCGAAAAGCCGGTAGTCCCAGGTGAATGGCGGCGGCGCGGTCCACTGCGGCGGCCCGGTCCGGCCGGCGTACTCGACGACGATGCCCATGCCACCGGGCCGGTCGTGGTCGTCGAGGTCGCCGAGCACCCACACCCCCGGGTTGTTCATCGTGACCACGGCCGAGATGCGTTCCGCGGCACCCATCCACAGCACCGGAACCTCCGCCTGGGTGGCCACCGGGTTGCCGTCGAGGGCGACGACGGTGAAGGTGTGGCCGGGCAGCGCCAGGCTGCGAGTCTCCGTGGCGCTCGCGTTGAGCACGTGCAGCAGCACCCGCTGGCCGGCCTTGACCCTGATCGGATCGCCGTGCCCGAGCGCGCGGCCGTTGATGGCGAACCCACCGTAGATGAGGTCGTAGCCGGGGGGCATGTGCTGTGCCATCGACGCCGCCTTGGCGGCCTGTGCCTTGGCGCGCAGTTCCGGGATCGCGGCGCCGGCCAGGTAGGGCGTCGGCGTGTCGTCGTTGGGGCCGAGGAAGGGCTCGAACTCCTTGAGAGTGAGAAACACCTCCTGGTCGAAGGCGCCGGGGTGTTCCTTCGGTTCGATGTAGACCGGCGCGGCCTGGCCGGAATACCCACCCATGGTCAGGTCAGCGCCCGCGACCAGGTGGGTGTGGATGAACCGCAGTCCAGGTGGGCCCGGGGTGAACTGCAGGCGGCGCATCCCGTGCGCGGGGATGAACGGGGTGCCCTCCTCGGCCGCACCGTCGACATCGGCCGGCAGGGTTTGACCGTGCCAGTGCAGTTGCTCCGGGGTGTCGGTGTCGTTGTAGACATCGACCACAACCGATTTCCCCTCGGTGAACCGCAGCAGCGGGCCGGGAAACTCACCGTTGTAGAGGGTGGTCGACACCACCTGATCCGGCGCCAGCTCCACCAGTCCGGTACCGATTCGCAGCGTGTAGTCCGCCTTGCCGGCGGGTTTGTGGGCGCACGACACGCCGGCGCCTGCCAGTGCCCCGCTCCCCAGCAGCGCCGCGCCGCCGAATTTCAGAAAGTCGCGCCGCCCCAGAATCATGGGCCAAGGGTAATGCCGGGGGGCCCATGCGCCGGGGTAATGCAGCCGAGGCTAACTTAGGTTAGACTGCGCTAACCGTCGAAAACGGTGAGGCGACGCCGGACGATGAGGTGGGAGGTAGCGGCGTGTACGTATGCCTGTGTGTCGGAGCCACCGACCAGATGGTGTCCGACGCGGTTGCCGCCGGCGCGTCCACGTCCAAAGAGGTCGCCGCCATGTGCGGTGCCGGCGGCGACTGCGGCCGCTGTCGCTGCACCGTGCGGGGCGTGATCGCCGCGGCCCTGGCCATGGCGCCACCGTGCCCGGAGAACGGGTCGGTTCTGCACCGTGCCCTGGAGATCACCGCCGTCTGACCGGCCGGACCGCCTGCCCGCGCCTGCCCGCGCCGTAAACTGCGGATTCGTGGCACTCAGTGACGCCGATCTCGAGCATCTGGGCCGCTGCGTAGAGCTGGCGCGCGAGGCGCTCGAGAACGGGGACGCACCGTTCGGGTCGGTGCTGGTGGATGCGGACGGCCTCGTCCTCTACGAAGACCGCAACCGAACCGGCGGCGGCGACGCCACCCGCCATCCCGAATTCGCGATCGCCCGCTGGGCGGCCGCCAACCTGGCGCCGGTGTGCCGCATCCGCACCACCGTGTACACCTCCTGCGAGCACTGCCCGATGTGCGCAGCCGCACACGGATTCGTCGGCCTCGGCCGGATCGTCTACGCGAGTTCGGCGGCGCAGATGCACGGATGGACCGCCGAGGTGCGCGGGCCGGCTTCGCCGGTGGCCCCGCTGCCGATCACCGCGGTGGTGCCGAAAGCGGTGGCGGATGGGCCCGCGCCGCTGTTCGAGGACCAGCTGAAGGCGCTCTACCAGGGCAGATACCAACAGTGAAGCGCCGGGTTCCGAGGTTTCACGAGCTGGCGCCGCTGATCCGGTTCGCCAAACCACAGCTCAACCGCACCAGGCGCCGGCTGGACGCCGCGCTGACCATCGACGACCTGCGCCGCATCGCCAAGCGGCGCACACCGAAGGCGGCGTTCGACTACACCGACGGCGCCGCCGAAGACGAACTGTCGCTGGCCCGGGCGCGACAAGCCTTCCGCGACATCGAATTCCATCCGGCGATCCTGCGGGACGTCACCGACGTGCGCACCGGCTGGGACGTGCTCGGCGACGCCGTTTCGCTGCCGTTCGCGATCGCACCGACCGGCTTCACCCGGATGATGCAGACCGAGGGCGAGATCGCCGGTGCGCGGGCTGCGGCCGCCGCCGGCATTCCCTTCTCGCTGTCCACGCTGGCCACCACGTCGATCGAAGACGTGCTGGCCGCTGTTCCGAACGGCCGCAAGTGGTTTCAGCTGTACATGTGGCGCGACCGGGACCGTTCGACGGCCCTGATGCGGCGGGCCGCCGACGCCGGATTCGACACCCTGCTGGCCACGGTGGACTGCCCGGTCGCCGGGGCGCGGCTGCGCGACACCCGAAACGGGCTGTCCATCCCGCCGGCGCTGACGCTGCGCACGGTGCTGGACACCATCCCCCGGCCCGCCTGGTGGTTCAACCTGCTCACCACCAAGCCGCTGTCGTTCGCGTCGCTGGACCGCTGGCCGGGCACCGTCGCCGAGTACATGGACACCATGTTCGACCCCGCCATGACCTTCGACGACCTGGCCTGGGTCAAGAGCCAGTGGCCCGGCAAGTTCGTCGTCAAGGGCA
>DASTNJ010000105.1:0-10810 GCA_035721065.1 Mycobacterium sp.
CGCGAGCTCACCATCGGATGGGTCCGGGCTCGCGCATACGCGGCACCATGACCTGCGTCAGCCCAGCTGCGCCAGCAACCGGTCCAGGAACGGCCGCTGGCCCGCCAGCAACTTGGCCCGCGCCTGCTCGACGGTGAACCACCCGACCCGGTCCACCTCGGGGAACTCGCGCACTGTACCGGAGTGCGGCGGCCACTCCAACTGAAACGTATTGCTGTGCGCAGCGGCGATATCCAGGTCACCTTCGACCGCGAACACCGCGACCACCTTGCCGCCGGACTGCCGCACGGTGCCCAGGTCGATGCGCGGCCCGTCCGGCGGCGGGATCCCGACCTCCTCGGCGAACTCGCGCTGGGCGGCCTCCCACGGGTCTTCGCCGGAACCGTGTTCCCCCTTGGGAATCGACCAGGCGCCGTCGTCTTTGCGCGCCCAGAACGGTCCGCCGGGATGGGCGATCAGCACCTCGATCGCGTCGTCACGCATTCGGTACAGCAGCAATCCGGCGCTGAATTTAGGCACGGCTCCGCTGGTTTCAGGGATTGTAGATGCCCAACGCTTTTTCCAGGTCGGCCAGCGAGGTGTCCAGGTGCCCCAGTAGTCGCTGCAGGTGTGGGATCGATCGGCGGCAGCCGACCAGGCCGAAGTCCAGGTTGCCGGCGTTGTTGACGACGGTGATGTTCAGCGCCTGCCCGTCGAGGGCGATCGACATCGGGTAATTGCCGTCCAGGCGGGCTCCCCGCCAGTACATCGGCTCGGTCGGTCCCGGCACGTTGGAGATGACGATGTTGAACGGCGGCCGGGTCACCGAGACGGCGCCCGGGATCGCGCCCAGCATCAGCGGGGCCATGTTCATCGCCGACAGTGCCAGCGCCTGCGGCCGCGGCAGCTCGGCGAACACCTTCTTGTTGCGCCGCATCGACTCGTTGATGGTTTCCAGCCGCAGCGCCGGATCCTCGGTGTCGGTGGCCAGGTTGCACAAGATGGTGCCGACCATGTTGCCGCCGCTGTCCGACTCGGCCTCGGTGCGCAGGCTCACCGGAACCATCGCCACCAGCGGAAGATCCGGCAGCGCATCCTGCTCGATCAGGTAGTAGCGCAGCGCGCCGGCGCACACCGCGAGCACCGCGTCGTTGACGGTCACCCCGGCAGCCAGCTTGATCTGCTTGAAGCGATGCAGCGGCCAGGACTGCGCCGCGCACCGCCGGGCGCCGCCGATCTTGCAGTTGAGCATGGTGCGCGGCGCCTCGAACGGCAGCGTCAGCTGCTGCTCCAGCAGGGCGGCGCGGGCCAGCTTCACCGTCGACGGCGCCAGTCGCGCGGCGGCGCCGGCCAGGCCGGTCAGCATGTGCAGCCCGGAGCTCACACTCGGCGGGCCGTGCTTGCGGGGTGGCACCGTCCACGGCGTGCGCATCTGCATGTCGTGCGGGTCGGTGGACAGGGTGCGCTGCATCAGCCGCAGCAGGGACACCCCGTCGACCAGCGCGTGATGCACCTTGACGTAGACGGCGAACCGGCCGTCGTCGAGGCCCTCCACCAGGTGGGTCTCCCACAGCGGACGGTGCCGGTCGAGCAGGCTGCCGTGCCATCTCGACGTCAGCTCCAGCAGCTCGCGGACATGCGCCGGCGTGGGCAGCGCCGATCGTCGCACGTGGTATTCGAAGTCGAGGTCGTCGTCGTAGAACCACGCCACGCTGGCGACCCCGCCCAGAAGGGTCGCCGGGCGTTTCCGAAACGTCGGCTGGAAGTCGCGCTCCTCGCTCATCGCCTGGTACATCTCGGCGACGAACTCCCGGCCGGCGCCGGGCGGCGGATCGAACAGCATCAGCCCGCCCACATGCATCGGGTGTTCGCGCGATTCGCCCAGCAGGAACACCGAGTCCAACGGCGACATGAACTGCATCAGTCCATTACAGCCGATTCGCCGACCGGGCGCGCAGGAACCGCGACGAGCTGTCGGTCTACAGGCCGGGGATGCCGGGGATGCCGGGAAGACCGGGGAGGTGCGGGGGGCCGTGTGGAATGTCCGGCCCCGGGATCGGCACCGGGACCGGGATCGGGATCGCCGGCGGTGGCGGTGGCGCCGGCGCCGGTGCCGGCGCCCGCGCGGGCGGCGGCCGCTCGGGTTCGGGGGCCGGTGCCGGCGCCGCGGGTGTGGCGGGCGCAGCGGGTTTGCCGGATGGTGCCTGCGGCGGCGGCGGCGGCGCCTGCTTGCTCGG
Source organism: Mycobacterium sp. (assembly GCA_035721065.1). GTDB lineage: Bacteria > Actinomycetota > Actinomycetes > Mycobacteriales > Mycobacteriaceae > Mycobacterium. The sequence goes on from DASTNJ010000105.1 coordinate 2,217, forward strand.
AGCGACGACGTTGCCGCCGGTGTCGGGTTGCCGCTCGGTGTGCGGGCGGATACCGAACGCCAGCGCGACCACCAGCGCCACCACCCCGGCAATGAAGATCGCCACCGCGCCACCGGCCCAACCCAGGCTGCGGATCTGCTGCTGCCGGCCGTCACCGGTGGAGAAGTCGAGCCTGGCCGAATCCGCGGCCGCCAGCGTGCCGGTGGCCGGCGGCGCGGCCGTGGCCGGCAGCGTGCCGGTGGCCGGGACCGCGCTGTAGGCCAGGCCCGGAATGCCGTCCGACGTGTTGAAGGCGGCGTACTCGGGCGCCGCGACCGGGGGCACCATTCCGGTCCCGGGGTCCTGCGCGTAGGCCACCGCCGAGGTCGACGAAGCGAACAGCGGGGCGTGCGCCGAGGCCAGTGCCGCTCCCCGGGCCAACGCCAGCTCGGGTTCCTCGGGCGAGCTGACCGGAAGAGGCGTCGCGGACCCCAGCTGTTGGGCGATCAGCGTGACGTCCACACCCGATCCGACGACGAACACGCCGCCCGGGTGGGTGTCGAGTTCCGGCAGCGCCGACACCTCTTCACTCAGCGCGGCCACCGCGCCCACCGGATGCACCTGTCGTCGTTGCACCTCGGCGATCGACCCGTCCGCGGTGGACACCACGGCCAGCGTCGCAGCATCCGGCTCGACGAAAAGCAATGCGGCGTAAGCGTAACCGCTGCCGGCTCCGGCCGTCCGGGCCAGCACCGCCGCCGCCAGGAAAGCCGAAACCAGCATCACGTTTTCCATCTTGTGCCGGGCCAGGGCGTCCCGGAGCGAGGCGGCCACGGCCTCGTCGCCGCTCCAGGCCACCCCGGTCGACAGCAGCCGGCAGCCGTTCTCGGCGGCACTTTCCTGCGTGCCCAGGATCGCCCGGATCACCCGCTCCGACCCGGCGGGCACGGTCTGGTCCTGGCCGCCGATGTCGAAGCCGTCGCGGTCGACGGTGGCCCCGTCCGCGTTCTCACCTTCGACCAGCACCATCTGCACTGTCGACGACGCCACCGACACGCCAAGGACGGTGTCCACAATTCCCCCAAACGGACTGTTCGCGGATTGCTCGATACCAGCCTGTACCCGGACGGCCCGGCGGGCAAACCGGACGCCACCCGGGCGGGCGCCTTGCTAGTCTTTCGCGATGCTCCGCGCAACCGCAGCCGGCGTCGCCGTGACGGTGTGCTGGCTGGGGTCGACCGTCGCGTCACCGTGCTCGATTGCCGTGGCCGACACCGGCGCTGTCGCAGGCAAGACGGTGTTTCTGGACGCCGGGCACAGCGGCGCCAACGACGCCTCGATCAACCGGCCGGTGCCCAACGGCCGGGGCGGCAGCAAACCTTGCCAGACCTCCGGGACCGCGTCGGGGAACGGCTACCCCGAGCACAGCCTCAACTGGGACGTCACCAACCTGGTCCGCGACGAGCTCGACGGACTGGGGGTGCACACCGTGCTGTCCCGCGGTGACGACGACGCCGTCGGCCCGTGCATCGACGCACGCGCCGCGGCGGCCAACGCGGCGCACCCGGACGCGATCGTGTCCATCCACGCCGACGGCGGGCCGCCCGGGGGCCGCGGCTTCCACGTCAACTACTCCGCCCCGCCGCTGAACGAGGTGCAGGCGGGCCCGGCGGTGCAGCTGGCCACCGCGATCCGCGACTCGATGGCCGCGGCGGGCATTCCCGAATCCAGCTACCTGGGATCTGACGGCATGTACGGGCGGGCGGATCTGGCCGGGCTGAACCTGGCCGAATACCCGGCGGTGCTGGTCGAACTCGGCAACATGCGCAACGCCGACGACGCGGCGCTGCTGGAGAGCGCCGACGGCCGGGCGCGTTACGCGCAGGCCGTCACCAATGGGATCGTCGCCTACCTGAGCCGGTAGCGAGCGCGCAGCGTGATCAACCAGCGAGCGGTCACCGTGCTCGGCGTCTGCGCGGCACTGCTGGCGGCGATGTGCGCCGGCTGCGGGCACACCGTGCTGGCCGGGCGCGCGGTGTCGATGCTCTACGACCCGGACCGGGTGGGCGGGCTGCCGGTGACCGACGGCCCCAGCGGACCGCGCGGCGAGGTCCCGCCGGTCACCGACCGGGTGGACAACAGCGACGACGGCGACATGGACCGGCTGGCGCTGCTGGCGGTCGACGACATCGAGAACTACTGGACCCAGCACTACAGCGAATCGCTAAGCGGCACATTCAAGCCCGTCGGCACCCTGATGTCCTACGACTCGCGGAATCCGAACGGTCCGCCGGTGTGCGGGGCGAAGATGTACCGGCAGCCGAACGCGATGTACTGCTACCGGGCCGACACGATGGCGTGGGACCGCGGCAAGTTCCTGCCGACCGCCAAGAAGTACTTCGGCACGATGGCGATCAACGGCACGCTCGCCCACGAATACGGCCACGCCGTGCAGCGGATGGCCGGGCTGGCCGGCCGGCTGACCAGCACCCTGGTCAAGGAGCAGCAGGCCGACTGCCTGGCCGGGGTGTATCTGCAATGGGTCGCCGCGGGTGGTTCGGCGCGGGACACGCTGAGCACCGGCGACGGCCTCAACCACGTGCTGGCCGGCCTGATCGTCATCCGCGACCCGATCTCCACACCGGGGGCCGAGGTGCCCGGCGGCGACGAGCACGGAACCGCGCTGGACCGGGTCGGCGCGTTCCAGATCGGCTTCGACGGCGGTGCGCAGGCCTGCGCCGGGATCGACAGGAGCGAAATCCGCAGGCGTCGCGGGAATCTTCCTGCGGCACTGTTCGATTCGGCGAACCAACAGAGCGACACCGACATCGACGACGGGATCCTGTCGACGCTGATGGGTCAGCTGGGGCAGATCTTCGCCCCGGCCGACCCGCCGAAGCTGTCCACCTCACTCGCCGACTGCCGCAGCCGGCGGGAGGGCATGCCGTCCGCGTACTGCCCGGAGTCCAACACCGTGGCCGTCGACCTGCCGGCGCTGCGGCAGCTCGGCGCCCCGTCGGATGAGTCGGAGACCGGCCTGCCGCAGGGCGACAACACCGCGCTGTCGGTGGTGGTGTCGCGCTACGCGCTCGCCGTGCAGCACCAGCGCGGCGCCGACCTGAACTCGGCGAAGGCGGCGCTGCGCACCGCGTGCCTGACCGGGGTCGCCCAGCGGCGGATGGCCGAGCCGGGCGGTCCGCTGATGCTCGGCGGCGGCGACCTGGACGAGGCGATCACCGGCCTGCTGCTCAACGGGTTCGCCGCCAGCGACGTCGACGGCGACACGGTGCCGTCCGGTTTCACCCGTATCCTCGCTTTTCGTTCCGGGTTGCACGGCAGCATCGATCAATGCTTCCAACGGTTCGGCTGAGCGGCCTGGGTTAGCGTTGGTCAGCGGCTGCCTGGAAGTCGGCAGGCGAGAGTCGGGAGTCGAGAGGAGGCGCCGTGAGCGGTCCACGCCGGCCTGATCCGCCCGGGCCACCCCGACGGCACCGGCATCAGGGCCCGCCGCCCCCACGCCGCCCCGGCGGTGGTCCGCCGCCGGTCGATCCCGACCAGCGCACCGCCGACGCAGCCCCGTGGTGGCAGCAGATTCCGAAGGGCCGGCCGACGCCGCCGCACCTGGCCTACCGGCCGCGCCCGCAACGGCCGCCGCGGCCGTTCGGCCCGCCACCGGCCGGGGTCCGGCCACCCGCCCCGCCGCCCGGGATGCGCCCGTCGGACCCGCCGCCCGGGATGCGCCCGCCCGCCGCCCCGGTGCCGCAGCCCGCGCCGCCCCCGCACTGGCAGCCGCCGGCCAGCAGCGCGGCGCACGCGACCTCACACCGGCCGCTGCTGATCGCCGCCGCCGTGGCGGGCGGGTTGGTGCTGGCCGTGGTGATCACGCTCGGTGCGCGCGGGGTCGCGCTGCCCGGAGCTCCCGAACTCGACGTCGACCAGGCGCAGGCCGGGGTGCTGGCGGTGCTCACCGACCCGATCGACGGCTACGGGCGCGACGACGTCACCGCCGTCCGGTGCAACGACGGCCGCAACCCGACCGTGCGCAAGGGGGCGACGTTCACCTGCAGCGTGCAGGTCGGCGGCGCCGGCCGTCAGGTCACCGTGCTGTTCCCCGACAACACCGGCACCTACGAAGTCGACCGGCCGCGATGATCACCGCCCGGGCCGGGAGCGCCGTCTGCGCCACGCTGGTCGCCGTCGGCCTGGCCGCCGGCGGTGTCGCGCCACCCGCCGCGGCGCTGCCGCCGGGCTTTCCCGACCTGGCCGCGTTCACCGCGGCACCGGCCAAGGACTACCTGACGGACAATCCCAAATGGCCCGGGCGCTACCTGGAGTTCTCCACCCCCTACAACATTCAGTGCTCGTTCGGAGCCGGGGGCTTTCAACAGCCGGGCGGCTGCGTCGGCGACATGCCGGGCATGGACAAGGCCCCGTACTTCGACGACGTCGACCGGTCCGGCGGGTGTTCGCACGGGCTGGTCAGCTACTCCGACGACCCGGCCGGCATGCAGTTGAGCCGGGTGCCGCAGAGTTGCGACGCGCACCCGGAGTTCAACGCCGGGCGGTCGCTGGGCGCCGGCCAGAAGGTCAGCTACGCCGGCGTCACCTGCGCGGTCGGCGCCGATCGCCTGGTCGCGTGTCTGGACACCGCCGCCGGCGAGCATGGGTTCGTGTTGCGGCCGGCGGGCAGCACCGCATTCTGACGCCGGTGTTCGACGGATCAGATAATGGTCAGAATCTGAGTAACCTCGAATAACTTCTTCTATTTCAGCCAGTTAAGCGTTAAGTTCATCGCAGACCGATCGGGGGCCGTGCGGTCCAGCGTCGACCGGAAGCCGTGGCGATGGCTGAGTCCAGGTGGGGCCGGATTTTCTCTGGTTGCGGCAGCGCACGGCGGGGGTGGCGCCGAGGGCGGGTGTCGGTGAGTGCGGCGGCATTGTTCGTGGCGTTGCAGGCTCAACCTTTGCTGATACCGCAGTTGGCGCGTGGTGAGGGTTTCGACGAGTGGCTGGACTCGGTGTTCGACGTGGCGGCGGGGGCATCGGCCGGTGGTGACGACGGCGGGTTGGGGGCGTTCACCACGTTCGACCCGGCAGTCGGGGCCGATGCCGCTGAGCCGCTGGGTGCGGTGGCCGGCGACAGCCCGTTGCTCGACGCCGTCAACCTGCCCACGCAGGCGTTGTTCGGGGTGAACCTGGTCGGTTCGGGCTGCTCGATCGGCGATGCGTGCGGTCTGCTGGGCCAGGTCTGGGACGGCCACAACGACGCGCCGCTGTCCTTCCTGGCCGGCGGCTGGAACGTCGGCGACGGTGGCCTGCTGTTCGGCGACGGTGGTGCCGCCGCCGAATTGACCGGCACGCCAGGGGTTTACGGCGGTGGCAGTGCGTTCCTGTTCGGCAACGGGGGCGACGGCGGTACCGGAGTAGACGGTGCCGCGGGTTCCTTCGCCGACGGCGGCGACGGCAACGGCGGTGCCGGGACGGCCGGCGGTGACGGCGGCAACGGCGGCCTGCTGTACGGCGATGCGGGCAACGGCGGCAACGGCGGTAACGGGGGTTCCGGTGCGCCCGGCGCCGGGACCGCGACCGCGCCCGGCGGCAATGGCGGAACCGGTGGCGACGGCGGCCTACCGGGCAGAGCCGGCCTGTTCGGTGGTGCGGCCGGCATCCACGGCGCCGGCGGCGACGCCGGCCTCGGTGGTCTCGGCGCCGCCGGCGGTCCCAGCGGAGCGCCCGGCTCGTTCGGCCTGGCCGGCACCAATTCGTTCACATACTCGGTGGTCGACGACGCCGGGCCCGGCGTTCCGCGCAGCGACATCTGGCTGACGATGACCGGCGACGTGAAGAACAACGGGGTGATGACGCCGGTGCTGTTCCACCCGGACGGCTCATACACCCCGCTCTCGCAGATAACCAAAGACGACCTCACCCAGGACCCCACCCTTCCCGGCGTCTACTACCTCAACGCAGGGTCGTTCAATGCCGCCTCGGCGGAGTCGTTCACCATGCCGAACTACGTCGACTCGGGTCGGCTGTACATAGCTGAAGGCGATTCGCAGAGCGCTCCGCTGGTGCTCAAGGCTGACGGCTACGATCCGGCCAAGCAGCAATTCACGGTGACCGGCCTCAGCGGACCCGATGTCACCAATCCGTCCCTGGAGAACACCAAGTCGACCTTCGACTGGTACGAGTTCGCCAACATTCCCGGACACCCGTTCAACGGCAACACGACACAGGTGGACATGTTCGGAATCCCCTACACCTACACCCTGACCCAGGCCCCGCCGTCCAGCGATCCCAGCGGGACGCCGTTCCAGGTGACCGAGGGACTCACCACGCCATTCGACAAAATCGTTCAGAACTACGACGCGACCACGCAGGGCCTGGACGGCAAGAACCCGGGCGCCAGCGCGGCCTGGGACAAGTTGATCCAGAACTCCGACCCGGCCAACCCCGACAGCTCCGTGTTGCGGCTCGTGTCGCCGGGGAAGTGGCTGCCCGCCGGCGACAACGCGGGCAATGACACCGTCCTGGCCAACTGGCTCAATCCGGAGATCAACGCCTTCTGGAAGGAATACGCGGGCGGTCCCGATCATGAGCCGTTCCATTTCGAGCAGCCCACCGGCGAGGGGCCGCCGTTCACGGTCAACGGCTATACGACGCTGACCTCGAGCGGAAACCCGGACAGCTTCGTCTACACGCTGAATGACGGCGACGCGACGCGCACGTTCACCATCCCGGCCCTGACGACCACGCAGATCTTCCAGGACGGCGGACCGCTGGCTCCGACGGTCACCAACGCGACCGACATGTCACAGACCTTGAACAAGGTGTTTCTCGCCGAGGTGGGCGCGGCGTTCAACCGGGGTGTGGCGCCGGCTCCGGGCGGGCAATCCGTGGCGGCCTACTGGTTCAACCCCAACGACTACTATCTGCCCGCCAACGAGCAGGTCGGCACCGGCGGATACTGGAACATCTGGGCGCAGTTCTTCCACCAGGAGAGTCCGCACTCGGGTGTCGAGCCCGGCCCGGGCCAACCCGGCGGGCCGGCCTACGGCTTCTCCTACGACGACGTGAACGGCCAGAGCACCAACCACGCGGTCCCCTACCCTGGTCCGCCCAGCCCGGTGCCGGGCGGGCCGTCGACCGGGCTGACCCTGACCATCTACCCGCAGCAGAGCGGCACGTAGCAGCGGCGACGAACCGGATCGGGCATCTCGGCGGCACCACCGGCCGGCTACCGTACGTTCGACGATGAATACCCGGCCTCGCGGTCGCGTGACATGCTCGGCGCGATGGTCCGGGGGAGGCGTACCGACGCGAAGAGGTCTGGGCGGGGGCGTCCGAAGCGGGCCGACGAATCTTCGGTGTCCCGTGGTGGGAAACGACGGCGATACCCGGCTGTGGGTGGCGACGGCGGTGATGTGCCGTTCACGCCGGACGACCCGCCTCAAATCACCGCCGGCGTCCTGAGACACATCATGAGGGGCGAACCGAGAGGGCGCGGCTGGTCGGGCGGGCATGCTGCCGGGACGGCGAGGGGCAAAGCCGAGTTCCCGCCGTCTTGGGCGACAAGCGATGTCAAAGCCGCCATCGAAGATACCCTCGCGGAACCGGTTTCGATCACGAGACGGGGATCGACTCTGGAATTCCGCGGCGTCGTCGAAGGTGTCCCGATCGTGGTACTCACCCGTGGTCGTAACGGCCCGCCGAGACTCTGGACCGCATATCCCGAGCGGGTACCCTGACGTCTATGGATCACGCCGAACTGGCCACGAACCTGCTGGCAATCATCTCGCCAGGAGACGCGATGATCCAGCGGATGATTGCCGCAGGTGAGCCCATTACGGCCGTCATAACCCTCATCGAGGTCGCGGCTCGGCAGCGGCGCGTCGTGCCGCAGGCGCTGCTCGATGCCGTCCAGCGCCTACTGGACGAACACGCCATCGACGCTGAGGACGTCACTGGTGCCGCAGCTGATCTGAATGCGTTACACGCCGCGGCGCTTACGCTGCAGTAGTTGCGCTTCGACGACTACTAAAACTTGGCGGTGGCGGAGGGATTTGAACCCTCGGAGGGGGGTTACCCCTCACACGCTTTCGAGGCGTGCTCCTTAGGCCGCTCGGACACGCCACCGCCGGACAGCCTACCGGGCATCGGCCCCGCGCCGGGCATGGGTCCATGCACACGCAGCCGAATCGCGAAGCCGCTAAGTCCGGGACGGACGGTCCGACAACTCTTTGCGGACGTCGTCAGCCAACGACCTGACCTGGTTCGCAGCCTCGATCAGCTGTAACAGTCGGTCGCCAGGCGCGTTGTCGTCAGCGATGAGCCGCAACAACTGCCCACGAGCGAGAGCCGAGACCGGCAGTCCACGCCGCTGGGCGATTTGTTCCAGCGCGGCCAGTTCATCGGGGTTCAATCGCACCTGCAACACCTTGCTCCGAGCGCGGCCTGGCTGACTGACGTTGACATGCGCCGGCAGTGGCGCATCTGGGTCGCCGACGCGCTCGGCACCTTCTATTTCATCGGCCTCGGCGAGCGCCCGTTGGAGCTTGCTAGTCATCGCCAGTTCCTTTCCCGGTACCTGCGTTGATCCGTCGGGTTCGATGGCCA
>DASTNJ010000106.1:0-15470 GCA_035721065.1 Mycobacterium sp.
ACCGCGGCCGGTGGTGCCGATCTTCTTGCTGCCCATGTAACGCTCGGTGACCTTGTCGATCGCGACGTGGTAGGGCAGCAACAGATGGGCGTCGGCGGAGATCAACAGCCGGGCGGTATCGACTCCGCGGCCCTGAAGGCCTGCCAGCTCATCGAGCAGCACGCCGGGGTCGACCACCACGCCGTTGCCGATGACGTTGGTGACGCCGGGCGTCAGGATTCCCGACGGGATGAGATGCAGGGCGAAGTTCTCGCCGGTGGGCAGCACGACGGTGTGGCCGGCGTTGTTGCCGCCCTGGTAACGCACCACCCACTGCGCCCGCTCGCCGAGCAGGTCGGTGGCTTTACCTTTGCCCTCGTCGCCCCACTGGGCGCCGATCAGCACGATTGCCGGCATGGGTTACTCGCTCACTTGTCTGGCTTATTGTGGTCCAGCCGGTGAGTGAGCCTATCCCAAGGCTTTTTGTGAGGAGGGTTTTGACGACCGACGGCCTCCGCGACGCCGCCGTGCTGCTGTACGCCGGCCGGACGCTGCCGCGGTGTTTGACCGGGCTGCCTGTGCGGTCGGTCGGCGGACCGGACGGCCGAGAGCAGCTGGACGCCGCGATCGAGACGTTCGCCCGGCTGGTCGTGGTCGGCGGTGACACCGACCTGGCCGCGGTGTTGACCCGGCTGCTGCGGGCCGGTCGGCTCGACGTCGAGGTGGGCTATGCGCCGAACCGCTGGGCGGCGCGGCGCGCCCGCAACGGCAGACCGCGGCGGGTTCCGCTGATCCGGGACGAGACCGGCCGGGTCATCGTCGGCGGCGCGCAGTGGCTGCCGGCACCCGGCGAGCCGCTGCACGGCGAGGCGGTGGTCGACGACACCGTGCTGTTCGACGGCGCGGTGGCCGGGGTGCGAATCGAGCCGACGACGGCGATGCCCGGGCTGCGTGCCGGAGTGGTGTCGGCGCGCGGGCGGGTGCGCCGGTGGGTGGCCGGGCGGGCCGCGCAGCTGGGCACCACCGGTGCGGTCGTGGTACGTGACGGGGTGGCGGGGGATCGGCCGGTCAAGCGGTCCACCTTCTACCGGCACACCGAGGGCTGGCTGCTGGTGCGTTGAGCGATCCGCTCAGGCGGGCACGACCGAGCCGGCGGGCGGCAACGGCACCGGCGTCTCGCCCTGGCAGGCCAGGGTGGTCGGGCTCTCGCCGGAGGGAGGAAGGCCGGCGACCGCCGCCGGGTCGAACGTCGGCTTGCCGCTCTTCATGGCGTCCAGGTCGAGGAAGTCGGTCAGGTCGTTGGCATTGGCGTCGCGCAGGGTGAGCGCCGGCAGGTTCCACTTGCGTTCGACCATGGCCAGCACGGAGGTGTGGTCGTAGACCAGGTGACTCACGTGGTTCCGCTTCGCATACGGCGACACCACCACCGCCGGGACCCGGAAGCCGTAGCGGGTGAAGCCGTCGTACTGCGACTCCCCGGGCTGAACCGCCGGCGGTGTCGAATCCGGAGCCGGCGCCACCGGCGGCGGCACATGGTCCGCATATCCCCCGTTCTCGTCGTAATTGACGACGAGCAGCGTCTTGCTCCACTGGGGTGACGCGCCGATCGCCTGCACCACCGAGGCCAGGAACGTCTCGCCCACCACCATGTTCTGCGGGCGCTCCTGGGACTGGGTGTGGTAGTTCATGTCGACGATGCAGAAGTTGGGCAGCTTTCCGGCCGCGGCGTCGGCGTAGAACTGTCCGATGGTCGACCCGCGCAGCTCCGCGGCCAGATCGTCGAAGGGGTAGAGCAGCGCGCTGCACCCGAGCGGATAGGACGTCGCGTAGTCGTACCAGGTGAGGTTGTGCTCCGAGAGCCGGTCGAAGATGGTGCCCAGCCGCGGCGAGGAGAGCAGGCTCAGGTCCGACATGAGGTCGTCGGGCGTCTTCCCGAGGTCGTTGATCATCCCGTTGGAGGTGCCGGCGAGCATGTACCGACGGTTGGGATGGGTCTGGCCGAGCAGCGAGCCGAAGAAGCGATCGCCGATCGGGAAGGCGTCGGCCAGCGCGTAGGTGAACGGCAGGTCCTGGCCCGTCCAGTAGCCCATGGCGTCGGCCCCACTCGGCGATCTGACGAAGCCCGTGTTGGTGCCGTCGGCGTACTGCTGGTGGCTGGCCTCCCACAGCTGGGTGACGGTGAAGTCGGTCTGGCAGGTGGTCGGCAGGTGGAACGCGAGCTGGGTGCTGCCGTCGGCGCGGGGGTTGGTGAAGCTCGGCGTGCCGTAGGGATTGAACGCGGTCGGGGTGGGGTCGGTGATCGTGTGGCCGTCGCCGCGCGGGGTCTGGCCGGGAGCCCGGCCGAGCATGCCCAGGATGTTGTCGTAGGAGTGGTTCTCCATCATGCACCAGACGATGTGCTGGATCTGCGGCACCGTGTCGGTGCCCGGCGGGAGGTCCGGGAACGGCAGCGATCCCGGGTGACGCAGCGCGGTCTTGCCCAGCACGGCCAGTGCCTCGTCCTGAAGTGGAGTCAGCGGTCCGGTGATCGCCGGCGGCGCGGGTCGAGTGCAGGCCGCCTGGGTGGCCGTCAAACCCGCGACCGCGGCACCGGCGCCGGCGGCCAAGAACCTCCTGCGCGTCAACCGGCCGCCCACACCGCGGAATATAGTGCGCCCCCGCACCCCGTCCGTCCCGAATCGCTGGTCCGGTAGTTTCGGCTGGTGAACATCCGGCCACTGCCCGGCCAGTCGGTGCGGCCCAGCCCCGTCTTTCTGGCCGTCGTCGCGCTGACCGGCCTGGGCGGGGTGCTGGCCTGGCAGGCCGGGATCGACACCAGACCACTGGCCTACGCGGGGGTGTTCATCTTCGTGGTCGCCGGGTGGCTGGTGTCGCTGTGCCTGCACGAGTTCGGCCATGCGTCCACCGCATGGCGGTTCGGTGACCGCGGTGTCGAGATCCGTGGCTACCTGACGCTCAACCCACTGCGCTACAGCCACCCGCTGCTGTCGCTGGGTCTGCCGATGCTGATCATCGCGCTGGGCGGGATCGGCCTGCCCGGCGGCGCGGTCTACGTGCAGACCTCGTTCATGACGCCGGCCCGGCGGAGCATGGTCAGCCTGGCCGGCCCGGCTGCCAACCTGGTGCTGGCCGTGCTGTTGCTGGGCCTGACCCGGATGTACGGCGACCCGGCGCACACGGTGTTCTGGTCGGCGGTGGCTTTCCTGGGTTTCCTGCAGGTCACCGCGCTGGCGCTGAATCTGCTGCCGGTGCCCGGCCTGGACGGCTACGGCGTCCTCGAACCGCACCTGAGCCCGGCCACCCAGCGCGCGCTGGAGCCGGTGGCGCAGTGGGGCCTGCTGATCTTTCTGCTGCTGCTGCTCTCACAGCCGGTGAACCGCTGGTTCTTCTCGGCCGTGTTCTGGTTCTTCGACCTGTTCGGGGTGCCGCACCTGCTGGTGTCCTGGGGTCTGGCGCTGACCCGGTTCTGGAGCGCGTGGCTCTAACTCGGCGCGAACCCGCGCAGGAAATATATTGACTACCCATGGGCGCCGGTCACAAGCACAGTGAGCCGGACACCAAGCTGTCCCGAATGGTCATCGCCGCGGCCATCCTGACCGGGTTCTTCGCGGTGGAGCTGACCACCGCGGTGCTGATCAACTCGATGGCGCTGCTCGCCGACGCCGGGCACCTGCTCACCGATCTGGCCGCCCTGTTCATGGGGATCACCGCCGTCGCACTGGCCCGGCGCGACAGCGTATCGACGGCACGCACCTACGGCTGGCAGCGCGCCGAGGTTTTCACCGCGGTCGCCAACGCCGTGCTGCTGATCGGGGTGGCGGCCTTCATCCTGTCCGAGGCGATCCACCGGCTGGGCACGGCGCCGGACGTGCCGGGCCTGCCGATGATCGTGGTCGCGCTGGCCGGAATCGCCGTCAACATCGTCGCCGCACTGCTGCTCCGGTCGCACTCGACACGCAGCCTCGCGGTCAAAGGCGCCTACGTGGAGGTCGTCGCCGACACCGTCGGCGCCGTCGGTGTGCTGTTGGCCGGTGTGGTCACCGTGACCACCCACTGGCCCTACGCCGACGTGGCGGTCGCGGTGTTCGTCGCGCTGTGGGTGCTGCCACGCGCGTTCTCGCTGGCCGGCTCGGCGCTGCGAATCCTGTCCGAAACATCGCCGAGCCACATCGACGTCGAGGAGCTGCGCTCGGCACTGGCCGCGGTCGACGGCGTGACCGATGTGCACGACCTGCATGTGTGGACGCTGGTGCCAGGCCGGGACATGGCCACCGCGCACCTGACCAGCGGTGCCGACTCGGCCCGGGTGCTCGGCGACGCGCAGGCCGTGCTCGCCGCCCGCGGAGTGGACCACGCCACCATCCAGGTGGAGCCGCCGGAGCGGCCGGGCGGCTGCACCAGCGGCTGCTGAGCCGTGTCGGTAAGCTGCCAATCATGTCGAATCCATCAGAGCCGGACCACGGCGACGCAGCAGACGCGCCGGCGCCGGATCAGGAGGAGACGTCAGAAGCCCCGGCGACCGATCCCGGTGACGATGCCGCCACCGAGGTGATCGTCACCGGAGAACCGGCCGTGGAGCCGAAAATCCCCGAGCAGGAGCCCGCGGAACGCCGGTTCACCGCACCCGGATTCGACTCCACCGCGACGGAGGTCATCCCGTCGATGACGGCGGCGCCCACCGAGATCATGCCGACCCAGCCCGGAGCGAACGCGGCCCCGCCACTGGTGCCGTCGCGGTCCCGCATACTGCCGGTGTCGATACCGCGCGGCTGGGCCTGGGTGCTGGCGGTGGTGACGGTCATCGTGGTGCTGGCCGTCATCGCGGTGCTGGGCACGCTCTGGCTGACCAAGGACAGCAGGCAGAAGGCCTCGAGGACAGAGCAGGTCCGCGACACCATCGAGAACTACGACATCGCGTTGCAAAACGGCGACCTCGCCGCGCTGCGCGGCCTGACCTGCGGCGCCGTTCGCGAGAGCTACGTCAACTACAACGACGCGGCGTGGGACGACACCTACCAGAAGATCTCGGAGGCCAAGCAGTACCCGGTGGTCGCCAGCATCGATGAGGTCGTGGTGGAGGATGACCACGCGGAGGCCAACGTCACCGCGTTCATGGCGTTCGCGCCGCAGGTGCGGTCAACCCGCAGCTTCGACCTGCAGTACCACGACAACCAGTGGAAGATCTGCCAGTCGCGCGGCGGCTGAGCTCTTTCCACGTTGATGACTCTGCGCCCACCCGGCAGCCTTCTCGCGCTTTTGCCTGGTGGACGCAGAGTCAACGAGTCAGGCGAGTGACTTGCCCACGCAGTGCAGGTCATTGCAGGCTTCCACGACCCGCTCGGTCATCGAGGCCTCGGCCTTCTTCAGGTAGCTGCGCGGGTCGTAGGTCTTCTTGTCACCGACCTCGCCGTCGACCTTGAGCACCCCGTCGTAGTTGCTGAACATGTGTGCGGCAACCGGCCGGGTGAACGCGTACTGGCAGTCGGTGTCGACGTTCATCTTCACCACGCCGTAGCCCAGCGCCTCCTCGATCTCAGACTTGAGCGAGCCGGAGCCGCCGTGGAAGACGAAGTTGAACGGCTTGGAGCCGGCCGGCAGCCCCAGCTTGGCCGCCGCCTCCTGCTGCCCCTGGGCCAGCACTTCCGGACGCAACTTGACATTGCCGGGCTTGTACACCCCGTGCACGTTGCCGAATGTCGCGGCCAGCAGGTACTCGCCGTGCCCGCCGGCGCCCAGCGCATCGAGGGTCTTGTCGAAGTCCTCCGGTGTGGAGTACAGCTTCTCGTCGATGGCGCCGACCACGCCGTCCTCCTCGCCGCCGACCACACCGATCTCGACTTCGAGGATGATCTTGGCTTCCGCCGTCAGCTTGAGCAGCTCCCTGGCGATCCGCAGGTTCTCGTCGATCGGCACCGCGGAGCCGTCCCACATGTGCGACTGGAACAGCGGGTTCTTGCCCGCCGCGACCCGCTGGGCGGAGATGGCCAGCAGCGGCCGCACGTAGGTGTCGAGCTTGTCCTTCGGGCAGTGGTCGGTGTGCAGCGCCACGTTGATCGGGTACTTGGCGGCGATGACGTGGGCGAACTCGGCCAGCGCCGTCGCACCGGTCACCATGTCCTTGACCCCGAGTCCGGAGCCGAACTCCGCCCCACCGGTGGAGAACTGGATGATGCCGTCACTGCCGGCGTCCGCGAAGCCCTTGATCGCCGCGTTGATGGTCTCCGACGAGGTGCAGTTGATCGCCGGGAACGCGTAAGCGTTCTGCTTGGCGCGTTCCAGCATCTCGGCGTAGACCTCGGGCGTTGCGATGGGCATGGAAGCTTCCTCCTGGCGAGTTCGATGTGGGCCCAGTATGCCCCCTATTGCATGCCCCCTATTGCCCGGCCGCGGTCGCGTCAAACAACCCATCCGGGCGACACCGGTATGTTAGAGCCTCGTGAGCACCACCACCCTGGTCGCACTGCCCGACCTGATCGATCCATGGTTCTGGATCGGTCCGCACGGCCTGTTCGCCTCGGCGGTGCTGCCCACCATCCTGGTGATCGTCTTCGTCGAGACCGGCCTGCTGTTCCCGCTGCTGCCGGGAGAATCGCTGCTGATCACCGGCGGGCTGCTGGCGGCCGGCGGCACCCTGGACATCAGGCTGCTGGCGCCGATCGTGGCGATCGTGGCGGTCCTGGGCGACCAGACCGGGTACTTCATCGGCCGCCGGATCGGGCCGGCGCTGTTCAAGAAGGAGGACTCCCGCTTCTTCAAGAAGCACTACGTCACCGAGTCGCACGCGTTCTTCGAGAAGTACGGCCCGTGGGCGATCATTCTGGCCCGATTCGTGCCGTTCGCCCGAACGTTCGTGCCGGTGATCGCGGGCGTCTCCTACATGCGCTACCCGGTGTACCTGGGCTTCGACATCATCGGCGGGGCCGCCTGGGGCGCCGGGATGACGCTGACCGGTTACTTCCTGGGCAGCAAGGTGCCGACCATCACCGACCACCTCGAAACGATCGTCCTGGGCATCCTGTTCGTGTCGCTGCTACCGGCGCTGTACTCGGCCGGCCGGGCGTACCTGCGCCGCCGCCGCGCCGGAGGGGCCGAGGGCGCCCAGGACGAGGCCGGGGTGGTCCCTCAACCCGAGCAGGTGACCTAACCTGTAGCAAACGGGTTCTCGATACTCAGCCCGTCGTAAACCGCGCCGTCGCTGAGGTCTTCGGTAAGCACGCGGGTACATCCGGCCTGCCGCGCGGCCTCGATCACCAGCGCATCCCAGTGGGACAACTGCCAGCGCTGCCCGGCGCCGATCGCGAGTTGGACGAGTTGCCCGTCGATGGCGACGCACGGAAGTCGGGCCAGATTGCACACCAAGTCCCTGGCTACGTCGGACTCGACCCGAGGTGAGAGTTTGCGCGTGACGGCCACGTAAAACTCGTTGAGAACCTGCGCCGACACCACGATGTTCGCTGTTTCGGCCAACAGCGTTCGTGCGGTCTCCTGCTTGGCGGAATCTGCGTCGTCGACGGCGTACACCAGGATGTTGGTGTCGACGAAGCTCCTACCGGGCATGCAGATCCTCCCGCTTCCAGGTGCGGCCCCCGGGGCCACTGGATGCGTGCACGGTGCCGGCGACGACGAGGAACTCAGTGATCGCGGCCCTGGCTGGATTTTCGCCGGCGAAACTCTCCAGGTAGTCACGGACCAGCGCATTGACGCTGGTCTTCAGTTCGAGCGCCCGCATCCGTGCCCGCTGCAGCAGTTCGTCGTCGATGCTCAACGTCAAATTAGCCATGATTGTCCCCGTGTAGCACGTATCCAGTGTGACACGGGTTCCAGTCTATTCATGCTGTCAGACCGGACCCCGACCGCGCGAGAGCCGCCCGAACGTCTTCGGGCGGTGTTACCGGCCGCATCGTCTGGGCGTCCACCCAGACGTATCGGTTGACGACCTGGTTGACCAACTCGCCGGCCCGGCGCATATCGAAACGCACCGTCCACGAGGTGTTGCCGACCTTCTCGGTGAAGCACTCCACGACCAGGTCGTCGTCGAAGCGACACCCGGCGCGGTAGCGCACATTCGACTCGGCCACCACCATGTCCAGACCGCGATCGGTCAGTGCCGCATACGAGCCGAACAGCGTGTTGACGGCCTCGAAGCTGGCCATGTCCGCGTAGGAGAGGTAGTGCGCGTTGAACACCACGCCCTGCTGGTCGCATTCGTGGTAGCGGACCCGCAGCGGCATCGTGACGATCGGATCTGGCTGCACCATGTGTTGAATCTACTGCGCACGCTCCAGACTCAGTCCATCCAGACACGGCTCGTGCCGTCCCACCTCGCTGTCGGCGTTGCCGCCTCAGCGAGCCGATCTGCGAAGGCAAGCACTGCCCGTACTACGGTGGCGAATTCCATTGGTAGCTCAGCCGCATCAGGTCCGAGGCCGGCTCGACAGGCGTCGTACGCACCTCCTCTCCACTCGACAAGGTCGCCGATTACCGACGACAACGCGACAACGTCGGTCCGTCGGTGACTGGCCGTTGCGATCAGTGCGTCGCGGACGGCCGAATGGGAGATTGTTCGGCCACCGGTGAGGTGCGGAATCGCGTCGGCGCAGCTACCGGTGCAACGCCGCCAGCGCTAATGATTCGCCGAACCGGTACCGCAACCGCATCAGATCGATGACTGTCCGGGTCGGGGTGTAGATCCGTACCGACTCTCCCGGCGCCGCCTCCAAATGCGACAACCCAACCTCGAATGTGTCGGCGGCGAACCGAAGAACCTCTGTCGGTGGGTGCGTGATTCGCGGTGGGCGGTGCCTCGTTGGTACAGCGATCTGTACCGCGGGCGGGAGTTTGTCGCTCAGTTCGTGAGCCGCGGCGGCGGACCGGCAACACACGATCGCCACTGCGGATCGGTACGAGACTGCGAGCAGGTCAGGTTCACTGGCCGGGGGAGCGTCCGCACGCCGGAAAACTCCACGCGACAACTCGACAACGTCTCCGCTGTCACGCAAGGCGTACAGCGTCCGCGGACGCAGGCCAGCCGCCAAGGCCGTCGCGGTCGTGAATGTATCCGGCAGTGACTGCAGCCCAACCATGGATAAAGGTGTTGCATCGAAGACCGACGGGTGCAACGCTTTTGTCCAGCCAGGGTCATATTTCCGCCACGCGGTGCGCGGCCTCCATCAGCATCCAGCCGGACAGCTGCACCGACAGGTCGCGTTCGGGAACCTCGGAGGAGTTCACCGCGCCCGCCACGAATTGAGCCGTTCCGCTATCGACCCGGGGTAGCTCGGCGACCCGATCCCAGAATGCGCCGAACAGCGGCAACCCGTCTACCGTCTGCCGGTTGCCCCACGCTGCCTTGGCCGACGCGAGCACCAGCGTCCGGGCGGTGTCGCGGGCCGCGGAGTCGGCGGCGGATTTCTCCGGCAGCGTGGTGGCGACCAGCGCCAGATAGCGGGCGGTGATCCCGGCGAACAGCCCGCCGTCGCCACCACCGGAGCCCTTGAGCACCCCGGCCGGCGCCATCTCGTTTTTGACGGCCGCTACCAGCCGGTGTACCCGCGGCGCGTGCCGGGGGGCCCCGGTGCGCACGGCCAATTCCGTCTCCAGCCCCAGCACCACACCCTGGCAGTAGGTGTACGCGGCGCGCACCAGCGATCCGGCCTTGATGCCGTCGAAAACCAGATGTGTCTCCGGGTCGATCAGCGTCTTGTCGATCCAATCGCCCATCTGCTGGGCGCGGTTGAGCCGATCTCCCGGCCGGCCGACGTAGCGGGCCAGGAAGATGCCGGCCGGTCCATTGGCTGGGGCATTAAAGAACTGGTCCTGCTTGCGCCACGGGATGCCGCCGCCGTCCTCGGGCACCCACGAGTCGACCAGCTGGCGGGTGAGCGTGTCCAGCGCACGGCGGTGCTGCGCCCCGGTGACCCGGTCGGCCCGCTCGATCGCCAGCGCCAGCCAGGCCATGTCGTCGTAGTAGCTGTTGGTCCACCGCCCGAAGTTGCGCAGCCGCTGAGTGCGGATCTGCCGGTTGATCTCGACGGCACGGTCCGCCTGCGGATCCCGTAGTTGCGCGTCGACCAGGCAGTCCAGCAGATGCGCCTGCCACCAGTAGTGCCAGTGCGGGGCGCGTCGCACCGGCGGCCAGGCCACCCCGCCGATCTGGGTGCCGGGCAAGGCCCACAGGCGCTTCAGGTGCCGCCGGGTCACCGCGGCTTCGGCGCTGGCCGCCCGGTTCGCCCATACCTGATCCATGGAGGTAAATCCTGCCTCACCAGGCCCGGCTGATGTCGCCGTGTTGAGTGATCCAGGCGTGCATGACGATTCCGGCGGCGGCCCCGACGTTGATGCTGCGGGTCGAGCCGAACTGGGCGATCGACACGGTCAGCGCCGCCCCCGTCCTGGTGTCGTCGCTGAGGCCGGGGCCCTCGGAGCCGAACACCAGCAGGCAGTCCCTCGGCAGCGGCGTGTGCTCCAGCCGCGCCGCACCCGGCACGTTGTCCACCGCGACCACGGTCAGGCCGGCGCCGGCGGCGAAGTCCAGCAGGGCGGCCGCGTCGTCATGGTGGCGCAGGCGCTGGTAGCGGTCGGTGACCATGGCGCCGCGGCGGTTCCACCGCCGCCGCCCGACGATGTGCACGGTGTCCACCGCGAACGCGTTGGCGGTGCGCACCACCGAGCCGATGTTGGCGTCGTGGCCGAAGTTCTCGATCGCCACATGCAGCGGGTGCCGCCGCCGGTCGATGTCGGCGATGATCGCCTCGCGGGTCCAGTAGCGGTAGGCGTCGACGACGTTGCGGGTGTCGCCGTCGCGCAACAGGGTCGGGTCGTAGCGCGGGTCGGTCGGCGGATCACCGGCCCACGGTCCGACGCCGGTCGCCGGTTCACCCCACTCGGTGGGGCCGGGAACCTCGGCGCGGCCGGTCACGAGTTCAGCCACACCGCGGCGTGCGTGCCCGCGACTGTCAGCGACGCGTACAGCAGCGCGGCGTTGATCTCGCCGTGGGTGCACAGCGACGTGCTGACGTGCACCGCGTTCAGCGATGCCTCCGGCAGGATCAGCGAAGACGATCCAAACACCGAGCAGGCCGGACTCAGCTGCGGCACCGGCGCCGACGGTGCGGCGATCAGCATCAGCGGCCCGCCGCGGGCCACCGCGTCGGCGCGATACCGTGCGGCGGGGGCGTCGGCGGTCAGGTTGAGCAGCATGTACCCGTTGCCGGTGAAGGCCGCCACGTCGCCGAGTGCGGCCGGGGCCAACGGGGTGCCGTCGGCGCGCCACGCGGTGACGCCGGTGTTGGTCAGCGTCAGCCCGGTCTCGTCCGCGTTCGCCGGCGGCACCCCGACCGGGAACGACGCCGGGTAGGCCACCGTGGTCTGCGGGATGCGGTCGGCCGTCGAGTATGCGTAGATGCCGCGCAGCACGCTGCGGTCCTTCAGCGGGCCCAGGCACACCGTTCCGCTGAGCCGGTCGGGCACCGGCGCCGCCAGCGGCCGCGGCGTGAGGCCGAGCAGCGGGTCGCAGCTGCCGATTCCGTTGGCTTCGGTCGGGCGGGCCGGCGCGCCGTAGACACCGAACCGGATGTCGGCCGGCTTGGCGTGCGGGGTCGTCGGGTCCGTCGGATCCTGCGCCGTCGCCGCGACGTCGATCAGCACGCGGTCGGCTTCCCAGCGCACGTTGGACACCGTCATGTCCCAGCCCAGCAGCGGCACCGACACACCCATGTGCGCGGCCCGGGCACCGTACGGGCCGTGCGGCTGCGAGCCGGAACATCCTGCCGAGCCCGCGACGGCCAGCGCCACCAGCGCCGCGATGAGAGTTCGCACCGCGCCAGACCCGCCTAGCTCAGACCGAGGTCGGCCAGGCTCAGCACGCTGCGGTACGGCAGGCCCTCGGCGGTGATCGCCTCCGCGGCGCCGGTGGCCCGATCGACCACGGTGGCCACGCCGACCACCTCGGCCGCCGCTTCCCGCAACGCCCGCACCGCGGTCAGCACCGACCCACCGGTGGTGCTGGTGTCCTCGACCACCAGGACCCGTTGCCCCTCGACGTCGGGGCCTTCGATAAGTCGTTGCATGCCATGGGCTTTCAACGCCTTGCGCACCACGAACGCGTCGATCGGCCGGCCGGGCGCGTGCATGACGGCGGTGGCGACCGGATCCGCGCCCAGCGTCAGTCCGCCGGCCGCCGCGTAGTCCCAGTCCGCGGTGAGCTCCCGGACCAGCCGGCCGATCAACGCCGACGCCCGGTGGTGCAGGGTGGCCCGGCGCAGGTCGACGTAGTAGTCGGCCTCCCGGCCAGACGACAGGGTGACCCGGCCGTGCACCACCGACAGCCGGCCCACCAGGTCGGCCAGCTCGGCGCGGTCAGCGGAGTTAAGTTCGGCCACGGCCCTGCCCTATCTTTCCGGTCACGGCTCGCAGCAGGCTGCGCGGCACCAGCCGGCCGGCCGTGGCGATGGCCTTGTACTGCATCCCCGGAATGATGATCACCGTGCCGTGGGCGATCCCGGCCAGGGTGGCGTCGACCACGTCGTCGACCTTGAGCCACATGAACGACGGTGTCGCCGCCATGTCGATACCGGCGCGCTGATGGAACTCGGTGTGCACATACCCCGGGCAGACCGCGTGCATGCCGACGCCGGTGCCGTGCAGGCCCACGGCCAGACCCTCGGTGAACGACACCACCCAGGCCTTGGACGCCGAGTAGGTCGACCCCCGCCCGGCGATCAGCCCCGCCACGCTGGCCACGTTGAGCACCGTGCCGGTGCCGGCGGCGATCATGGCCGGCAGCGCGGCCCGGGTCAGCTGCATCACCGCGGTGACGTTGACGTCGAGTTGTGCCTGCAGCAGCGCCGGGTCGGCGGTCCAGAACTCGCCGGAGGTGCCGAAGCCGGCGTTGTTCACCAGCACCCGGACCCCGGCGGCCAGCCGCTCGGCGACGCGGGCCCGGTCGGCGGCATCGGTCAGGTCGGCCGGCAGGACTTCGGCCTCGCAGCCGTGGGCGTCGCGCAGCT
Organism: Mycobacterium sp.; assembly: GCA_035721065.1. GTDB lineage: Bacteria > Actinomycetota > Actinomycetes > Mycobacteriales > Mycobacteriaceae > Mycobacterium. The sequence continues at coordinate 12,987 of DASTNJ010000106.1, forward strand.
GGGCAGCCAGCCGGGTTAAGCGGTCAGCGTCCCGGGCTACCAGCACCAGGTCGTGGCCGTCTGCCGCGTAACGACGGGCGAAGCCTTCACCGAGGCCGGAGGTGGGACCGGTGACCAGAGCTGTAGGCCTGGAGGGACGCGGCATGACGGAAAGACTAGCGGCGATCGCCAGCCTGGCGGAGCCAGGTGCTGGGGGCACCACCCGCTTGCGGGGGACGGGTCGCCGCCATCAGCCCCGCCAGTGGCCGATCTCAGCGGGCCGGGTGGCGATTACCCAACTTGGATGTCGTTATCCATTCGCGGGCGGCGGCGGCACGGCTCTTGACCGCCGACCCCGGCTGGGCCGTCGCGCCGGGCGCGGGCACCGGCACCGCGCTGCGCCCGCCCGTCGGGGCCGGCAGCGCCGACTGCGCCGGCGGCAGCACTCGCAGCAGGTCGTCGAACTGGCGGGCGATCTGCAGACCCTCGTCCCACTGGGCGCGGGAACTGGTGACCGGCATGCTGACCAGCGTCCAGTTCTGCTCGTTCCACATCACCTCGGCGCAGTCCGGTGCGGTGTGGGCGAAGGTGACCATTCGCCGGTCGCAGGCGCGGCGGGCGACGTCGAGATTGGTGGAGTACACCATCCGCGGCCCGATCGCACCGAGCAGCCAGATGTCGCTCTCCCGCGGCTCTTTGAGACCCTTGAGCCGCAGGTCGAGCACGACATTGGTGCTGACCTTGTGGTGCAGCGCGATGACCGTCGCGACTTCCTCCAGGTCGAAGATGAAGACCGCCTCACCGCGGATCTGACCGAGCACCACATTGCGCGCCGGGGCGTCGCCGACACTCGATATCACCCCGCGCGTCCAGCGTTTGAGAACCTCGGTGGACTCGGCCTCGTAGTCGAAGCCGTGCGAGCGGGCCCACGACCGGCGCCGCCTACTGTGCCCGCGGCGCCGATCGATGTCGACGTACAGCAGCACCGTCGCACCGACGAAGCACAGCGCGGACAGGGTGAACCAGAGCGGGACCATTGCTCATAGCGTATCCGCTGACAGCTGTCATGGACGAACGCCGGCAGGTCACAACCGCGTATCGACCTGGTCAGACGGCAGTGCAGAATCCGGCGATCCCGGCACAGCTGTCGAATATCGTCGTCCCGTTGCCACCGTTGCCGATGTACACGGGCTGCATCGCGAACGGGACGTTCCCGGAGTTCATCGTGCTGGTCGACGCGATCGTCGGGGCGTTCGTCGCGTCCACCGCGTAGGAGTAGATCGGCTGGCCTGCCATGGTGTAGACGGAGATGGTCGTTCCCGGTGGCAGCGTGTCGCCGACGTTCCCGCCGAAGACCGACTGCGGGACGGTCCCGTACACGCCACCGGAATCCATATAGGTGCTCACGGCGTGGGTGGGTCCGCCATTGATGCTCACCAGGGTAAAGGCGCTCGGTGCGCCGCCCAACGTGATTCCGTCGGTGAGCGGGTTGGGACCGAACTGCAGTGTGCCGCCCGGCTGGTCGATCAGCACCCCCCGGCTGAGGTCGCCCGGCAGCGCCGTGAGCACGCTGCTGGGTCCCGGGCCGGCATTCGACCCGATGCCCAGAACACCGGCGATGTCGGTGGGGGCGAAGAAAGCCTGGAACGACATCGGCCAGGTGAACAGGACGACGTCGACAGCGGTCGGTGCGGTCACGATGTCGGCGCCGGTCGCGGTGTCGGGCCCGAAGCTGACCGTGGTCGGCAGCGTGACGTAGAAGTAGCCCATCCCGCCGCTGTAGCCACCGACACCCATTCCGGTGGGCCAGCCGATATTCTGCGCACCGAGCTCGTACCACGGGATGACGAGGCCGGTGGATCCGGTGTCGATCACCACCGGCACCGGCGAACCGCCGGCCACCGAGATGTCGACCACCGGCTCGGTATCGGCCTCGACGTGCAGCGGAACGGACGCGGTGGTCAGTGAACCGGCGGCTGCTGCCGACAGCGCGGGCGCCACCAGGCTGTCGACACCCATACCGGGATCGACCGCACCCAGCAGACCCGGATCGACCGCACTGGCGGCGTGCTCGACGACGTCGGCGACGGGCTGGGCGATCAGGTCATCGATGTCGGCGTGTGCCCGCGGTCCCGAAGTCAATGGGGCGATGCCCAACGCCACAACCGTCCCGACAAAAACGCCCACTGCGATGCGGCGCCGACGACCAGACACGACTTGTCCTCCAAGGGGTCAGTGGCACGTCTTCCCCCCACGTCGGTGCCGGTGTCGCGATCGTATCGGGAAGCGGCGCCGCTGCACCAGTTTCCGCGCCGGCGCCGACGTTCACCGCAACGGTGTCGCCGTCGTGCGCCTCACCGGCCAGCAGCAGCTTGGCCGGCTGGCCGCGCAGTCCGGCGGTGGGGCTGCCTTCCCGGTCCTACGGGTCGATGTGTCCCGCCGGCTGAAACGGGGGGGCCGCGTGGTCGCCGCCCATCGGGTAGCAGAACGACCCGGATCTGTTGT
>DASTNJ010000107.1:0-24565 GCA_035721065.1 Mycobacterium sp.
CTGCCGGTGGTGCTGTTCGCCGAAGGCGGCGGCGGCCGGCCCGGCGACACCGATGCGGCCGGGCGGGCCGGGCTGGAGCTGATGACCTTCCGCACGCTGGCCGCCCTGCGCGGCCGGGTGCCGCTGGTGTCGATCGTCTCCGGCCGCTGTTTCGCCGGCAACGCCGCCCTGGCCGGGGTGTGCGACGTGATCATCGCGACCCCGGATGCCAACATCGGCATGGGTGGGCCGGCGATGATCGAGGGCGGCGGGCTCGGTGTGCACCGGCCCGAGGAGATCGGGCCGATCGACGTGCAGCGCCGCAACGGGGTGGTCGACATCGTCGCCGCTGACGAGGCCGAGGCGGTCGCCCTGGCCAAGCGGTACCTGTCCTATTTCCACGGCGGCGCCGACGACTGGCAGGCGCCGGACCCGCGGCTCGCCCGGCATGCGGTGCCGCCCAACCGGTTACACGCCTACGACGTCCACCGGGCGATCGACGCGATCGTCGACGCCGGTTCGGTGCTGGAACTGCGCGCCGACTACGGGATCGGGGTGGTGACCGCGCTGGTCCGGGTCGAAGGGGTGGCGTACGGCTTGCTGGCGAACAGCAGCCGGCACCTCGGCGGCGCCATCGACGCGGAGGCGGCCGACAAGGCCGCCGACTTCCTGGAGTTGTGCGAGGCGTTCCGGCTGCCGGTCGTCTCGCTGTGCGACACCCCGGGGTTCATGGTCGGTCCCGACGCGGAGCGCGAGGCGACGGTGCGACGGTTCGGCCGCATGTTCGTCGTCGGCGCCCGGCTCACCGTGTCGGTCGGCATGATCGTGCTGCGCAAGGGTTACGGGCTGGGCGCGATGGCGATGGCGGCCGGCTCCTTCCACGCACCCCAGTTCACCGTCGCCTGGCCGACCGGCGAGATCGGCGGAATGGGACTGGAAGGCGCTGTGCGACTGGGCTTTCGCAAGGAACTGGCCGCCGCTGCGGGCTCAGCCGACCCGGCCGCGCAACGTGAGCTGTTCGACCGCCTGCTCGCGGCGGCGTACGGGCATGGCAAGGCGCTGAACTCGGCGACCACCTTCGAACTCGACGACGTGATCGACCCGGCCGAGTCGCGGGCGTGGATCAGGCGGCTGGCGAGCGGGTGACGAGGCGGGTCGGTAGAGCTGAAAACTATTGGGGCGGCGCCTCGGCGGCGTAACCGAGGGTGGCCTTGACCTCCAGGTACTCGCCGAACCCGAATTCACTCCATTCGCGGCCGTTGCCGCTGTGCTTGTAGCCCCCGAACGGCGCGTTCAGGTCGAAGGCGTAATTGATCGCCACCTGTCCGGCACGGATTTTACGGGCGATCTCCCGCGCCTTGTCGAGATCCGCCCCCGAGACGTAACCGGCGAGGCCGTAGTCGGTGTCGTTGGCGATCTCGACGGCTTGGTCGAGGTCGTCGTAGCCGAGCATGCACAGCACCGGGCCGAAGATCTCTTCGCGCGCGATTGTCATGTCGTTGCGGACGTTCGCAAAGACGGTGGGCCGAACGTAATAGCCGGTGTCCAGCCCGTCCGGCCTGCCGGGGCCGCCGGCAACGGCAGTCGCCCCCTCGGTGATGCCCTGCTGGATCAGGTGCTCCACTTTGTCGAACTGCGCCCGCGACGCGACGGGCCCGATGGCGGTCGCGTCGTCCGGGCGGCCCACCGCCACCTGCTCGGCGGTCGCACGGGCGATCTCAATCGCCTCGTCCATCCGCGAGTTCGGGATCAGCATTCGCGACGGCGCATTGCAGCTCTGCCCGGAATTGAGCATCATGCTCGCCACGCCGGCACGGACGCTGTCGGCGAAGCCGGAGTCGTCGAGCACGATGTTCGGGCTTTTGCCGCCAAGCTCCTGGGTCACCCGTTTCACCGTCGGAGCAGCGCTTCGCGCCACCTCGACACCGGCCCGTGTCGAGCCGGTGAACGACAGCATGTCGATGTCCGGGTGGCTCGACAAGGCTGCGCCCACGCCCGGGCCGTCGCCGTTGACCATGTTGTACACGCCGTTGGGCACGCCTGCGGCATCGAGGATCTCGGTGAAGATGTAGGCCGAGTACGGCGCCACTTCGGACGGTTTCAGGACCATCGTGCAACCGGTGGCCAGCGCCGGGTATACCTTGCAGGCGATCTGATTCAGCGGCCAGTTCCACGGCGTGATCAAACCGCAGACGCCGACCGGCTCCCTGACCAGCAGCATGGCCCCATGTTGTTCCTCGAACTGAAAATTCTTCAGCACGTCGATGGCGGTCAGCAGGTGGCCCAGCCCGAGCTGGACCTGTGGGCCGGCCGCCAGCGCGGGCGGTGCGCCCATCTCCTCGGTCACCGCCTCGGCGAGATCACCGGCGCGTTTCTGGTACTCGGCGAGGATTGCCTGCAACAGGTCGAGGCGCTCCTCGCGACTGCTCTGCGACCAGCTCGTGAAGGCCCGTCGTGCGGCTCGCACGGCAATGTCGACGTCGGCGGCTGAGCCGAGGGAGATCTTGCCGCAGACCTGTTCGGTGGAGGGGTTTTCCACGTCGAGCGGGTTGGGCTGCAGCGGGTCGACCCACTTGCCGTCGATGTAGAACTTCAGGTATTCGCGCATGGCCGAGCCTCCTGCGGGATGGGATATTGCTCCAGCGTAGGCGATGGCCGACGGGCCGTGCTTGCGAGTTGTCGCTCGTCCGTGCGGGTCGAGATGGGCCGAGCCGAGCGGGACAGGAAGTTGACACCGAGTTCAAGTACAGTGGGGCGATGGCTCCCACCATCGCGGAGGTTCGGCAACTGCCGGTGACGGTGCGCGGCGCGCGCACCCGGGCCGGGCTGATCGCCGCGGCGCGGAAGGTGTTCGAGCGCGACGGCTACGTCGACGCCAAACTCACCGACATCACCAAGACCGCGCGCTGCGCGACCGGATCCTTCTACACCTACTTCGCCAACAAGGAGGAGATCTTCGCCGCCGTCCTCGAGCAGGCCCAGCAGGACATGCTGCACCCGGGCATGGGCCGGGTGGACGACGCCGACGACCCGTACGCGGTGCTCGAGGCCAGCAATCGCGCCTACCTGGAGGCATATCGGCGCAACGCCAAACTGATGGCGCTGCTCGAACAGGTCGCCCAGGTGGATGCCGGGTTCCGCGACTTCCGGGCGCGACGGGCCGATGCGTTCATCCGGCGCAACGCCGTCGGCATCGCCGACCTGCAGACCCGCGGCATCGCCGACGGGGACGTGGACCCATTGCTGGCATCCCGGGCGCTGTCGGGGATGGTCAGCCGGCTTGCCTACGCCGCGTTCGTCAACGGTGAGACCGACGACGTCGACTTCGAGACGCTGGTGTCCACCGTGACCCGACTCTGGGCGAATGCGCTGCGCTTCCCGAGGTCGCCGGAGCGGCGTTGAACATGAAGTCGGATTCATCTACTATTGGCTGCATCGCCGAGCAGACACACAATCGCACGCGGTCGCCCGAATTCACGCGATTCTGCGTCTGCTCGCGCGACCCAGCCTCTCGCTCGCGATCACGAGGATTTCGCCCATGAAGGTTGCCGACAAGGTCGCCATCGTCACCGGCGGTGGCGGCGGCATCGGCGGCGCGCTGGCCGCCAAACTGTCCGGGGAAGGCGCCCGGGTGGTGGTGGCCGACCTGGACGCCGGGGCGGCGCAGGCGGTGGCCGACCGGATCAACGGCGAGCGGCCCGGCGCGGCGGTGAGCGCGGGTGCGGATGTCTCCGACGCCGCGGCCATCCGGCAGTTGATCGACCTCGCCGATCACCAATTCGGGCCGGTCGACCTGTATTTCGCCAACGCCGGCATCACCGGCGCGGTGGGGCTGGACGTCAGCGAGGCCGACTGGCAGCACAGCATCGACGTCAACCTGCTGGCGCACGTCCGCGCGGCGCAACTGCTGGTGCCCGACTGGGTGGCGCGCGGCGGCGGCTACTTCGTGTCGACGGCGTCGGCGGCCGGGCTGCTCACCCAGATCGGTTCGGCAACCTACGCGGTGACCAAGCACGCCGCGGTCGGCTTCGCCGAGTGGCTGAACATCAGCTACGGCGACCAGGGCGTGCGGGTCAGCTGCCTGTGCCCGATGGGGGTGAACACCAAGCTGCTCTACGCCGGCCAGGAATCCGGGGACCAACTGGGAGCGGCGGCGACCCGGGCGGTCACCGCCGCCGGTGAGGTGCTGGAGCCGGCGCAGGTCGCCGACATCGTGCTGGACGCCATTGATGCCGAGCGGTTCCTCATCCTGCCGCACCCGCAGGTGCTGGAGATGTACCGGTACAAGGGCACCGACTACGACCGTTGGTTGCACGGCATGCGCCGCTACCAGCGGAGCCTGCTCAACCCCGACAACTGATTTCGATCACCGTAAGGAGTTTTCGTCATGGCCTTGTTCGAGATGTCCGAACGCGCGCAGCAGATCCAAGCCGATCTGCTGGAGTTCATGGACTCACATGTCTACCCGGCCGAGGCCGTGTACGAACACCAGATGCGCGAGTCTGGCGACCCGCATTTCCAGCCACCGGTCGTCGAGGAACTCAAGGCCGAAGCCCGCAAGCGCGGACTGTGGAACCTTTTTCACCCCCACGCCGAATGGGGGCCGGGGCTGACCAATCTGGAGTACGCGCCGATGGCCGAGATCATGGGCCGAAGCCCGCATCTGGCGCCCGAGGCGTGCAACTGCAGCGCGCCGGACACCGGCAACATGGAGGTGTTCACCCTCTTCGGTAGCGACGAACACAAGGAGAAATACCTCAAGCCGCTGCTGGACGGGACGATCCGCTCGGCGTTCGCGATGACCGAGCCGGCGGTGGCCAGCTCCGACGCCACCAACGTCCAGCTGTCGATGGCGCGCGACGGTGATGAGTACGTGCTCAACGGACGGAAATGGTTCGCGTCCAACGCGTTGCACGCCAACTGCAAGGTGCTGATCGTGATGGGCAAGACCGATCCGAACGCCGCCACGCACCGGCAGCAGTCGATGATGGTCGTCCCGATCGACGCGCCCGGCGTCAACGTGATGCGCGGTGTGCCGGTGTTCGGCTACCAGGATCGCGAAGGGCACGCCGAGATCGACTTCAAGGACGTCCGGGTGCCGGCCAAGGACGTGCTCAAGGGCGAAGGGGAGGGGTTCGCAATCGCCCAGGCCCGGTTGGGTCCCGGACGTATCCACCACTGCATGCGCAGCATCGGCATGGCCGAGCGGGCGCTGGAGTTGCTGTGCACGCGGGCGATGTCGCGGGTGACGTTCGGCAAGCCGGTCGCCGCCAACGCCAACATTCAGGACTGGATCGCCGAGGCGCGCATCGACATCGAGATGATCCGGCTGCTCACCCTCAAAGCCGCCTACCTGATGGACACCGTCGGCAACAAAGGCGCGCAGACCGAGATCGCCGCGATCAAGGTGGCAGCGCCCAACATCGCGCTCAAGATCATCGACCGGGCCATCCAGGTGCATGGTGCCGGTGGCGTCACCGATGATTTCCCGTTGGCGGCGTTCTGGGCGCACATGCGCACCCTGCGACTCGCCGACGGCCCCGACGAGGTGCACAAGCGTGCCATCGCCCGCCGGGAACTGGGCAAGTACCGCACCGACAGCAAGGAGGGCGCACGATGACCGGGCCGGATCTGAACGGCCGCACCGCGATCGTCACCGGCGCGTCCCGCGGGATCGGGCTGGCGATCGCGCAGCGCCTGGCCGAAGCGGGGGCCAACGTGGTGCTCACCGCCCGCAAGCAGGAGAGCGCCGATGAGGCGGCCGCCCAGGTCAGCGGCAACGCGATCGGGGTGGGCGCCCACGCGGCCGAAGAGGACCAGGCCCGACGCTGCATCGAGCTCACCGTGGAGAAGTTCGGCGGCCTGGACATCCTGGTCAACAACGCCGGCACCAACCCGGCGTTCGGGCCGCTGATCGACCAGGACCACGGCCGGTTCGCCAAAATCTTCGACATCAACCTGTGGGCGCCGCTGCTGTGGACCTCGCTGGCGGTGAAGGCGGGGCTGGGCGAGCGTGAAGGCCACAGCGGCGCCGTGGTCAACACCGCCTCCATCGGCGGGATGAGCTTCGCCCCGCTGATGGGCCTGTACAACACCACCAAGGCCGCGCTGATCCACGTCACCAAGCAACTGGCACTGGAGCTTTCGCCGAAAGTCCGGGTCAACGCGGTGTGTCCCGGGGTGGTGCGCACCCGGATGGCCGAGGTGCTGTGGAAGGAACACGAGCAGGCGCTGTCTACGTCCATTGCGATGGGCCGGGTCGGCGATCCGCCGGATGTGGCGGGCGCGGTCGCGTTCCTGGTGTCGGACGAAGCCAGCTGGATCACCGGCGAGGCGATGGTGATCGACGGCGGGCAGATCCTCGGCAACGCGGCGATGTTCCGGGCCGGTGGTTAGCGCCGCCGACGAGGCCGGCCGGACGGGCCCGGGGAAGAGCGGCGCCGCAGGTGGCGCCGCGCCGGTCGGTGTCGACCCCGAGACGATCGCCGGCTGGCTGCAAGAGCTGGGCATCCCGTTCACCGGCCCGCTGACCTTCGAGCGGATCGGAATCGGGCAGTCGAACCTGACCTATCTGGTGCGCGACGGCGACGACGGCCGATGGGTGCTGCGCCGCCCGCCGCTGGGACACCTGCTGGCATCCGCGCACGACGTCGCCCGGGAGGCGCGGATCCTGTCCGCGCTGCAGGACACCGACGTTCCGGTGCCCCGGGTGTACGGGTTGACCCACGATCGCGGCGATCACCAGCGCGGCGAAGCCGGGCGCAGCGGGTCGCCACAGGATTCCGACGGGATCGCACTGCTGCTGATGGAGTTCGTCGACGGCCTGGTGCTGGACCGGATGCCGGTGGCGGAATCGCTGACACCGCAGCGCCGCAGGCAGATCGGGCTGTCGATGCCGGCCACGCTGGCCAAGATCCACGCCGTCGACATCAACGAGGTCGGCCTCGACGACCTGGCCAGCCACAAGCCGTACGCACAGCGCCAGCTGAAACGCTGGGCCGGGCAGTGGGAGCAGTCCAAGACCCGGGAGCTGCCCGACCTTGACGACCTGACCCGACGGCTGGTCGCCGCCGTACCCGAGCAGCAGGAGCTGACGTTGGTGCACGGCGACTTTCACCTGCGCAACGTGATCATCTCGGAGACGACGGGGGAGGTGGCAGCCGTGCTGGACTGGGAGCTGTCCACCCTCGGTGATCCGCTGGCCGACATGGGCAGCCTGCTGGCCTACTGGCCCGAGCCGGGTGAGGAGGACATCGCGGGGGCGTTCGGCGCAGCAACTCTGGACGGCTTCCCGGACCGTGCCGAGCTGACCCGGGTGTACCTGGAACGCACCGGCCGCGACGCGGCGGCGCTGCAGTACTGGCATGCACTCGGGCTGTGGAAGGTGGCCATCATCGCCGAGGGAGTGATGCGCCGGGCCATCGACACCCCGGAGAACAAGGCGGCGGCCGGTACGCCGATCGTGGCGTGGATCGACACGCTGGTGGCCAAAGCCCGCGAAGTCGCCTCGCAGGCGGGCATCTGAGAGGCAGGTATCCGAGCATGGACGACAAGCAGATCGCGGCGGATCTCAGTGCGCGGGTGCGGGCGCTGATCGCCGAACACGACCCGGCGACCACCGAACCGCGGGAGTTCCTCGGGGCGCGGTTCGACGCCGGGCTGGCCTGGGTGTACTTTCCGGCCGGCTGCGGCGGCCTCGGTCTGCCGCGTGGTTTCCAGCCGCAGGTCGACGCCGAACTGGCCGCGGCGGGCGCGCCCGGGCCCGACACCGGACGCAACGGCATCGGGCTCGGCATGGCGGCGCCGACGATCGCGGCCTTCGGCACCGACGAGCAGAAGCACAAGTACCTGCGCCCGCTGTTCACCGGCGAGCACATCTGGTGCCAGCTGTTCAGCGAGCCGGGCGCCGGGTCCGATCTGGCCGGACTCGCCACCCGCGCGGTGCGTGACGGGGACGGCTGGATCGTCAACGGCCAGAAGGTGTGGACATCCAGTGCGCAGCTTGCGCAGATGGCGCTGCTGGTGGCGCGGACCGACCCGACGGTGCCCAAACACCAGGGCCTGACCTATTTCCTGTGCGACATGACCGATCCCGGTGTCGAGGTGCGACCACTGCGACAGATCACCGGCGAGGCCGAGTTCAACGAGGTGTTCCTGACCGATGTGCGGGTGCCCGACGCCAACCGGCTCGGACCCGAGGGCGGCGGCTGGAAGGTGGCGACCACCACGCTCAACAACGAACGTGTCGCGATCGGCTCGATTTTCGGCGCCGAGCGGGAAGGCGGAATGATCGCCAAAGTCGCCGAGGCGTGGCGCGGCGAACCCGGCTTACGCGATCCGGCGATGCACGACGAACTGATGCGGCTGTGGGTGGACGCCGAGGTCGCCCGGCTCTCCGGTGTCCGGCTGCGCCAGCAGCTCGCGGCCGGGCAGCCCGGACCCGAGGGCGCCGGGCTGAAGGTGATCTTCGCCCGGCTGGCGCAGGCGATCGCCGGATTCGACGTGGAACTGCACGCCGAGTCCGGACTGCGCTACGACGAGTGGACGATGCGAAGGCCGGAACGGGTCGACTTCACCGGCCGCGAACCCGGATACCGCTACCTACGGACCCGCGGCAACTCGATCGAAGGCGGCACCTCGGAGATCCTGCGCAACACCGTCGCCGAGCGGATTCTGGGGCTGCCCGGCGAGTATCGCGTCGACAAGGACGTCGCCTGGAAGGACCTACCCCGATGAGCGACCTGCTGTACTCCGACACCGAGGAAGCACTGCGCGAGGGCGTGCGCCGGCTGCTGGCCGACCGCTGCCCGCCGGAGAAGGTCGCCGCGCTGTATGACGCTGGCACAGATGACTTCTCCGAGCTGTGGCGGACACTCGCGATCGACCTCGGGGTGGCCGGTCTGCTGGTTCCCGAGGAGCTGGGTGGCGCCCGCGAGGCCGCGGTGGTGTGCGAGGAGATCGGCCGCGCCGTCGCTCCGGTGCCGTTCCTGTCCAGCGCCGTGCTGGCCACCGTCGCGCTGCTGGGGGCCGGAGACACCGAAACCGTTGCGGCCCTGGCCGCGGGCGAGATCACCGCCGCGCTGCTGGTGCCGCTGTCCACCGCACCCGGCGACCGGATCGGTGGTGTCACCGCGGGCGCCGACGGCCTGACCGGCGCGGTGACCAGCGTGGCGGGCGCGGACACCGCCGATGTGCTGGTGGTTCCGGTATCCGGCCCCGATGGGATTGAGCTGCACACGGTTTCGGCTGGCGCAGCCGGTGTCGAGGTGTCGCCCGTGCTGAGCCTGGACATGACCAGGCCCATCGCCGACGTGCGATTCGCCGGTGCCCCGTCATCGCGGGCGGGCTCCAGGCCGGCGGACGCGGCGATCGCCGGGGCGCTGCAGACGGCCACCGCGCTGCTGGCTTCCGAGCAGCTGGGTGTGGCGCAGTGGTGTTTCGACGCCACGCTCGGCTACGTCAAGGAGCGCAAGCAGTTCGGCCGTGCGATCGGCTCGTATCAGGCGATCAAGCACCGGGTGGTGGAGATGTGGCTGCAGGTCGGATCCGCAGCGGCCGCCGCCCGCTACGCCGCCGACACCTGCGCGCGCGGCGATGCCGATGCCCTGATAGCCGCGGCGGTGGCGGCGGCCTACTGCGGCGACGCCGCGGTGCACGTCGCCGAGGAGTGCGTCCAACTGCACGGCGGCATCGGCATGACCTGGGAGTATCCCGCGCATCTGTATCTCAAACGGGCCAAGGCCGACCAGCTGGCGTTCGGCACCGGCTATCGGCACCGTGCGCGGCTGGCCGAACTCGTCAACCTTCCCGTGGGCCCATCGGAGAAGGAGGCGCAGTGAATCTCGATTGGTCACCGGAGGATCTGCGTTTCCGCGACGAGGTGCGCGCCTTCCTGGATGAGAAGCTGACCCCGGAGCTGCGCCGCGCCGGGCAGTTGATGACCAGCGTGTACGCCGACCACGACGCGAGCATGGCCTGGCAGGCGATCCTGCACGAGCGCGGCTGGGCGGCACCGGCCTGGCCGGTGGCCTACGGCGGCTGCGAGTGGACGCTTGCCCAGCACTACATCTTCAGCCGGGAATGCAGCCTGGCCGGTGCGCCGTTGCTGTCGCCGATGGGTATCCGGATGGTCGCGCACGCGATCATCGCCTTCGGCACCGACGAGCAGAAGAACTGGTTCCTGCCCAGGATCCTGACCGGCGAGGTGTTCTTCTGTCAGGGCTACTCCGAACCCGAGTCCGGCTCGGACCTGGCGTCGCTGGCGATGGCCGCGGTCGACGATGGCGATGATCTGGTCTGCACGGGCAGCAAGATCTGGACCACCCATGCGGCACAGGCGAACTGGATCTTCTGTCTGGTGCGCACGTCGCGCACCGAGCGCAAGCAGCAGGGCATCACGTTCCTGCTGATCGAGATGACGACGCCGGGCATCGAAATCCGGCCGCTGGTCATGACATCCGGAGAGCAGATTCAGAACCAGGTTTTCTTCGATGCGGTACGGGTGCCCAAGGCCAACGTGCTCGGAAAGATCGACGACGGTTGGACGGTGGCCAAGTATCTGCTCAACTTCGAACGCGGTGGCGCGATGGCCCCGGTCCTGCAGGTGTGGACGCAGGCGGTGGCCGAACACGCCGCCACCCAGACCGGTCCGGGTGGGACGCCGCTGATCGACGATCCGGCGTTCCGGCTGCGGCTCGCCGACGCCCGGGTGCGCACCGACGTGCTGGAGATTCTCGAGTTCCGCACCATCACCGCGATCGCGCGCGGCGACGATCCCGGCCCGGCCGCGTCGATGCTCAAAGTTCTCGGCACCGAACTGAGTCAGGCCATCACCGAGTTGGAACTGCAAGCGGCCGGGCCACGCGGGCGGGTCTACCAGCCGCACGCCACCCTGCCCGGCGGCCCGATCGCCGGCTTCGTCCCGCCGGCGGACGGCTACGTCAGCGGCGAACCCTGGCAGGCGGTCGCCCCGCTGCACTACTTCAACGACCGAGCCGCCTCGATCTACGCGGGCAGCAACGAGATTCAGCGCAACATCATGGCCAAAGCGGCCCTGGGACTCTAACGGCCGCTAAGGGACTCGGATAGGACTGCAGATGGACTTTTCGCTCACCGACGAGCAGGAACTGCTGCGCGGCACCGTCGGCAAGTTCCTCACCAACCGCTACGGCCTGGACGCCAGCCGCACCGCGGCCAAGACCGGGCCCGGCTGGCAGCCGGAGATCTGGCAGGCATTCGCGAAACTCGGCATCCTCGGCGCGACACTGCCCGAATCGGTCGGTGGACTCGGCGGCGGTCCGGTCGAACTGATGATCATCACCGAGGCACTGGGCCACGCGCTGGTCACCGAGCCCTTCGTCGACACCGTGGTACTCGGTGGCGGACTGCTGCAGCGGGCCGGCGGTGCGGCGGCAGACGAACTGCTGCGCCGGGTCGTTGCGGGTGATGCGATGGTGGCGCTGGCCGCCGAGGAGCCGGCATCGGCCGGAACCTGGCACGACGTCACCACCACGGCGCGGCGCGACGGCGACGACTGGGTGCTGCACGGCACCAAGATCGTCGTACCGGCGGCGCCGCTGGCGACGCATCTGCTGGTGACGGCGAGAACCAGTGGGGCGCAGCGCGACACCGGCGGCATATCGCTGTTTCTGGTCGACTTCGACGCCGCCGCGCCACCGGCGGGGATGACGGTCGAGTCGTTGCGCACCATCGACGACCGGCACGCCGCCGACCTGACTTTCGACGGACTGCGACTGCCCGCCGGCGCGCTGCTGGGCGCCGAGGGTCAGGTGTGGCCTTCGCTGGAGCTGGCCGCCGACCAGGCGATCGCGGCGGTGGTCTCCGAGGCGGTGGGCTGCCTGCGCCGGGTGCTCGCCGACACGGTCGCCTACACCAAACAGCGCCAGCAGTTCGGGCAGCCGATCGCGAATTTCCAGGTGCTGCAACATCGGATGGTGGACATGTTCATGGAAGTCGAGCAGGCGGTCGCGGCGCAGTATCTGGCGATGCTGAAGCTGGACGCCGAACCGGCCGAGCGGGCCTGCGCCGTGTCCGCGGCGAAGGCGACGATCGCCCGCGTCGCCCGGTTCGTCGGCCAGAACGCGGTGCAACTGCACGGCGGGATGGGCATGACCGAGGAGCTGGCGATCGGCCACTACTTCAAGCGGCTCACCGTCATCGAATCCGAATTCGGGTCCCGTGACCGGCACCTGATGCGGTATGCGGAGCTGACCACCAGGCGGTAGCCGCCACCGGACACGGTCAGCTGCGGCGGGCGAACCGGAGGATGCTTTCCACGACGGCAGGGTCGCCGAACAGGATTCCCTGCGCGCGGGCTTCGTCGTCGAGTTGCTCCGCCGACGGCGTGCAAGTCGCCGCGTCGACCAGCCTGCGGGTGGCGACGGCCGCCGCCGGCGTGGCGGAGATCTGCGCTGCGATCGCGCGAGCCGCGGCCATCAGGTCGGCGTCATCGACACACCGCCAGATCAGCCCCCAGCGTTCAGCCTGCTCGGCGTCGATACGCTCCCCGGTCAGGCTCATGCCCAGCGCGCGGGCGCGCCCGACGTGCCGTGCCAGGACCCAGGTGGCACCGGCGTCGGGAGCAATGCCGAGCGCCGCCACCTGGGGAACCAGGAAGTAGGCCGACCGGGCCGCGACGGTCACGTCGGCAAGCAGCGCCAACCCGAGCCCGCCGCCCGCGCAGGGTCCGTTGACCGCGGCGACGATCGGAACCCGGGCCTGCAGCAACGCCTCGCACAGCGGCGTCAGCGTGGCCATCATGTTGCGTTCGACGGCCGCGCCGGGATCGGTGACGGTGTCGTCGAAGTCGACCAGATCGGCCCCGCTGCAGAAGGCGCGGCCGGCGCCGGTCAACACCACGGCCCGGGTATCTGCGACCGCGGTGACCTCGTCGAGGGCGTCGTGCAGTCGCTGCATCGTCTCCCAGCTGAGCGCGTTGAGCCGGTGCGGCCGGTCGAGCGTGATGGTGGCGATGCCACCGTCGACCTCGGTGCGGATCATGGCGAGTACTGTTCGCGCAGTTTGCGTTTGAAGATCTTTCCGCTGTCCTCGCGTGGCAGTCCGGTGCCGAAGGCGATCTGCCGGGGCACCTTGAAACCGGCGACGCGGTCATGCAGCCAGGCCTTGATGGCGTCGGCGTCGGCCGGCCGTCCGTCTCGGAGTTCGATGACGGCCGCCACCGATTCGCCGTACTCGTCGTCGGGGATTCCGAATACCGCGCAGTCGGCGATGTCGGGGTGCAGGTGTAACTCGGCTTCGATTTCGGCGGGGTAGATGTTGACGCCGCCGGAGATGATCATGTCAGTGGCGCGGTCGCACACGTACAGGAAGCCGTCTTCGTCGAAGTACCCGACGTCGCCGACGGTGACGAAGCCGTCGCGGTCGATGCCGCGCCGTTTCTCGTCGTGGTGGTGGTAGGTGAAATCGCCGGAGGCGGGGTTGTGCAGGTACAGTTCGCCGATCTCGCGGGGGCCCAGTTGCTTTCCGTTCTCGTCGAGCACCCGAATCTCGGCGCCGCCGACCGGCTGTCCCACGGTGCCCGGGTGCGCCAGCCACTGCTCGCTGTTGCAAGCGACGACGACGCCGACCTCGGTGCTGCCGTAGTACTCGTTGACGATGGGGCCGAGCCAGTCGATGCAGGCACGTTTGACCTTGGGCGGGCATGGCGCGGCGGCGTGGGTGATCGACCGCAGCGACGACAGGTCGTAGCGGTTGCGCACCTCTTCCGGCAGCCGCAGCAGCCGGATCATCATGGTCGGCACCAGGTGCAGCGCGGTGATCGCGTAGCGGTCGATGTACGCGAGCAGTTCCTCGGGGGCGAATTTGGACTGGAACACGACCAGCCCGCCGGTGCGGCCGGCCAGCAGGGCGAACGTGTTCGGCGCCGAGTGATACATCGGGCCGCACGAGACGGTGCGCATCGCCGGGGCCAGGCCCAGCCAGCCCATCTGTTCGGCCAGGCGCGGATCGGTGATGTCCAGCCGCGAATACCGCTCGACGCCTTTGGGCCGCCCGGTCGTTCCGGAGGTGTAGATCATGCTGGGCGGCGCTTCACGCGGTTCGCCTTCCCACGGCGCCGCGGCGTCGATCTCGCCGTCCCAGGACGGCCTGCCCGTAGCTGCCTCGATGTTGTAAGACGCGGCGATCTCCGGCGGAGTGTCGACGACGAGCTTCTGCGCGGTCTCCGGCACCTGGTCGAGCAGGTCGGCGTGGACGACGATCAGCTTGGCTTCGGAGTCATCCAGGATGTAGGAGACCTCCCCGGTGCGGTAATGCCAGTTGATCGGGACGGCGATGGCGCCCAGCGCCGCGGCGGCATAGGAGGCTTCCACGAACGGGAAATCGTTGCGCAGCATGATCGCCACCCGGTCGCCCTGCCCGACGCCGCGCTCGGCGAGCACGGTGGCAGCGCGCGCGACCCGCGCTTCGGTCTCCGCGGCGGAGCGGTAACGGTCACCGGAGATAAAACCGGTGACGGTCCGGGGGTCTTCGATGCTCTGCACAGGCGGCTCTCCTCGACGGCGGATCCCCCACTGGAGTAAAGCACGGACGACCCGTTGGGAATCTATGCGGTCAAAGGTTCAGGTCGACGCGGACGATCACGGAATCGGGCCAGACGCTTCGGTGTCGCATGCGCCGCAGCTTCTCGCGGACGGACAGGTTCTGGTGCACATTGGGGACGCCTGGAATCTTGACCAGCGGCACGATGTTCCACTGCCAGCCGTACCGTTCATGCAGCAGTCTGTTGGCTCGTTCCGCGTCGGCGCCTGCGAGCACCTCGGCTCGCCCCACCAGCGTCGAACCCGGGTAGACCCGACCGCGGTAATCGCAGGCGGCTAGTTCGACGTCTGGGTGCACCGCCAAACGTTTCGTCTTCGGGCCTACCTTGGTCCGGAACAGCAGCGTGCGCCCGTCCACGGCGAACCAGATCGGCGTGTCGACAGGGGTGCCATCGCCGCGGAAGCTGCGCAGCAGGGCGTATCGACGGTGGCGCAACTCGTCGAGGGATTGCGTGGGCATCACACCAGTAAAAAACCTAGAGTTGACTCGAAGTCAAGCTGCGGATTCAGGGGAGTGGGATGTCGGAGTCGCTGAAGATCGGCGACGTGGCTCGGCGCACCGGCGTCGCGGCGACCACGTTGCGCTATTACGAGCAGATCGGGTTGGTCGCGGCACAAGACCGGGTGGCCGGACAACGTCGCTACGACACCGCGGCACTGGCCCGGCTTGAAGTGATCGGCCTGTGCAAAACGGCCGGGTTCACGTTGGCCGAGATCCAGCTTCTCTTCGCCGACGACGCGCCCGGACGTCCGGCGAGCCGCACACTGGCGGAAGCCAAGCTCGCCGAGATCGACGCCCAGATGGAGGCGCTAGCTCGTGCCCGGGCCGTCATCGAATGGGGCATGCAGTGCACCTGTCCATCGATAGACACCTGCACCTGTGGTATCCACGGCGCTACCCGATCAGTGCCCAAGCGGGGGGCGTAATCTGCGGGCGGGCCACCCTTTTGATGTTGCTCCATCGCGCAACTTCTCCCACATCGCTCTCGACGCGGCGGTAGCCTCGAACACATTCCTCCGGTCCAGAAGTCAACCGGA
The DNA here is from genome assembly GCA_035721065.1 of Mycobacterium sp. Lineage (GTDB taxonomy): Bacteria > Actinomycetota > Actinomycetes > Mycobacteriales > Mycobacteriaceae > Mycobacterium. The sequence goes on from DASTNJ010000107.1 coordinate 15,597, forward strand.
TCAAGGCGTTGCATGGAGGTCTCGGTGAGCAATGCGGAACGTTTGGCCGCTTTGGCGCGCACGGCCAAACAGCGTGCATTCGACGGCGACTTCGTCGCCACCTGGGAGGACCACGTCACCTGGGACACCGCGGTGATGCGCGAACCGGTGCAGGTGCCCGGTGAGTTCGTCGTCGAAGAAGAGGATGTCCTGGCTTACAACCGGGCGCTCGGTGAAACCGATCTGCTGCTGGTCGACCCGGACCATGCCCGTGAGCACGCTCCGGGCGGCAGTGTGGTCGCGCACCCGCTGTTCGCTACCGCGGTCGCGTTCTGGCTGGCGCGCCCGGGCACGGTCTGCTCGTGGATCCGAACCCCGGGCGCGCGCAACCCGTTTCAACATCTCCAGATTCACGATCCGCTTCGGGTCGGTGACCGGCTGACGGCCACGATGGAGAACAGCGACCGGTTCGTCCGGCGCGGCCACCACTACTTGACCGCGCATGTGGTGGCGCGCGATCAGCATGGCACCGTCAAGATCGAGTTCTCGGCGACCCTGATCCTGCCGGCCGACCGCGACGAAGCGCGACGATTCGCCACCGCCCGATGATCCCGCCGTATCTCGACGACCTGACAAGCGGCGACCGGCTGCCCGATCTCGTCTACCAGGTGACCCAGGACCTCATCGACGCGTACGGCATGGCCAGCCTGGACCTCAACCCGGTGCACATGGACCCGCAGTGGGCCGCCGGCGCCCAGGTGTTCGGCCTGCCGGAAACGGTCGCGCACGGCATGATGACCATGTCGTTCGCCGGGTCGCTGGTGCTGCGGGCCTTCGGCGCACTGGCACCGGTCACGGTGGTGGACAGCAAATTCACCAAACCCGTTCCGGTCGGGTCCACGGTCACCGTGCGCGGCGAAGTGCGTGACATCCACCCGATCGGCGACGGGGAGGATTTCGCCGTCATCCGGGTCACCGCCGTCGATCAGGACGGCGACACGGTCGGGGTCAGCGACGTCCGGGTCCGGTTACCCCGTCGCTGATTACGCCAGCTTGGCGGCGAACAGATCCCGCATCGCCGCCCAGTGCCGCTCGGCAGCGGCGGCGTCATACGGCGGGTTATCCGGGACCGCGAAGCCGTGCTCGCCCGCGTAGGTCTCGATGGTGTGCTCGACGCCGGCCGCGGTCAGCGACTGCTCTAGCGTTTCGGCGTCCCGCTTGGTGAAGGACGCGTCCCTGTGCGCGCCGCCCACGTAGACGGCTGCCCGAATCCGGTCGGCCAGCAGGTGTGGGCTGTCCGGCTTGTCGGTGACCAGGTTGCCGCCGTGGAAGGACGCCGCGGCGGCCACCCGGTCCGGCACCCGCCCGGCCACCACCAGCGAGGTGCGCCCGCCCATGCAGTACCCGCAGACACCGAAGCGCTCGCCGCGCACCTCGGGCCGGCCGGCCAGGTAGTCGAAGAACGCCGCCGCGTCGGCCGCCATCACGTCGGGGGTGACGATGTGCATCAGCGACATGACCCGGCCCCGCTCCTTCGGGTCGGCGAACGCCGTCGCCATGTCGAACGGAGCCCAGCCCGGATGGCGGTAGTACACGTCGGGCAGCAGCACCGCGTAGCCGAGCCCGGCCAGGTGTGCGGCCATGCTGAAGAAGGCGTCGCGCACCCCGCCGGCGTCGGGGTACATGACAACCCCCGGCCAGGGACCGGCACCGTCGGGGGTGACTAGGCGGACCGTGCAGGTGCCGTCGGGTGTGCTGATCGTGTCGGTGAGGGTGGGCATGGCTTCCGTTCTACCGTGCCGGTTGAGACGTAGGCTGGGCGGCGTGCCGATCGCTACGCCCTACGAGGACCTGCTGCGCTTGGTGCTCGAGCGGGGCACGGCCAAATCCGACCGCACCGGCACCGGCACCCGCAGCCTGTTCGGCCACCAGATGCGTTACGACCTGTCGGCCGGCTTCCCGTTGATCACCACCAAGAAAGTGCACGTCAAATCGGTGATCTACGAGCTGCTGTGGTTCCTGCGCGGCGACTCCAACATCGGCTGGCTGCACGAGCACGGCGTCACCATCTGGGACGAATGGGCTTCCGAGGCAGGAGATCTCGGTCCGGTCTACGGCGTGCAATGGCGGTCCTGGCCCACCCCGTCCGGTGAGCACATCGACCAGATCGCCGGCGCGCTGGCGCTGCTGCGCACCGATCCGGACTCGCGGCGCAACATCGTCTCGGCGTGGAACGTCGGCGAGATCGGCCAGATGGCGCTGCCGCCGTGCCACCTGCTGTTCCAGTTCTACGTCGCCGACGGACGGCTGAGCTGCCAGCTGTACCAGCGCAGCGCCGACCTGTTCCTCGGGGTGCCGTTCAACATCGCCAGCTATGCGCTGCTCACCCACATGATGGCCGCGCAGTCCGGACTGGGCGTCGGCGAGTTCGTCTGGACCGGAGGCGACTGCCACATCTACGACAACCACGTCCAGCAGGTCACCGAACAGCTGTCCCGAGAGCCTCGCCCCTACCCGCACCTGGTTCTGGCACATCGTGATTCGATATTCGACTACACCTACGACGACGTCGAGATCCGGGACTACAACCCGCATCCGGCGATCAAAGCCCCCGTCGCGGTATGAGTCGGAATCCTCTCGGGCTGATCTGGGCGCAGTCCACCTCCGGGGTGATCGGCCGGGGCGGCGGCATCCCGTGGCGGTTACCCGAAGACCAGGCCCGGTTCAAGCAACTCACCCTCGGTCACACCGTGGTGATGGGCCGGCCGACCTGGGAGTCGCTGCCCGCCAGCGTGCGCCCGCTGCCCGGCCGGGACAATGTCGTGCTGACCCGCCAGGCCGGCTACGTCGCCGACGGGGCGCGCGTGGTCGGCACCGTGGATGCCGCACTGAACGGCGAGGAGACCTGGGTGATCGGCGGCGAACAGATCTATGCGTTGGCACTGCCGCTGGCCACCCGCTGCGAGGTGACCGAGATCGACGTCGACCTGCCCCGCCTGGACGGTGACGCGATCGCGCCCGTGCTCGACGGCACCTGGCAGGCCGCGCCGGGGGAATGGCTCACCAGCGGGACCGGCCTGCGCTACCGGTTCTGCAGCTACCGGCGCTAGGCGACGGTAATGGGCACTCTGACCGCGGCGCAGGCCCGCCGGATCGCCGTCGCCGCACAGGGATTCGCAACGGCCAAACCGAAGGGCGCCGTCACCCGGGCGCATCTGCGACGGCTGATCGACCGCATTCAGCTGCTGCAGCTCGATTCGGTGTCGGTGGCGGTGCGCGCCCATTACGCGCCGGTGTTCAGCCGGCTCGGCCCCTACGACCGGGAGATCCTGGACCGCGCCGCCTGGAGGTCGACCGCCCGTTCGCCGCGGCTGCTGGTGGAGTACTGGGCGCACGAAGCTGCGCTGATCGCCGTCGAGGACTGGCCGCTGTTGCGCTGGCGGATGCGCGAATACACTCACGGCCGCTGGGGCACCCACATCGTGCGGGCGAACCCGAAACTGGTCGACGCCGTGGTGGCCGCGGTGACCGAGCTCGGACCGGCGACCGCTGGGCAGATAGAGGAGTACCTGGTCGCCAGCAGACCCGCGCCGCGGCGGGCCAAGGGGCAATGGTGGAACCGCAGCGATACCAAGTGGGTCGCCGAGGCGTTGTTCGCCGCCGGCGTGCTCACCACCGCCACCCGCGTCGGCTTCGCCCGTCACTACGACCTGGCCGAGAAGGTGCTGCCGCCCGACGTGTTGGCCCGCCGCGTCGACGACGGTGAGGCCGTGCGCCAGCTGGTGCTGCGCGCGTCCACGGCGCTGGGCGTAGGCACCGAGGCCGACATCCGCGACTACTTCCGGCTGTCGGCAAGCCAGGCCCGGTCGGCGATCGCCGAGCTGATCGCCGGTGGAGAACTGGAATCCGTCGACGTCGAGGGTTGGCAAGGTGGGGCGTATCTGCGCGCCGGCCAACCGATTCCGCGCCGAGATGCCGGCACCGCACTGCTGTGCCCGTTCGATCCGCTGATCTTCTGCCGGCCGCGCGTCGAGCGATTGTTCGGCTTCCATTACCGCATCGAGATCTACACCCCGGCGGCCAAACGCCGCTACGGCTACTACGTGTGGCCGGTGCTGCTGGACGGGCACCTGGTCGGCAGGGTCGTCCTCAAGGCCGATCGAGCCCGGGACGTGTTGCACGTCGTCGGAGCGTTCACCGAAGACGGCCGGCCACGTGCGGTCGTGGCGACCGCGCTCGCCGAGGAACTGACCGCGATGGCGTCCTGGCTGGAGTTGAGTGGCGTCACGGTCGGAGACAACGGCGACCTGGCCGGTGCGCTGAGTAGAGCCGTACGCCATGCGTGGTGAATCCATCGGTCCCCGGTACGCTTGCCGCCGTGCGCCAGGTGATCGCCGCCCTCATCATGGGCGGCTGCATCCTCACCACCGGATGTGCCGGCCACCGTAGCGATACGCCGGCGGCGGTCACCCGGGAGGCCCCCGTCACCACGACCGTCGCCCGCCCGGTTGGCGAAGACGCGCTCGCGGGGCTGCTGCTCGGATCGGACCAGGTCAACTCGATCATGGATGCGACCGAAATGAAGGTCACCCGTCAGCGCACCGCACTGTCCGACGACAGCGCCACGATGGAGCCGAGGGCGTGCCTGGCCGTCGATGGCGCGGGGCAGACCCTGGTCTACACCAACACCGGCTACACCGCCGCTCGAGCGCAGACGCTGCGGGAGAGCAATCCGTTCGCCCACTACGTCGATCAGGTGGTGGTGCTGTTCTCGTCGGCCAAACGGGCGTCCTCCTTCGTCGACATCGAGGCCGAACTCTGGCCGTCCTGCCATGAATACAGCCACACCCAGAGCGGTTCGCAGTGGTCGGCGAGTCCGGCCGCAAAAGCCGGCGGTGTCTTGAGCGTCATCGCGACCCAGCAGAACTCCGGCAACTCGCTCTGGTCCTGTGGGCGGGCGCTGACCGCGCGGAACAACGTCGTCATCGACGTCAACACCTGCAGTGCCGACCCGAAGGACACCGCCGCTGTCATCGCCGGCCAGATCGCGGCGAAGGTGCCGGTGCAGTAGTTTGCCCGCGCGCGGTGACACGCGTGGCGATTCAGCGGGGCAAATTTGTCGAATCTCGCTACGCTTATTGCCGTGCGAGTGGTTGACAGCGTCGTCGTCATCGCCGTGATCGGCAGTTCCGTCCTCGCCTCCGGGTGCGCTGTGCAACACGCCAGCAGGTCATCCGCCAGCGCCCGGACCACGCCCACCACCACCACGACCGTCGCGCGTCCGCTCGACGAAGACGGGCTCAAGGGGTTGCTGCTCAGCCCCGATCAGATCAATCCGATCATGGGCGCGACCGAGATGGAAGTCACCCAGAAGCACATCGCGCTGTCCGACGACAGCGCCACGATGCAGCCCAGGGAGTGCCTGGCCATCGACGGCGCGGGGCAGTCCGAGGTCTACGCCAACACCGGCTACACCGCGGTTCGGGAGCAGACGCTGCGGGACGGTGACCACTTCGCTCACTACGTCGACCAGGTGGTGGTGCTGTTCCCGTCGGCCAAACGGGCCGCGGACTTCTTCGGCATCGAGGCCGAGGCGTGGCCGTCCTGCCATGAATACACCCATACCCAGAGCGGTTCGCAGTGGACTGCCGGGCCGATCGCCAAAGCCGACGGCGTCCTGAGCACCGTCGCCACCCAGCAGAACTCCGGCAACGACTCTCCCTGGGCCTGCGGGCGGGCGCTGACCGCGCGGAACAACGTCGTCATCGACGTCAACACCTGCAGCGCCGACCCCAAGGACACCGCCGCGGTCATCGCCGGCCAGATCGCCGCCAAGGTGCCGGTCCAGTAGGGCCCACGTCCACCGGGCCGGCACACCTTAAGGTGAGCGTTGTGGGCCAGACCGCTCAGCTGCGTGTGCAACTGATTGCCAAGACCGAGTTCGTGCCGCCGCCGGACGTCCCGTGGAGCACCGACGCCGACGGTGGTCCGGCGCTGGTCGAGTTCGCCGGGCGGGCCTGCTACCAGAGTTGGTCCAAGCCGAACCCGCGCACCGACACCAACGCCGGCTACCTGAAACACATCGTCGACGTCGGGCACTTCGCGGTGCTGGAGCACGCCAGCGTGACGTTCTACATCAGCGGAATCTCCCGGCCGTGCGCCCACGAGCTGATCCGGCACCGGCACTTCTCCTACTCGCAGCTCTCGCCGCGCTACGTCCCGGAATCCGACTCACGGGTCGTCGTTCCCCCCGAAATGGAAGACGACCCGGAATTGCGGAAAATCCTGGTCGCCGCGGCCGACGCGAGCCGCGCCGTCTACGACGAGCTGCTGGCCAAGCTGGAAGCCAAACTCGCCGACGGCGAACCCGTCGAGACACTGGGCGTGCTGCGCCGCAAACAGGCCCGGCAGGCCGCCGGCGCGGTGCTGCCCGGAGCGGCCGAGACCCGTGTCGTGGTGACCGGCAACTACCGGGCCTGGCGGCATTTCATCGCGATGCGGGCCAGTGAACACGCCGATGTCGAACTGCGCCGGCTGGCGATCGCGTGCCTGCGTCAGTTGATGGACGTGGCTCCGGCGGTGTTCGGCGATTTCCAGATCGCCGGCCTGGCCGACGGCACCGAGGTCGCGACCTCGCCTTTAGCGACTGAGGCCTGAGCCGGCTCCTTCCGCGGCGAGCGTGCACAAATGTACCCCTGCGCCGGCGTGTCGCTGTACATCTATGCACGCTCGCGGGGATGGCGCGGGCGGCGACGAGTAATCTTGCTGCCGTGAGCAGCAGCGGATTCGACGCCCGGGCACAGCTGGGCACCGTGTTGACGGCGATGGTGACGCCGTTTGGTTCGGACGGTTCAGTGGACGTTGACGCCGCTGTACGATTGGCGACCCAGCTGGTCGACAACGGTTGCGACGGTTTGCTGCTCTCCGGCACCACCGGGGAGTCACCGACCACGGCCGACTACGAGAAGCTCACCCTGTTGCGCGCGGTGGTGGAGGCGGTCGGCGACCGGGCTCGAATCATCGCCGGCGCGGGCAGCAACGACACCGAGCACAGCGTCCGGCTGGCGGAGGCATGCGCGGGGGTGGGCGCGCACGCACTGCTGGTGGTCACGCCCTATTACTCGCGGCCCTCGCAGGCCGGGCTGCTGGCGCACTTCACCGCGGTGGCCGACGCGACCGCGTTGCCGGTGCTGCTGTACGACATCCCACCGCGCTCGGTGGTGCCGATCGAGTGGGCCACCATCCGCAAGCTGGCCGAGCATCCGAACATCGTCGGCGTCAAGGACGCCAAGGCCGACCTGGCCGGCGCCGCACAGATCATCGCCGACACCGACCTGGTCTACTACTGCGGCGACGACGCGCTGAACCTGCCCTGGCTGGCGGTCGGCGCGGTCGGCTTCATCAGTGTCTGGAGCCACTTCGCGGCCGGGCAGCTCCGGGACATGCTGGCCGCTTTCCAGTCCGGCGACGTCGAAACGGCGCGCAAGATCTACGTCTCGCTGTCACCGTTGGCCGCCGCGCAGCACCGGCTGGGCGGGGTGACGATGACCAAGGCGGGCCTGCGGCTGCAGGGCTTCGACGTCGGCGACCCGCGGCTGCCGCAGGTGGCGGCGACACCGGAAGAGATCGAGGCGCTGGCCGCGGACATGCGTGCCGCTTCGGTGCTGCGGTGACCGCAGGTGAATGAGAACCTCAAACCGCCCGGCCCGCTGACCGCGGGCGGGCTGCGGGTCACCGCGCTGGGCGGCATCAGTGAAATCGGCCGCAACATGACCGTTCTCGAACACCTGGGCCGGCTGCTAATCATCGACTGCGGTGTGTTGTTTCCCGGCCACGACGAGCCCGGTGTGGACCTCATCCTGCCGGACCTGCGTCATGTCGAGAACCGCCTCGACGATGTCGAGGCGCTGGTGCTCACCCACGCCCACGAGGACCACATCGGGGCGATCCCGTTCCTGCTCAAGTTGCGGCCGGACATCCCGGTCGTCGGGTCCAAGTTCACCCTGGCTCTGGTGGCGGCGAAATGCCGGGAGCACCGCATCAAACCGGTGTTCCGCGAGGTCGCCGAGGGCCAGCGCAGCACCCACGGCGTCTTCGAATGCGAGTACTTCGCGGTCAACCACTCCATCCCCGACGCGCTGGCGATCGCCGTTCACACCGGCGCCGGAACGGTCCTGCACACCGGCGACATCAAACTCGACCAGTTGCCGCCCGACGGCCGCCCCACCGACCTGCCCGGCATGTCGAGGCTCGGTGACGCCGGCGTGGACCTGTTCCTGTGCGACTCGACCAACGCCGAGGTTCCCGGGGTCGGGCCGAGTGAGAGCGAGGTCGGACCCACCCTGCACCGGCTGATCCGCGGCGCCGAGGGCCGGGTGATCGTGGCGTGCTTCGCCTCCAACGTGGACCGGGTGCAGCAGATCATCGATGCCGCGGTGTCGCAGGGTCGGCGGGTGTCGTTCGTCGGCCGGTCCATGGTGCGCAACATGGGCATTGCCCGGGATCTGGGTTTTCTGCGAGTGGACGATTCGGACCTGATCGACATCGGCGCCGCCGAGGAGATGCGCCCCGAGAAGGTCGTGCTGATCACCACCGGCACACAGGGCGAGCCGCTGTCGGCGCTGTCCCGGATGTCGCGTGGTGAGCACCGCAGCATCACGCTGACCGCCGGGGACCTCATCGTGCTCTCGTCGTCGCTGATCCCCGGAAACGAAGAGGCCGTCTACGGCGTGATGGACGCACTGGCCAAGGTCGGCGCTCGGGTGGTCACCAATGCGCAAGCGCGAGTTCATGTTTCCGGACACGCCTACGCAGGCGAGCTGCTGTTCCTCTACAACGGCGTGCGGCCGCGCCACGTCATGCCGGTGCACGGCACTTGGCGGATGTTGCGTGCCAACGCCGCGCTGGCCGCCGGAACCGGGGTGGCCGAGGACGCGATCATGCTGGCCGAGAACGGGGTCAGCGTCGACCTGGTCGCCGGCAAAGCCCGC
>DASTNJ010000108.1:0-58542 GCA_035721065.1 Mycobacterium sp.
CTGACACCTGCGATGAACAGCCCGCCGGCGTGACACTCCGGCAGCGAGCCGGTCCGGCCGGCAATGCAGTCGGGCAGCCCGATCGACTCAATCGGCCCTCGAATAGGCCCGCGAACGGGCGCTCAAATCTGCCGCCTAACCGGCAAGCGAAACCGGGCCGATGTCGACACCCACCGGCCGCGCCCCGGCCTCAGGGAACCGGCGGAGGAACCGGAGTGGGCGGTGCCTCCGGCGCGGGCGGCGGCGGAGGTGGTTCCGGCGCCGGCGGCGGGGGTGGTGGTTCCGGCGCGGGTGGAGGTGGTGGTTCCGGCGCCGGTGGTGGCGGCGGAGGTTCGGGCGCGGGCGGTGCCTCCGGCGGCGGAGGCGGCTCGGGTGCCGGCGGCGGCGGAATCTCCGGTGGCGTCGGAGCGCCGGGGGTGGGCGGCACTGCCGGTGTTGTCGGGGTGGTTCTGCTCAGGGTGTCCGGGCACAGCTCGTGCTGCGCGCCGTCGATCATGACCTGATCGATCGAATTGGAGATCGGCTTGTCGAAGCGATCACGGGGGGCATTGCCGCGCCGGAGGTTCTGGCAGATCAGCTCGCCGAAACGGATCGCCCCGGCGGGCGTGGTGGCCCCGGGGTGGTTCTGATATTTGAAGCCGTGCGCGTTCAGGTAGTCCAGATAACTCTGATCGCTCGCATGCGCCGGGGCCGCCAGCAGGAGCATCGGGGGAGTCAGCGCCACCACCGCCAAGGCTCGGATCATGTCTGGAACTGTAGATGCACGCAGATCGCGGTCGCTGAGTGGTTCATACTTGAGGGCGACTGCTGATGCAGAACCCGGGGCAAACCAGATCAGGTGGCACAGATGACGAAGTTGGACACCGTCGAGCGGGCGGTCGCCGACATCGCGGCGGGCAAAGCCGTCGTCGTCATCGACGACGAGGACCGGGAGAACGAGGGCGACCTGATCTTCGCCGCCGAGAAGGCCACTCCGGAACTGGTTGCCTTCATGGTGCGCTATACCTCCGGATACCTGTGCGTGCCGCTGGACGGCGCGATCTGCGACCGCCTCGGACTGCTGCCGATGTATGCCCTGAACCAGGACAAGCACGGCACGGCCTACACCGTCACCGTCGATGCGCGGGACAACGTGGGCACCGGGATCTCCGCGTCGGACCGAGCGACGACGATGCGGCTACTCGCCGACCCGGGCAGCGTCGCCGACGATTTCACCCGTCCCGGTCACGTGGTGCCATTGCGCGCCAAGGACGGCGGCGTGCTGCGCCGGCCCGGCCACACCGAGGCCGCCGTCGACCTGGCCCGGATGGCGGGGCTGCAGCCCGCGGGCGCGATCTGCGAGATCGTCAGCCAGAAGGACGAGGGCGCGATGGCCCAAACCGACGAGCTGCGCACTTTCGCCGACGAGCACGGCCTGGCGCTGATCTCGATCGCCGACATGATCGAGTACCGCCGCAAACACGAGAAGCACGTGCAACGGGTCGCCGAGGCGCGAATCCCCACCGGGCACGGCGAGTTCCGGGCCATCGGGTACGCGAGCATCTACGAAGACGTCGAACACGTCGCACTGGTCCGCGGTGAGATCGGCGACGGCGACGACGTGCTGGTCCGAGTGCACTCCGAGTGCCTGACCGGCGATGTGTTCGGATCCCGCCGCTGCGACTGCGGGCCCCAACTGGACGCCGCGATGGCGATGGTGGCGCAGGAGGGCCGCGGCGTAGTGCTCTACATGCGCGGCCACGAGGGCCGGGGCATCGGGCTGATGCACAAGCTGCAGGCCTATCAATTGCAGGACGCCGGGCACGACACCGTCGACGCCAACCTCAAGCTGGGTCTGCCGGCCGACGCCCGCGACTACGGCACCGGCGCGCAGATCCTGGCCGATCTGGGGGTCCGTTCGATGCGGCTGCTGACCAACAACCCGGCCAAGCGGGTCGGTCTGGACGGCTACGGGCTGCACATCATCGAGCGGGTGGCGCTGCCGGTGCGGGCCAACGCCGAGAACATCCGCTATCTGATGACCAAGCGTGACCGCATGGGCCACGATCTCGATGGGCTGGAGGACTACGACGAATCCGGCCTTGCGCCAGGCGGCTTCGACGTGACGGGCGAGACATTGTGAGCGGAACCGGGGTGCCGGAACTGCCGGCCCTCGACGCGGCCGGCGTCCGGCTGGCGATCGTGGCCAGCACCTGGCATGCCCGGATCTGTGACGCACTGCTGGCCGGCGCCTGCCGGGTGGCCCATGCAGCGGGTGTCGGCAATCCGACCGTCGTGCGGGTGCTGGGCGCCATCGAGATCCCGGTGATCGCCCAGGAAGTCGCCCGCAATCACGACGCGGTGGTTGCGCTGGGTGTGGTGATCCGCGGCGCCACACCGCATTTCGACTACGTCTGCGACGCGGTCACCCAGGGGCTGACCCGGGTTTCGCTGGACGCGTCAACCCCGGTGGCCAACGGGGTGCTGACCGTCGACAACGAGCACCAGGCGCTGGAGCGGGCCGGGCTGCCGACCTCGTCCGAAGACAAGGGTGCGCAGGCCGCCGCCGCCGCACTGAGTTCGGCGCTGGCCCTGCGCGACCTTCGCGCGGCACCGTGAGCCAACCCGGTGCGCCGGCCGACTGGGACCTGGTGGTGCGTCCGCGGCTGATGCCCTACGGCGCCTACGTCGCCGCGTTCGCGATCGCGGCTGTGCACATCGCGGTGGGCTTTCTGCTCAAGGTCAAGTCGACCGGGGTGTTCTTCCAGACCTCCGACCAGGTGGCGATCGCCATCCTGGGCCTGCTGATCGCCGGTTTCATGCTGCTGTTCACCCGGCCGCGGCTGCGGGTGGGCGCCGCCGGGCTGTCGGTGCGCAACCTGTTCGGTGACCGGCTGATCCCGTGGTCACAAGTTGTCGGGGTGTCCTTCCCCGCCGACAAACGCTGGGCGCGGGTCGACCTGCCCGACGACGAGTACATCCCGGCGATGGCCATCCAGGCGATCGACAAGGAGCGGGCCGTGGAGGCCATGCAGGCCGTGCGGGAACTGGTCGCGCGGTACGGTTCCCCCCGCGAGTCCCCCCGCGAGCAGACCGAGCAGCCATAGAGACGCGCGAGCAGACAGAGAATCGCATCCCAGCGGCCCGTGCAGTGCGATTCTCTGTCTGCTCGCGGAACCGTCGGAAGCTAGCCTGGACGTCGTGCCAGATCCCGCGACCTACCGCCCGGCGCCCGGATCAATTCCGGTCGAGCCCGGCGTCTACCGGTTTCGGGACCCGCACGACCGGGTGATCTACGTCGGCAAGGCCAAGAACCTGCGCAGCCGGCTCACCTCCTACTTCGCCGACGTCGCCGGCCTGCACCCGCGTACCCGCCAGATGGTGACCACCGCCGCGAAGGTGGAGTGGACGGTAGTCAACACCGAGGTCGAGGCGCTGCAACTGGAATACAACTGGATCAAGGAGTTCGACCCGCGGTTCAACGTCCGCTACCGCGACGACAAGACCTACCCGGTGCTGGCCGTCACCCTCAACGAGGAGTATCCGCGGCTGATGGTCTATCGCGGCCCGCGACGCAAAGGGGTGCGCTATTTCGGGCCGTACTCGCACGCCTGGGCCATCCGCGAGACACTCGACCTTTTGCTGCGGGTGTTCCCGGCGCGCACCTGCAGCGCCGGTGTGTTCAAGCGGCACAGCCAGATCGGCCGGCCCTGTCTGCTCGGTTACATCGGCAAGTGCGCCGCACCGTGCGTGGGCCGGGTCAGCGCGGACGAGCATCGGCAGATCGTCAATGACTTCTGCGATTTTCTGTCCGGCAAGACCGACCGGCTGGTCCGCAACCTGGAAAGACAGATGGCCGCCGCATCCGAACGGCTCGACTTCGAACAGGCGGCGCGGCTGCGTGACGACATCGCGGCGCTGAAGCGGGCACTGGAGAAGCAGGCGGTGGTGCTCGGCAGCGGCATCGATGCCGACCTGATGGCGTTCGCGGACGACGAGCTGGAAGCGGCGGTGCAGGTGTTCCACGTGCGCGGCGGACGGGTTCGCGGCCAGCGCGGCTGGATTATCGAAAAATCCGATGACACAGCTGATTCCGGCGCGGCGCTGGTCGAACAGTTCCTCACCCAGTTCTACGGCGACCAGGCCGAGCTGAGCGAGGCGTCCGGCGAGACGGACGAGGCCAGCAACCCGGTGCCCCGTGAGGTGCTGGTGCCCTGCCTGCCGGACAACGCCGATGAGCTGACCAACTGGCTGTCCGGCCTGCGCGGATCGCGGGTGTCGCTGCGGGTGGCGTTGCGCGGCGACAAGCGGATTCTCGCCGAAACCGTGCACCGCAACGCCCAGGAGGCGCTGCAGCAGCACAAACTGAAACGCGCCGGCGATTTCACCGCCAGATCGGCTGCGCTGCAGAGTATTCAGGAAGCGTTGGGGCTGCATGACGCTCCGCTGCGTATCGAGTGCGTCGACATCAGCCACGTGCAGGGCACCGACGTCGTCGGCTCGCTGGTGGTGTTCGAGGACGGGTTACCGCGCAAGTCGGATTACCGGCACTTCGCGATCCGGGAAGCCGCCGGTGAAGGGCGCTCCGACGACGTCGCCTCCATCGCGGAGGTGACCCGGCGGCGATTCCACCGCCATCTTGAGCCCGGCGTCATTGCGCCGGAAGGGAAGTCGCGTAAATTCGCCTACCCGCCGAACCTGTATGTGGTCGACGGCGGCGCCCCGCAGGTCAACGCCGCGGCGGCGGTGCTGTCCGAACTGGGGATCACCGATGTGGCCACGATCGGCCTGGCCAAACGGCTGGAAGAGGTGTGGGTGCCGTCCGAGCCCGATCCGATCATCATGCCGCGGCAGAGCGAGGGCCTCTACCTGCTGCAGCGGATCCGCGACGAGGCACACCGGTTCGCCATCGCCTACCACCGCAGCAAGCGTTCCAGGCGGATGACGGCGTCGGCGCTGGATTCGGTGCCGGGTCTGGGTGAGTTCCGGCGCAAAGCGCTGATCGCGCATTTCGGGTCGCTGGCCCGGCTGAAAAAGGCTACCGTCGACGAGATCACCTCGGTTCCGGGCATCGGAGCGGCGACGGCGAACGCCGTCCTCGAGGCACTGGGATCCGGCCACGCTGCGGGCGACGCTGAGCAGGAACGGATATCGGGATGACCGAACAGACACCGAAGGACGCGCCGGACCGTCGGGCCGGCACCGAATCCGGCATCGACGTGGTGCTGGTGACCGGGTTGTCCGGTGCCGGGCGTGACACCGCGGCCAAGGTGCTCGAAGACATGGGCTGGTACGTCGCCGACAACCTGCCCCCCGAGCTGATCACGCAGATGGTGGACCTCGGGCTGGCGGCCGGATCCCGGATCACCCAGCTCGCGGTGGTGATGGATGTCCGGTCGGCCGGCTTCACCGGCGACCTCGACTCGGTGCGCACCGAATTGGCCGACCGGGGCATCTATCCCCGGGTGCTGTTCATGGACGCCTCCGACGAGGTGCTGATCCGTCGCTACGAGCACAACCGGCGCAGCCACCCGCTGCAGCGTGAGCAGACCCTCGCCGAGGGCATCGCGGCCGAGCGGGCCATGCTGGCGCCGGTCCGCGCGTCCGCCGACCTGGTGATCGACACGTCCACGCTGGCGGTGCGGAAGTTGCGGGAGAGCATCGAGGGGGCGTTCGGCGCTGAAGCCGGGGCCGCGCCGATCAGCATCACCGTCGAGTCGTTCGGGTTCAAGTACGGACTGCCGATGGACGCCGACATGGTGATGGACGTGCGGTTCCTGCCCAACCCGCACTGGGTTGACGAGCTGCGCCCGCACACCGGGCAGCATCCGGCGGTGCGCGACTACGTGCTGAGCCAGCCGGGCGCCGTCGAGTTCCTGGACGCCTACCACCGGCTACTGTCTCTGGTGGTCGGGGGCTACCGCCGCGAGGGGAAGCGATACATGACCGTCGGGATCGGCTGCACGGGCGGCAAGCACCGCAGCGTCGCCATCGCCGAAGCGTTGGCCCGGAAGGTTACCGATCAGGGCACGGATGGTCAGCTGTCGGTGCGGGTGCTGCACCGGGATCTGGGCCGCGAATGAGCCGACCAGCCGGTGCGGAAGCCACTGCCGCGATCAGCCAGGGCCTGAGCCCGAGCATCGTCGCGTTGGGCGGGGGGCACGGCCTGTACGCCACCCTGTCGGCGGCGCGGCGGCTGACCCCGCACGTCACCGCGGTGGTCACGGTCGCCGACGACGGCGGCTCATCCGGCAGGCTGCGCAACGAGCTGGATGTGGTGCCGCCGGGCGATCTGCGGATGGCGTTGGCGGCGTTGGCATCTGACAGCCCGCGTGGCCGGTTATGGGCCACCATCCTGCAGCACCGGTTCGGCGGCACCGGCGCGCTGGCCGGGCACCCGATCGGCAACCTGATACTGGCCGGGCTGAACGAGGTGCTGGCCGATCCGGTCGCCGCGCTCGACGAGTTGGGCCGGATGCTCGGCGTCAAGGGCCGGGTGCTGCCGATGTGCCCGGTGGCGTTGCAGATCGAGGCCGACGTGTCCGGGCTGGAGTCCGACCCGCGGATGAGTCGGGTGATCCGGGGCCAGGTGGCGATCGCCACCACGCCGGGCACGGTGCGCCGGGTACGTCTGCTGCCGGCCAATCCGCCGGCCGCCCGGCAGGCCGTCGACGCGATCATGTCGGCGGACCTGGTGGTGCTGGGCCCCGGATCGTGGTTCACCAGTGTCATCCCGCATATGCTGGTGCCCGGGCTGGCCGCCGCGCTGCAGGCGACCACGGCGCGGCGTGCCCTGGTGCTCAATCTGGCGGCGGAACCCGGTGAGACCGCGGGATTCTCGGTGGAACGGCATCTGCACGTGCTCGCCCAACACGCGCCCGGCTTCACCGTCAACCACGTCATCATCGACGCGGGGCGGGTGCCGGGCGAGCGGGAGCGCGAGCAGCTGCGGCGCACCGCCACCCTGCTGCAAGCCGACGTCCGGTTCGTCGACGTCGCCAGACCTGGTACACCTTTACATGACCCGGGGAAGCTGGCAGCGGCGCTGGACGGGGTGCGGAACGCCGATATCGCGTCGGCGACCGCCCCGAATCCTGCCGTGATGCCGGTGGAGGGTGGCGGCCGGCAAAGCGGTGCGCGTGGCCCGCATGGGATCGGACCGGGAGGTGACAGGTCGTGGCGATGACCGTCGAGGTGAAAGACGAGCTGAGCCGGCTGTCGGTGAGTTCGGTCAGCGCGCGCCGCGCCGAGGTCGCCGCGCTGCTGCGCTTCGCCGGCGGGCTGCACATCGTGGCCGGCCGCGTGGTGGTGGAAGCCGAGGTCGACCAGGGTGTCATCGCCCGCCGGCTGCGCAAGGACATCTTCGACCTGTACGGCTACAACGCGATCGTGCATGTGCTGTCGGCCAGCGGTATCCGCAAGCACACCCGCTACGTGCTGCGGGTCGCCAAGGACGGCGAGGCGCTGGCGCGGCAGACCGGCCTGCTCGACCTGCGCGGCCGCCCGGTGCGCGGGCTGCCGGCCCAGGTCGTCGGCGGCAGCATCGCCGATGCCGAAGCCGCCTGGCGGGGAGCGTTTCTGGCGCATGGGTCGCTGACCGAGCCCGGGCGCTCGTCGGCACTGGAGGTCAGCTGCCCGGGGCCGGAGGCGGCCCTGGCGCTGGTCGGTGCGGCCCGCCGGCTGGGCATCAGCGCCAAGGCACGCGAGGTTCGCGGCGCCGACCGGGTGGTGGTGCGGGACAGCGAGGCGATCGGCGCCCTGCTGACCCGGATGGGCGCCCAGGACACCCGGCTGGTCTGGGAGGAGCGCCGGATGCGCCGCGAAGTACGGGCCACCGCCAATCGGCTGGCCAACTTCGACGACGCCAACCTGCGCCGCTCGGCGCGTGCCGCGGTGGCGGCCGCCGCCCGGGTGGAGCGCGCACTGGAGATTCTCGGCGATACCGTGCCCGACCACCTGGCCGGAGCCGGCCGGCTGCGGGTCGAACACCGGCAGGCTTCACTGGAAGAACTCGGTCGGCTCGCCGACCCGCCGATGACCAAAGACGCTGTGGCGGGCCGGATTCGGCGCCTGCTGGCGATGGCCGACCGCAAGGCCCGCCAGGAGGGGCTGCCGGACACCGAGTCGGTGGTCACCGCCGACCTGCTGGAAGACGCCTAAAAGTCCCAGTCGGCGTCCTGGGTGGGTTCCTCCTTGCCGACGACATAGGAGCTGCCGGAGCCGGAGAAGAAGTCGTGGTTCTCGGCGGCGCCCGGGTCCAGCGACGCCAGGATGCTGGGGTTCACCCGGCACTCGTCCGCGTCGAACAGCGGCTCGTAGCCGAGGTTGGCCAGCGCCTTGTTGGCGTTGTACCGCATGTACGGCAGTACGTCGACGGTCCAATTCAGCTCGTCGTAAAGGTCGGCGGCGTAGGAGACTTCGTTGTCGTAGAGGGTGCGCAGCAGGTCGAATGTGTAGTCGCGGTGGTCGGCGCGCTCTGCGGCGCCGAGCTTGTCCAGCGCTTGCCGGCACTTGTACCCGATGTAGTAGCCGTGCACGGCCTCGTCGCGGATGATCAACCGAATCAGGTCGGCGGTGTTGGTGAGTTTGCCGCGGCCGGAGAAGTGCATCGGCAGGTAGAAGCCGGAGTAGAACAGGAACGATTCCAGCATCACCGAGGAGGCCTTGCGCTTCAGCGGGTCGTCACCACGGTAGTAGTCGAGAATGATCTGCGCCTTGCGCTGCAGGTTGGGGTTCTCCTCCGACCAGTCGAATGCCGCGTCGATCTCCCGGGTGGAGCACAGCGTGGAGAAGATCGAGCTGTAACTCTTGGCATGCACGGACTCCATGAACGCCATGTTGGTCAGCACCGCCTCTTCGTGCGGGGTGACCGCGTCGGCGATCATCGACACCGCGCCGACGGTGGCCTGCGCCGTGTCCAACAGGGTCAGGCCGGTGAAGACCCTGATCGTCGTCTGACGTTCGAGATCGGTGAGGGCCTGCCAGGACGCCACGTCGTTGGAGATCGGGACCTTCTCCGGCAGCCAGAAGTTGCCGGTGAGCCGATCCCACACTTCGGCGTCCTTGGGGTCGGCCAACCGGTTCCAGTTGATCGCGTGTACGCGATCCACCAGGCGAATGTTCATGGCAACTCCTTCCAGCGTACGGCCAGGTTAATTAGTTAACCCGTAAGCTTGGATTCGGCACACCGAAGTCAATCGGAATCCGAAACCGGGCCGGCCGACGAGGTGGCGCCTATCGTGGCGGGTAATCGACACCCGAGGCCGAGGAGGCGCGATGTATCGACTCCCGGTGCTCGCGGCGATCAGCCTCCTGGTCGGCCTGTTGTTAGGCGCCGCGGTGATCATCGGGGTGACGCGGGCGGTGGAGAGGGGCGCCGAGCCGGCGTTCGTCCGGGACGGCGTGCAGCGGCCGGCATCGCACCAGGTCGAGTACGGTGACCGTTGCGTGCATGGGCATTGCGTACCCCGGGTACCGCGGTGTTGGCATGGGCATTGCCTCCACTAGGCTGTGATCCGTGCCACTGCAAATCATTTCGGCTGGAAGAGGCCGCACGTGACCATCTTGGACCGCTTCCGGCTGGACGGCCGGGTGGCGATCGTCACCGGCGCATCCAGCGGGCTCGGTGTCGGCTTCGCCCAGGCGCTGGCGGAGGCCGGAGCCGACGTGGTGGTGGGCGCACGCCGCGCGGACAAGCTGACCGATACCTGCAAACTCGTCGAGGCGACGGGACGCAAAGCCCTCGCGGTGCGCACCGACGTGACCAGCCCCGAGGACTGCCAGGGGTTGGTGCAGGCCGGCATGGACACGTTCGGTCGGGTCGACATCCTGGTCAACAACGCCGGTATCGGCACCGCCGTGCCGGCCACCCGGGAGACGCCCGAACAGTTCCGTTCGGTCATCGACCTCAACCTCAACGGGTGTTACTGGATGGCGCAGGCCTGCGCACAGGTGATGGCGCCGGGTAGCTCGATCATCAACATCAGCAGCGTCCTGGGGTTGACCACCGCGGGGCTGCCGCAGGCCGCCTACGCGGCGTCCAAAGCCGGTTTGATCGGCCTGACGCGGGATCTGGCCCAGCAGTGGACGGGACGCAAGGGCATCCGGGTGAACGCGCTGGCACCCGGCTACTTCGAGTCCGAGATGACCGACGAGCTGGTCCCTGGCTACCTCGACTCCACGGTCATCCCGCGCACCCTTGTCGGTCGGGTAGGCCACGTCGAAGAGCTCAGTGCCGCACTGATTTTCCTGGCCAGCGATGCCGGCAGTTACGTCACCGGAATCACGCTGCCGGTCGAAGGCGGCATTCTCACCACCTGAACGAACACGCCACACGAAAACGGGAAGGCCAACATGAACATCGGGTCCCACCTGAGCAAGCGGGCACTGCTGAATCCCGGCCTGGAGGCCCTGGTCGACGTCACCGCCGATCGCCGGTTCAGCTTCGCCGAACTCGACGAGCGGGCGAACCAGGTGGCCCGCATGCTGACCGGACTGGACCTGGGCCGCGGCGACCGGGTCGCGGTGTTGCTGCCCACCGCCCACCAGTTCGTCGAGACCTTCTACGGCGCGGCGCGGTCCGGGCTGGTGGTGGTGCCGCTGAACTGGCGGCTGGTCGCCGGCGAGCTGGCGTTCATGCTGCGCGACTCGGGTGCGACCGTGCTGGTGTTCGACGCCGAGTACGACGACGTGGTAGCCGAACTGCACGAAAGCGGCATCGGCACAAACGGCACACCGGTGACGCAGTGGCTACGGGTCGGGGCCGACTGCCCGGACTGGGCGACCGACTTCGACAGCGCCCGGGACCAGAATCGGGCGGACGCCGTGCCGGTTGCGGCCGACGGCGACGATCCGCTGTTCATCATGTACACCTCGGGCACCACCGGCCTGCCGAAAGGAGTGGTGCACACCCACGACAGCGTCCAGTGGTGCGTGTTCACCATGTCGGCCAGCGTCGACACCCGGTTTCGGGACCGCTATCTGATCGCGCTGCCACTGTTCCACGTCGCGGCCCTCTCACCGCTGATCGGCAATGTGTACAAGGGGGTGACGACGGTCATGCTCCGGGCGTTCGACCCGCGGCTGGTGTGGAAGGTGTTCTGCGAGGAGAAGATCACCACCACGCTGGCCGTCCCGGCGATGCTGACCTTCATGCTGCCGACGTATCAGCCCGAGCTGCGGGACGAGCTGGTGCTGCGCTGGATCATGAGCGGTGCTTCGCCGGTTCCGGTGTCGCTGATCAAGTCCTACGCCGATCTGGGCTTCGAAATCCATCAGGTCTACGGGCTCACCGAGTCCTGTGGCCCGGGGTGTGTGATCGGCCCCGACGATGCGATGTCGCACGCCGGCTCGGCCGGCAAACCGTTCTTCCACACCGAAATCCGGGTGGTCGATGACAACGGAGCCGAAGTCGCGGCCGGCATTGCCGGCGAGATACTGATCCGGGGCCGGCACGTGATGGCCGGCTACTGGAACCGGCCGGACGCCACCGCGGACACGATGACCGACGGGTGGCTGCGCACCGGGGACGTCGCGGTGCGGGACGACGAGGGTTTCGTCTACATCCAGGATCGGATCAAGGACATGATCATCTCCGGGGGTGAGAACGTCTATCCGGCCGAGATCGAAGACGTGTTGCTGTCGCATCCGGGCATCACCGAAGCCGCGGTCGTGGGCATCCCCTCGGCGAAATGGGGCGAATCGCCGCTGGCGGTGGTGGTGCGAGCCGAGTCTGACCTCGACGAAGCGGCGGTGCTGGCGCACTGCGAGGGAAAGCTGGCCCGCTACAAGCTGCCCAAGCAGGTGGTGTTCATCGACGCGATCCCGCGCACACCGACCGGCAAGGCGCTGAAACGGGTTCTGCGCGACCAGTTCTCGTCCGAATCGACTGACTAGCCCGGAGCTGGCCGTGAAGCAGCTGACCGGTCTGGATGCCACGTTCCTCTACATGGAGACCCCGACGACTTTCGGGCACGTCACCGGGCTGATGATCTTCGAACGACCCGCACCGGACTTCGACCCGTATTCGCGCGTGTACGCCAAATTCTCCTCGCTGGTCGGTGCGATCGAGCCGCTGCGGCGCCGGCTGGTCGAGGTGCCGTTCGGGCTGGACCACCCCTACTGGGTGTTCGACCCGAATTTCGACCTGCACTTCCACATCCGCGAACTGCACCTGGCCCGGCCGGGAATGGTCGATCAGCTGGCCGAGCAGGTCTGCCGGATCGTGGGGCGACCGATGGACCGCAGCCGGCCGCTGTGGGAGGTCTACGTGATCGACGGGCTGGCTGACGGCCGGTGGGCGCTGCTGACCAAATACCACCATGCCACCATCGACGGCGCCTCCGGCCAGTTGATGCTGCAGGCGCTCACCGACACCGATCCGGATGCACCGCCGCCGCGGCCGGGACCGGAGTGGGAGCCCGAGGCGCTGCCGTCGACGGCCGAGCTGCTTCGCCGGACCGCGGACAACCTGGTGCGCAACCCGTTTCGGGCGATGCGGGTCGAAGCCCGGATCGTCGGCCGGCTCGCCGACGCCGCGGGTATCCACAGCATGAGCAGTGCGGCGGGCCGGGCGGGGGCGGCGGTCAAGCGGATCGCCCAGCTTGGCGGAAGCGACCGGCCGAACATCTCGCTTCCGCGGGTGGCGGCACCGCCGACGCCGTGGAACAAGACGATCAGCGGCCACCGGCGCTTCGCCATGCGCACGTCGTCGCTGGAGAACGTCAAAAAACTCAAGGACGTCACCGGTGGGACCGTCAACGATGTCGTGATGGCGATCTGCGCCGGTGGGTTGCGCCAGTACCTGTTGGCCCACGATGCGCTGCCGGATCGCCCGCTGCGGGCGATGGTGCCGGTGTCGATCCGCACCGGCGACGAGGCCGATCCGTGGACCAACCGGGTGTCGGCCACCGTCGCCGAACTGCCGACCGACTGCGACGACCCGGTGCAGCGGGTGGCCCGTTGCCATCGGGCGATGCAGGACGCCAAGCGCAGGCATGAGCTCGTTCCGGCCGTCGAGCTCGCGGACTTGACCCAGTACTCCGTTCCGGTGCTGGCCACCGCCGCGGTACGGCTGGCGTCCCGGCTGCGGCTGACCGAACGGGTGCTGCCGTTCAACGTGGTGGTCTCCAACGTGCCGGGGCCCCGTCAACCGCTGTACTTCGCCGGGGCGAAGCTCTGCCATCAGTTCCCGGTGTCGATCGTCACCGATGGTCAGGGACTCAACATCACCGTGGTCAGCTACCTGGACCGGCTCGACTTCGGGTTCATCGCCGACCGCGACCTGGTGCCCGACGTGTGGGACCTGGCCGACATGCACATCGCCGAGATCGGCCGGATCTTCGAGGCCACCGGCGCGCAGTGGGCGGAGCCGCCGCAGCCGGCGTCGCCGCGCCGCGGTCGGACCGACGACATCCTGACGCCATGAGGCGATCACACTGACGAAGTGGGGCGGTGCATGCCGAACCGTTCAGAGCAGCGACGCGCAGAATCCGCCGTCGAGAACCAGACTGCTGCCGTTGCAGAACGCGGACTGATCGCTGGCGAGGAAGACCGCCGCCGCCGCAACCTCTCCCACGGTTCCGTACCGGGTCTGTTTGGCGGCGATGATCTGATCGAACCCGGCGGGGTCCATACTCATCGCGTTCGCGAAGCCGGCTTTCTGGTTATCGACCAAGGCGGTCTCGATGAACCCCGGCAGCAGCGCGTTGACCCGGATGTTCGCCGATTTCAGTTCGGTGCACAACGTTTCAGTCAGGCTGCGCACCGCCGCCTTGGCGGCGGCGTAGCTGGCGATGAGCGGGGAGCCGCTGGTCGCGGTGATGGAGCTGATGGTCACGATCGACCCGCCGCCGGATTGGATCAGCGCGGGCAGCGAGTGCCGGATGGTGAGGAACACCCCGTCGAGGTTCACCGCCATGACGCGCCGCCAGTCGGCGAACGAGGTCTCGATCAGCGGTGCGACGCTGGCGATTCCGGCGTTGGGCACCACGATGTGCAGGCCGCCGAGCTCATCCACCGTTCGCGCGACGAGGTCGGCAACCTGCTGTTCGTCGGTGACGTCGGCGGTTACGGCGATCGCGCCGTCGATAGACTCGGCAACTCGTCTCGCTGCGCCGCCGTCGATGTCGGCGACCGCGACACGGGCACCTTCGGCGCTGAACGCACGGGCGATCGCCTCGCCGATGCCGCCGCCCGCGCCGGTGACGATGGCGACCTTGCTGTCGAGCAGTCCGGTCATTTCGATTCCTCTCGTGGTTGCCGCCGGCCTTCTCGATTGTCCGAGACGAACGCACCCCGATGCAATACGCGCAGAACAGCAAGGCCACCGTCATCGACGGCTCATTGACGCCATGACCCCACGCCGACACTGCCGGAATCCACGCTTCGACTTTTTGTGAAATCGCTGCAACACAGCTCTGAGCGCCGTAGACAGTCCACCGCCGATCTCAGTGATGGCAAACTGTATCGGTGTGGGGGACATGCTCGGTCCGCCGGCCACCGACACCGACAGCGCCGAAGAACTGAATTTGCATTTCAACTCGGTGAAGTACCGGGTGCTGCGGGCGCAAGAGCGGCGTGGCCACCCGGTCACCGGCGACCGCCTCGACGTCGAGCTGGCGCTGCCGATGTGCCATTGGCTCGGTGCCGCCGTGCTGGGACCGGAGCCGCGCTGATGAGCGCCGCGGTGGTGGTCGGCGCGGGACCCAATGGGCTGGCCGGCGCGATCCAGCTGGCCCGCAACGGCGTCGACGTGCAGGTGCTGGAGGCGGCCGACACCATCGGCGGGGGAGCGCGCTCCGGGGAACTGACCGTGCCCGGGGTGATTCATGACCACTGCTCGGCGTTTCACCCGATGGGCGTCGGCTCGCCGTTCTGGAACGAGATCGACCTGGGGCGCTACGGGCTGGTCTGGAAGTGGCCGGAGATCGACTGCGCGCACCCGCTCGACGACGGCACCGCCGGGGTGCTGCACCGGTCCATCGACGAAACCGTGGCCGGGCTGGGGCCGGATGGGCCGCGTTATCGCCGCGCGGTGGCGGGCCTCGCCGCCGGCTTCGACGACCTGGCCGAAGACACGCTGCGGCCGATGCTGCATGTGCCACGGCATCCGATCCGGCTGGCGGCGCTGGGTCCACGAGCGTCGCTGCCCGCCACGGCCATGGCCCGGTGGTTTCGCACCGAACCGGGCCGGGCTTTGTTCGGCGGGGTGGCGGCGCACAACTACACCCGGCTGGATCGTCCGCTGACCGCCGCGATGCCGTTGATGATGCTGGCCAGCGGTCACCGGTACGGCTGGCCGGTCGCCCAGGGTGGATCGGGTTCCATCACCGCGGCTATGGCCGTCGCGCTGGCCGAGCACGGCGGCACCATCGCCACCGGCGTCCCCGTTGCCAGCCGCACCGACATCCCCGACGCCGACATCGTGCTGCTCGACCTGAGTCCCGCTGCGGCGCTGGCTGTTTACGGCGACGAGATGCCCGGCCGGATCAAGCGGTCATATCAGCGGTACCGGTACGGCTCGTCGGCGTTCAAGGTCGACTTCGCCATCGAGGGCGACATCCCGTGGACGAATCCGGACTGCCGCCGGGCCGGCACCGTGCACCTGGGCGGCACGTTCGAGGAGATCGCGCACAGCGAGCGCGAACGGGCGCTGGGCCGGATGCCGGCGCGGCCGTTCACTCTCGTCGGCCAGCAGTACCTGGCCGACCGGTCGCGCTCGGCGGGCGATATCAACCCGATCTGGTCGTATGCCCATGTGCCATTCGGTTACACCGGTGACGCCACCGAGACCGTTATCGCCGAGATCGAGCGTGCCGCACCGGGATTCCGGGAGAAGATTGTCGCGACCGGCAGCAAGTCGCCCGCGCAGTTCCAGGACTACAACGCCAACTACATCGGCGGTGACATCATCGGCGGCGCCAACGACGGCTTGCAGATGCTGTTCCGCCCCCGGGTGGCGGTCGACCCCTATTTCACCGGGGTGCCCGGGGTGTACCTGTGCTCGCAGGCCACCCCGCCGGGTGCCGCACTACACGGGCTGTGCGGATACCACGCCGCCCAGTCGGCGCTGCGCCGGCTGCGCAAGCGGCGTTGAGTCAGGTATCGGAGCGAAGCACCTCGACGAACTGCCCGACATCGGCGGCGCCGCTGATCGCAGACCGCTCGTCGATCACGAAATGCGGGACGGCGTGGATGCCCAGTTCACCGGCGCGGCGCTCGTCGGCGCGCACATCGGCGGCGTAGGCGTCTCCGTCGAGCACCGAATCCACCTCGCCGGCCGCCAGACCCGCCTCGACCGCCAGCCGCCGCAGGGTGTCCGGATCGCCGATCGCGGCGCCCTCGGTGAAGTAGGCCCGGAAGAAGCGCTCGGTGACCGCGTCGGCTCGGCCGGCGGAGCGGGCCAGGTGGATGAGCCGGTGCGCGTCGAAGGTGTTGCCCCGCCGGGCGATTTGCCAGTTGAACTCCAGGCCGACATCCTCGGCCGCGCGTTGCTGTTGCTCGAGGAAGCTCATCGCCCGCTCCGGCCCGAAGCGGTATTTCGCGGCCAGCAAGTCCGCCAGTGACCGGGTGATCAACCGCGGCGCTGCCGGATCGAGTTCGAAGCTGTGCCAGCGGAGCTGCGCGTCGATGCCGGTCTGGGTCAGCGCCCTCTCCAGCTTGCGCTTGCCGATGTAGCAGAACGGGCAGACCACGTCCGACCACACATCGATGCGCATGTTGAGTCCGTTCCGTCAGTGAGTGCCTTGGCGGGTTAAAGCTCAGCTGGGCGACGAACGTCGACCAGATCGGCGATGATCGTGAAGTCGGCGACATTGTGGCTCAGCAGTGTGGCGCCATGGGCTTTCGCGGTAGCGGCAATGACGAGGTCGACCGCGCGGCGGCGCGGCTGTCCACCGCGGTTGCGCACCGCGGCCGACAACCGGCCCCACTCGCGGCCGATCTCGACGGTGATCGGGAGCGGGTCGAATGCCGACTCGACAGCCGCCAGGCGCTCGACCCGCAGGGCGCGCTCATCGTCGTCGGGCGCGACCAACACACCGAAGTGGAGTTCGGCGATCGACGCGACGCTGATCGCGGAGTCGATGTCCGGCGGCGGATCGGCGCCGATGAGCACGGAGGTGTCGAGCAGCGCACGCATGGGCTACTCGAACGGATCTGCCAGTGCGGCGGCGAACCCTTCGAGGTCGTCGCCGAGCGTGTTGGGAGTCTGGCCTCGCCAGACCGAGCGCAGCGCTTCACCGCGGATCCACCGGCGAGGCGTCGTCGGCGTGAGCCGGGCGACCGGACGGCCGGCGACGGTGATGGTGATCTCCTCGCCCGCCTCCGCCCGACGGAGCACCTCGGCAACGTTGTTGCGCAGCTCCTTCTGCGGAATCACTGCCATCAACCGATGGTAGCAGAACTGCTACCGACCGTGCGGTCATGAGTGGTCACCGCCCGCGCTGGCCTGGGAGGCGCCCATTAGGCTGGCCGGTAAAGCAGATCAACACACGTAGGCAAGAAAAGAGGAGAGACCAGTGACGGTCCGGGTAGGGATCAACGGCTTCGGCCGCATCGGCCGCAACTTCTACCGGGCGCTCGCCGCCCAGCAGGCGCAAGGCGCCGCCAAAGACATCGAGATCGTCGCGGTCAACGACCTGACCGACAACAAGGCGCTGGCCCACCTGCTGAAGTTCGATTCGATCCTGGGCCGGCTGCCGGCCGACGTCACCCTGGAAGGCGACGACACCATCGTCGTCGGCGACAAGAAGATCAAGTCGCTGAAGGTCAAAGAGGGCCCGGCCGCGCTGCCCTGGCGCGACCTGGGCGTCGACGTGGTGGTCGAGTCCACCGGCATCTTCACCAACGCCGCCAAGGCCAAGGGTCACCTGGACGCGGGCGCCAAGAAGGTGATCATCTCCGCGCCGGCCACCGACGAGGACATCACGATTGTGCTGGGCGTCAACGACGACAAGTACGACGGCAGCCAGAACATCATCTCCAACGCGTCCTGCACCACGAACTGCCTCGGGCCGCTGGCCAAGGTGCTCAACGACGAGTTCGGCATCGTGCACGGCCTGATGACCACCATCCACGCCTACACCCAGGACCAGAACCTGCAGGACGGCCCGCACTCCGACCTGCGCCGGGCCCGCGCCGCGGGGATCAACATCGTGCCGACCGGCACCGGTGCGGCCAAGGCCATCGGCCTGGTGCTGCCCGAGCTCAAGGGCAAGCTGGACGGTTATGCGCTGCGGGTGCCGATCCCCACCGGCTCGGTCACCGACCTCACCGCCGACCTGGCGAAGAAGGCCACCGTCGAGGAGATCAACGCCGCGATGAAGGCCGCCGCCGACGGTCCGATGAAGGGCATCCTGAAGTACTACGACGCGCCGATCGTCTCCAGCGACATCGTCACCGACCCGCACAGCTCGCTCTACGACGCCGGGCTGACCAAGGTGATCGACAACCAGGTCAAGGTGGTGTCCTGGTACGACAACGAGTGGGGTTACTCCAACCGGCTGGTCGACCTGGTCGCGCTGGTCGCCCGGTCGCTGTAGCCGTGCAAACCATCGGGATCCGGTCGCTCGACGACCTGTTGGCCGAAGGCGTCTCCGGCCGCGGCGTGCTGGTGCGCAGCGACCTCAACGTCCCGCTCGATGCTGATGGCCGCATCACCGACCCGGGCCGCATCATCGCATCGGTGCCGACGCTGAAAGCGCTGGTCGACGGTGGTGCCAAAGTCGTGGTGGCCGCGCACCTCGGCCGCCCCAAGGACGGGCCCGACCCGAAGCTGTCGCTGGCGCCGGTGGCCGAGGCGCTGGGCGAGCACCTCGGCCGGCATGTGCAGCTGGCCGGTGGCTCTGATCGTTCCCCCGTCGGGGGCGACGCTTTGGCCCGCGCCGAGGGGCTGACCGACGGCGATCTGCTGCTGCTGGAGAATATCCGCTTCGACCCGCGGGAGACCAGCAAAGACGACGGGCAGCGGCTGGCCCTGGCTCGTCAGCTGGCCGAGCTGGTCGCCGGGCCGGACGGATCGCCGGGGGCGTTCGTCTCCGACGGGTTCGGGGTGGTGCACCGCAAACAGGCGTCCGTCTACGACGTGGCCACCCTGGTGCCGGCGTACGCCGGGAAGCTGGTGATCGCGGAGATGGATGTGCTCGCACAGCTGGCCGGCTCGGGTGAGCGACCGTACGCGGTGGTGCTGGGCGGATCGAAGGTGTCCGACAAGCTCGGCGTGATCGAGTCGTTGGCGGGCAAAGCCGACAGCATCGTGATCGGCGGCGGCATGTGCTTCACCTTCCTTGCCGCGGAGGGATACCCGGTCGGCACCTCGCTGCTCGAAGCCGACATGGTGGACACCTGCCGGGAGCTGCTGGACACCTACCACGACGTGCTGCGGCTGCCGATCGACATCGTCGCCGCCGCCGAGTTCAGCGCCGACGCCGCGCCGGAGATCGTTGCCGCCAGCGCGATTCCGGCCGGCAAGATGGGTCTGGATATCGGCCCCGGCTCGGTGCAGCGGTTCACCACCCTGCTGTCGAACGCCAAGACGATCTTCTGGAACGGCCCGATGGGGGTGTTCGAGTTCCCCGCGTTCGCCGCCGGAACCAAGGGGGTGGCCGAAGCGATCGCCCGCGCCACCGGCAAGGGCGCGTTCAGCGTTGTCGGCGGCGGTGACTCCGCGGCCGCGGTGCGCGAGCTGGGATTGCCGGCCGACGGTTTCTCGCACATCTCCACCGGCGGCGGGGCATCGCTGGAATACCTGGAGGGCAAACCCCTGCCCGGCATCGAGATATTGACCACCTAGCCATTTCACAAGGACCGCAATGAATCACAAGCCGTTGATCGCCGGCAACTGGAAGATGAACCTCAACCACTTCGAGGCGATCGCCCTGGTGCAGAAGATCGCGTTCGCACTGCCGGACAAGTACTACGACCGGGTCGACGTCACGGTGCTGCCGCCGTTCACCGACCTGCGCAGCGTGCAGACCCTGGTCGACGGCGACAAGCTGCGCCTGACGTTCGGCGCCCAGGACCTGTCCCAGCATGACTCGGGTGCCTACACCGGCGAGGTCAGCGGGGCGTTCCTGGCCAAGCTGGGCTGCAGTTTCGTCACGGTCGGACATTCCGAGCGGCGCAGCTACCACCATGAGGACGACGCACTGGTGGCCGCCAAGGCGGCGGCGGCGCACAAACACGGGCTCACCCCGATCGTCTGCATCGGCGAGGCGCTGGAGGTCCGCGAGGCCGGCAATCACGTCGAACACTGTGTGAGCCAGTTGCGGGGCTCGCTGGCCGGGCTGTCCGGCGAGCAGATCGGTGCGAGCGTCATCGCCTACGAGCCGGTCTGGGCGATCGGCACCGGCCGGGTGGCCGGCGCGGCCGACGCCCAGGAGGTGTGTGCGGCCGTCCGCACCGAGCTGGGCGCGTTGGCTTCACCGGGGATCGCCGACACGGTCCGGGTGCTCTACGGCGGCTCGGTCAACGCCAAGAACATCGGCGAGATCGCCGCGCAGGACGATGTGGACGGCGCACTGGTCGGCGGCGCGTCGCTGGACGGCGAACAGTTCGCCACGCTGGCGGCGATCGCGGCCGGCGGGCCGCTGCCCTAGCCTCGCCGAATGTGGGCTTGATACACGTTTTGACTGAGCTGGCGAACCGTGCCTCAAGCCCACATTCGGCTGTGCTGCGGGTACACGGTAGGCTCTCCGCCATGGTTTTGGCCCTGCAGATTCTCCTGGTGATCACCAGCCTGCTGATCGTGCTGCTGGTGCTGCTGCACCGCGCCAAGGGCGGCGGTCTCTCGACGCTGTTCGGCGGCGGGGTGCAATCCAGCCTGTCCGGGTCGACCGTGGTGGAGAAGAACCTGGACCGGCTGACCCTGTTCGTCACCGGCATCTGGCTGGTGTCGATCATCGCGATGGCGCTGCTGATCAAATACCGCTGACGTCCCGCCGGTCTGGCATGAGCGGCGCTCCGGGCTCCGGCGGGATCTCCAGGACGCGGCACTGGGTGGCGATGCCCAGATAGAGCGCCGCGGTGGCGACGAACTCGGCACGGTCCGCCTCGGTGAGCGTGCGATGGATCAGTGCGGCTTCGGCATCGCTGAACGAACGTACGTCGGCGACCGCGTCGGCGACCGCGAGAACGCCCCGTTGCCTGTCGGTCCACTGCGGGTCGGGCGTCTCATCGGTCACCGTTGCCCGCACCTGGCTGGCGGTCAGACCCGACGTCTTGCCGAAATAGGCGACGTGGACACCCCATTCATGCTCGGCGCCGCGCCGCGCCGTCACGCGCAGAATGCACAGCTCGCGATCGGCGTTCGATACCTGACCGGTGTACAGCAGGCCACGTAGCCCCAGGATCGGGCCTTCGGCGTAGGCGCGGAAAACAGCCGGGTTGGCCGCCATCGCGAGATAGAGCAGGGGCGGTCGATTGGGCGGTGGAACGACCTTGTCCAGGAGCGTCTGAGCCTCAGGCGACACTTCGGGGAGTTCAAAACCGGGCATCAGTTCTTCGCGGTCAGTTGTCGTGGGGCCCGCGGTTCCGCAGCCCGTTCACCATCCCCATGACGCCGCGCAGCGCGTGCTCGGTGGCCGACACCGGCGACATCACCGTCTCGCCCAGGCTCACGATGTAGTCGATCCGTTCGACGATGGCCTGCATCGGCGCGACGATGGCTTCCACCGGCTCGATGAGGGCGACCAGCCGGCGGGCCAGGTCATCCAGGCCCGCCATCGTGCCCTCCAGGTGGTCCAGACCGTCGCCGAGGCGTTCCACCGCGGCGTTCAGGCTCACCAGTGACGTGTCCAGGTTGCCGATGGTGTTGCTCAGGCCGCCCAGCACGTCTTCGAGCTGGCCGACGGTGACGTCGGCGTTGAGCGCTGCCTGCGCGAGGGTCCTGATCCGCTTTCGTTCCGGGCCGCCGGTTCTGTTCGCCATGACGGCCATTATTGACCGCCGGGCGGGTGCCGCGGGGGCGAAGCGCGGTTAAGGCAGTTTGCTCGCCGCCTCGGTGTCCAGCAGCCAGACCGTCTTCTCCCGCCCGACCGCCCCGGCAGCGGGCACCGACACCGGATCGGCGCCGCCGACCGCGGCGGCCACCGCGTCGGCCTTGGCCGCCCCGGCCACCACCAGCCAGACCTCCCGCGAGCGCCGGATAGCGGGCAGGGTCAACGTGATTCGCCGCGGCGGCGGCTTGGGGGAGTCGTAGACCGGAAGCACCAGCCGGGCGGTCTCGCGTACCGCCGGGGTGTCCGGGAAAAGCGAATTGATGTGTCCCTCCGGTCCCATACCCAGCAGGTGCACGTCGAAGTCGGGCGCGGGCTGGCCCGGTTCGGCGTGTTCGGCGAGCACCCGCTCGTAGGCCAGCGCGGCGGCGTCGAGGTCGTCGCCGAATTCGCCGTCGCTGGCCAGCATCGAGTGCACGTTGCCGGCCGGGATCGGAATCCGGCCGAGCAGGGCGTCACGAGCCTGCTTGTCGTTGCGGTCCTGGTCGTCCGCCGGTACGAAACGATCGTCACCGAAGAACAACTGCACCACCGACCAGTCGATGCGCGCGGCGTGCTCACCGAGCCGGTGCAGCAGCGCGATCCCGTTGCCGCCGCCGGTCAG
The DNA here is from genome assembly GCA_035721065.1 of Mycobacterium sp. Classification (GTDB taxonomy): domain Bacteria; phylum Actinomycetota; class Actinomycetes; order Mycobacteriales; family Mycobacteriaceae; genus Mycobacterium. The sequence goes on from DASTNJ010000108.1 coordinate 22,579, forward strand.
CACGATCAGCGCTCGCCCGCGGGCCGCCACCGCCGACTCGATGGCGGTGGCCAGCCGGTCACCTGCCGCAGCGACCAGTGCCGCCGGGTCGGCGTAGGTCTCTACGTCGACCCCCGCGGCAGTCCCGGTCACTTTTTGGCGGCGTCGAGCTGAGCCTGGGTCGCCTCGAGCAGCTCGCCCCAGGACGCCTCGAATTTCTGCACACCCTCGTTTTCGAGGGTCACGAACACGTCGGGCAGGTCGATCCCGGCCGCCGACAGCTGGTCGAACACCTGCTGGGCGGCCGCAGCGGTGCCGCTGACCGTGTCGCCGGTGATCTCGCCGTGGTCGGCGACCGCGTTCATCGTCTTCTCCGGCATGGTGTTGACGGTGTGCGGCGCCGCCAGTTCGGTCACGTAGAGGGTGTCCGGGTAGTCCGGGTTCTTCACCCCGGTCGACGCCCACAGCGGGCGTTGCACCCGCGCGCCGGCGGCTTTGAGCGCGCCGTACCGGTCGCCGGCGAACACCTCCTGGAAGGCGGCGTAGGCGAGGCGGGCGTTGGCCACCCCGGCCTTCCCGCGCAGCGCCAGCGCGTCGGCGGAGCCGATCTTCTCCAGCCGCTTGTCCACCTCGCTGTCCACCCGGGAGACGAAGAACGAGGCTACCGAGTGCATCTTGGACACGTCGTGTCCGGCGGCCTTGGCGGCCTCCAGACCGGCCAGGTAGGCGTCCATCACCTCGCGGTGCCGTTCGACGGAGAAGATCAGCGTCACATTGACCGAGATGCCCTCCGCCAGCACCCCGGTGATGGCCGGCAGGCCCGCCTTGGTGGCCGGGATCTTGATCAGCAGGTTCGGTCGGTCGACGATTTTCCACAGCTCGATGGCCTGCAGGATGGTCTTGTCGGTGTCGTGCGCCAGGCGCGGGTCGACCTCGATCGACACCCGGCCGTCGACCCCGTCGGAGGCCTCCCACTGCGGCCGCAGCACGTCGCAGGCGTTGCGCACGTCATCGGTGGTGGCGGTGCGGATGACCGCATCCACGTCGGCACCGCGTGATGCCAGTTCGTTGACCTGCGCGTCGTACGCGTCGCCTTTCTCCAGCGCCTTCTGGAAGATGGTCGGGTTGGTGGTGACGCCGACCACGCTTCTGGTGTCGATGAGTTCCTGCAGGTTCCCCGAGGTCAATCGATCCCGAGACAGGTCGTCCAACCACACCGACACACCCACGGCGCTCAGTGCTGCCAAGTTGGCGTTCTGGGACATTTGGCTCTCCTTAACTCAATGATTCAAGGCTCGTTCCGCCGCAGCCGCGACAGCTTCCGGGGTGAATCCGAACTCGCGGAACAGGGTCTTGGCATCGGCCGACTCCCCGTAGTGCTCGATCGAAACCACCTCCCCGCGGTCACCCACCAGCCTATGCCAACACTGCGCCACACCGGCCTCAACCGCAACCCTGGCGGAGATAGCCGGCGGCAGCACGCTGTCGCGGTAGTCGGCCGGCTGCGACTCGAACCACTCGAGACACGGCATCGACACCACCCGCGCGTTGATCTTCTTTTCGGCGAGCAGTTTCTGCGCCCCGACGGCGAGCTGGACCTCGGAGCCGGTGCCGATCAGCACCACGTCGGGCTTGCCGCCGGGCGCGTCGCTCAGGATGTAACCGCCGTGGGCCACACCGTCGCCGTCGGTGCCGTCCAGCACCGGCACGCCCTGCCGGGTCAGCACCAACCCGACCGGGCCGCTCGCGGCGCCGCGGGCTAGGACCGTCCGCCAGGCGTAGGCGGTCTCGTTGGCGTCGGCCGGACGCACCACCGACAGGTTCGGGATGGCGCGCAGCGCGGACAGGTGCTCGATCGGCTGGTGGGTCGGGCCGTCCTCACCCAGGCCGATCGAGTCGTGCGTCCACACGTAGATGGTGTCAATGTCCATCAGCGACGCCAGCCGCACCGCGGGCCGCATGTAGTCGGAGAACTGCAAGAAGGTGCCGCCGTAGGCGCGGGTCGGGCCGTGCAGCACGATGCCGGACAGGATCGCGCCCATCGCGTGCTCGCGGATGCCGAAGTGCAGGGTGCGGCCGTACCAGTGCGCGGTGTAGTCCTTGGTGGTGATCGACGGCGGCCCGAAGGAGTCGACGCCGTCCATCGTCGTGTTGTTGCTGCCGGCCAAATCTGCTGAGCCACCCCATAATTCGGGCAGCTTGGGCCCCAGCGCGGAGAGTACTTTGCCGGAGGCGGCGCGGGTGGCCAGCGCCTTGGAACCGGGCTCCCAGTGCGGCAGGTCGGCGTCCCAGCCGTCGGGCAGTTTCTGCGCCAGCAGCCGGTCCAGCAGCGCCTTGCGTTCCGGTTCGCGCTTGGCCCACGCCTCGAAATCGGGCTGCCAGGCGTCATGGGCCCGCTTACCGCGGGCCACCAGGCCGCGGGTGTGGGCGATGACGTCGGCACGCACGTCGAAATTTTTGTCCGGATCGAGCCCGAGTGCCTTCTTGACGGCCGCGACCTCGTCGTCGCCGAGCGCGGCTCCGTGCGCTTTCCCGGTGTTCATCAGGTTGGGCGCCGGGTAGCCGATGATGGTGCGCAGCGAGATGAACGACGGGCGGTCGGTTACGGCCTGCGCGTTGGCGATGGCCTCCTCGATGGCGGTCACGTTCTCACCGCCCTCGACCTCCTGCACGTGCCAGCCGTAGGCGCGGTAGCGGGCGGCGGTGTCCTCGCACAGCGCGATCGTGGTGTCGTCCTCGATGGAGATCTTGTTGTGGTCGTAGAACACGATCAGGTTGCCCAGCTGCTGCACGCCGGCCAGCGACGACGCCTCGCTGGTCACCCCCTCCTCGATGTCGCCGTCGGAGGCGATCACATAGATGTGGTGGTCGAACGGGCTGGTGCCGGGGGCGGCGTCGGGGTCGAACAGGCCGCGCTCGTAGCGGGACGCCATCGCCATCCCGACCGCCGAGGCCAGGCCCTGTCCCAGCGGCCCGGTGGTGATCTCGATGCCCCGGGTGTGCCGGAATTCGGGGTGTCCGGGGGTCTTCGACCCCCAGGTGCGCAGCGACTCCAGGTCTGCCAGCTCCAGCCCGAAGCCGCCCAGATACAGCTGGATGTACAGGGTCAGGCAGGAGTGGCCGCAGGACAGCACGAAACGGTCGCGGCCCAGCCAGTGGGTGTCGCCGGGGTCGTGCCGCATCACCCGCTGAAACAGCGTGTACGCCAGCGGCGCCAGGCTCATCGCGGTGCCCGGATGACCGCTGCCGCACTTCTGCACCGCGTCGGCGGCCAGCGCCCGGGCGGTGTCGACGGCGACCGTATCCAGCTCCGTCCAGTCGTCCGGATGGTGCGGGCGGGTCAGGGCGGGAATCTCGGCAAGAGTCACAAATTGCTCCCTACATCTGTGGCTGGGTCCCTTCGTCCCTACCCTAGTAGGGCGGTCTCGGGTGGTCGACAACGTTGGCTACGGTTGCGGATTTCTGCGTCTGGCGCTGAAGCGGACCAGGAAGATGGCCGCTGCGATCGCGAGCACCAGCAAGCCCAGCGCGCCGAGCTCGAACAACAGCCGGTTCAGCGCGTTCTCGGACGGTGACTGGTCGAACGCCGCGGTCACGATGAGGATCCGCCGCACGGTGGCGATCAGGCCGATCACCAGAAACGGTTCGGCGGTGATCTCCCGGTCGCGAAGGACGTTGCGGAAGGTGTAGGCCAGCTCGGCGATGATCAGCACGAGCAGGACGCGGTCAAGCACCAGCACGCCGCTGTCGAAGGTGTTGGGTTGGGGGGTCAGCGATTTGGCGATGGTGTCGATACCGCCGACCACGATCAGCACCGCGGACGCAACCAACAGCAGGAACGCGATTCCGTAGATCGTGAGCTCAAAGCCCGCCACCACCAGTGCGATCCGACGCCGGGTGGTCTCGCCGGCAGTCGGGTGTGGCCGTTCGCTCATCTGTCACCTTGGCTCGCCGGACAGGTCGGGGTATCGGGCGGCGGTGACCGACGAAACGGTTGGGCCGGGCTCCGTGCACCCGGCCACCGACCTGAGTGTACTAAGAGATGAAGGAGTGACATCGTCTGCTTGTGAGGTCTTCTGATGCCTGCTGATCCGACCACCGACGACAAAACGCTGCGCGCCGATCTGGTGCTGTCCGGCGGTGGTGTCAAGTTCATCGGCCTGGTGGGTGCGATCGTCGCGCTGATGGACGCCGGATACTCGATCGAGCGGGTGTCGGGGGTGTCCGGCGGCTCGGTGGTCGGCGCCATCCTGGCGGCCGCTGCGCAGGGCGACCAGCTGACCGCCGCCGAGATCAGGGAACTGGCATTGTCGGTGCCACTGCCCAAATGGCGTGACGCACGGCCGATTCCGCTGCTCGGGCCGGCCTGGGGATTCCTTCGCGACACCGGACTGTACCGGGGCGACTTCGCGCACGACTGGATCCGCGGCGAGCTGGCGAACCTGGGGGTGCGAACGTGGGGCGACCTGAAATACAGTGGCGACAGCGTGCTGGCGGAGCGGCGGTACCGGGCGGTGGTCAGTGTGACCGACCTGACCACCGGCCAGCTGGTCCGCCTGCCGTGGGACTACCAGCAGGTGTACGGACTCGATCCGGACGAGCAGCCGGTCGCCGACGCGGTACGTGCCTCGATGGCGGTCCCGTTCTTCTTCCGTCCGGCCACCCTGACCAGTGCCGGCGGAATCAAATCCATCCTCGTCGACGGCGGTGTGCTGTCGAACTTCCCGATCGACTCGTTCGACCGGCGGGACGGCCGGGAACCGCTGTGGCCCACCTTCGGGATCACCGTGGTGCCGGAACTGACCAGGGGCGTCACCGGGATCCTGCCGGCGCTGAAGCCGCTGCGGAGGTACGGGGAGCCACTGATGCTCGAGCGCCTGCTCACCACGATGATGGTGGGCCATGACCGGGCGCACATGAGCCAGCCGTGGGTCAGCGTGCGGACCATCGAGGTGCACTCCGCCGACATCGACGTGCTCGACTTCGATGCGTCTCCGGCCAGGCTGGAACGGCTCTACGACAGCGGACACGCGGCTGCGAGCAAGTTCCTGGAGACCTGGGACTGGCCGGGCTATCTGGAGCACTTCCGCCGCTCGCACTACCCCGATGCCAGCGGCGACTGAGCCAGCCGGGGTCGTTGCCCGATCGGCGGCCGCCTGCCAGGATGGCCTGTAGGCCGATCGGCCGGATCAGACACAGGGGGAGTAAATGGCAACCGTTGCCGCAGGACAAAACATCGACTCGTTGAGCGTCAATACGATCCGCACACTGTGCATCGACGCCGTGCAGAAGGCCAACTCCGGACACCCCGGAACCCCGATGGCAATGGCTCCGGTGGCATATGCGTTGTGGCAGAACGTTCTTCGGTTCGATCCGGCCGACCCGATCTGGCCCAACCGGGACCGGTTCGTGCTGTCGGCCGGGCACGCCTCGACACTGCTGTACTCGCTGCTGCATCTGACCGGTGTGCAGGCCGTCGACGCCAAATACGAGACGGTGGGCAAACCGTCGGTGGAACTGGACGACCTGAAGAAGTTCCGCCAACTCGACTCGAAATGCCCCGGCCACCCCGAATACCGGTGGACGTCGGGCATCGAGTGCACCACCGGCCCGCTGGGCACCGGCATCGCGACCAGCGTCGGCATGGCGATCGCGTCGCGGTGGCTGGGCGCCACCTACAACCGCCCCGGACATGAGCTGTTCGATTTCAACGTCTACGCCCTCAACGGCGACGGCTGCATGATGGAAGGGGTCTCCGCCGAGGCGGCGTCGCTGGCGGCGCACCTGGAGTTGTCCAACCTGTGCTGGATCTACGACAACAACAAGATCACCATCGAGGGCTCGACGGAGATCGCGTTCACCGAAGACGTCGCCACCCGGTTCATCGGCTACGGCTGGAACGTCACCCGGGTCGGCGACGCCAACGACCTGCACATGCTGGCCCGCGCGTTCGAAACCTTCGCCCGCGAGCAGCACCGGCCGACGCTGATCATCGTCGACAGCCACATCGCCTACGGCGCGCCGACCAAGGAGGGCACCGCTGCGGCACACGGCGAACCGCTCGGGGTGGACGAGGTGCGCGCCACCAAGGAGTTCTACGGATTCCCGCCCGACGAGCAGTTCTACGTCCCCGACGGCGTCTACCAGAACTTCGCCGACGGCATCGGCGCGCGTGGAGCCGCGCTGAACAAGGAATGGCGGGCGGCGTTCGAGGCATACCGGGCCGAGTTCCCCGAACTGGCCGACCAGCTTGAACGCATGCAGCGCCGGGAACTGCCGGACGGCTGGGACGCCGACATCCCCACCTTTCCCGCCGACCCGAAGGGCATCGCCTCGCGGGCATCATCCGGACAGGTGCTCAACGCGCTGGCCAAGAACTATCCGTGGCTGATCGGCGGGTCGGCCGACCTGTCGCCGTCCACCAAGACGCACCTGACCTTCGACGGCGCCGGTGACCTGCAGCCGGACGACCCCGGCGGGCGCAACCTGCACTTCGGGGTGCGCGAATTCGCCTCGGCGGCCATCACCAACGGGCTTTCGCTGTCCAAGATCCGGCCCTACTGGTCGGGATTTCTGATCTTCTCCGACTTCGCCCGCGGCGCGATCCGGCTCTCGGCGATCATGGAGCTGCCGACGATCAACATCTTCACCCACGACTCGATCGGCGTCGGCGAGGACGGCCCGACGCACCAGCCGGTCGAGCAGCTGGCGTCGCTGCGCGCGGTGCCGGGCCTGCTGGTGATCCGCCCGGCGGACGCCAACGAGGTCGCCGAGGCGTGGCGGTTCATCGCGCAACTCCAGCACCAGCCGGTGGCGCTGGTGTTGTCCCGGCAGAACCTGCCGACACTGGACCGCTCGGTGTACGCGCCGGCGTCCGGTCTGGAGCGGGGCGCCTACGTGCTGGCATCGGCCGACGACCCGGAGCTGATCTTGATGGCCACCGGCAGCGAGGTGTCGCTGGTGGTGGCGGCCTACGAGCAGCTGACCGCCGAAGGGGTGGCCGTCCGGGTGGTCAGCATGCCATGCCTGGAGCTGTTCGAGCAGCAGCCGCAGTCCTACCGCGACGAGGTTCTGCCGCCGGCGGTGCGGGCCCGGGTCGCTGTCGAACAGGCGTCCACGCATGGGTGGCACCGCTACGTCGGGCTGGACGGCGCGGTCATCGGTATGGAGACGTTCGGCGCGTCGGCGCCGTTGAAGGAGCTGCTCACCAAGTTCGGCTTTACGCCGGACCGGGTGGTGGAGACGGCGCGCAGTGTGCTCGGCGGGGTCAAGGGCTGAGCTTTCGGCGCGATCGATCGAACCCTGAGCTGTCCGTTGGCCCCGCAGCCGTCTACCATCCCCTGTAGTAGAAGCTGGCGCGCTGCCGCGACCCGAGGAGCCATTACGTGAGTATTCGCGAGCGCGCTGCGGCGCGCCGAATACACCGGATACCGAGCGTAGTGCTGGCCTACATCGCGTTGACCAAGCCGCGGATCATCGAACTGCTGCTGGTCACGACGATCCCGGCGATGCTGTTGGCCGACCGGGGCGCGGTGAACCCGCTGCTGATCGCGGAGACGCTGTTCGGCGGCACGTTGGCGGCCGCCGCCGCGAACACGCTCAACTGCGTGGTGGACGCCGACATCGACAAGGTGATGAAGCGAACCGCGCGCCGGCCCCTGGCCCGGGACGCCGTGCCCAGGCGCAACGCGCTGGTGTACGGGCTGGTGCTCGGTGTCGGGTCGTTCTTCTGGCTGTGGCGGACCACCAACCTGCTGTCCGGGGTGCTCGCGGTGGCCACCATCGCGTTCTACGTGCTCGTCTACACGATGCTGCTCAAGCGCAACACCTCGCAGAACGTGGTGTGGGGCGGGGCGGCCGGCTGCATGCCGGTGATGATCGGCTGGTCGGCGGTGACCGGAACCATCCAGTGGCCGGCGCTGGCGATGTTCGCGATCATCTTCTTCTGGACGCCGCCGCACACCTGGGCGCTGGCGATGCGCTACAAGGACGACTACGAAGCCGCGGGTGTGCCGATGCTGCCGGTGGTGGCCACCGAGCGTGAGGTCGCCCAGCGCATCCTGGTCTACACCTGGTTGATGGTGGCCGCCACGCTGGTGCTGGCCGGGGCCGCCGGGTGGCTGTATGCGGCGGTTGCCGTGCTCGCCGGGACCTGGTTCTTGGCCATGGCGCACCAGTTGTACTCGGGGGTGAACCGCGGCGAGCCGGTCAAGCCGCTGCGGCTGTTCCTGCAGTCGAACAATTACCTGGCCGTGGTGTTCTGCGCGCTGGCGATCGACTCGGCGCTGGGCCTGCCGACCCTGTTCTGATTCGTCGCGTCAACACCCGTCACGCACCCGACGGCGGTGTCGGCTGCGATGGAGTTCGAGTAACCGAATATATGTTTTAGGCTGACCGAATGCGATTCGGGAGCTGGACGCGAAAGTGATGGCCCCGGTGTGGATGGCGCTGCCGCCGGAGCTGCATTCGGCGCTGCTGAGCAGCGGTCCGGGGCCGGGCTCGCTGCATGCTGCGGCCGGTGGGTGGTCGTCGCTGAGTGCCGCCTACGCCCTGGCGGCCGACGAGCTCGACTCCGTGTTGGGTGCGGTGCACACCGGATCCTGGGCCGGGCCGAGCGCTGAACGGTATGTCGCCGCGCATCTGCCGCTGCTCGCCTGGCTGACCCGGGCCGGCCACCACGCCGCCGCGGCCGCTGCGCGGCACGACACCGTGGCCGGCGCCTACGCCGGTGCGCTGGCGGCGATGCCGACACTCGCCGAGTTGACCGCCAATCACACCGCACACGCGGTTTTGCTGGCGACGAATTTCTTCGGGATGAACACGATTCCGATCGCGCTCAACGAAGCCGACTACGCGCGGATGTGGGTTCAGGCCGCGACCACGATGGACACCTACCACGCGGTCGCCAGTACCGCGGCGGCGTCGATGCCGTCGGCAGCCCCGCCGCCGCGGGTCGGGGGAGAATCGGCGGAATCGCCGCAACCGTCCAACCCCCTGGACGGCATGCTCAAGGCACTCGATCCGATCCTGAAGAGCCTGGGCATCACCGACAGCCAGGTCGCCCATGACCCGACCGTCTCGAACGGGCTGACCACCTTCGTCGCCGATCTGCTGCGCAACGTCGGGGCGAACTGGAACCCGGCGGCGGGCACCCTCAACGGGCATGTCTACGACTACTACGCCGACGCCAGCCAACCGATCTGGTACCTCGCCCGGTCCCTGGAGCTCTTCGAAGATTTCCTGCAGCTGTCGCAGGATCCCGGACAGGCCCTGCACGCCCTGCAATATCTGGCCGCGCTGGCGCTGTTCGACTGGCCCACACACATCGCCCAGCTGGCGACCACCGCCAGTCAGGCCGCGGTGGCCGCCGGTATGGCGGCGGCACCCGCGGCGGCGACGGGCGGCCTGGGCGGCCTCGCGGGGCTGGCTGGGCTGGGGGGTTTGCCGCAGCCCGCCGTGGCGGCCCCTCCGGTCGCGGTGCTGCCGGAAGGTTGGCCGGGTGCGGCGACAGCCCCGGTCACACCGGCGCTTCCCGCCGGGCCGGCAACCGGCCCCACCGCTGCCCCCGCGTCGAGCGCCAGCACCGGGCCGGGCCTGCCGTCGGCGCCGCTGTCTCCGGCGGCCGCCGGGGCGGGATTCGCCCCCTACCTGGTCGGCCCACCCGGCATCGGCTTCGACTCGGGACTCGGCGCCGGCGCCAAATCGGCAGCCAGGAAGAAAGCGCCGGAGCCGGACGGTGTCACGGAAGCCGGAGCGGCGCCGGTCGGCGAGCGGCGACAAGCACGCGCGCGGCGGCGCCGGCGCGCCGCGTCGAACGCGGCGGCGCGACCGCTGGGCCGGGAGCGGATGGAGCACAACGTCGAGGCCGCTGGACTGACCACGGTGGCCGGCGGTGAGTTCGCCGCCGGCGCGACCGTGCCGATGGTGCCGGGCAGTTGGTCCGCGGAGCGAGCCGACGGGCGGCGTTAGCGCCCGGTCCACTCGAACCGGGTATCCACCCGGTCATCGAGCGCCGCGGTGAGACGATCCCGCATGGTCGCCGACATCTCCGGAAGCGCATCCAGGGCGAACCACCGGGCGTCGGTGCTCTCGTCGTCGGCGGGATGCGGCTCGTCGGCCACCCAGCGCATCAGGAACACGTGGTCGAGGTATTGAGCCCGGTCGCCGTTGACGTGAACGACCGGCGCGGTGGCATGCACCCACACCAGTCGCACCGGCGCCGCGGTGACGCCGGTCTCCTCGCGCACCTCCCGGACGGCGGCATCGGCGGGCTCCTCGCCCGGATCCACGATTCCGGTCACCGGCGTCCAGGCTCCGTTGTCGGCACGCTCGACGAGCAGCACCTGCGCGTCGCGGATGACGATCGCTGTCACGCCGATCAGCCAGAGCGGCTCGTGGCCGATCCGGGCTCGCAGGTCGGCGATGAACTGGGGGATCGGCATGGACATGATCGTGCCATCCGGGCCGCGGGTCGACACGGTGGAGCGCCGGAGTCGAACGGTGGTGTTGAACCCCGTTAATGAATATGATATTGATAATCATGATCATTAGCATCTGGATGGCGTCGCCGCCCGAGGTGCATTCGGCCCTGCTGAGCAGCGGGCCGGGGCCGGGCCCGCTGCTGGGCGCCGCCGGACAGTGGATGTCGTTGAGCGCCGAATACGCTTCGGTGGCCGACGAACTGGCCGCGATGCTGGGCGGAATCCAGGCCGGTGCCTGGCGGGGGCCGACAACCGAGCGCTACGTGGCCGCGCACCTGCCGTATCTGGACTGGCTGACCCGGGCGAGCGCGGACAGTGCCGCCGCGGCGGCTCGATGCGAAACGGTAGCCGGGGCGTACGCCAGCGCGCTGGCGGCCATGCCGACGCTGGCCGAGTTGGCCGCTAACCATGCCGCACACGCGGTATTGCTGGCGACGAATTTCTTCGGGATCAACACGATTCCGATCGCGCTCAACGAAGCCGACTACGCCCGGATGTGGCTTCAGGCCGCCACCACGATGGGCGCCTATCAGGCGGTATCGGACACGACGTTGGCGGCCACAGCGCCTGCGTCGGTGGCGCCGCCGATCCTGGCTGCGCACGCGGTGGCCCCGACCGACGACGGCGACGATGGCGACGCCGGCGATAACCCGCTGAACCTTCCGCAGTGGCTGGTGAACGGGCTGGAGAAACTCGGCATCGGAAACAGTCAGCTCGCCCACGATCCGACGATCTCCAACTCGCTGACGCAGTTCGTCGCGAATCTCCTGCAGCAGTTCGGGCAGAACTGGAATCCGGCGGCCGGCACCCTCAACGGGTTCAGCTACGACCACTACACCGACGCCTTGCAGCCGATCTGGTACCTGGCTCGCTCACTCGAGCTTTTCGAGGACTTCCTGCAATTCGGAACCGACCTGATGCAGAATCCGGTGCTGGCGTTCCAGTGGCTGATCAGCTGGCAACTTTTCGACTTCCCCACGCACATACTGCAATTCGTCACGGCGTTCGGCCCGGGCGCCACCGCGCTGGGAGCCTCGGCGGCCGCTTCCGCGGGCGGCTTGGGCGGGCTGGCGGGTCTGGCCGGGCTGGCCGGCATCCCCGCGCCGGCCAGCACGCCGGCGGGTGTGGCCGTCCCGGGTCCCGCGCTGCCGCTTCTCGCCGCTATGTCACCTGCTCCGGCCGTCGCAGCCGGCGCCGTTGCGCCAGCACCGCCACCGCCGCCGCCCGCTCCCGCCGCGGCCTCGGCCGCGGTGCAACCGCCATCCCCACCGCCGTCGCCGGGTGTGCCGCCGGCGGGGTTCTTCCCGCCCTACATCATGGGGCCGGGCGTGGGGTCCGGCGCCGGGCTGGCCGCGGCCGCCGGCGCGCGAGCCGGCGCCGGCAGGAAAGCACCTGAGCCGGATTCCGCGGCGGCGCCGGCGGCGGCAGCGACGGAGCGCCGGCGGGCGCAGCGGCGCTCGCGTGCCCGGCGGCGCGGATACGGCGACGCATACATGGACATGGACGCCCGCGTCGACCCCGACCGGGGCGAACCACTCGGCGAACAGCCGGACGAACTACCGGGTACGGCGGTGGCCTCCGGTGCGGGAGCCGGGCGGTTGGGGTTCACCGGCGCGGTACCGGCCGGTGCCGCGGCCGAGGCTGGTGGGCTGGCCGCGCTGGCCGGCGACGAGTTCGGCGGTGGCCCACGGGTGCCGCTGATGCCGGTCAGTTGGGGCGGCGGCCCGGACTGAGCCGTTCGGACTCAGGGAACCAGCACGCTCGAACCGATGGTTTTGCGGCTCTGCAGGTCGGTGTGCGCCCGGGCCGCGTCGGCCAGCCGATAGCGCTGGCCGACGGTGACACTGATCAGCTCGTCGGCGACCGCACCGATCACTTCGCCTGCCCGCCAACTGAACTCGTCTGCGTTGCGCAGGAAATGGACCAGTGACGGCCGGGTCAGATACACCGACCCGGCGGCGTTGAGTCGCTGCGGGTCGACCGGGTCGACAGGTCCGCTGGCCGCGCCGAACAGCGCCAGTGTGCCGCGGACGGCCAGGCTGGCCAGGCTGGCCTCGAAGGTGCTGGCGCCGACGCCGTCGTACACCGCGGCGACGCCGAGACCGTCGGTGAGGTCGCGGACCTGTGCGGCGAACGTCGTCGCACCTTCACTGCCCGGCTGCGGATAGTCGAGCACGGCAACCGCGCCCGCGAGTCGGGAGAGCTCTGCCTTCGCACGGGTGGACGTCGTGGTGATCACCCGCGCGCCGAGGCTGGTGGCCCACTGCGTCAGCAGCAGCCCGACACCGCCGGCGCCGGCGTGCACCAGTAGCGCGTCGCGGGGCTGCACCTGATACACCGAGGTGAGCAGGTAGTGGGCGGTCATCCCCTTCAGCAGCACCGAAGCCGCGACCGCCGGATCCACCCCGGCGGGCACGTAGGCGACGGAATCGGCCGGTGCCACGCAGAGATCCGCGTAGGCGCCGTCGGCGCTGGCGGTGACAACACGGTCGCCCACGGCGAGTGCGGCCACACCGTCGCCGACCGCGGCCACCGTGCCGCACACCTCCGCTCCCGCGACGAACGGCAGTTCCCGCGGGTACAGCCCGGAACGGAAGTAGGTGTCGATGTAGTTGACGCCGATTGCCTCGGCTTCGATCAGGACCTCGCCCGCGGCCGGCGCCGGCTGCGGGCGCTCGACGTAGCGCAGGACTTCCGGCCCGCCGGTTTCGGCGACTTCGATGGCGTGCATGCTGACTATCATCCGCGAAGAAGTGGAGTCCGCATGAAGCTGGCCCGGCCCGACGTCTTTCACCCGCGCATTGTGCTGGCGGGCGACCGGCGATCGCCGGCCGAAGACTCGGGCTGTTCCGATGACGTCGGACTGGTCGACGCCCTGCGTACGCGCGGTCTGCACGCGCACTGGCTGGCCTGGGATGACCCGGAAACGCTGCGCGCCGACCTGGTGATCCTGCGCGGCGTGCGCGATTACCCCGGCCGGTTCGACGAGTTCCTGGCGTGGACCCGGCGGGTACGCAACCTGCTCAACCCGCCCGAGGTGATCGCCTGGAACGCCGAGCAGCGTTACCTGAGCGATCTGCGGTGCGACGGGGTGCCGACGCTGGCGCACAACCCGCCGACGGGCGGACCGGCCGCAGCGACGGCGCTGGTCTTCTTCGGCGGTGGGCGGTCGCATGCGTTCGATGCGGCCGGTCGCGAACTCGACCCCGATTTCGAACTGTGGGACCTGGGCCGGGCCGCGTTGCGCGCGGCCGCCGAGCGGCTCAGCATCCGCATCGAGGAGCTCCTGTACGCACGCGCCGACATGGTGGGCGAGTTGGACGACGCACGACTTGTCGGTCTGGATCTTATTGCGCCGCAACTCGGTTGGCATGCGCTGAGCGCCGGTGAGCGAGATGGGCATCAGCGTCAGTTCGCGCTGGCGGTGGAGTCAGCGTGCGAGCGGCTCGGGCTGGGTCCGCTGTCGCATCGACGCCCATAGGGCGGCGGCCGCGCCGGTGCACAGCACCGCACCGGCGACGTGCAGCGTCACCAGGGCGGCCGGCACCCCGGTGAAGAACTGCACCACACCCACCAGGCCCTGCCCGCAGGCCAGCACGACCAGCACCGCCAACCGGACCAGCACCGGCCTGGCGGCCCGGACCGCCACCAGGCCGAAGCCCAGGCCGACCAGCAGTGCCACGAAGCCGATTACCAGCGACTCGTGCAGGTGCGCCAGCGTCACGATCTCGACCTTCAGCCGCGGCACCGGCCGGTCGGCGCTCCGGTCGCCGGCGTGCGGTCCGGCGGCGGTCACCAGTGTGCCGGTCACCAGCGTCGCGGCCAGGTCCACCGCGCTCAGCAGCGTGAGGCCGCGCAGTGGGGCGGGGACGAGGTGCAGCACCCCGGCCCGGTCGGCGTCGGGCTCGCCGACCTTGACGAACAGCAGCACCGACAGCCAGACCATCGTCATTGACACCAGCAGGTGCATGGAGACGGTCCACCAGAGCAGTCCGGTGCGCACCGTGATGCCGCCGATCACCGCCTGCACCATCGTCGATGCCGGCATCAGCCAGGCGTAGACCAGCACCTCGGTCCGGCGACGTGCCCGGGTCACGGCCAGCACCGCCAGCACGGCGGCGATCACCACCGCGAAGGTGACCATCCGGTTGCCGAACTCGATCGCCTGATGGATGCGCGGTACCGCGGCGACCGCCACCGGGACGTAGCTTCCCGGGAAACACTGCGGCCAGGTCGGACAGCCCAGTCCGGATGCGGTGACTCGGACAACGGCACCGGTGACGGTGATCAGGCCCTGGGTGGCGACTACGGCGCCGGCCAGGATGCGTTGGGTGCGCAGGCTGGGCATCGGCAGCAGGTCCACCAGCCGCCGCAGCGGTCTTCCGACGGTCGCCATGTCAGCTGAACCGGAACCAGCGCAGCGCGCCCAGTGCGGCGGCGCCGCCCCACAGCAGCAGCACGACGACGCCCAACCAGTCGACCGACAGCGTCAGCGCCTGCGACAGCGCCTCGGTGAGCGCGCCCGACGGGGTCAGTCGCGCAACCCAGCGGGCCGCCGCCGGCACCGACTCGGTCTGCAGGGTGAGGGCGGCGAGGCCGCCGAAAACGAACCACATCAGGTTCGCGACGGCGAGCACGATCTCGGCCCGCAGCGTGCCGCCGAGCAGCAGACCCAGTGCGGCGAAGCCCGCGGTGCCCAGCGCGATGATCACTCCGCCGAGCCCGAGGCCGGCCGCGTGCGGTCGCCAGCCGAGCGCAGAACCGATGACACCCAACAGGATCGACTGCAGGAAGACCACCGTTACCACGGCCAGCGACTTGCCGGCGATGATGCCCCAGACCGGCAGGGCGGTGGCGCCCAAGCGCTTCAGCGCACCGTAGCGACGATCGAATGCGACGGCGATGGCCTGGCCGGTGAATGCGGTGGCGATCACCGCGAGCGCCATGATCAACGGAACGAACGTGGCTGCACGCGAGCCGCGGCCCGCGCCGAACGAGCCCAGCGGCAGCAGGGTCACTCCGATCAGCAGGGTGACCGGGATGAACATGGTCAGCAGCAGCTGCTCTCCGTTGCGCAGCAGCAGCTTGAGCTCCAGGCCGTACTGCGCGGCCAGCATCCGCGGCACCGCACTGGGCCGCGGGTCGGGCGTGAAAGTGCCGGGCGGGAACGAAGATTGAGATGTCACCGCAGCTCCCGTCCGGTCAGCTCCAGGAAGACGTCCTCCAGGCTGCGCTGCTCGACCCGCAGATTGGTGGCGAGCACGTCGACACGGGCGCACCAGGCGGTCACCGTCGCCAGCACTTGCGGATCGACCGAACCCTCGACGAGATATTCGCCGGGCAGTACCTCGGTGACCCGGTAGTCCTCCGGCAGTGCGGTTTCCAGCAGC
The DNA here is from genome assembly GCA_035721065.1 of Mycobacterium sp. Lineage (GTDB taxonomy): Bacteria > Actinomycetota > Actinomycetes > Mycobacteriales > Mycobacteriaceae > Mycobacterium. The sequence continues at coordinate 38,429 of DASTNJ010000108.1, forward strand.
GACAGGTCCAGTCGCGGCGGCGCGGCGAACCGCAGCTGGCCTTGGGCGCCGGCGCGGGTCAACTCGGCCGGGGTGCCGGCGGCCACGGTGGCGCCGTGGTCGATGATCAGCAGCCGGTCGGCCAGCTCCTCGGCCTCCTTGAGCTGATGGGTGGTCAACACCACCGTCACCCCGTCGCGGCGCAGCGCGTCGATCAGCTCCCACACCACCAGCCGCGCGTGCGCGTCCATCCCCGCGGTGGGTTCGTCGAGGAAGACCAGCTCCGGCCGGCCGACCAGCGCGCACGCCAGCGCGAGCCGTTGCTGCTGGCCGCCGGAGAGCCGGCGGTAGGTGGTGCGTGCGGCGTCGGTGAGACCCAACGTGGCCAGCAGCCACTGCGGGTCCAGCGGGTCGGCGGAGTAGGCCGCCACCAGGTCGAGCATCTCGCGGGCCCGGGCCGCGGGATAGCCGCCGCCGCCCTGCAGCATCACCCCGACGCGGGCCCGCAGCGCCCGGTTGTCGGCGATCGGATCCAGTCCGAGCACCTCGATGGTGCCGGCGTCCGGGCGGACGAAACCCTCGCACATCTCCACCGTCGTGGTCTTGCCCGCCCCGTTGGGGCCCAGCAGCGCGAACACCTCGGCGGTGTGCACTTCCAGATCCAGGCCGGCGACCGCGGTGGTCTGCCCGTATGTCTTGACCACACCGCGCAGGCGCACGGCCACATCGGGCGCGGAATTCACACCGGTCACGGGGAATCAGCGTAAGCGCCGGGTTGCACAGTGGGCCGCGGGGTCTGGCCCGCCTGCCCGGCAGCCGGCGCGCCGTCCGCCCTGCCCGGCAGCGGCCGCCAGGGCAGGCGGTTGCGGGTGAGCGCGATCAGCAGCAGTGTGACGACGGCGCTGGCCACGGTGGCGTCCACGATCTGGAACAGCGCGAACCGGTCGCCGTTGGCGGTCGGACCGAAGATGCCCACCACGATCGTCACGGCGATCACCGCGATCCGGAAACCCGGCCGGGTCGCCCAGGCGGCCAGTGGGATGATCGCCCACAGCAGGTACCACGGCTGAACGACCGGAAACAGCAACACCGTGAGGCCCAGTGCCACCCCGAGCCCGCCGACCGGATGCAGCCGCCCGCGGAATACCACCAGCAGCAGCCAGATCACCAGCACCGCGATGATCAGCACGCCGATGCCACGGGTCAGCGAAAGCACCGCGGTGGTGTGATCGCCCAGCCCCAGCAGGATGCCGATCTGCCCGGTGGCCAGCGCCAGCAGCGTCGGCGGCGACATCCAGCTGCGCACCACGTTGGCGGTGCCGAGGGTGTAGATCCAGCCGAAGCCGAGCCCGCTGGCCCAGCCGATCAGACCGGTCACGGTCAGGGCCAGCACTGTCGTAGCGCCGCCGGCCAGCAGGAACCCCCTCAGGTCACCGCCCCACCGGCGCGCCAGCGCCATCGCGACGAAGCCCAATGCCAGCAGCGAGGGCAGTTTCACCTGCGAGGACATCGTGATCAGCACCATGCCGGCCAGCAGTTCCGCCGGCGGCGCCCAGTCCCGCCATTGCCGCCGGTGTCGCGGCCAGGTGAGCGGGGCCGGCAGCAGCGGCCGCGGCGACTCGATTCCGCGCAGCGCGAACTCGGTGCCGGCCAGCATCAGCCCGAGCATCAGCGCTTCGTTGTGAATGCCGGCGACCAGGTGCATCAGCAGCAGCGGGTTGGCCGCACCCAGCCACAGCGCGCTGACCTCGGCGACGCCGCAGCGGTCCGCCAGCCGGGGAGTGGCCCAGACGATCAGGCCCACCCCGATCAGCACCACCACCCGATGGCAGAGCACCGCGGCCACCACGTTCTCCCCGGTCAGCGCGGAGATGCCGCGGCCGATCCAGAGGAACAGCGGCCCATAGGGGGCCGGCGTCTCCCGCCACAGGCTGGGCACCGAAAGGGTGAACACGTGGTCGAGGCCGAGCGCCGGTGCCGGGCCCACCCGGTAGGGGTCCAGCCCCAACCGGGAGATCTGACTCTGCGCCAGGTAGGAGTACACATCCTTGCTGTACATCGGCGGCGCCACCAGCAACGGCAGCATCCACAACAGCAGGGTGCGGTCCAGCTGGCTGCGCGACATCCGCCGGCCGGTTCCCGCCGGACGACGATGGGCCGACGCACTTCGGGTCGGGGAGTCCGGCGGCGAGGCTAACGCGAACCTGCCCAGCATCAGCCAGGCCAGCGCCATCATCACCGCTCCGGTGGTGGTCATGGTCAGCGCCACGGTCTGCAGTCGGGACGGCAGGTTGAGCAGCCGAACACCGAAGGTGGGGTCCTGCACCACCGGCCGGGCGCCCGCGCCCAGCGCCCCGATCGCCATCAGCACGGTGCCGGTCGCACCGAAAAGGCGGGTGCGGCGCAGCGCCACCAGCTCGGTTTCGTTGAGCGGAGAGCCGACCGTTCGCTCGTCGCCGTGCCACCGGGCGATGGACGCGCTCAACGGCGGACGACGGGTTGCCATCAGAGCAGCGTAACGGGGGCGGTGTGGGCCGATTGTGACCAGCGCAACTGGCGACTAAGGGGGGCCTCCCTAGACCCGCCAGTGGAATTGCGTCACACTGTTGTTGTGAAATTAGCGGCCGCGACTGAAGCCACCGGGTCAACCGGTACGGTGGTGCGCGATATGCGGCCGGCAGGTTCCACCCAGGATGGCGTCACCCGCCGCGCGGTGGTGCGGCTGCTGATGGAGTCCGGAATGATCACCGCCGGCGCGATCGGCACCCAGCTGGGCATCTCTCCGGCCGGCGTGCGGCGGCACCTGGACGCGCTGATCGAACTCGGCGATGTCGAGGCGCACGCGGCGCAGGCCTGGCAGCATGCCGGGCGCGGCCGCCCGGCGAAGCGCTACCAGCTGACCGCGGCCGGCCGGGGCAAACTGGGCCACCGCTACGACGACCTGGCGTCCGAGGCGATGCGTCAGCTGCGCGAGATCGGCGGCGAGGACGCGGTGCGAACCTTCGCCCGGCGGCGCATCGACACCATCCTGGCCGGGATCAGCCCGGCCGACGGCGCCGACGACGCCGCCGTCGAGAAGACCGCCGAGCAGATCGCCGCGGCGCTGACCAAGGCCGGGTACGCCGCGACCACCGCGCGGGTGGACGGTGGCGCCGGCGGCGTCGGTGTCCATGGTGTACAGATCTGCCAGCACCACTGCCCGGTGGCCAACGTCGCCGAGGAGTTCCCGCAGCTGTGCGAGGCGGAGCGACAGGCCATCGGCGACATGCTCGGCACGCATGTGCAGCGTCTGGCCACCATCGCGAACGGAAGTTTTGTCTGCACCACCCACATCCCGCTGGCGGGCAAACGCCGCTAGCAGCACTCTTCGGCGCACCGTCGCGCCGAAGCCACCACGAGCATCAAGGAGCGTCGACATGACCCTCACCCCTGAAGCCGCCACCACCCTGGAGCAGGCGACCCAGGAAGAGACGATCGCCTCGCTGGGCCACTACGAATATGGCTGGGCGGACTCCGACACCGCCGGCGCCAGCGCGCGCCGCGGGCTGTCCGAGGACGTGGTGCGGGACATCTCCGCCAAGAAGAACGAGCCGGACTGGATGCTCCAGACCCGGCTGCGCGCCTATCACACCTTCATGAAGAAGCCGATGCCGACGTGGGGCAGCGACCTGAGCGGCATCGACTTCGACAACATCAAGTACTTCGTCCGGTCCACCGAGAAGCAGGCCCAGACCTGGGAGGACCTGCCGGAGGACATCCGCAACACCTACGACCGGCTGGGCATCCCGGAGGCCGAGAAGGCGCGCTACATCGGCGGGGTAGCCGCCCAGTATGAGTCAGAAGTGGTTTACCACAAGATTCGGGAAGACCTCGAGGAGCAGGGCGTCATCTTCCTCGACACCGACAGCGGCCTGCGTGAGCACGAGGACATCTTCAAGCAGTACTTCGCGCAGGTGATCCCGGCCGGCGACAACAAGTTCTCCGCGCTGAACACCGCCACCTGGAGCGGTGGGTCGTTCATCTACGTGCCGCCCGGGGTGCACGTCGACATCCCGCTGCAGGCTTACTTCCGGATCAACACCGAGAACATGGGCCAGTTCGAGCGGACGCTGATCATCGTCGACGAAGACGCCTACGTGCACTACATCGAAGGCTGCACGGCGCCGGTCTACTCGTCAGACTCGCTGCACTCGGCGGTGGTGGAGATCGTCGTGAAGCCCAGAGGCCGCTGCCGCTACACCACGATCCAGAACTGGTCGAACAACGTCTACAACCTGGTCACCAAACGGGCCCGCGCCGAGGAAGGCGCCACCATGGAATGGGTCGACGGCAACATCGGCTCCAAGGTCACCATGAAGTACCCGGCGGTGTGGATGACCGGCCAGCACGCCACCGGCGAGGTGCTGTCGGTGGCGTTCGCCGGTGAGGATCAGCATCAGGACACCGGCGCCAAGATGCTGCACCTGGCGCCCAACACGTCGAGCAATATCGTCTCGAAGTCGGTGGCGCGCAGCGGAGGCCGGTCCTCCTACCGTGGCCTGGTCGAGATTCACAAGGGCGCGCACGGGTCGAAGGCCAGCGTGAAATGCGATGCGCTGCTGGTCGACGACATCAGCCGCAGCGACACCTATCCCTACGTCGACATCCGGGAAGACGACGTCACGATGGGCCATGAAGCCACCGTGTCGAAGGTGAGCGAGAACCAACTGTTCTACCTGATGAGCCGCGGAATCGCCGAGGACGAAGCGATGGCGATGGTGGTGCGCGGCTTCGTCGAGCCGATCGCCAAGGAACTGCCGATGGAGTACGCGCTCGAGCTCAACAAGCTGATCTCGCTGCAGATGGAAGGCTCGGTGGGCTAGTGGGGGGCTCGACTCTGACCGAGGCGGTCGAAGGCAAGGCGATCAACAAGGCGACTCAGTTCACCTCGTTCGACGTGGACGCGTTCGAGGTGCCGCGGGGCCGCGACGAGGCATGGCGGTTCACCCCGCTGCGCCGGCTGCGTGGCCTGCACGACGGGTCGGCGGCCGCCACCGGGAAGGCGTCGATCGACGTGCGGGAAATCCCCGGCGTGCGGACCGAAACCGTCCGCCGCGACGACGAGCGTCTCGGCGCAGCGGGTGTGCCAGCCGACCGCGTTGCGGCGCAAGCGTTCTCGTCGTTCGACGAGGCGACGGTGGTCACCTTCGACAACGGCGTCGAGCTGGATGAGCCGGTCGGGATCACCGTCACCGGCCCGGGGGAGGGCGCGACCGCTTACGGCCACCTGCAGCTGCGCGCCGGGGAACTGTCCCGGGCGATCGTCGTCATCGACGCGCGCGGCAGCGGGACCTACGCGGACAACGTCGAAATCGTGGTCGGCGACGCCGCGCAGCTGACGGTGATCTGGATCGCCGACGCCGCTGCCGACCTGGTGCACGTCACCATGCACCACGTCGCGCTGGGCAAGGACGCGGTGCTGCGCCACGTCGCCGTCCAGCTCGGCGGGGAGCTGGTGCGACTGACCGGGCGGGTCCGGTTCGACGCCCCGGGCGGCGACGCGGAACTGCTGGGGCTGTACTTCGCCGACGACGGCCAGCATCTGGAATCGCGGCTGCTGATCGACCACTCGCAGCCGAACTGCCGATCGAACGTGCTCTACAAGGGTGCGCTGCAAGGAGATCCGGAAACATCCCGGCCGGACGCGCACACCGTGTGGGTCGGCGACGTGCTGATCCGTGCGGAGGCGACCGGCACCGACACCTTCGAGGTCAACCGCAACCTGGTGCTCACCGACGGCGCCCGCGCCGACTCGATCCCGAACCTGGAGATCGAGACCGGTGAGATTCTCCAGGCCGGACATGCCAGCGCCACCGGCCGATTCGACGACCTGCAGCTGTTCTACCTGCAGGCGCGGGGCATCCCCGAGGATCAGGCGCGGCGGCTGATCGTGCGCGGTTTCTTCGGCGAGATCATCGCCAAGATCCCGGTCGCCGACGTTCAGGAACGTCTCACCGAGGCCGTCGAGCGCGAGCTCGCACTGGCCGAGGCCATTCAAACAAGCTCGCAGACAAGCTAAGGACAGCAATCACCCATGACCACACTGGAAATCAAGGATCTGCACGTCAGCGTGGCGCCCGGCGGCACAGGCGATGGCCCCGCCGAGATCCCCATCCTGCACGGCGTCGACCTGACGGTGAACTCCGGCGAGACGCACGCGCTGATGGGGCCCAACGGGTCGGGCAAGTCCACCCTGTCCTACGCGGTGGCCGGCCACCCCAAGTACACCGTGACGTCCGGGTCGATCACCCTGGACGGCCAGGATGTGCTGGCCATGACCGTCGACGAAAGAGCAAGGGCCGGGCTGTTTCTGGCGATGCAGTACCCGGTCGAGGTGCCCGGAGTGTCGATGTCGAACTTCCTGCGCACCGCGGTCACCGCGGCACGCGGCGAGGCTCCCAAGCTGCGCCAGTGGATCAAGGAACAGCGTGCGGCGATGAGCGACCTCGGCATCGACTCCGCGTTCGCCGACCGCAGCGTCAACGAGGGTTTCTCCGGCGGTGAGAAGAAGCGCCATGAGATTCTGCAACTCTCGCTGCTCAAGCCCAAGATCGCCATCCTCGACGAGACCGACTCCGGGCTGGACGTCGACGCGCTGCGGGTGGTCAGCGAGGGGGTGAACCGTTACGCCGAGACCGAGCACGGCGGCATCCTTTTGATCACCCACTACACCCGAATCCTGCGCTACATCCGGCCGCAGTTCGTGCACGTGTTCGCCGGTGGGCGGATCGTCGAGTCGGCCGGGCCGGAGCTCGCCGACGAGCTGGAAGAAAACGGCTACGAGCGGTTCTCCACCCAGGCCAACGGCGGCGACCTGCCGCGCCCGGCTTTGCCGCGCTCGCAATCGCCGCAGGCGGCTACGACGGGAGCCTGAGGTGACACTGTCCGTCGGCGGCTCCACAACCCTCGACCCGGCTCGTCTCGGCGAAATCCGGGCGGATTTCCCGATCCTGGGCCGGATCATGCGTGGCGGAAACCAGTTGGCCTACCTGGATTCCGGGGCCACCTCGCAGCGGCCGCTGCAGGTGCTCGACGCCGAACGGCAGTTCCTGCTCACCTCCAACGGGGCGGTGCACCGAGGTGCGCACCAGCTGATGGAAGAGGCCACCGACGCCTACGAGGACGGCCGGACGGACATCGCGCGGTTCGTCGGTGCCGACGCCGACGAACTCGTGTTCACCAAGAACGCGACCGAGGCGCTGAATTTGGTGTCCTTTGCGCTCGGCGACGACCGCTTCGAGCGAACCGTCGGTCCGGGCGACGTGATCGTCACCACCGAACTCGAACACCACGCCAACCTGATCCCGTGGCAGGAACTGGCCCGCCGCACCGGGGCGACCCTGCGCTGGTACGGGATCACCGACGGTGAAAGCGAGGCCGGTCGCATCGACCTGGACTCGCTGCGGCTCGACGAACGGGTGAAAGTCGTTGCGTTCACCCATCACTCGAATGTGACCGGCGCGCTGACCCCGGTCGGTGAGCTGGTCGCCCGGGCACAAGCGGTCGGCGCGCTGACGGTGCTGGACGCCTGCCAGTCGGTGCCGCATCAGCCGGTCGACCTGCACGGGCTCGGTGTCGATTTCGCGGCGTTCTCCGGTCACAAGATGTTCGGCCCGAACGGGATCGGCGCGCTGTACGGCCGCCGCGAGCTACTGGCCGCGCTGCCGCCATTTCTCACCGGCGGGTCGATGATCGAGACGGTGACGATGGCGGCCAGCACTTACGCGCCGCCGCCCCAGCGCTTCGAGGCCGGCACCCCGATGACATCGCAGGTGGTGGGGCTTGCCGCGGCGGCCCGGTACCTGGACGCGATCGGCATGGACGCCGTGGAATCCCACGAGCGCGACCTGGTGGCCGCCGCGCTCGACGGGCTGTCCGGCATCGCCGGAGTGCGGATCATCGGGCCGACGTCGATGACCGATCGCGGGTCGCCGGTGTCGTTCGTCGTCGACGGGGTACACGCTCACGACGTCGGTCAGGTGCTCGACGACGACGGCGTCGCGGTGCGAGTCGGCCACCATTGCACGATGCCGCTGCACCGCCGGTTCGGCGTCGCGGCCACGGCCCGGGCGTCGTTCGCGGTGTACAACACCTTCGACGAGGTGGACCGCCTGGTGGCCGGTGTGCGCCGGGCCGTGGATTTCTTCGGGTCTTCTTCGGCGGGGCGGGCTTAAGGCGATGCGGCTCGAGCAGTTCTACCAGGAAGTGATCCTCGACCACTACAAGCACCCGCAGCACCGGGGGCTGCGTGAGCCGTACGGCGCCGAGGTGCACCACGTCAACCCGACCTGCGGCGACGAGCTCACCCTGCGGGTGGCGCTGTCCGAGGACCGCGAGCGGGTGGCCGACATCTCCTACGACGGCCAGGGCTGCTCGATCAGCCAGGCGGCGACCTCGGTGCTGACCACCCAGGTGATCGGGTTGAGCGTGGCCCAGGCTTTGCGCACCTTCGACGCCTTCCACGAGATGCTGTCCTCCCGGGGGACGGTGGCCGGCGACGAGGATGTACTCGGCGACGGCGTCGCGTTCGCCGGGGTCGCGAAATACCCGGCGCGGGTGAAATGCGCGCTGCTGGGCTGGATGGCGTTCAAGGATGCGTTGGCGCAGGCCCTCGGCGCCCGGCCCGAAACGGCACTGGCGCGGGCCAGTGCCCAAGGACACGCGCTGGCAGAAGCCAGCGTGGCAACCCAGGCATCGGCGAAGCCCGATGCCGGATCCCCTATGGAGATGGATTGATGAGCGAAATCAGTGCGGAGGATCAACTGCTCGCCGAGGTCGACGAGTCGATGCACGACGTCATCGACCCGGAGATCGGCATCAACGTGATGGACCTGGGGCTGGTGTACGGGCTGGAGGTCCGGCACGGCGACGAGGGCCCGGTGGCCGTGGTCACCATGACGCTGACCTCGCCGGCCTGCCCGCTGCAGGACATGATCCAGGACCAGGTGCACAACGCCACCGTCGGCAGCGGCCTGGTATCCGAACTGGACCTCACCTGGGTCTGGGACCCGCCATGGGGCCCGGACAAGATCACCGACGACGGCCGCGAGATGATGCGCGCCGTCGGCTTCACCGTCTGAGCGCAGCCCGCTACACCGGGCGTGAAGCCATGGCGATGATCGAGCGCCGAAAAGTCGCCACAGCTTCACCCTCGGCGCATCGGCCGGCGCGTCGGCGTCAGGGGATGTGCGGAATCGCCGGGATGTGCGGGACGTGGGGGACGTGCGGAATCGCCGGGATGCGTGGGAGGTACGGCAGGATGTAGGGCAGGAAACGATGCCGGTGTCCGCCACCCATCGGCGGGCATGGCTCGATGTCGATCGTCGTCGCGTGCAGCACACCGTCGCTGTCGGTACCGCGGGCGGCCAGGCACTTGCCGTTCTGGATCGCTTGCGAGTTGGTCACCGCGTGCTTGCTGTAGGTGGTCGCGCCGGTGACGGTCACGGTGCTGGTGGCGGTCTTGCCGGTGTGGTCGACGCTGGTGACATCGATGGTGTCGCCGGTCACGGAGGCGACCTTGCCGTCGACGTCCCGACTTTCGGCAGACGCGCCGGACGCCGGGGCCGCCGGGGGGCACCCGCCATCGACGGGTGGGTTGATCGTCACGGAATGCGCGGTGACCGCACCACCCGGAGGAGCGCTGCCCGTGTCAGCCTCCACATCGACGCAACTGCCGGGGGTGACGTCGGTCAGCTGAGCCGAGGTGAGTTCGGTGATCATCGTCTGCTGGGTGAAGTCCACCGTGGCGTTGGACCGGTCCCGCTGCTCAAGCACGATCCTGCTGTCCGATACCGATCGGACCAGCCCTTCGACTTCGTCCTTGCCCATCGGCGGCGGCGGTGGCGGCTTGGGTGGTGCGGCGCTGGGCGGGCTCGCTGACGCGCTGGGTTCCGCGGTGTTCGCATCGTTCGACGTGTTCGATGTGCTGCATGCGGCGACCGACAGCGCGGTGGCCCCGGTGACCGCCACGACCGTGAGCCGAGCCAGTGAATTCTTGAGCACGCGCATCAATATTTCTCCGATCCCCCCGTTGCCGATGCAAACGTGTACCCACTGTAGCGGCCGTCCACGCAACTAGGCTTGGGTGATGTTCTGGGTGTGCCGGACCTGCGGCGTCGAACACGCCGAGCAGGCCATGGAGTCCGGGGTGTGCGCGATCTGTGCCGACGAGCGGCAGTGGGTGCCGCGCGAAGGCCAGTTGTGGGCCACCCTGGCCGAACTGTCCGCCGGGGGTGTGCGATCGAACGTCGTCACCCTCGAGGACGGGCTGATCGGGGTGGGCGCCGCCCCGGCGGTCGGCATCGGGCAGGTCGGAAAGCTGGTCTGCTGTCCGGACGGGAACGTGCTGTGGGACCCGCCCGGGTTTCTCGACGACGCCGCGGTGGCGGAAGTGGCGCGGCACGGGCCGGTCGTCGGGATCGTCGCCAGCCACCCGCACATGTTCGGCGCCCAGGTGGAGTGGAGCCACCGACTCGGCGGGGTTCCGGTGTACGTCAATGCGGCCGACGCCGACTGGGTGATGCGACCCGACCCGGTGATCACCCACTGGTCGGACACGCTGCAGCTGACCCGGACCCTGACGGTGGTGCAGGCCGGCGGCCATTTCCCGGGCAACGCGGTCGCCTGCTGGTCCGCCGGGGCCGGTGGGCGGGGCGTGCTGCTGGTCGGCGACACCGTCTTCCCCAACCCGGACCGCCGCACGGTCGGTTTCCTGCGCAGCTATCCGAACAAGATCCCGCTGTCGGCGGCGGTGGTGCAGCGGATCGCCGGCGTGCTGACCGGGTTGCGGTTCGACCGGATCTACGGGCTGTTCACCAACACCATCGACGCCGACGGCCCCGCGGCGGTCCGGTTCTCGGCCGACCGGCATGCCGCGTGGGTGCGCGGCGACCACGACGACCTGACCTGATGGGCTATCCGACCGGCTGCGGGCACTGCCCCTCGGGGGAGGGCCAGAACGTCACCCGCGTCGCCTGCAGCACGCCGCTGCCGTCCCGGCTGCCGCGTGCGGCCACACAGCTGCCCTGGGTGATCGCCGCGGCGGTGGCGGGTACCCGCCGTTTGTAGTGGGTGGCGTCGGTGAGGGTCACGCTGGCCGGTGACGTGGCACCGGCAGCGTCGGTGCGGGTGACGTTCACGGTGTCACCGGCGATGGAGTCGACGACACCGCGCACTCCGTAGTGGTGGGCGGGTTCTGCGGGCGGCGTGGGACCCGAACCGTCCCGGTGCGGGCACTTCCCGTCGACCGCGGTGCTGATCAACACCCATTTCGCGGTGATCGCGCCGCCGTCGGCCGGAGCGCTGTCCGGGGTGGGGCCGGCGGTGATGCAGCTGCCGACGGTGATCTCGCCGCGTCCCGCCTGGACAGCCTCGCTGACCTTCGTGGCGTCGGTGAGGCTCACCGTCGCGCTCCCGTTCGGCTGCGCGACCTCGAGGGTGTTGCCCGACACCGACGCGACCGAGCCGAAGACCACGTCGCCCTGGGCGCGTGCCGTCGGCACGGACAGCGCACCGATACAGAGGGTGGTGGCCCCGGTGGCCGCGAGAACCGCCAGGCGGGGCAAGAGGGGAACGGCGGACATCGATACCTCTCCGATCCTGGAACGGACTGGACTTCCGGGTTGCGGTCAGCGACCGCATTGAGACCAGTTCTACCGTGTCCGCTGGAGCTATCAGCCCGCTTTCGCTGCTCTGTGAGCCCGCTATGTATCTCTTCGCCGGCCAGCGGCGGGCTGACCCGCTGACCGCAGCCCGGGAACAGTGCGCCGGGCCCGCGCGTTGGGCGAGGCATGGCTACCCAAGACATCACCGCCGCGCAGTTCAACGAAACCATCACCGGTAACGAGATCGTGCTGGTCGACTTCTGGGCCTCCTGGTGCGGGCCGTGCCGGGCGTTCGCGCCGACGTTCGCCGCCTCGGCGGAGAAGCACCCCGACATCGTCTTCGCCAAGGTCGACACCGAGGCCGAACAGCAACTGGCCGCGGCCGCCGAGATCCGGTCCATCCCCACCCTGATGGCGTTCAAGCAGGGCAAGCTGGTGTTCAACCAGGCCGGAGCGCTGCCGCCGGCGGCGCTGGAGCACCTGGTGCAGCAGGTCAGGGACCTCGACGTCGACGCGGCGCTGGCCGCGCAGGCCGAGCGTGACCAGGGGGGCGCGACCGAGGTCTGAGCGGGCGCACGCGATAGCGTGCAACCCGTGACCGCTGCAGACCTGGGAACCGACTTCGTCCTGATCGACCACCCGCGGCCCAAGGTCGCCCGAGTGACGCTCAACCGGCCGGAGCGGATGAACTCGATGGCGTTCGACGTCATGGTGCCGCTCAAAGAGGCTCTGCAGCAGGTCAGCTACGACAATTCGGTGCGGGTCGTGGTGCTGACCGGTGCCGGGCGGGGTTTCTCCTCGGGCGCCGACCACAAGTCGGCCGGCCCGGTGCCGCATGTCGACGGGCTGACCCGGCCAGGCTACGGGCTGCGGTCGATGGAACTGCTCGACGACGTCATCCTGACCCTGCGCCGGATGCATCAGCCGGTGATCGCGGCGGTCAACGGCGCGGCCATCGGCGGCGGGCTGTGTCTGGCCCTGGCCGCCGACATCCGGGTCGCCGCCTCCGGCGCCTACTTCCGGGCGGCCGGCATCAACAACGGGCTGACCGCCAGCGAGCTGGGCTTGAGCTACCTGCTGCCCAGGGCGATCGGCGCGTCCCGGGCGTTCGAGATCATGCTCACCGGCCGCGACGTCGCCGCCGGCGAGGCCGAGCGCATCGGGCTGGTGTCGCGGGTCGTCGAGCAAGACGAGTTGCTGCCGGCCTGCTACGAGATGGCCGAGCGGATCGCGGCGTTCTCCCGGCCGGGGGTCGAGCTGACCAAGCGCACGCTCTGGAGCGGTCTGGAGGCCGGTAGTCTGGACGGGCACATGCAGGCTGAAGGGCTCGGGCAGCTCTACGTGCGCCTGCTGACCGGCAATTTCGAGGAAGCCGTCGCGGCACGCGCCGAGAATCGGCCGCCGGTCTTCACCGACGACAAATAGCCCCTTCCCCGTTCAGGAGTACGCCCCGTGATTACCGCAACGGACCTGGAGGTCCGCGCCGGGGCGCGCACCCTGCTGGCGGCCGAGGGGCCGGCGCTGCGAATCCAGCCCGGCGACCGGATCGGCCTGGTGGGCCGCAACGGGGCGGGCAAGACAACCACGCTGCGCATCCTGGCGGGGGAGGGCGAGCCGTACGCCGGTGCCATCACCCGCAGCGGCGAGGTCGGCTACCTGCCGCAGGACCCCAAGGAGGGCGACCTCGACGTGGTGGCCCGCGACCGGGTGCTCTCGGCGCGCGGGCTGGACACCCTGCTCGCCGACCTGGAGAAGCAGCAGGCGCTGATGGCCGAGGTCGCCGACGACACCGCACGCGACCGGGCCATCCGCCGCTACGGCCAGCTCGAGGAGCGGTTCGCCGCCCGCGGCGGTTACAGCGCCGAGAGCGAGGCCAGCCGGATCTGCACCAGCCTGGGACTTTCCGAACGCGTTCTCGGCCAACGGCTGCACACCCTCTCCGGCGGTCAGCGTCGCCGGATCGAGCTGGCCCGCATCCTGTTCGCCGCCGCCGAGAACGGCGGTTCGGGTGACGCCGGCACCACCCTGCTGCTCGACGAGCCGACCAACCACCTGGATGCCGACTCGGTCGGCTGGCTGCGCGACTTCCTTCGCTCCTACACCGGTGGGCTGGTGCTGATCAGCCACAACGTGGAGCTGCTGGCCGACGTCGTCAACCGGGTGTGGTTCCTCGACGCGGTGCGCGGTGAGGCCGACATCTACAACATGGGCTGGCAGCGCTACCTCGACGCGCGGGCGACCGACGAGCAGCGGCGCCGCCGGGAGCGCGCCAACGCCGAGCGCAAAGCCGCCGCGCTGCGCACCCAGGCCGCCAAACTCGGCGCGAAGGCCACCAAAGCCGTTGCGGCGCAGAACATGCTGCGCCGTGCCGACCGGATGATGGCGTCCCTGGACGAGGAGCGGGTGGCCGACAAGGTGGCCCGGATCAAGTTCCCGACGCCGGCCGCCTGCGGCCGCACCCCGCTGATGGCCGCCGGGCTGACCAAGACCTACGGGTCGCTGGAGGTGTTCACCGGGTTAGACCTGGCGATCGACCGCGGGTCGCGGGTGGTGGTGCTGGGCCTCAACGGCGCCGGTAAGACCACGCTGCTGCGGATCCTGGCCGGTGTCGAGCCACCCGACGCTGGTGCCGTCGAGCCTGGGCACGGCCTGAAAATCGGCTACTTCGCCCAGGAGCACGACACCCTGGACAACGTGGCGACGGTGTGGCAGAACACCGTCCACGCCGCGCCGGACACCTCCGAGCAGGAGTTGCGCGGGCTGCTCGGTGCGTTCATGTTCAGCGGCGCCCAGCTCGACCAGCCGGCCGGCACGCTGTCCGGCGGCGAGAAGACCCGGCTGGCGCTGGCCGGGCTGGTGGCCTCCACAGCCAACGTGCTGCTGCTCGACGAGCCGACCAACAACCTCGACCCGGCGTCACGCGAGCAGGTGCTCGACGCGCTGCGCAGCTACACCGGCTCGGTGGTGCTGGTCACCCACGACCAGGGGGCCGCCGAGGCGCTGCACCCGCAGCGGGTGCTGCTGCTGCCGGACGGCACCGAGGACCACTGGTCGACCGACTACCGAGATCTGATCGAGCTCGCCTGAGCGTCACCGGGCGGCCCCTGAGTGGCGACTCTTTTGAGGGTCCAACGAGGCGAACAGCGCCCGACGTGATTCATATCGGTGTGGATCGTCGGCGCGGCCTGTTGATGGGGCGTCGCCGGGGGAGTCAGTCGTCGATCCCGGTGGGTGGCTCAGTTGTTTGTCGGTGGTCTGGTCACGGCTTGGCGGGCGCTATTCCACCGGGTCGGCGGTCCGGAACCCAAGCGTTACAGCCACTGATTTCATCGTCGCGTCGTGCGTGGTGATAACTAGGTCATCGATGCCGGAACGCAACGCCGACGCGAGGTGGATGGCGTCGAGCGTGCGAATGTGAGGCGTGATTGCTTCCGCTTCCTGCAAAACGGCGTGATCGAGCGGGATCGTGTCGATGTAGTCCAGAATCTGGTCGCGGTCGGCGACCGGCAAGCTCTCTCGCCGCAATATGCGAGTGATTTCGGTGCGGAGAATGCGTGAGGAAACGACACGATCATCGTCTCGGCCGGTCGCGCTGTCGAACCATTGGGCCGCCGAGGCCGAATGGCCGAGCATGATACGTACCGCGACGGAGCTGTCGAGATAGTGGTAAGTCACCACAGCCCTTTTTCTTCGTCGAGAAGCTCATCGATTGCCGACGCCGTGGTGAGGTCATGCCGGGCGATCGTGCGGGTACGTGCGGGTCCGCTTGCCTTCCGGGGGATAAGGGCTGCCGACGAGGCGGCGGGAACGATGGTGCCGATCCGGCGGTTGTGGCGGGTCAGCGTGTATGACTCGCCCCCTTCGAGGTCGGCGATCATTGAAGCCGGATTCTGGCGCAGTTCACCGACGGAGATCGACTTCATGGAGCCAGGATATCAAGAAAATATCTACCTTTGTCTACGATGTTGAATCGTGGGGGTAGGTTAGGGACGTGTGAGGACTGTTAACTCGCTTCACCCTGACTTACCCAGTGCGACCTGCGAGTTAGGGCAGAGATGCCTGACCCTGGTGACAAATCGGAAATCTACCCCCACGGTCGTGGCAGATCAGGCCGGTCCACACGCTCGGGATTTAGAGTCCTGCCTGCGGTTTGTCCAGATACTCGGCGGTGACATGCTCGTGAGTACGCATCCATCCGGCGGCGTCAGGTGAAACCCAACCCATGAGGGTTACCGCATCATCGACGTCGCGGGCGAGATTGCGCTGGTGAATCGGCTCGTGATGAGCGGCCCGGTTGCGTACGAATGCCAGACGCTCCATGCGCTGTTCGACGAGTTTGCGCCGTTGACCAAGCTCTTTGTGTCCATGCGGGAATGCGGTTGCCAGCGCCGGAATCCACAGCGTCGTCAGGTATCGAGATGCAGTCAGGAATCGCCAGAACCCGAACGGAAGTTCGGCGATCACCTTGCCATGCACCCCGTGAGGCCGGCGCCGACTCGCTCGCTCGCGAGCTCGTGCGATGTCGGACCGACCGCGCGTGTCCAAATCAGCGGCGTCCAACCACGAGATGCTCGGATGGCGTCGCTGCGACCAGCTAATCAGTGAAGAATCCAAGGCGTTCCGCACGATAACCTCGGTCATCGAGATCAGGGAGATCACCGCCGCCGCGGCTTCGGTATTCCACTCGCACGGGCGCATGACCTCGGTGATGTCACCGCTTGTCGCGGCGCAGTAGGACCGCAGCCGTTCGGCCGTCAAGAGGTCGATGATCACCGCGTTGCGCCATTGCGGCGGTGGGTCGGCCGGTCCGCTTGACATGCTCAGATCGGTCCATAGACTTGGTGGGCGAAGACCCCGGAACGATCACTGGCCTGGCCACATCGCCGGGGTTACGTCTTTTGCGGCAGACTGAGCCGACCTTGGTGACAAGTCGGGAAACTACCCCCTGAGAGCCCAGAGGGCGTCGATCGGGACGGCTGCGAGCCGGTCGCCGAGTGGCTGGGCTAGCGGGCCGGTGTGGAGGATGAGGCCGCCGGCGAAGCGTGCGCCGACGCTGTCACGGAGTCGGGTGATCCAGCGGGTGTCTCTGCCCCGCAGAGTTGCCGCGGACTTGATCTCGATCGCAGCGATGCGGCCGTCTGCGGTTTCCAGTATCAGGTCGACCTCAGCACCATCTCGATCGCGATAGTGGAACGGTCGAGGCGTCGGCTCAGACCAGCCTAGTTGTCGCCGGACCTCTGAGATCACGAAAGTCTCAATGATGGCCCCCGCCGCGTCCGGGTTGGCATTCGGTCCGGCGCCGGCGGGCGAGACATTGACGAGGCGAGCGCCCAGTCCGGAGTCCAGGAGCAGGACTTTCGGTCGATCAATGACACGCTTGGAAAGGTTGGTCGACCATGCCGGTATGCGGTCGATGAGATACAGGGTCTCGAGGAGATCGAGGTAGGGCGGCAGGGTGCGCACTGGGATCTCGGCGTCGGCGGCCAGGGAACTCAGATTGAGCTCGGATGCGCTGCGCGCAGCCAGGAGTCGCAGAAGCCGCGGCAGGTCCGCGATGCGGTGGAGATTGGAGACGTCAGGTGCATCGCGTTTGACGATGCGGTCGACGTAGTTGTCCAGCCATGTATTTCGGCGTCTGGTCGATGGTCGATTGACAACTTCGGGGTAGCTGCCGGTACAGGCGCGGGTGAGATAGTCATGACGGGTCAGATCACTTTCGTGACCGAGAAAGAGATCACCGGCGAACAGCCGGTCGATGAAGGTCTCGGCGACTCCGGCGAGTTCGCCTTGACTGAATCCGAAGAGCTCGAGGCTCTCAGCCCTGCCGGCGAGACTGTCCTCGGTCGCTGGAAGCTGCAAGAGGTTGGCGGATCCGGTGAGCAGATACCGCCCCGGCCGCTGGTCGGCGTCAACGGCGGCCTTGAGTGCAAGGACCAGTTCTGGGACCCGTTGCACCTCGTCGATCGTGAGCAGCCCGTCTGGGAACTGACGAACGAAGCCGTAGGGATCTGCGGCCGCTGCGGTTCGGGTCAGGTCATCGTCGAGCGTGACCAGTCGCCCGCCGCGTTGGCGGGTGATCTCGGCCGCCAAGGTGGACTTGCCAACCTGTCGCGCGCCCTGAACGACGACGATCCGTGTGTCGGACAGTGCCTCTTCGAGCCTCGGCCGCAGGTTTCGAGCAACGTGGGACGGCACACTCACCACAACAGCGTATCTCGAATTCGCCGATTCGCGAGAGCAATCTCGCCGATTCGCGACACTCGTTTCGCCGATCCGCAGCACATGCGCTCGCCGATTCGCGGAATGTAGCCGGAGTCGGTGCCGTCCCTGTCGGTACCAGGACCGGAATCGCCAGCAGGCCCACTAGGGCGGGCTACCTCGCATGTCGCTAACAACACCCCATAGCCTCGCCGACGCTTTTACCAGCTGTTTTGTTGAACACCCCACGCTCGAAACGGCAGAGTGACGTCACCTTGGTTACAAGTCGGGAACCTACCCGCTTGCGCAGGTTCGCGACGCAGCCGCCTGTAGGCGCCAGCTACACATCGGGCTTGACCGTGGACCGTTGTGCCGTAGTCACTTTGCTGTTCTGACGATGGCAAGGTTGTGATCATGTAGCGCAGTGATCAGTGCCCGGGTCTCATCGTCACGCGGTGGAGCCAGTTCGTGGGCGATGGCCGTGCGCACCACGGCTGATATCGGTAGGCCGCGTTCGGCAGCAGCGGCACGCAGCCGGGTCATCTCATCGTCGGTGAGGCGCACGGTGAGGGTTTGGGCCTTTTCGCGGTTGGGATGGATGGTCGGTGCAGTCGCATACTCCGAGCTGTCGACGGCTTCCAGCTCACGCGCCTCACTGAGTAGATTGCTGAGCTCGCTGTTCACTGGTTGTTCCTTTCCCGGTAGGTGTTCTGGTCGGTGGCGTTGGCCGGCCAGCAATTCGCGCCGTATTGCCGGCCCTGGTGGCTGACGACGATGACGACGAGCACCCGTTCTGCAGTCGGCGAGAAGCCAATGAACCGACTGCTTTTGCCCGATCGGCTTTTGAGGTCGGGATAAACCCCACCGCGTCGGGATCGTTGACGGCTTCGGTTGCCATCTCGACGGTGGTGCGGTGCACGTCCCACATGTGAGTGACGGCGTCGCTGGGCCAATGCAACTCGGTCACTGGCTCAGTGTATGGCAAACGTATGACATACGTTCTGTCTTTCTGCGGCTACCGGCCGTAGGAACCGAGCGTTCGAACAGTGGGTAGGTTAACGACACCGCAGTACCGTTCGCATGCTCTGTCGGCGCTCACCCAGTATGACCAGCGAATTTCCTGGTTCGACACACCGTCTTGAGGTTTGCGACAAGTCGGGAATCTACCCGCATCCGGTTCCCGTAAAGGCGGCCGGCGAGCTTCGCTGCGGCGTTCAACGTCAAGCGTTGTCGGATGACCATAAGTGTCTTACACTTGTCCAGTGTGCGCATCGAAATTTTGCCCCACGCCTGGCAGCACAGCATTACAGGTGATGAGATGCGCGCGGTGATCTCGTATCCACTTCTGCGGTACGCGATCATCACGCCATATCCGGATGCGGACTCTTACATGTTCGTGGGCCGGGTTGGGCAAGAACCTTGGATCGAGGTTGCCGCCGAGGACGAGGACGGAGAGACCTGGGCAGTGTTCCATTCGATGCTGCTCACCGAGAAGACCGCGAATGTCGTCTACGACACCTCAGGAGGCGCCATCGATCTTCGGGGTCAGGTGGCGACGCAACGACCGTTCATCGGTCCGCAGTACGGAAAGGAAAACTGACGATGGCTAAGCGGAGTGCGAAGGACTACGCCGAGATGAGCCACGCCGTCGAGTCCGGTGACTACACGGTTGCCGGCCCCCTGGAGATGGGATCGACGCTGCGGATGGGCCGCCCGGCCGGTGAGAGCCGCCGGGGGTCCAGCCCGACGCGCACCCTACGGCTGCCCGCTGAATTGAACAGGCGGTTGGACGCCCATGTATCCGCCGAACACACCACACCCAGCGAGGTCATGCGCCGCGCGCTCGATGAGTACCTCGGCCGCATCGGGGCGTGACGGAGCAGCCCACCCCGCGACGAGACGGTGCTGCTACCGCTTGTGCAGCTTCAACACAACAAGTCGGCCTATCTCACGTGTTCCAAACAACACCCCATGCCTTCGCCGATGCTTTCACCAGTCGTTTTGCCGATCGGGCGCAACCGAAACGGCAGACTGAGCCGACCTTGGTGGCAAGTCCGGAATCTACCCCCTTGACTGCGGCAGATCGGTTAGTCCACACGTTGGGCTTCAGGGCCTTACCTGCGGTTTGCCGAGATGTTTGGCAGTGACGTGCTCAGGAATGCGCAGCGCATCTGCAGCTGAGGGTAGTGCGGCTGGTCATCGACATCGCCTCGGTCCGCACCCGCTCAGCCGGCCGAGCCGACTGGGTGTGGTGCATCCGCATCGGCCGTAATGACAAGCTGGGTGCGTAGTCCC
>DASTNJ010000109.1:0-26777 GCA_035721065.1 Mycobacterium sp.
CGGGACTACCAGACCGTCGTGCGCGGATACCGCAGGGGCTCACTGTTCGCGGTGATGCTCGGCCACGGCATGGCCGACTGGGTCAAGAACGTGCTGGCCGCCGGTGAGGCCGACGTACACATGTTCGCCGGTGACGTGCACATCACCAATCCGCGGCTGGTGCCGATCGGCGACGACGTCAGCTACCTGCCGCTGATCGTGCGGCTGGGGGCCCGGCGGGTCGGGATATTGGTCGCCGACATCACCGGCCCGGCGGCGTGAGCCCGGTCGGTACAGTGACCGCACACGCCTGATCGAAGAGAACGGAGTCGCCATGGCCGCCAAGGACGACGCGAGCAGCGCCTCAAGCCTCCCGGTGATCTTTCCGCCGTGGCTGGACCGGCTGCAGATCAAATACATGAACCCGGTGGTGAAACGGGCCGCCCGCTTCCTGCCGGGAACCTCGATCATCAAGCACCGCGGCCGCAAGTCCGGCAAGGTCTACGAGACCCCGGTGACCACCTACCGCAAGGGCAGCCAGCTGGCGATCGCGCTGGGCCACGGCAAGGCCGACTGGGTGAAAAACGTGCTGGCCGCCGGTGAGGCCGACGTGCGGCTGTCCCGGCGGGAGATACACCTGACCAACCCGCGGATCGTTCCGGTCGGCGCCGCCGACAAGTCGCTTCCGGCCGCGATCCGGCTGCAGGGCCGCCGGGTGGCGATCCTCGTCGCCGACATCAGCTGAGGACGGGTTCGCTACCGCTGCCGCGGATCAGGCTCCCGGGATCAGGTCTCCCAAGTTGACCAGGGTGCCCAATCCCGATATGAGTGGCGCGGATAGGCCGAACAGGCCCGCCAGCGGGATGAGTGCGGTGTCGGCGGCGATCGGGTCGCCGATGGCGGCCAGCAGGTTCCCGTCGGCCAGTTCGGAGGCGAACAGCTGAGCGTCGTAGGCGGGCATGCTGACCAGCAGTGCGGTGGCCGTGTCGGCAAGCGGGAGCAGGGCCGAGTAGTCGTTGGAGACGGTACCGGTGAGGTCGTTGATGATGTCGGTGAGCGATGAGGTGATGGTCGCATTCGAGACCGGGAAGTTGGCGAACTCACTGAGCACGGTTTTGACCAGGCTCATCAGTTCGGTGGGGTCTGACAGTAGCTGCGACGGGCTGGTGGCATCGGTCCAGCCCACCGCGTTCGCCGATGCCACCACCGTCGACAGCTGCGAGTTGTCCAGGACCGTTGAGTAGCTCTCCGGGTGCTGCAGATCGCTCATCGCGGCGGTGACCCCCTGCTGCCAGCCGGCGGCCAGGGCTTGCGGCACCTGGGCGAGCACACTGGCCGGCGGCAGGAAGCTCATCGGGGTGGCCACGTCGGCGTCGGTGGGGCTCCAGCCGCCGGTGATGAGGCCGTCGGCCGAGACGCTGCCGATATTCCCATAACCCACGTTGACCAGCACCGACATGTCCGGCGCCAGCAGGTCGTAGAGCGGTTTTCCGATGCCGGGGATCAGCAGCAGGATCTCCAGCAGCGGCAGGTTGTCGGTGGGAATCACGAAGTAGTTCGTCAACGTGTCGGCCGCCGAAGTGGGCAGCTGGACGGCGTCGGCGATCTGCTGGGGTGTCGCACCCAGATAGCCCAGGTGGTCGAAGAGGATGCCCAGCACTGCGTTGAGGTCGGAGAGCAGATCGATCGGGTACTGCGGGAAGTTGGTGAAGCCGTCGTAGCCGAAGGTGTACACGTCGGTCGGGTACAGATCGTTGGGTTCGGCGCCGGTGAACTGGATGTCCAGACTCGGGATGCTCGGGCTGCTGCCGGCGGGCAGGTCGAAGCGCTCCAGCACGCCGCCGTTGGGGGTGGCCTCGTCGCCGTCCAGGATGAAGTGCAGATCCGCGCTGGGGACTCCCTGGCTGGCCAGCTTCGACATCAGCATGGTGGAGGCCACCGTGCTTTGCGACCAGCCGAAAATCGCCAGCGGGTGGTCTGGGCTGATGGCTCCGCTGGTGTACTGCGCCATGATCGCGTTGTCCAGAATCTGCTCGTCCTGGGCGTTGGAGGTGGCGTCGCCGAGGCTTTTCACACCGGTGATCGGCTGCAAGCCCTCCGGCGTGGCCAGAATCTGTGTTTTGCCGGTGAAGCCGAGCGGCTGCAGAAACAGCCGGTCGACGGCGTCGGCGTAGCTCTGTGTCGGTATCGGGATGCCGCTGGGGCCCATGATCAGCGCGGTCTCCGACCCCGCCAGCGGGGAGTCGGCGCCGGTGAGCCGCACAGTCTGCTCCCGAATGTCGGTTGGCGCTGCCGGCGCGACGACGGTCAGACCGGTGACCGCGATGAGGGCGCCGTTGGCGACCAATGGGACCAGACCTCGACGGCGCAACCTGCGAGCCCCCACAACCATTCCCCCATCGTCTATACCAGCACTTAGTTTGTTTCTTAGCGGAGCTTAAATTACTGATCGGTAGCTTCACGGTGTTTTCGGCAAGGCCGATGAACGCGCTCAGCGCTGCGCCAGTTCGGCTTTCAGGATCTTGCCGGTGGCGTTGCGCGGCAGCTCGGCGAGGAACTGCACGTCGCGGGGCACCTTGTAGCGGGCCAGGTTGTCCCGGACCAGGTCCTTCAGCTCGTCTTCGGTGACCTGCCGTCCGTCGCGCAGCACCACGAAAGCCCGCAGCCGCTGGCCGAACTGATCGTCGGGCACCCCCACGCACGCCGCCTCCACTATCGCGGGATGACCGGCCAGCACGTCCTCGACTTCGCGGGGGAAAACGTTCTCGCCACCGGAGACGATCATCTCGTCGTCGCGACCCTCCACGAACAACCGCCCGGCCGCATCGAAGCGGCCGAGGTCGCCGGTGGCCATCAGGCCGCCGATCCGCTCCTTGTCCCCGCCGCCGGTGTAGCCCTCGAACAGTTGCGCGTTGCCGACGAAGATCCGGCCGACCTGCCCCTGCAGCACGTCGACACCGTGCGCGTTGAGCAGCCGCACCGTGGTGCCGCGGGTGGGCCGGCCCGCGGTGCCCGGCGCGGCGCGCAGATCCTCCGGTGTCGCGATCGTCGCGTTGGCCACCTCGGTGGACCCGTAGAGGTTGTACAGCGTGTCACCGAAGGCGTCCATCCACCGGTTCGCCAGATCGCCCGGCAGCGCCGAACCGGACGCGGACACCACCGTCAGCGACGAGGTGTCGTATCGCGCGCGGACCGGCTCCGGCAACTCCAGAATCCGCTGCAACATCACCGGCACCACGACGAACGCCTGACAGCGCGACCGTTCGATCTCGGCCAGCCATGCCTCGGGGTCGAAGCGCCGCAGCATCACCTGCGTCGCCCCGAGCGCCAGCCCGATCGCGAAATTCGCCAGCCCCCAGGCGTGAAATGCCGGTGCCGCCAAGCCGATCCGCATTCCGGCGTGCATTGGAATCCGGTCCAGCAGGGCGGCCGGCGCATCCAGCGAGGGGACACCGCCGCCGGCGCCACGGCTGGCTCCCTTCGGAGTGCCGGTGGTGCCGGAGGTCAGGATGGTCAACTTGCCCGAGCGCTCCGGCACCGGAGGCCGGAAGCCGTCCCAGCTCGCGGCGAGGGCCTGCAACGTGAGCGCGCCGGCGTCGGCGTCCGCATCGGGATCGGCCAGCAACCGCACCATGTGCTCCGGTCCGCTGTCCAGCAGGCCGGCGAATTCGGCGTCGCAGATCACTGCGCTGGCCCGTTCACGCTGGCAGACATCGACCAGTTGCGGCGCGGAGAACCCGGTGTTGAGCAGCAGCACGTCCGCGCCGACCTTCGCGGCCGCGGCCACGGCCGTGACGAAGCCGCGGTGGTTGCGCACCAAAACCGCCACCGAATCGCCTTCAGCCACACCATGATCCAGCAGTCCGGTGGCGATCGCATCACTGCGGCGATCAGCGTCGGCGTAGCTCAGCGCGCCGAACTCGTCGACGACCACCGGTGCGTCGGGATGGCGGATGGCGCCGGCCGACACCGCCGTGGCCAGCGTCAAACCCCAGGTTCGCGCCGCCCAGCCGAGCCGGAACAGCTTGTCGGGCATCATCGGCCGGATGATGCCCGCCCGGGCCAGCACCCACGCGTTGACACCCTCGTGCATCAGCCTGCCGACCAGCGACGACCCGGCCGCCGGTGAAGACCCCTCCTCCAGTTCATGTTTGGCCGTGGTCAGCGCATGTTCCAGCGTCGAGTGCAGGCGCGGGTAGGCGGCCAGGTCGGCGGCGGTGCCCAGCACCCCCGGCGCGTCATAGGCGAACCGCAGCGTCACCATGGTGGAGCCGCCGGCACCCGGCCGCAGCCGCAGCCGCAGCCGGTGATCCACCCCGGTGAATCCCTTCCAGGCGAACTCGCGGGGCCGGGTGTACTCGACGATGATCATGTCGCCGCCCACCAGCGCCGCACCGATTTTCATCAGCACCCGGTAGCGTGCGTCGCGACCCGGCTGCTGGCCTTCGGAGGCCGGGGTGATCGTCATCGCGCTGCCGACGAGCCGCGCCAGCGACAGCGGATCGGCGAAGGCATCCCACACCTGCTCGATCGGAGCGTTGATCTCCACCCGATGTTCGAACCTCATCCGAGCACCGGCAGTTTCCGCTCGGCCTGCAGCGCGGTGAGCACGTCCTGCATGCGTGCGACCACGGCGTCGTAGGCCAGATCCCAATCGGGGTCGTCACCGAACTCCGCCCGCAGATCGATTGGCGGCAGGTACTGGATCACGATCTTCGACGGCAGCGGGATGAACGGCGCGAACGGCGGCGCCAGCCCGTAGGGCAGTGCCAACACGATCGGGATGGTCTTCAGCCGCAGCGATCGGTCCACCCGCAGCAACCGCGCCAGCCACTCCCCCCGGGAGAGGAACAGCGCGGTCTCCTGTCCGCCGATCGTCACCTGCGGAACGATCGGCACGCCGTGCTTGTAGGCCAGCCGCAGGAAGCCCTTGCGGCCGCCGAAATCGACCTTCGCCGACTCCCAACTCGGCTTGAACACCTCGTAGTCGCCGCCGGGGAACACCTGCAGCAGCGCGCCCTCCGACAGCGCCTGGTCGGCATTGTCCGGGTCGGCCTCGACCGTTCCGAATCTGCGCAGAATCGAGGCGACCGGTGAGTTCAGCACCATCCGGTGGGCCAGCTGGTAGAAGGCCCGCTGCGTGCCCAGATACGACGAGATCGCCAGCTGCGAGATGAACACCTCCGGTGATTCCAGGCCGCCGGTGTGGTTGCCCACGATCAGCGCCGCACCGTCGGAGGGGATGTGGTGCAGTCCCCGCACATCCGGCCGGAACCACAGGCTGACCAGCAGCCACAAACCGGGCAGCAGTTCCCGCATCGCGTCGGGATCCCGGTCGTCGAGATTGCCCGGCCGGAACCGCGGCACCAGACCGGACAGCGGCCCGGTCACCGCCCGCATCATCCCGGTTGCGGCGCCGAACATCCGGAGGGGCAGGGCGTCAGGGGCCATCACACGCTTTCAATCGGAGGACAATCGCGGCGAGCCTATCGGGAAACACCCCGGGTCCGGAACGGTTTCGGCCGGGTATGACAGGCAGGATGGGTGCGGTGATCCTCGCTGTCGACCTGGGCAAGACGTCATGCCGAGCCGCGATCGCCGGCCGGCGGGCTGAGGGAGCCGGCGCGCCCGGTCTGGCCACACCCGGCGGCATGCGGGCCGCCGAGGCGGCGATCCTGGCAGTCACGCGCGACCTCGGCCCGGCCGAGCAGGTGATCGTCGGCGCCGCCGGGGCGTTGGCCGCGCCGGCGGCGGCGCGCGCGCTGGCCGAGGCGCTGCTGGTGTCGCTGCACTCGAAGCACGTCGCGGTGACCGGCGACGCGGTGATTGCGCACGCCGGCGCGCTGAACGGGAAGCCGGGAACCGTGCTGATCGTGGGCACCGGCGTCGTCGCGCTCCGCATCGAGGCGAACGGCGCGTTGCGGACCGTCGACGGCTGGGGCCCGTGGCTGGGCGACGAGGGCGGCGGCGCGTGGATCGGTGCCGGCGGGCTGCGGGCGGCGCTGCGCGCCCATGACGGCCGCGGCCCGTCCACCACGCTGCTCGATGCCGCCCGCGCCCGCTACGGCGCCCCGGAGACCTGGCCCGGTCAGTTCACCGATGTCGCAGCGCTCGCCTCCTTCGCCCCCGACGTCCTCGCGGCAGAGGGCGACGCCGTGGCGCAGGCGATCGTCAGCGCCGCGGCCGGGGCACTCGCTGAGACCGTCGGCGCGGTCGGGGGCGGGCCGGTGGTGATGGTCGGGGGCCTGGCGGGATTCGGGGCACTGCGCGAGCGGCTCACCCTCGCGCCCGCCGCCGGCGACGCACTCGACGGTGCGACGCGGCTGGCGGCGATCCACCAGCCGCACGTGGTCCGCGTGCAGGCGGACACAACCTCAAACCGGCCCGGCGCGGTCGCTACCGGGGTGGCGCCGCTGAGCGGCCTGGACGCACTGGCCACCGAGGCGGTGCGGCCCGGGCTGGGCGACCTCGACGCGCGGCCCATCCGCGACGTCGTCGCCCTGCTCGTCGCCGCCGAGGGTGCGGCGCACGGCGCGGTGGAATCTGCGGTCCCACACATCGCGGCGGCCGCCGAGGCGATCGCCGTGCGGCTCGAGCGCGGGGGTCGGCTGGTCTACGCCGGCGCCGGGACATCCGGGCGGCTCGGCATGCTCGACGCGGCCGAGTGCCGGCCGACGTTCGGCACCGAGTTGGTGTGCGGAGTGATCGCCGGCGGGCGGGCGGCGCTGACCGAGGCAGTCGAGGGCGCCGAGGATGTGTTCGACCCCGCCGACCTCGCTGATCTGAGCCCGCTCGACGCGCTCGTCGGGATCACTGCGTCGGGCCGCACGCCGTATGTGCTCGGCGCGCTGCAGCACGCCCGCTCGACGGGTGCGCTGACCGTCGCGATCGTCAACAACTGGCGCAGCGAGGCCGCCAGCGACATAGTCGATGTGGTGATCGAGCTGCCGACGGGTCCCGAGGTCCTCGCCGGCTCCACTCGGTTGACCGCGGGGACGGCCCAGAAGGTCGTGCTCAACGCGCTTTCGACAAGCGTGATGATCGCCCTCGGCAAGGCGTACGGTCCGTGGATGGTGGACGTGCGGGCGGCCAGCGCGAAGTTGCGCCGCCGTGCGGTCCGCATCGTCTGCGACGCCGCCGGTGTCGACGAGCAGACCGCGACCGCAGCGCTCGCCGCCGCCGACGGCCACGCCAAGACCGCCATCGTCGCGCTGCTCGCGGGTGTCGACGCGGCCGAGGCCGACGCCCGGCTCGACCGGGCCCACGGGCGGGTGCGGGCGGCACTCGGTCGCCGATGACGCGCGGCGCCGAACGTTACGTGTCCAGCCCGATGTCCAGCACCCGCACCGAATGGGTGAGCGCACCCACCGCCAGGTAGTCGACCCCGGTGCCGGCGTAATCGGCCGCGGTCGAAAGGGACAGTCCGCCTGATGATTCCAGCAGGACGCCCGGCGCACGGGAATTCCGCCGCTGCACCGCGGTCTGGGTCTGCCAGACTTCGAAGTTGTCCAGCAGCACCAGCTCCGGCTGTTCGGCGAGCACCTCGTCGAGTTGTTCGAGCGAGTCCACCTCCACCTCGCACGGCAGCTCGGGAGCCGCGGCCCGGACGGCCTGCAGTGCGGCGACCACCGACCCGGCCGCCGCCACGTGGTTGTCCTTGATCAGGGCGGCGTCGCCGAGGCCCATCCGATGGTTGACGCCGCCGCCCACCCGGACCGCGTACTTCTGCAGCGCCCGTAGCCCGGGCAGCGTCTTGCGGGTGTCGCGGATCTTCGCGTTCGTGCCCGCGACGGCGTCCACCCAGGCCGCGGTGGTGGCGGCGATCCCGGACAGATGACACAGCAGATTGAGCATCGTGCGCTCGGCGGTGAGCAGACCGCGGGTGGTGGCCCGCAACCTCAACAGCGGCTGGCCGGCCTGCAGCCGGGCGCCGTCGTCGACTCGCCCGAGCACCTGGTAGCCGTCGCGGCCCAGTATTTCGTCGAGCACCAGCAGCGCGACGTCGATCCCGGCCACCACGCCGGCTTCGCGCGGGACCAGCTCGGCCTCCGTGACGGCATCGGCGGGCACGGTCGCCGCGGTCGTGACGTCCGGTCCGTACCGCAGGTCTTCGTCGAGGCCGCGGGCGATGACCAGCCGGGCCTCGGCGAGTTCAGTCTGGCTGAGCGACATCAGCCGACCGCCGCAGGCGCCTCGACGGCGAGCGCGTCATCGGTCAGCCGCACCACCGTGCTGCGGGCCTGGGCGGGGTCGGCGCCGCGGAACTCGGCCCGGTGGTGGCAGCCCCGGCTCTCGGTGCGGGCGGCTGCGGCGGCGGCGACCACTCGGGCGGTCAGGGTCAGCGCCGTGTCCTCGAAGTCGATGAGACGCCCGATCGGGCGGGGTGTGGCCGACGACAACAGGCCGGCCAGCCGCCGCAAGCCGTCGGCGTCTCGGACCACCGAGGCGTCGCGCGACATCGCCTGCTGCAGTGCGGCGCGATCCAGGGCCGGCCGGTCGGCCACCTCCGGCATCGCCGCGCCCACCGGACCGGCCGACACCGAGTGCGCGGCGGCGGCGGTACCGGCGCGTCCGCCCACCACCACGCCCTCCAGCAGGCTGTTGGAGGCCAGCCGGTTGGCGCCGTGCATACCGGTGCGCCCCACCTCCCCGGCAGCGAACAGTCCGGGCAGGTCGGTGCGCCCGCAGACGTCGGTGACCACTCCGCCGCAGCTGTAATGCGCACCCGGAACGACCGGGATGGGCTGGGTTTGCGGATCGATGCCCGCCGCCCGGCAACTGGCGGTAATGGTCGGAAACCGGTTCGCAAAATCCAGAATGGTACGACCGTCCAGGTATACGCAGTGGGCGCCGGTCTCTTTCAGCCGGGTGTCGATGGCCGCCGCCACCACGTCCCGCGGCGCCAGGTCGCCCATCGGGTGCACGCCGGCGGTGACCGGACGACCCTGATCGTCGATCAGACTCGCGCCTTCGCCGCGAACCGCCTCGCTGATCAGCGGGCGTCGGCCACCGGCGTGAGCGCTGTAGAGCATGGTCGGGTGGAACTGGATGAACTCCAGGTCGCTGACGGCGGCACCGGCCCCCAGCGCCAGCGCAACCCCGTCGCCGGTGGCGCCGTCGGGGTTGGTGGTGGCCCGGTAGAGGTGGCCCAGCCCGCCGGTGGCCAGGATGACGGACGGCGTGTCGATGATGCCGATTCCGTCGCTGTTGGCGACTAGTACGCCGGACACCGCGCCACCGTCGCACAGGATCTGACATGCGACATGGCCCCGGCGGATGTCCAGTGCTGCGGCGGCGAGGTCCAGGGCGCGCTGGACCTCGGCTCCGGTCGCGTCACCGCCGGCGTGGATGATGCGCCTGCGCGAATGGCCGCCCTCCCGGGTCAGCGCCCATTCCCCCGTTGCCGCGCGGTCGAATCGTGCTCCGTGGCCGGCCAATTCGGTCACCGCGCGATAGCCGTCGGCGACGATCGATTCCACCGCCTCCGGATCGCACAGCCCCCCGCCGGCCGCAACCGTGTCGGCGACGTGGTCGGACACCGAGTCGTCGGTGTCGGGCAGCACCACGGCGATCCCGCCCTGGGCGTAATGCGTTGCGGTCACCCCAATTTCCCGGGTGTCCTTGTTGAGCACGATGACGCTTCGCCCGGCCCGCCGGACGGCCTGCGCCGCCGACAGCCCGCCGACGCCGGTACCGACGACCACGACGTCGGCCCGCTGGCGCCAGACGATCCGCATCGGTCGGCCGACCGTCAGTTGGCGGTGGGGGCGGACTGGCCGATGGACACCATCCGCTGCACGCTGCGCAGCGCCAGCCGGGATATCTCCGGATCGACGTCGATTTCGTCGGCCCCCTCGACCAGACACCGCAGCAGGGCGGCCGGGGTGATCATCTTCATGTACTTGCAGAACGCGTTGGAATTGACCGCCTCGAAGTCGACTTCGGGGGCGGCCTTACCCAGTTGGTAGAGCATGCCGATCTCGGTGGCCACCAGTACCTTGCTGGCGCTGGTCCGGCGAGCTTCGGTGAGCATCCCGCCGGTGGACAGGATCTTCACCCGCTCCTCCGGGAAGATTCCCTCGCTGACCAGATAAAGGGCTGAGGTAGCGCAGCCGCACTCGGGGTGCACGAACAGTTCGGCGTCGGGATAGGTGTCGGCGAGCTGGGCGAGTTCGTCGCCGTTGATCGCCGCGTGCACATGACACTCGCCGGCCCATATCTCCATGTTCTGCCGCCCGGTGACCCGCTGAACATGCTGGCCGAGGAACTGGTCGGGCAGGAACAGCACCTCACGATCCGGGTCGATCGAGTTCACCACGTCGACGGCGTTCGACGAGGTGCAGCAGAAGTCGGTGAGGGCTTTCACCTCCGCGGTCGTGTTGACGTAGGACACCACCGCCGCCCCCGGGTGGTCGTCCTTCCAGGCCTGCAGGTCCGCCGCCGTGATTGAGTCGGCCAGTGAGCAGCCCGCCCGCGCGTCCGGGATCAGTACCGTCTTGTCCGGGGACAGGATCTTGGCGGTCTCCGCCATGAAGTGCACCCCGCAGAACACGATGGTGTCCTCCGGGGCGTCCGCGGCGATCCGGGCCAGACCCAACGAGTCGCCGACGTAGTCGGCGATGTCCTGAATGGCCGGCAGTTGGTAGTTATGGGCCAGGATGGTCGCGTTGCGCAGCTCTTTCAGCCGACGGATCTCGGCCACCCATTCGTCGTCGGGTTCCACCCCGCTGTAGCCGCCGGGCGTTGTGACGATGCGGTCGGCCAGGTGGCTGGTCAGCGGCCCGGCGGTGTTCAGCGTGGTCATGAGGAGTAATTCCTTCCCGGCCGAGTTTTCGACTTACAATCGAAAACATGGTCCATACTAGCACTGCGCACGAGGTGCTCGCCGTCGTGTTTCAGGTCCGCAGCCCGGACTCCCGCACACCCAAGCTGAACGTGCTGCTGTGGCAGCGGGCCAGGGAGCCGCAACTGGGCAGCTGGGCGTTGCCGGGCGGTGTGCTGCGCGACGACGAGGACCTGATGGCCTCGACCCGGCGACAGCTGGCCGAGAAGGTCGACCTGCGTGAGATCGCTCACCTCGAACAGTTGGCCGTCTTCTCGGATCCGGCGCGGATGCCGGGCACACGCACCATCGCCTCCACCTTCCTCGGTCTGGTGCCGGCCCAGGCGACGCCTGAACTGCCGGCCGACACCTGCTGGCACCCGGTCGACGCGCTGCCGTCGACGGCGTTCGATCACGGCCCGATGGTCGATCACGCCCGAATCCGGCTGGCCGCCAAGATGTCCTACACCAATATCGGATTCGCTTTGGCCCCCAGTGAATTCGCGTTGTCGACGCTGCGTGACATCTACAGCGCCGCCCTGGGTTACCAGGTGGACGCCACCAACCTGCAACGGGTGCTGGTGCGCCGGGGCGTGATCACCAATACCGGTAGCACGGCGCGGTCCGGGCGCAGCGGCGGCCGCCCGGCGGCGCTGTACCGGTTCACCGACTCGGAGCTGCGGATCACCGACGAATTCGCCGCCTTGCGCCCGCCCGGGTGAGCCGGGCCACGGTCACGGCCGGGTGAGATTTCGGCCCCATCGGTGTGCCGGACTGGATTCTTACTGGTCTCTTAAGACACAATGCCCTGGTGGATTTTGACAATCTGGCCAGAGAAGCCGACGTCGAATGGCTCGGACAGGTTCCCCACCAGGAACTGCAGCGCCGCACCCGCCCGCTGCCACCTGCCAAGGACCCGTTCTACGAGCCGCCGGCCGGCTTCCAGCACGCGATACCGGGCACCGTCCTGCGCTCCCGGGACGTCGAGCTGGCCTTCCTGGGCCTGATCCCGCAGCGGATCCACGCCACCCAACTGCTCTACCGGACCTGCGACCGCAACGGGCGTCCGGAGGCCACGGTGACCACGGTGCTGGTGCCCGCGGACCGCGACCGCGCCGACGATGGGGCTGGGCCGTGCCCGATCGTGTCGTACCAGTGCGCGATCGACGCGGTGGACGGCCGCTGTTTCCCCTCGTACGCGCTGCGTCGGCGGGCGCGCTCGATCGGCTCATTCGCGCAGTTCGAGCTGGTGCTGATCGCGGCCACGCTGGCGCAGGGCTGGGCGGTGTCAGTGCCCGACCACGAGGGTCCGAACGGCAACTGGGGTGCTCCGTACGAGCCCGGCTACCGGGTGCTCGACGGGCTGCGTGCCGCGTTGAGCAGCGAACGGCTGGGACTGCCCGCGGAAACGCCCATCGGGCTGTGGGGCTACTCCGGCGGTGGCCTGGCCACCGGCTGGGCGGCCGAGGTGGCCGCCGACTACGCGCCCGACCTCAACATCGTCGGCGCGGTGCTGGGATCGCCGGTCGCCGATCCCGGTCACACCCTGCGCCGGCTGAACGGCTCGTTCTGGGCCGGGTTGCCGGCTGTGATGATCGCCGCACTGGCCCAGACCTACCCCGACCTGCAGCGGACGATTGAGGAATACGCCACCGACGACGGGCGAGCCATGCTGCGCTCCCTGGAGACGATGACGACCGCCGGTGCGGTGCTGCACATGCGGCACAAGGATCTCGACTCCTACCTTAAGGAGCCGTTCGAGGAAGTCCTGGAGACCCCGGCGGTGCAGCACGTCCTCCACGACACCAAGCTCGGCTCCCAGGTGCCGACGCCGCCGCTGCTGATGGTCCAGGCCGCCCACGATCCGGTGATCGCGGTCGAGGACACCGACGCGCTGGCGCACAGCTACGCGGCCGGCGGGGCCAAGGTCACCTACCACCGCGATCAGTTGAGCGAACATCTGACACTGCACCCGTTGTCCACCCCGATGTCGCTGCGCTGGCTGCGGGACCGCTTCGCGGGCGTTCCGCTGGCCACCCACCCGGTGAGCAGCGGCTGGCCGGCGCTGCTCAACCCGACCACCTACGTCGGCATCCTTCGGCTGGGTCTGATCCTCGCCGAGGTGGTCACCGGTGGGGCGGTACGCCGCCGCCGGTTGTGACCTCGGCTGTGGCACCGGGCGGCGCTGCGGCCGGTTCCACCGCGAGCGGTTCGATCGGCGGATACCCGCCCAGGTCGTCGCGCGCGGTAAAGGCCGTGCACAGCGCGTAGGCGAAGCCCGCGACCGCGGCCGGCGCCAGCAGGGTGGCCGCCACCTGCAGCGGCAGATGACCGAAGAAGACCGGCGGCGCCTCCGCGTAGTAGTACAGCCGGTGCTCCGGGGTCACCGGTGCCGTGTCGATATCGACGGCGCCGTAGCGGTGGTGCACCAGCGCGACGCCGACCAGCACCGCCAGCGCCGCGGCCGCCACCAGTCCGGCCACCAACCCGGCGGCCATCGCCGGGCCGCGGTGCGGTCGCCACTGCCAGGCCAGCGCGGCCGTCACCACGGCCAGCACCGCCAGCAGGCCCAGCGCCAGGAACGGCGCGGTGAAGAAATGATCGCCCTCGTCGCCCAGATAGGCCTGCACCCGATCGCCCTGGTGGGTGAGCGCCACCACCGCGTGCGCCGGCGGCGCGAGCCGGGCCCAGAGCACGCCGAGAACGGCCCCGGCCACGGCTGCGCCCGCCGTCACCATGCCGACGGCTACCCCGTGCGTGATGCGCGGCGCTGCGTCATCCGCCGTGGCCATCACTAGCCGGTGTCCAGGCTGGTGTCCCGGTGATCTCCCAGGCAGTTGTCCAGGTCCGCCGAATCCACTTCGCCGTGCCGAGAACACCGGGCTCGCCAGCCGTTCGGCCGCACCTGCACCGCCATCTTGCGGCCGCAGGCGGCGCAGAACCGCGGCGGGCGCAGCCCCAGCCGGGCGAACACCGGCACCTCGGCGTCGGCGTGACCGGTGTGGACGTTGTAGACGCCGGCGCCGACCGGTGCCGGTAACTCGGTGGCCATCGGACTTACAGACTGGCGCTGAGCGCTTTGATCGGCATCTCCAGCTCCTCGAGCATCTCCAGATCGTCGTCGATCGACCGCCCCAGCGTGGTCAGGTAATTGCCGATGATCATCGCGTTGGCGCCACCGAGCAGGCTGCGCTTGGCGCCCAGGTCACCCAGGGTGATCTCGCGGCCGCCGGCAAACCGCAGCGTGGTGCGCGGCAGCGCCAGCCGGAACGCGGCGATGACGGTAAGTGCCTCGACGGCCGGCAACGGCTCCATGTTCTCGAACGGGGTGCCCGGCTGCGGGTTCAGGAAGTTGATCGGCACGTCGTCGGGGTCCAGTGCGGCGATCTGGCTGGCGAACTCGGCACGCTGCTCGAGCGTCTCCCCCATTCCCAGGATCCCGCCGGAGCACAGCTCCATGCCGTTGTCGCGCACCAACTCCAGGGTGGCCAGCCGCTCGTCCCACTCGTGGGTGGTGACCACGCTCGGGAAGTAGGACCGCGCGGTCTCCAGGTTGTGGTTGTACTTGTGGACGCCGATCTCCTTGAGCCGCTTGGCCGTCCGCGGCGTCAGCAGCCCCAGCGACGCGGCGATCGGGATGTCGAGTCCCGCCC
Organism: Mycobacterium sp.; assembly: GCA_035721065.1. GTDB lineage: Bacteria > Actinomycetota > Actinomycetes > Mycobacteriales > Mycobacteriaceae > Mycobacterium. The sequence continues at coordinate 14,455 of DASTNJ010000109.1, forward strand.
CGCGGATGGCCGCGATGCCGTCCTCGACCTGCTTGAGCAGCTTGTCATCGGCGCCGCGGACGGCGGCGACGATGCAGAACTCGGTTGCGCCGGTTGCCGCGGTGGCCTTGGCGGCCTCCACCAGCTCCGGGATGTCGAGCCACACCCCGCGCACCGGCGAGTCGAACACAGCCGACTGCGAACAGAAGTTGCAGTCCTCGGTGCAGCCGCCGGTCTTGAGGCTGATGATGCCCTCGACCTCGACCTCCGGGCCGCACCAGCGCATCCGCACCTCGTGCGCCAAGCCGAGGAGTTCCTCGAGCCGATCCTCGCCGAGCTGCAGCACCGCGAGCACCTGCTCCTGGTTGAGCCCCTGGCCCCGACCCAGGACCTGCTCGCGGGCCACCGCGAGAATGTCCGTGCCATCGGTGTCGATGCTGATCTGGGCAGCCTGCGTCACTGGTGCTCCCTTGTCTCGGGCCTTGTCTTTGGCCTGGTCGTCGTCGCCGACCTGAACGGTGTTCAGGCTATGGTAGCGGCGTGCAACTGCACAGACGCGATGTGGTCGCGGCGGCTACGGCGATTCTGGACCGCTACGGGATCGCCGATCTGACCATGCGCCGGCTGGCGCGCGAACTCGACATCACCCCGGGGGCGCTGTACTGGCATTTCGCCAGCAAACAGGAGCTGCTCGGCGCGGTCGCCGACCAGTTGCTGAAGGGGGTCTGCGCGGCCGGCCACACTGCCGCGAACAGGGACTGGCGTGATCGGATCGCCGCGATCTGCACGCGGATGCGCGCCGCGCTGATGTCGCACACCGACGGCGCCGAGCTCGTCTCGGCGAGTTTCGCGGCCGGACAATCGCACGGCGTCGCCGACATTCTCGGGGCGCTGGCCGACACCGCCTCGCAGGCCGGGCTGGACGTCGAGCGGGCCGCGCTGGCGGCGCGCACCCTGGTCTATTTCGTGCTCGGGGCCACCGCCGACGAGCAGTCCCGGCTGCAGTGGGCCGACGGACCGGCGGGTTCGCCGCGCCGGGAATCTGCCGATCCGGCCGCCGGCTTCGAGTTCGGGCTGCGGTTGCTGATCGACGGCTTGCACGCCCAGTCAGCCGCCGATCGGATGCTCGACACGCTTGTCGCCGTCCCACCTGCGTAGCCCGGCGAACCCGCCGCGGATCTGCGATGGGCGCCCGGCGATCCGCAGCGCCCGGCCCAGTTCACCGCCGCGGACGTGGCGGGCCAGGGTCACGTGTGCGGTCCACTCCCCCGGAACGCAGTGGGGCGCCGGGCCGGGCGCCAGATGCGACACACACCGCCGGTGCACCTCGGCGTGCAGCGCCAGCAGTTCGGCCGTCGGGACCACCAGCCGGGCCAGCACAGCGCTCCCTCGCCCGAACAGCACCGGCGCGCCGATGATGCAGGGCAGTGGTAGCCGCTGGCACAGCGGGACCAGCAGCGCGTCCACGTCCGTCGAGATCTGCTCGCCGACCAGCAGCGTGACGTGCGGGCGGGCCGCCGGCGCCTGGCTGGGGATGCCCGCTTCGGCGAGGCGATCCCAGAGCTGACGCACCGCGGCTTCGGTCTCGCGGTCGAAGGTCAGCTCGATCGAGTGCACCATCAGCCGGTCAGGGCTCCGACCCAGTCGTGGTCGAATGCCGACCCGCTCATCGCGGCGAATGCCGCCGGGTCGAGTGCGCCGGCTCCGGCAGGCAGCACCGCGCGCACCGGTGCGAGCCGTTGCAGCGCATCACGATTGGAGGTCTGCACCGCATCCGGCCGCACCGGCCAGCTGCCGATCACCAGCCCGGCACAGCGCACCCGGCGGGTTTCCAGCGCCTCCAGTGTCAGGGCGGTGTGGTTGAGGGTGCCCAGCTCCGCGCCGACGACCACCAGCACCGGGGCCCCCAGATCCGCCGCGAGGTCGCGCAGCGTGACACCGTCGGCGAGTTCCACCAGCAGTCCGCCGGCCCCTTCGACCAACGTCAGCCGGCCCGGTGCGTCGGTCGAGGTGATCAGCGCCAACAACTCGGCGCGGGTCGGCAACGCCGTCCCGGCGGCCTCGGCCGCGGCCAGCGGTGCCAGCGGCTGCGGATAACGCGCCAGCCCGGCCAGTTCGCTCACCCCTGCCAGCCGGCCCACCTCGGCGAGGTCGTCGTCGCCGTCCGCGGTGCCGGTCTGCACCGGCTTGCACACCGCCACGTCCAGCCCGGCCCGGCGGGCATGGGCGGCCAGTGCGGCGGTGGCGATCGTCTTGCCGACGGCGGTCCCGGTGCCGGTGACGACCAGGACCGTCACGGGCCGGTGCGCGGTGGGTCGGGCCGACCGGAAAGCACGCCGCTGAGCGCACGGCACGCCGTGTCCAGTTCCTCGGCGGTCAACGACGCCCGCGCGGTCAGCCGCAGCCGCGACGTGCCCGCCGGTACCGTCGGCGGCCGGAAGCAGCCGACCCGCACCCCGGCGTCCAGGCAGGCGGCGGCCGCCGCCAGGGCGGCCTGCGGGTCGCCGATGACCACCGACACCACCGCCGACTCCGGGGCCGTCGGCACGCCGCAGATCTCGGCCAGGACGCCGGCGTACCGAAGCACTGCGTCGGCTCGGCTCGGCTCCGCGACCAGGACACCGAGCGCAGCCAGCGCCGCGCCGGCCGCCGCCGGCGCCAACCCGGTGTCGAAGATGAACGGCCGCGCGGCATCGATCAGGTGGTCGCGTACGGCCGTGCACCCGAGCACGACACCGCCCTGGCTGCCCAGCGACTTGGACAGTGTCGCGGTGAGCACCACGTCGGGTTCGCCGGCCAGTCCCGTCTCGTGGGCCAGCCCGCGACCGCCGGCGCCGCGCACCCCCAGGCCGTGGGCCTCGTCGACGATCAGCAGGGCCCGGTGCCGCCGGCACACCTCGTGCAGGCGGCGCAGCGGCGCCAACGCACCGTCGGTGGAGAACACCGAGTCGGTGACGACCACAGCCCGTTCCTCGTCGCGGCTGGCCAGTGCCGTCTCGACGGCGTCGACGTCGAGGTGCGGGGCCACCACCACCCTGGCGCGGGACAGCCGGCAGGCATCTACCACCGACGCGTGTGAACGCTCGTCGGACACCAGCAGCGAGCCCGGGCCGGACAAGGCGGCCACCGCACCCAGGTTGGCGGTGTAGCCCGACGAGAACACCAGCCCCGATGCCGCCCCGGTGAAATCCGCCAGTGCCGCCTCGAGTTGCCCGTGCAGTTCGGTGTCGCCGGTGACCAGCCGCGAGCCGGTGGCGCCGGCGCCCCAGATCTGCAGAGCGCGCACGCCGGCGTCGATGACCGCCGGATGCTGGGACAGTCCCAGGTAGTCGTTGGAGGCCAGGTCCACCTCGGTGGTCACCGGCGGCCGCGGCCGCAGCGCACGACGCAGCCCCGCCGAGCGCCGCTGCTGCTCCACCTCGGCCAGCCAGGCCAACGGGGAAAGTTCCGTGCGCGCCACCCTATGCTCCCTTACGCCTTGAACAGCGTTCAGGCTAGTGCACCTGCGGCCTCGACCATCGCGGAGCCGATCCGGGTGACCTCGTCGGGTGTGCAGACATAGGGCGGCATCGCATACACCAAGTTGCGGAACGGCCGCAGCCAGACGCCGCGCCGCAGTGCCGCCCGGGTGGCGGCAGCCAGGTCGACCGGGCGGTCGCACTCGATGACGCCGATGGCCCCGCATACCCGCACGTCGGTCACCCCCGGCAGCGAGCAGGCCGGTTCGAGCCCGGCACGCAACCCGTCGCCGATCCGGGCCACCGCCGCGCGCCAGTCGGAGCCCAGCAGCAGCTCGACGCTGGCAACCGACACCGCGCAGGCCAGCGGGTTGGCCATGAATGTGGGGCCGTGCATCAGCACGCCGATGGTGCCGGCGATCTCGGTGCCGCACAGGGTGGCGGCCAGGCTCAGGTAGCCGCCGGTGAGCGCCTTGCCGACGCACATGATGTCCGGGCTGACGTCGGCGTGGTCGGCGGCGAACAGCTCGCCGGTGCGGCCGAAGCCGGTGGCGATCTCGTCGAAGATCAGCAGCACCTCGTGCCGTCGGGTGATTTCGCGCAGATCGCGCAGGTAGCGCGGATCGTGGAAGCGCATCCCGCCCGCGCCCTGGACGACGGGTTCGACGATCACCGCGGCCAGTTCGGCGGCGTACTCGGCCAGCTGTGCCTCGAACGCCGCGCTGTAGGACGGGTCATAACCGCTCGGCACCTGCGGGGCGAACACCTGAGCCGCGAGCGTGTCGCTCCACAGCGCGTGCATGCCGCCGTCCGGGTCGCAGACACTCATCGCGGCGAAGGTGTCGCCGTGGTAGCCGCCCCGCCAGGTCATCAGCCGCCGCTTACCGGGCCGGTCGCGCCCGCGCCAGTACTGGATCGCCATCTTGACCGCGACCTCGACCGCCACCGAACCGGAGTCGCTGAAGAAGACGGTGTCCAGCCCGTCCGGGGTGATCTGCACCAGCAGCTGGGCCAGCCGGGCCGCCGGCTCATGGGTGAGCCCGCCGAACATGACGTGGTTCATCACCCCCAGCTGGGCCGTCAGCGCCGCGTCGAGCACCGGGTGGCCGTGCCCGTGCAGGGCCGTCCACCACGAGCTCATCGCATCCAGCACCTGCACCTGGGCGCCGTCTACCACGACGGTCAGCCATGCACCGCGGGCACCGACCGTGACCAGCGGGGTGAACGATTCGGCGCCGATGGTGCTGTAGGGGTGCCACAGGTGCGCGGCGTCGATCGCGCTGATCTGCTCTGGGCTCAACCGCGGCGTCAACTGGGACATCACCGCGAGCGTAATGGGGACTGCAAGCGCGGCGGAGCCGGGCGCGGCAGGTCGCCATCATGGGCGCAGTGGGGACTGCAGGTGACCTCCGTCACCACAGTGCATGATCCGCGGGGCCGTCGGTAACCGTCGGGTCACAGTACAGCGAATTCGACCTCCGACGGTCGGAGGGAGGCGTATGCGCCAGGTACTGTCGTGACAGGTGTTACTGATGTGACTGCTGTGAAAGAACGGCAGCGGAGAGAGAGATTCCCATGAAACGTCTGTTGGGTGTTGCGGCCGGAGTGGCCCTGTCGCTGGCGCCGGTGCTGGCCGAACCCGGTCTTGCGACCGCGGATCCGCGCGTGGTGCCGGCCGGTGCCGGTTCGCCGATCGAGATCGTCATCCAGCGCGCGCTCTCCCAGCGCGGAGTGCCTTACGTTTACGGCGGCGGCAACTTCTACGGGCCCACCAACGGCGTCCGCGAGGATTCCAAGACGATCCCGGGGATCGCTGCGGCACTGCCCGGCATGGTCGCGGGCACCGGGATGCCGGGGCAGCTCGGAACCCAGGCCAGCCCCGTCACACCGGGTTATCCGGCTGCCGGAACGGTCGGATTCGATTCGTCGGGCCTGATCCAGTACGCGTTCGCCGGTGCCGGCATCAAAATGCCGCGACGGTCGGGTGACCAGTGCAGCGTCGGCCAGAAAGTCGCGCCGGCACAGGCCCGGCCCGGCGACCTGATCTGCTTCGGGCCGGGCGGCAACCAGAGCGTCGCGCTGTTCCTCGGAAACGGGCAGATGATCGAGGGCACCAGCCCCGCCGTCGAGGTCACCCCGGTGCGCACGTCGAACATGATGCCCTACCTGACTCGCATCATCGGGCCGTAAGCGCGGCGGCAGCCGCGGGTAGGACGACACTGTGACGACATTCCCAGCGCCAGGAGTGCCCATCTGACGTGGTAATTCGGTAAATTGTCGGACGATCATGTTTGCCCTGTTCTCGCCCCGGTCGGTGGCGGCGTCCGTTCCGGTTCCGAGGCCGGTTCCCGCCGCTCCGATGGGGACCCGCAAAAGCGGCTTCTACCGACACGACCTCGACGGGCTGCGGGGCGTCGCGATCGCGCTGGTCGCGGTTTATCACGTGTGGTTCGGGCGGGTGTCCGGTGGCGTCGATGTGTTCCTGGCGCTGTCCGGTTTCTTCTTCGGCGGCAAACTGCTGCGCGTCGCCCTCAACCCGTCGTCATCGCTGTCGCCGGTGCCCGACCTGATCCGGCTGGTGCGACGCCTGCTCCCCGCCCTGGTGGTGGTCCTTACCGCGGCCGCGGTGCTGACCTTCCTGGTGCAGCCGCAGACCCGCTGGGAGACCTTCGCCGACCAGAGCCTGGCCAGCCTCGGCTACTACCAGAACTGGGAGCTGGCCAACACCGCGGCCGACTACCTGCGGGCCGGTGAAGCGGTCAGCCCGCTGCAGCACATCTGGTCGATGTCGGTGCAGGGCCAGTTCTACATCGCTTTCCTGGCGTTGGTGTTCGGGTTCGCGTACCTGCTCCGCCGGCTGCTCGGCAACCGGCTGCGGGCCGCGTTCGTCGTGCTGCTCAGCGCGCTGACGGCCGCGTCGTTCGGCTATGCGATCGTCGTGCACCAGGCCAACCAGTCGATCGCCTACTACAACAGCTTCGCCCGGGCGTGGGAGCTGCTGATCGGCGCGCTGGCCGGGGCGCTGGTCCCCTATATCCGCTGGCCGATGTGGCTGCGCACCACGGTCGCCGTCGCCGCGCTGGCGGCGATCCTGGGCTGCGGCGCGCTGATCAACGGCGTCCGCGAGTTCCCCGGCCCGTGGGCGCTGGTGCCGATCGGCGCCACCGTGCTGTTCGTGCTGGCCGGCGCGAACCGGCACGCCCACCCCGGCGCGCGCGGCAGGCTGCCGTGGCCGAACCGGATGCTGGCGGTGGCGCCGCTGGTGACCCTGGGCGCGATGGCCTACTCGTTGTACCTGTGGCACTGGCCGCTGCTGATCTTCTGGCTGTCCTACACCGGCCACCGGCACGCCAATTTCGTGGACGGCGCTGCGATCCTGGCGGTGTCCGGGGTTCTGGCCTATCTGACCAGCAAGTTCGTCGAGGAGCCGCTGCGCTACCGGGCACCGGCCGGTCCCGGACCGACACCGGTGCTGAGCGTGCCGAAACGAACGCCGCAGGGTCGGCCATTCGACGGATGGTCGCGCTGGCTGCCCAGCCCGACAGCCGCGCTGGCGTGTGTGGTGACGCTGCTGGGCGTGGCAGTGACAACGACGTCCTTCAGCTGGCGCGAGCACGTCATCACGCAGCGCGCCTCGGGAACCGAGCTCGTCGCGCTCAGCAGGGACGACTACCCGGGCTCGCGTGCGCTCACCGCGCACATGCGGGTGCCCAAGCTGCGGATGCGTCCCACCATCCTGGAGGCCAAGAAGGATCTCCCCTCGTCCACTCGGGACGGCTGCATCAGCAGCTTCACCGACCCGGCGCTGATCAACTGCGTGTACGGCGACACCGAGGCCACCCGGACCATCGCGCTGGCCGGCGGGTCACACGCCGAACACTGGCTGCCCGCACTGGACATGCTCGGCCGCAGGCACCACTTCAAGGTGACCACCTACCTGAAGATGGGCTGCCCGCTGTCCACCGAGAAGGTTCCGCTGATCATGGGCAACAACGCCCCGTACCCGCAGTGCTACGACTGGGTGGGCAAGACCATGGACAAGCTGATCGTCGACCACCCGGACTTCGTGTTCACCACCTCGACCCGGCCGTGGAACATCAAGCCCGGCGACGTGATGCCCGGAACTTATATCGGCATCTGGAAATCTTTGTCCGACAAGCACATCCCGATCCTGGGCATGCGGGACACGCCGTGGCTGGTGCGCGACGGCAATCCGTTCGAGCCGGCGGACTGCCTGGCCTCCGGCGGCGACGCGGTGTCGTGCGGCATCAAGCGCTCCGAGGTGCTGGCCGACCACAACCCCACCCTCGACTTCGTGCGCCAGTTCCCGCTGCTCAAACCGCTGGACATGTCCGACGCGGTGTGCGATGCCGACATCTGCCGCGCAGTGGAAGGCAACGTTCTGATCTACCACGACTCGCATCACCTGTCCGCCACCTACATGCGCACCATGGCCGGCGAATTGAGCAGGCAGATGGCCAAAGCCACCGGCTGGTGGTGAGTCGTCACCGATTCCGCCGCGGACCCGGATAGGTTCGGTTGATGGCACCGAACGCACCCACCGGCACGACGGCTCCGGTACTGAGCACCGTGTGGCCGGGCGCTCCCTACCCGAAGGGTGCCACCTATGACGGTGCGGGCACGAATTTCTCGCTGTTCTCCGAGGTCGCCGAGAAAGTCGAGCTGTGCCTGATCGCCGAGGACGGCACCGAAGCACGGCACCGCCTGGAAGAGGTCGACGGGCACGTCTGGCACGCGTATCTGCCCAACATCACCCCCGGACAGCGCTACGGGTTCCGGGTGCACGGCCCGTTCGACCCGGCCGCCGGGCACCGCTGCGACCCCAGCAAGCTGCTGCTCGACCCGTACGGCAAGGCGTTCCACGGCGACTTCGACTTCAGCCAGGCACTGTTCTCCTACGACCTGGCGGCCGACCCGGCCACACAGGACGCCGGCGACGACGCCGGTGCCGGCCCGCTGCCGATGGTCGACTCACTGGGACACACGATGACCAGCGTGGTGATCAACCCGTTCTTCGACTGGGCGCACGACCGGCCGCCGCACACTCCGTATCACGAGACGGTCATCTACGAGGCGCATGTGAAAGGCATGACGCAGACCCACCCGGGCATCCCCGAGGAGCTGCGCGGCACCTACGCCGGGCTGGCCCACCCGGTGATCATCGACCACCTCAAATCGCTGGGCGTCACCGCGATCGAGCTGATGCCGGTACACCAGTTCTTGCACGACGACCGTCTACTCGAGTTGGGCTTGCGAAACTACTGGGGCTACAACACCTTCGGCTTCTTCGCCCCGCACACTCAGTACGCGGCGAACCATCAGGCCGGCGCCGCCGTGGCCGAGTTCAAAGCCATGGTGCGCGGCTTCCACGAGGAGGGTATCGAGGTGATTCTGGACGTGGTGTACAACCACACCGCCGAAGGGAACCACCTCGGTCCGACGATCGGATTCCGCGGCATCGACAACGCCGCCTACTACCGGCTCGAAGACGACGATCCGCGGTTCTACAAGGACTTCACCGGCACCGGCAACAGCCTCAACGTTCGCCATCCGCACACGCTGCAGCTGATCATGGATTCGCTGCGGTACTGGGTACTGGACATGCACGTCGACGGGTTCCGCTTCGATCTGGCTGCGACACTGGCCCGTGAGTTCTTCGACGTCGACCGACTGTCGGCCTTCTTCGATCTGGTCCAGCAGGACCCGGTGGTCAGCCAGGTCAAGCTGATCGCCGAACCGTGGGATGTCGGCGAGGGCGGCTACCAGGTCGGCAACTTCCCCGGCCTGTGGACCGAATGGAACGGCAAGTTCCGCGACACCGTCCGCGATTACTGGCGCGGCGAGCCCGAGACGCTGGGCGAGTTCGCCTCGCGGCTGACCGGTTCGTCGGATCTCTACGAGGCGACCGGCCGGCGTCCCAGCGCGAGCATCAACTTCGTCACCTGCCACGACGGCTTCACACTGGCGGATCTGGTGTCCTACAACGACAAACACAACCAGGCCAACGGTGAGGACAACCGGGACGGGGAGAGCCACAATCGGTCCTGGAACTGCGGTGTGGAAGGCCAGACCGACGACCCGGGAATCCTGGCACTGCGCGGCCGGCAGATGCGCAACATCATGGCCACCCTGATGCTGTCCCAGGGCACCCCGATGATCGCGCACGGCGACGAGATGGGCCGCACCCAGCACGGCAACAACAACGTGTACTGCCAGGACTCCGAGCTGTCCTGGATGGACTGGTCGCTGGCCGAGAGCGCCGCCGACCAGGTGGCGTTCACCCGCTTGGTGACCAGGTTGCGCGCCGACCACCCGGTGCTGCGCCGGCGGCGATTCTTCGAGGGCCGGCCGATTCGCGGCGGCGACGAGACCCGCGACATCGCCTGGCTGACGCCGGCCGGACACGAGATGACCCAGCAGGACTGGGACAGCCAGCTGGGCCGGTGCGTGATGGTCTTCCTCAACGGCGAGGCGCTCCCGGAGCCCGACGCCCGTGGCCAGCGGATCGTCGACGACTCATTTCTGCTGTGCTTCAACTCCGCCGACCATCCCGTCGACTTCTGCACGCCGAACGGCGACTATGCGCAGCAGTGGACCGGCGTGCTGGACACCAACGACCCCACTGGCGCCACCGAGATGGTGGTCATCGCCGGCCAGACGATCGCCCTGGTGAACCGATCGCTGATCGTGTTCCGGAAGACGGCCTGACGCATGGGTACTCCGGTCCTGTCCACCTACCGGGTGCAGCTGCGCGGACCGGACAGCGGATTCGGATTCACCTTCGCCGACGCGGAGAATCTGCTGGATTATCTTGACCGGCTGGGCATCACGCACGTATACCTGTCACCCATCCTGACCCCGGTGCACGGGTCCAGCCACGGCTACGACGTCGCCGACCCCACCACCGTCTCCGCCGAACTGGGTGGTCCCGAAGGACTGGCCCGGCTGTCGGAGGCCGCGCGCGAGCGGAACATCGGCTTGATCGTCGATATCGTGCCGAACCACGTCGGAGTCGGTGTGCCGCAACAGAACCCGTGGTGGTGGGATGTGCTCGGCCACGGCCGATCCTCACCGTATGCGTCCTTCTTCGACATCGACTGGGATCTGGGTGACGGACGGATCCTGTTGCCGGTGCTGGAATCCGATAGCGATGTCGCCAGGCTGACGGTTGACGGCGATCTGCTGCGGCTGGGTGATCAGGTGTTCCCGATCACCCCGGGCACCGGCGGCGGCACCGCACCCGAGGTACATGCGCGGCAGCACTACCGGCTGATCGGCTGGCGAAGCGGGCTGTGTGGCTATCGCCGCTACTTCTCGATCTCGTCGCTGGCCGCGCTGCGCCAGGAAGGCCGCGCGGTGTTCGACGCATCGCACGCCGAAGTGGGCCGCTGGTTCGCCGACGGGCTGGTCGACGGGGTGCGGATCGATCACCTCGACGGGCTGACCGACCCCGCGGGCTATCTGGCCTGGTTGCGCCGGCTTGTCGGCCCGGACGCATGGATCGTGGTGGAGAAGGCGCTGGCCGTCGAGGAGTCGCTGGAGCCCGGCTTACCGGTGGCCGGCACAACCGGTTACGACGCCCTGCGGGAGGTCGGCGGGGTGTTCATCGACCCGGCCGGTGCTCCGCCGCTCACCGCGCTCGCCGCATCCGCGGGTGCGCTCTACCACGACAAGCCGAAGGTGTTGCGCGATCTGCGAACCGCCGCGGCCACCGGCCCGCTGCGCAACGAACTGCACCGGCTGCGGCGATCGGTGGTGGCGGCGGCCGGTGCCGACCACCCGCACCTCGACGAGGCGCTGACCGCCGTGCTCAGCCGGCTGGAGGTGTACCGATGCGACTACCGCGGGCTGGCCGCGATGATGCCGGCCGTGCTGGCCGAAACCGAGGAGAACGCACCCGAACTCGCGACCGCGCTGCAGCTGATCAGCGCCGCGATCGCCGACGGCGGCGAGCCGGCGGTACGGCTGCAGCAGCTGTGCGGGGCGGTGACGGCGACCGCGTTCGAAGGATTCCTGTTCTATCGGGATGCGACGTTGGTGTCGCTCAACGAGATCGGCGGCGACCCGCGACGATTCGGAGTCGGCGCCGCGGAGTTCCACGACCGAGCTGCGGCCCGGTCGAGATGGTGGTCGCAGGCGATGACCACGACCAGCACCCACGACACCAAGCGCGGCGAAGACGTGCGGGCCCGGATCGGGGTGCTGTCGCAGGTGCCGCAGCTGTGGACGCAATCCGTCGCCCGCTGGGAGAAGATGGCGCGCTCCCCCGACGATGCGACCGGACTTTTTTTGTGGCAGAACATCTTCGGTGCCTGGCCGTCGAACGGGATCGTCACCGACGAGTTTCGCAGCCGGCTGCACGGTTTCGCCGGGAAGGCGATTCGGGAAGCCGGGTTGCGCACCGACTGGGAGAACCCCGCCTCCGGCTTCGAGCAGGCGGTGCACGATTGGCTGGACACCGTGCTCGACGGTGCGGTCGCCGGTGAGCTGACCGGGCTCGTCGCCCGACTCGCCCCGCACGCCGAAGCCGCGTCACTGGGTCAGAAGCTGCTGACGCTGACCGCGCCGGGCATACCCGACGTGTACCAGGGCACCGAACTGTGGGAGGACAGTCTCGTCGATCCCGACAATCGGCGTCCGGTCGACTACCAGGCGAGGCGCGAAGCGCTGGCGTCGCTGCAGCACCCCAAGATGCGGGTGCTCAATGCTGCGCTCATGGTGCGACGGGCCCGCCCGGACTCCTTCCTGCGGGGTGGCTACCACCCGGTGCTGGCCGCGGGCCCGGCCACCGAGCATCTGCTGGCGTTCCGGCGCGGCGACGACGTGCTGGTGGCGGTGACTCGCTGGACCGCTCGGCTGGCCGAG
>DASTNJ010000110.1:0-2407 GCA_035721065.1 Mycobacterium sp.
CAGGGGCCCTGGCTGCGAACCGGAGATTTGGGCTTCTTCCTCGACGGCGAGTTGTTCGTTACCGGCCGCATCAAGGATCTGTTAATCGTGTACGGCCGCAACCACTCCCCGGACGACATCGAGGCGACGGTCCAGGAGATCACCAACGGCCGGTGCGTGGCGATCTCGGTCCCCGACGGTCACATCGAAAAGCTGGTGGTCATCGTCGAAGTCAGGAAGCGCGGTGACTCCCCCCAGGAGGTGCTGGACAAGCTCGACGCCGTCAAGCGTGAGGTCACCTCGGCGCTGTCGAACTCGCACGGGCTGAGTGTCGCGGACCTTGTGCTGGTGGCCCCTGGCGCGATTCCGATCACTACCAGCGGCAAGGTCAGGCGAGCATCCTGTGTCGAGCAGTACCGGCTCGGTCAGTTCGCCCGGGTAGACGCTTAGTCCACAGTTCGCGGTTCGTCCACAATCTGCGAGCTCTACCGGCGCCGCGAGGCCCACGCTAAACGAATTCCCAAGCCGCACGGGCGATGGCCAGTTCCTCGTTAGTCGGCACCACCAGCACGGTGACCGGCGATCCGGCCGGTGAGATCACCCGCGCGCCGGACCCGGACCGGTTACGTTCGGGGTCGACGGTGATGCCGAGCCGATCCAGGCCGGACAGTGCGTCCTCGCGCACCGCGGCGACGTTCTCGCCGACGCCGGCGGTGAACGCGATCGCATCGACGCGGCCCAGCACCGCCAGATACGCGCCGACGTACTTGCGCAACCGGTGGATGTAGACGTCGTAAGCGAGAACGGCTACCTCCGTACCGGCCTCGACCTGCGCGCGCAGTTCACGGAAATCGTTGACGCCGCACAGTCCCTTCAGCCCGGAGCGCCGGTTGAGCAGCTCGTCAAGCTGCTCGATCGTCATGCCCGCGGTCCGCCGCAGGTGCAGCAGCACGCCGGGGTCGATGTCACCGCTGCGGGTGCCCATCACCAGGCCCTCCAGCGGGGTCAGCCCCATCGAGGTTTCCACCGCAACCCCGCCGCGCACCGCCGATGCCGACGCCCCGTTGCCCAGGTGCAACACGATGGTGTTCAGCTCATCCAGCGGGCGGCCCAGCAGGCTGGCTACTTCGCCGGACACGTATTCGTGCGATGTGCCGTGGAATCCGTAGCGGCGCACGCCGTACCGCTCGGCGACAGCACGGTCGATGGCATATGTCGCCGCGGCGCTGGGCAGCGAGTGGAAGAAGCCGGTGTCGAACACCGCGACATGCGGGACGTCCGGGAAGTCGGCTCGGGCCGCCCTGATACCGATCGCGTTCGGCGGATTGTGTAGCGGGGCAAGGTCGGCGAGCCGATCGATCTCGGCCAGCGTCTCGTCGGTGATCAGCGTCGGTGCATAAAATCGGTTGCCGCCGTGCACCACCCGGTGTCCCACCGCCTTGATACCGCCCAGATCCAGCCCGGAGTCGACCAGCGTCCGGTACGCGCGCTGCAGGCCCTCGGCGTGGTCTGCGGCCTGTCCGCCCGGCTCGCCGATCTGCTCCACCAGCCCGGTCACCAGCGCGGTCCCCGCCACCGGGTCGACAACTTGAAACTTGATCGACGACGACCCGCAGTTGAGCACCAGAACCGCGTTACTCACGGCGAATCCCCCTGCGCCTGAATCGCGGTGATGGCAACCGTGTAGACGATGTCATCCACCAGCGCCCCCCGCGACAGGTCGTTGACCGGTTTGGCCAGCCCCTGCAGCACCGGGCCGATCGCCACCACACCCGCACTGCGCTGCACCGCCTTGTAGGTGTTGTTGCCGGTGTTCAGATCCGGAAACACCAGTATCGTGGCCCGGCCGGCTACCGGCGATCCGGGCATCTTGGCCGCGGCCACGCTGGCATCGACCGCGGCGTCGTACTGGATCGGTCCATCGACCAGCAGATCCGGCCGGCGTTCGTGTACCAATTGCGTTGCGGCGCGCACCTTCTCGACGCCGGCTCCGGCACCGGACTCACCGGTCGAATACGACAGCATCGCCACCAGCGGATCGATGCCGAACGCGGCGGCGGTCACCGCCGACGAGATCGCGATGTCGGCCAGCTGCTCGACGGTGGGGTCGGGCACCACCGCACAGTCCGCGAAGGCCAGCACCCGGTCGGGCATGCACATCAGGAGCACGCTGGACACCGTCGACACCCCGGGCGCGGTTTTGATGATCTCGAATGCCGGGCGGACGGTGTGCGCGGTGGTGTGCGCGGCGCCGGACACCATCCCGTCGGCGATCCCGCGTTGCACCATCATCGTGCCGAAATACGAGACGTCACGCATGATCTCGCCGGCCCGCTCCTCGGTCATCCCCCGGTGGGCACGCAGCCGGGCGTACTCGGCGGCGAAGGATTGCAGCAGCCCGCTGGTGTCGGGATCAAGCACCTGCGCC
>DASTNJ010000111.1:0-2770 GCA_035721065.1 Mycobacterium sp.
GAAACCGACCGGCTCGCCGCCGAGTTGGGCCGTCCGCTGTCGCTGGTCGCCGAAAGCGACCTCAACGACCCGCGGCTGATCACGCCGCGCACCGCCGGCGGCTACGGGCTGCCCGCGCAGTGGGACGACGACATTCACCACGCCATCCACGCCGCGGTCTCCGGCGAGCGGCAGGGCTACTACGCCGATTTCGGATCACTGGCGACGCTGGCGCGCACACTCGGGCACGGCTTCTTTCACGCCGGTAGCTATTCGTCATTCCGGCGGCGCCGGCACGGCCGGCCGTTGAATACGGCCCGGATCCCGGCCACCCGACTGCTGGCCTACACCTGCACCCATGACCAGGTCGGCAATCGGGCGCTCGGAGACCGCCCGTCGCAGAACCTGTCCGCCGGACAACTCGCGGTCAAGGCCGCCATCGTGCTCACTTCGCCCTACACCGCAATGCTTTTCATGGGTGAAGAATGGGGGGCGTCCACCCCGTTCCAATTCTTCAGCTCGCATCCGGAACCCGAGCTGGCCCGGGCCACCGCCCAGGGCCGCAAACGTGAGTTCGCCGAACACGGCTGGGACGCCGACGTGATTCCCGATCCGCAGGACCCGGCCACGTTTCAACGCTCCAAACTGGACTGGAGCGAGGTCGGCAGCGGCGAGCATGCCCGGCTGCACCGACTCTACCGGGATCTGATTGCCTTGCGGCGCAGCGAAGCCGACTTTTCCGACCCGTGGCTGGAGCACCTGGCGATCGAGTACGACGAGGATACCGGCTGGATCGCGATGCGCCGTGGGCGACATGTCGTCGCCTGCAACCTGGGCAGCGAGCCGGTGTCGGTGCCGTTTCCCGGTGAGCGGGTGCTGGCCTGGGATCAGCCGGTGCCGGGCGCCGACCACACCGTGCTGCCCGGGCACTCGTTTGTGATCGTGCGGGTGGCGGACGCCGGCGCGAAATCACGAACGCGCGCGAGCCGATCTGCGCCCGACGTAGCGGATGCCGGCGAGCTGCGGCATTCGCAGGTAGCTGACCTCGCGCCGTGAACCCCCCCGAACGCGCCGCCGATACCGGCCGAGTTCGCGCTGCACGGATGGCGCCAGCAACGGCCCCAGCACCGCACCCGCGCCGAGCGCCAGCGCCAGTCCGGCCGCCATGCCGAGGGTTCCGCCGGCGGTCGGCTGCCCGTTGACCAGCTGGACGAACCCGCGGAACAGGGTCAGCCCGGGCACCAGCGGCACGATGCCGGCCATGATGATCACCAGCGGCGGCACCCGCAGCCGCGGTGCGAGCAGGGTGCCGACCAGACCGGTCGCCGCCGCGGCGGCGAATGAGCTCACGATGGGGTTGGCCTGGATGAGTTGCAGTCCGAAGAACAGCAGGGTCGCGGTCGCCCCGGCGATGCCGGCGGCCGATGCCGCCCGCAGCGGCGCGTAGCCCGCGATCGCCGCCGCGGCGGCCCCGATCGCTCCCGCCAGCAGGTACACCGGAACGCTCAGCGCGGCGACCGGCGCTACCGGGCTCACGTAGACGGGCACCCCGAGCGCCCTACCGGTTCGTACCGCGATGGAGACACCGACCAGAATGCCCGCCGAGGAGAGCAGGATGTCCATCTCGCGGGAGACGGCGGTGAGCTGGTATCCGGTGATGGCGTCCTGCACCGAGCCGACGGTGGCCAACCCGGACAGCAGCACCACGATGTTGGCGGCCACCACCGGTGACACCGGGGTGTCGGCGGGCAGCCAGCCGACGGCGTGCAGTCCGATGGCGACGCTGGTGGCCAGTGCGGCGGCCACCACCTGCTGGAACAGGAACGGCAGCCGCCAGCCGTTCAGGATGCGGCCGACCCGGTCGATCAGTGCGGTGGTGGCTGCCGAGATCGCGGCGACCAGGGCTCCGGCGCCGATCAGGACCGAGAACCCGGCGGCCATCACTGCCCAGGCCACGGTGGCCACCCAGCGTGGGTAGGGATGTTCGGCCCGTTCCAAGGTGTCCAGCTGCTGCTGCACCCATTCCGGTTCCGGCGTGGTGTCCACGACGTGCTGGGCGAGGTCGGTGGTCAGCTGCAACCGGGTGTAGTCCAGCGAGCGCGACTGCACCAGGTACATCGCGGTGACCGGTGCGCCCGGCACCCCGCGGGGAACCGACACGGTGATCGAGTTCGCGGTGATGTCGACCTGTGTGTCCGGCAGCCCGTAGGCGGTCGCGACCGCAACGATGCTGGAGGTGACGTCCGCGGTTCCGGCCTGCGAACCCAGCAGCAGCTGCCCGAACCGCAGCGCAACATCCAGCACCCGGCGGACCGTGGGCTCGTCGATGCCCGATTGAAACAACATGAGCTTCTGACTACCCGTTTGCCGGACAAACGTCACCGCCGGCGGCGGCAACGCCGGCTACAGCAGGTAGCGGTAGGCCGGCGAGCCCGGTTCCAGCGGTTCGACATGAATCTGCGAACCGCGCATCCGGGACAGCAGCCCGTCCAGGTCGGCCGCCGAGCCCAACTCGATGCCGACCAGCGCCTCCCCGGTCTCCCGGTTGTTTCGTTTGACGTATTCGAACAGGGTGATGTCGTCGTTCGCTCCGAGCACCTCGTCGAGGAAGCTGCGCAACGCCCCGGGCTCCTGCGGGAAGTCGACCAGAAAATAGTGCTTGAGACCCAGGTGCACCAGTGAGCGCTCCAGGATCTCGCCGTAGCGGGAGACGTCGTTGTTGCCGCCGGAGATCAGGCAGACGACAGTGGACCCGGCGGTGAAAATGTCGGGACCGGCTTCCAGCAGGCCG
>DASTNJ010000112.1:0-15241 GCA_035721065.1 Mycobacterium sp.
GGTACAGGCTAGTGAAGATCAGCCAGTGCGCAAATCCGGCGCCGGCCAGCGTGCCGACAGCCAACCCGGACCAATACCACCTCGGCAGCACAACGCCGGTCACCGCCAACAGCCCGCTGACGGTCACTACGGTGAACGCCACCACGCCGAACAGCGAGTGCGGGATGCCTGCCACCGAGGCCTGCCTGGTGACCATCACCGAGCCGCAGGACAGCACCGGGTTGATGTTGCACGACGGCACGTAGGCCGGATCAGCCAGCGCCCGAAGCTTTTCCACCGTCAACGTGATCGAGGCGATCAGCCCGACGACGCCGGCTATCAGCACCAGCCATGCGCTGGGCGCGGGCACCTGCGCGCCGGGTTGCGGCCTGGCCGGCGACGCGGCTTCCTCCTCGGGTGCAGGCGCGGCGATGGTCACGGCTCCTTAGACGGAGCGGCCGTGTCCAGCCCCGGCACGTCGCCGACGATCTCCCGGATCCGGGCCACCAGCGCCTGCGGGGTGCTCGGACGGTAGTCCTCGCCGTTGATGCGAACGGTCGGGGTCGCGTGGATGTCGCTGGCCTTCGCCATACCGGCCACCATCTTGAGGTACTTGCCGCTGTTGATGCAGCCCGGAACGGTGCCGGCAGCGCCGGCCTGGCGGGCCAGCTCGATCAGCCGGTTGTTGTCGTAGTAGGTTCCGCCCACTTCCTCGGGCTGCAGATCCTTGCTGAACAGCGCGGTGTGGAACCGGCGGAACGCGTCGATGCTCTCGTCGGCGACGCAGTAGGCCGCCGCCCCGGCCCGGGTCGAATACTCGTCGTTGTCCGGCCGGGACAGGATGGCCACCATGTGGTAGTCGGCAGCGATGGCGCCGATGTCGATGAGGCGGGACACAGTGGAACCGAAGGCCCGCTCGAGGTTGCCGCACGCCGGGCAGAGGAAATCCTCGTAGAACGACATCGTGACCTTGGGATCCTTCGTCCCCTCCCGGGTGATCAGCTTGCTGGACGTCACCCGCACCGCCTCGGCGCTGTTGGCGCCCTTCTTGCTGTTGTTGGACACCACGATGTAGCCGATCAGGCCGACCGCGAACAGCACCACGAGCACGATCGGTGCGATCTGCGCTATCCGGTTGCGTTTGCCGCTGGCCAGTTTCGGGTCGTAGCCGGCGGGCCGTTTCGGTTTGCTGGCTTTGTCATCTTTGCTGGGCAAGGGCTCGCTCATCCTGATCTCGGTGGTCGGTTCGCCTGCATAGCGTACCGGCCGGTCCGGCCCGTTCAGCAGGTCAGCCGCGGGTGAGGTGGGCGCGCAGCGCTGAGATCAACTCCGTCGTCGCCACCGCACTGTCGCCGCCGAGCGGGGAAAGGCTCATGAAGCCGTGGATCACCGACCGCATGACCCGCAAGTCGACAATGTTTCCGGCGGCCCGCAGCGCCGCCGCGTACCGCTCGCCTTCGTCACGCAGCGGATCGAAGCCGGCGACGGCGACCAGCGCGGGCGGCAGCCCGGACAGGTCGGCGGCCAGCAGCGGCGACACCAGCGGGTCGGTCGGCTCCAGGTCGGACAGTCCGACGTACTGGTCGGTGAACCAGTCCATGTCGTGTTTGGTCAGCAGGAAGCCGTCGGCGAACAGGGTGCGTGACCGGGTCTGCGCGGTGCAGTCGACGACCGGGTAGACGAGCCACTGCAGCTCCGGTGCCGGGTCACCCCGGTCGCGGGCCGACATGGCCACCACCGTCGCCATGTTGGCGCCGGCGGAGTCGCCGCCGACCGCTACCCGACCCGGGATCGCGCCCAGCTCCTCGGCGTGGGAGTGCGCCCACAGGTAGGCGGCATAGGCGTCGTCGACCGCCGCCGGGGCCGGATGCTCCGGCGCCAGTCGGTAGTCGACCGCCAGCACGCCGACGTCCCCGTCCCGGCAGGTCAGCCGGCACACGGCGTCGTAGACGTCCAGGTCGCCGAGCACCCAACCGCCGCCGTGGAGGTAGATCAGCAACGGCTTGGCCTCGTCACCGTCCGGGCGGTAATGCCGGACGGCGAGCGGGCCCCCCGGCCCGGGTATCGAGATGTCGGTGACGGCGACGTGAATGTCGCGGACCGGCAGCGCCCCAATGGTCTCCCGCATATTCGCCCGGGAGCCCTCGACGTCTCCGTCGATGACGAGGCCGTTGATGCCCATCGCACGCTGGGCGGCCAGTGTCAGCTGCAGCGTGGGATCGAGCGTGTTGCCGTCGATGGTGACCGACCGCCCGCCGGCCATCAGCCGCTTGACTCTGGTCGGAATGCCCGGGGTCGCTTTCAGCCCGACGTTGGTCGCGGTGCCCTGCAAGCGTTTTGCCCACCGGTCCCGCCGCGCCGACCACTGGCCGGTGCGCTCGCCTGGCAGACTTCGTGTCATGGCTTCTCCCGGAGAAAAGTTAGTCGCACTCAACGACGGTAGTTCGATACCGCGCCTCGGTTTCGGCGTTTACAAAATTCCGCCCGCCGAAACCGAAGCCGCGGTGGCTACCGCGCTGGCCACCGGCTACCGGCATGTCGACACCGCAGCACTTTACGGCAACGAGCGCGAGGTGGGCCGCGCTGTCGCCGCCTCGGGACTGCCCCGCGACCAGGTCTATGTGGTCACCAAGCTGTGGAACGCCGACCAGGGCTACGACTCGACGCTGACCGCGTTCGACGCCAGCATGGACCGGCTCGGCCTGGACTATCTGGACCTGTATCTGATCCACTGGCCGCTGCCGGCCCGCAACAAGTTCGTCGACACCTTCAGAGCCTTCGCCCACCTGCACGACCAGGGCCGGATCCGGTCCATCGGGGTGAGCAACTTCGAGCCCGAACACCTCACGATGCTGATCGACGGGACCGGCATCGTGCCCGTCGTCAACCAGATCGAGCTGCATCCCGGGTTCACCCAGACCGAGCTGCGGGAAGTGCACGCCCAGCTGGGCATCGCGACCGAGGCGTGGGCCCCGCTCGGACAGGGCTCGCTGCTGAGTCACCCGGCGATCACCGCCGTCGCCGGTGCCCTGGCCAAGACTCCGGCCCAGGTGCTGATCAGGTGGCATATTCAACTGGGTAATATCGTCATCCCGAAATCGGTCCACCCCGAGCGGATAGCCGCCAATTTCGACGTGTTCGACTTCGAACTCGGCGCGGACGAGATGGCCGCGATATCCTCGCTCGACGGCGGCACCCGATTGGGCCCTGATCCACGCACGTTCGACTACACAGGCAGGTGAGATGACGTTGGGCAGTTCGATCCCTTCTGTCGCGCTCAACGACGACAACACGATGCCCGCGCTCGGCGTCGGAGTGGGCGGGCTCTCGGAGGACGAGGCGGAACGCGCCGTGTCGGCGGCGCTGGAGGCGGGCGCCCGGTTGATCGACACCGCGGCCACGTACGGCAACGAAGCCGCGGTCGGCCGGGCCATCGCCGCATCCGGTGTCCCCCGCGCGGAGATCTTCGTGACCACCAAGCTGGCCACCGCCGACCAGGGCTTCACCACCGCGCAGGACGCCGTCAAGGTCAGCGTCGATCGGCTGGGGCTGGACTACGTCGACTTGTTCCTGGTCCACTGGCCCGCCCCCGAGTTGGCCATGTACGTCGACAGCTTCGGCGGCCTGATGCAGGGCAAGCTCGCCGGCCAGGTCCGGTCGATCGGGGTGGCCAACTTCACCGAAGCGCATCTGGAGGACTGCATCGAGCTCGCCTTCGAGACGCCGGCGGTCAACCAGATCGAGCTGCACCCGCTGCTCAACCAGGCCGAGCTGCGCAAATTCCACGCCGAGCACAACATCGTCACCGAGGCCTACGCCCCGCTGGCGCTGGGCCGGCTGCTGGACAACCCGGCGGTGACCTCGATCGCCGGCGAGTACGGCCGCACCCCCGCACAGGTGCTGATCCGGTGGAACCTGCAACTGGGCAACGTGGTCATCTCCCGCTCGTCGCAGCCCGAGCACATCGCCGGCAACCTCGACGTCTTCGACTTCGAGTTGGCGGCAGAGCACATGGACGTCCTGAACGCGCTCGACGACGGCACCCGGGTGCACGGAGATCCGCTGACGTTCACCGGCGCCTGACTTTTCGACGCCGAGCAGACGCAGAATCGCACTCGGCGGGCGGTCACAGTGCGATTCTGCGTCTGCTCGGCGCTATCCCCAGCGGTGACTGGCCGAAACAGCCTGATCGCGGCACGCTTCCGTGGTGCATAGCGGCGCACTATCTCTGCTTCATGAGAGTGGCGGGTTCGCAACAACGGCCCAGTTGCTCACGGTGATGACGCGCCAGGAACTCGACGTTCAGGTCCGCAACGGCGGCCTCATCAGGGTGTGGTACGGCGTTTATGCCGCGGTTGAGCCGGACCTGCTGGGGCAGCTGGCGGCCCTTGACCTGTTTATGGGCCTGCGCGCCGTCGCCAGTATGGGGACTGCCGCTGCGCTTTACGGCTTCGACACCGAGGACACATCCCGCGTCCACGTCCTCGACCCCGGGGTACGGATGCGGCCGTCCAAAGATCTGATGGTGCACCAGCGGATCGGCGCACCGCTGCGACGAGTCGAAGGTCGGTTGGCGACGGCACCGGCCTGGACAGCAGTCGAAGTCGCCCGTTCCCTGTGGCGGCCGCGCGCTCTTGCAACTCTGGATGCAGCCCTTCACGTCGGTGCCTGCACCACAGGCGAATTGGCCGCCACAGTCGCCGAACAGAAAGGACGTCGCGACATCGTCAAGGTCCGCGAACTGATTGGCTACGCCGACGGCCGAGCCGAGTCGCCGATGGAGAGCGAAGCGCGACTGGTGTTCATCGATGGGCGATTGCCGATGCCGGAATTGCAGTACAGCATTGTCGATCGCTACGGCAGAGTATGGCGGGTCGACTTCGCCTGGCCGGAGCAGAAGATCGTCGCCGAATACGACAGCATCAAGTGGCATGTCGGCCCCGACGCCCTGTTGCATGATCGGCTCAAAACCGCCCGGCTGCAGGAATGCGGATGGACAACCATCCCAATGACAGTCGATGACATCCGGGCCGACCCAATCGGCCTGGCGGCGCGTATCAACACACACCTGTCGAGGTCCCGTTTGGCTGGCTGACCACGCTCAGCGAGCAGACGCAGAATCGCACTCGATGGGCGGCGCGAGTGCGACTCTGTGTCTGCCCGCGGGATTAGCCGGCGCGGCGGGTGATCCGGTCGACCAGCGCGTTGCGCACCGTCGGCCACTCCTCGTCGATCACCGAGTAGACCATCGTGGTCCGCCAGGAGCCGTCCCGGCGGCGGGCATGCTTGCGCAGCGCTCCCTCCTCGGTGGCGCCGATCCCGGTCACGGCTCGCCGCGACCGTTCGTTGAGCTCGTCGACGTTGAACTCGACACGCACCGCGCCCAGCGTCGAGAAGCAGTGGTCGAGCAGCAGCAGCTTCGACTCCGAGTTGATCGCCGAACCGCGCGTCCGCGTCGAGAGCCAGGTATAGCCGACCGTCACCCGGCGGTGCACCTGATCCAGGTTGTAGATCGACGTGGTTCCGACGACTTCGCCGGTTGCCACCTCGATCTGGGTCAGCACCTGCCGGCCGGAGTCCAGCGCGCGCCGGACGGTCTGCTCGGTCGGCGGGCCCGATTCACTGCCGTAGAGGAAGTAGCGGGTCGTCTCGTTGTCGTAAGCGCGAGCTAGTGCGGCCGTGTCGGCCAGCTCAGTGGGTCGCAGCAGCACATGTTGGCCACGCAGCGTGGGGGCCGTTCGCCAGTGGTCGATCGTCATGTCACCTCGTCGGGAAGGCTGGAGTACCGGTGGCAGCGTAGCGGGCGGGCGGTGCTGACGGCCGATCCGCAAGAATGGGCGGATGGATTTCACCGGCCTGTGCGCGTTCCCACCGACCCCGATGAGCCGTGACGGTGCCGACGAAGAGGCCTTCCGTCGGGTGATCGGGCGGTTGGCCGATGCGGGCGTGGACTCCATCGGGGCGCTCGGCTCCACCGGCCACTACGCCTACCTGTCCGTTTCCGAGCGCACAAAACTGGCGGCAGCGGCAGTCGAAGCGGCACAGGGTGTCCCGATCATCACCAGCGTGGGCGCTACCGCCACCCGCGACGTGCTGATGCTCACCGAACAGGCGCAGGAAGTCGGTGCCGCCGGAGTGCTACTGGCCCCGGTCTCGTACCAGCCACTGACCCGGGCGGAAGTGCTCGGTTTATACGAGGACGTGACCGCTGCGCTGGACGTGCCGCTGTGCGTCTACGACAACCCGGTGACCACCGGCTTCACCTTCGACCACGACCTGCTGGCAGAAGTCGCCCGGCTGCCGCACGTCGCGTCGGTGAAAATCATCGGAGTCCCAGGGGAAGAAGCATCCCGGCAGCGCGTGGCGGCGTTGCGTGCAGTGCTGCCGGACAACGTCACGATCGGCGTGGCAGGAGACCAGTTCGCCGCCGAGGGCCTGCTGGCCGGGTGCGACGCCTGGTACTCGGTGGTCGGCGGCGTGCTGCCGGGTATCGCGCTGGCCCTCACACAAGCGGCGCGCGACGGCGACGCCACGGGGGCGCGAGAAATCGCGCAGTCGTTGGAGCCGATGTGGCGGCTGTTCCGGGACCATGGGAGCTTCCGCGTGGTGGCCGCGGCCGCACGCGAACTCGGACTCGCGAACTCGGAATTCCTACCGCGCCCGCTGCGCCCACTCGACAGCGAAGCCTGTCGCCGCGTGCGTGAGGTGCTGGGAACGATTGAGCACTACCCCACCGGGCAGGTCGCCGCGGCGCCGCGCAGCGTATCTGCCGACGGCGCGTCCAGGCGCAGTCCGTAGCCGCGCAGCACCGCCAGGTAAGCGACCGCGTATTGGCAGCCGAACGCGTTGTTGGGCGGCATCCAGAGCGCCGGCTGCGCGTCGCCCTTGTCCTGGTTGGGCCGCCCGGCGACCGCCAGCAGGTTGGCCGGGTCGTTGGCGAACCGCAGCCGTTTGCGGTAGGGCCAGTCGTAGGCACCCATGTCCCAGGCATACGCAAGGGGGACGATGTGGTCGATCTGCACGGACTCGCCGACTCCTGAACCGCGGGTGAACGCGACGGTGGCATTGGTGTACGGATCGTGCAGGGTGCCGGTGGCGACGGCTTCCGGGCACCGTGTGGTGGCCGTGTGAGTGACGTCGACGAGGTCGCGGTTCAGAATGTCGTCGCGGGTGTCGCAGCCGTTGTGCCCGCCGGGGGCGTCGTTGTCGTCGTCCCATGCATCACCGAAAGCCCCACGGCGGTAGTCGTTACGACGGGTGCGCTCCGGGATCAGCGCGATCCCGCCGAGGACGTCGGTGCCGGCGGCGACGGTCGGAATGCCCGCCTGCGCGACGAATTCGCGGGTCTGCTGCCGGGCGGCCGACACCGTCTGCCAGGCCACTATCACCGCGATCACCGTCGCCGCGAAAAGCCACGGCAGCGCTTTGGGGCTCATGCCTTGTCCAGGTACTCGATGCGGTCGGCGTCGGTGAAACGTGCGGCCAGCGCGGCCAGCCCGGGGTCGGCGGAGTGCGCCCCCCACGCCTGTGTGCAGAAGTTCCGCGCTGCCTCGATCAGTTCACCGTGCTCGGTCAGCGACAGCAACTTGAGACTCCCCTGACGTCCGGATTGGTTGCGGCCCAACACGTCTCCCTCCCGGCGCTCCTTGAGGTCGAGGTCGGCAAGGGCGAACCCGTCCAGAGTGCCGGCAACGGCCCGCACCCGCCGGCCCGCGGCCGAAGCCGGCGAAGCCCACGTCGCCAGCAGGCAAAGGCTCTGATGTGCGCCGCGGCCGATACGTCCGCGAAGCTGGTGCAGCTGGCTGATGCCGAACCGGTCGGCGTCCATCACCAGCATCACGGTGGCGTTGGGCACGTCGACGCCGACCTCGATGACGGTGGTGCACACCAGCACATCGATCGCCCCGGACCGGAACGCCGCCATCACCGCATCCTTCTCCTCTGCGGACAGCCGCCCGTGCATCAGCCCGATCCGCAACCCGGCCAGTTCCGCCGACCGCAGCCGGGTGAAGAGTTCCACCGCGGTGGCCGACGGCCTGGCCCGCTGCTCCTGCCCGCCGCTCTGATCTGCACCGGCCTGGTCGGATTGGTCGGCCTCGTCGATACGCGGCGCCACGACGTAGGCCTGACGACCGGCCTCGACCTCCTCCCGGATGCGCTGCCACGCCCGAGAGAGCCACTCCGGCTTCTCTTTCACGAAGATCGCGCTGGTGCTGATCGGCTGCCGGCCGCGCGGCAGTTCGCGCAGGGTCGATGTCTCGAGGTCGCCGTAGACCGTCAGCGCCACCGTGCGCGGAATCGGGGTTGCCGTCATCACCAGCAGGTGTGGCGTGATGCCTGCCGGCGCCTTGGCGCGCAACCGATCCCGCTGTTCGACACCGAACCGGTGCTGCTCGTCGACCACCACCATGCCCAGCTGGTGAAACTCCACCGCGTCCTGCAGCAGCGCGTGGGTTCCGATCACGATGCCGGCCCGGCCGGCGGCGATCTCGGCGCGCACCTGCTTCTTCTGCGCCGCCGACATCGAGCCGGTGAGCAGCGCGACCGCGGTCGCGTTGTCGGCCCCACCGAGCTGACCACCGAGCGCCAGCGGACCCAGCACCTCGCAGATCGACCGCACATGCTGCGCGGCAAGCACTTCGGTCGGCGCGAGCAGCGCGCACTGGTAGCCCGCGTCGACCATTTGCAGCATCGCCAGCACCGAGACGATCGTCTTGCCCGACCCGACCTCACCCTGCAGCAGCCGGTTCATCGGCCGGGTCTGGCCGAGTTCGCGACCCAGCACGTCGAGCACCTCGCGCTGCCCGGCGGTGAGCCCGAAAGGCAACCGCGCCAGCAGCTCGGCGGCCAGCCCGCCGGCTCGCGGCGGTGCGGCCGGCCCCGATTCGGACAGCTCGCCGTGCCGGCGGCAGGTCAGCGCCCACTGCAGGCCGACGGCTTCGTCGAAGGTCAGCCGCTCGCGCGCACGTCGCCGGTCCGCGTCGTTTTCGGCGAGGTGGATCGCGCGCAGCGCCTCGTCTTCGCCGAGCAATGAGCGCTGCGCGCGCAGCTCCGCGGGCAGCGGGTCGGGCACCGGGTCGAGCACGTCCAGAACCTGTCGCACGCAACGGAAGATGTCCCAGCTCTGCATCTTGGTGCTGGCCGGGTAGATCGGATAGCAGCTGCGCTCGAACTCCGACTGCAGCACCTCGCCGCTGACCGCCTCCGACGCGTCGGCGATGTTGCGCAGCGAATCGCTGCCGAAGTTGTTCTTCGGCGACGTGCCGTCCGGCTCTTTCAAAATCAGGAAGTCCGGGTGAGTCAACTGCAGAGCGCGATTGAAGAAGCCGACCTCGCCGGAGAGCATCACCTGCGTGTCGGGCTTGAGTTTGTACTTGAGCTTAGTTGCGTTGAAAAAGGTGGCACTGATCTTGTTGCGGCCGCTGCCGACGGTGACGACGAGGTACTCGCCTTTGCGTTTCGTCATCTTCCGCACCTGTGCGGTCGTGATGGTGTCGACGATCGTGATGTGCTGGCCCTCGGCCGGGCGTTCGGCACTGTCACCGCGCACCGCAGCCCCTTCGACGTAACTGCGCGGGTAGTGCCGCAGCAGATCGTCGACGGTGTGGATCTCGAATTCCGCCTCGAGTTTCCCGGCGGCGTCGGCGCCGACGACGTAGTCCAATCGGTCGCTGAGCCTGACCACGGCTACTCGACCCCGATCAGCAGCGCGTCACCGCGGTGCCCGGTGTGATAGGTGACCAGTTCGACGCCCGGATGCCGGTCATGCACATGCTTTTCCAGGGTCTTGGTCACCACCCCGTCGACGCCGGCGCCGAACAGCACCGTCACCAACTCGCCACCGGCGGCCAGCAGCAGGTCGACCAGACCGGTGGCGGCCGCGGCCACGTCTGCGGCGACGATCAGCACCTCGTCACCGGCGATGCCCAGCCCGTCGCCGGGACGGCAGGTGCCGGCCCAGGTCAGCGCCTGCTCGGTGGCGACCCGCACCGAGCCGTGCCGGGCGGCACCGGCCGCCCGCGCCATGGTGTAGCCGTCGTCGACCACCGGGCGGCCCGGATCGTGAACGGCCAGCGCGGCCAGACCCTGCACCATCGATCCGGTCGGCACCGGCACCACCTCGATGCCCCAGCCGATGGCGGCGGTACAGCCGGCCACCAGCTCCTCGGCCGCCAGGTAGCCGTTGGGCAGCACCATCACCTGGGCCGCGCCGGTGTCGACGACCGCGCGGAGCAGTTGCTGCGCGCTGATCATCGTGTCGAGGTCGACGCTGTGCGGATCGGGGCGCAGCACGCAGGCGCCTTCACCGCCGAACAGTTCCGCGGCGCCGTCGCCGTCGACCACGGCCAGCACCGCCCGTTCCCGGGTCCAGCTGCCCGGCGCCAGCCCGGGGGCGCCGGCCAGCGCCGAAATCTGGATGCGCCGCGGGCGCCCGACTGCCAGACCCGCCTCGATGGCGGCACCGGCATCGTCGGTGTGCACGTGCACCGAGTAACCGCCGACCACCCCGGACGTCGCGATCGCCACCGACTCGCCCAGCTGCGTCAAACGCTCCCGCAGTGCCTCGGCGCCGGCCGGGTCGCATTCGCCGAGCAGATACATCACCTCGAACTTCGGCGCCGGGCGTTCGGTGACGGCTTCATCGGGCTCATCCTGCCGCTGCCGCGTTCCGCTCGGCGCCGGCTGGTAGACGACCCGAACCGGCGCCTGCCCGGTGACCGTCGAGCACAGCGCGTCGAGCAGCACCAGCAGGCCGCGGCCACCGGCGTCCACCACCCCCGCCTCGGCGAGCACGTCGAGTTGGGTGGGGGTTTTCTCCAGCGCGACGGCGGCGGCGTCGGCGCCCGCGGTCACCGCCGGACCCAGCCCGTCGGCCGCGGACTGCTCGACGGCCGCGGCGGCGGCCTGCAGCACCGACACGATGGTGCCGGGCACCTCCCGGCCGCCCATCGACGTGACGACCAGGTCGACGCCGTGCCGCAGCCCCGCCGCCAGCACGGTCGCATCGACGTGCGACCGTCCGCCGTCGGCTTCGGCCGTGACGTCGGCCAGGCCGCGCAGGACCTGGGACAGGATCACCCCGGAGTTGCCGCGCGCACCGTGCAGCGCCCCGGCCGACAGCGCCGCGGCCACGCGGGCCACCTCGCCCGCGGCCGCCTCGGTGTTGGCCTCGGCCAGCGCGGAACGCATGGTGAACAGCATGTTGGTGCCGGTGTCGGCGTCGGCGACCGGGAAGACATTGAGCCGGTTGATCTCGTCGGTGTGGGTGATCAGATCGCCGACCGCGGTGTGTGCCCAGTCGCGCAGGGCCGCCGCATCCAGCAGACGATCCGGCATAAACCCACCTCCCTGCGCCATTCCGCCAGGCGCAAGCCTAATCATCGCGGGCGACAGCACTGCTCAGACGGTGTCGGCCGGTGTGTATCGTTCGACTGCCCGCCGCCTCCTCGGACCGGTTCACGGCCCGCATCGTCGCCGGGCGTGTTTTGGCACTTCCCCCGACGGCGGCTATCCTGGTCAGGTTGTGCGGGGACCGATCGCCCCGATCAAGCGTCTGGAGGAGTAACGCAATCATGGCTGCCGTCTGCGATATCTGCGGGAAGCATCCCGGCTTCGGCAAGTCGGTGTCGCACTCGCACCGCCGGACCAGCCGTCGCTGGGACCCCAATATCCAGACCGTGCATGCCGTGAGCCGTCCCGGCGGCAACAAGCAGCGGATGAACGTCTGCACGTCCTGCCTGAAGGCCGGCAAGGTCACCCGCGGCTGACTCTCCGCGTCTTTACCCTGCGTCTTTATCCACACCCCAACGCAAAACCCGGCGTCCGGGCCGTCCGCTGGTGTGAACCGAATCACACCGTCGTCGCGGCCGTCCGCGGCGTTCCCCGGGCAAACCCCGTCACGGCAGTCGCCAATCGACCTGTTCGGCCCCCAGCTGAGCAAGTAGCTCGTTGGCGCGGCTGAACGGCCGCGAGCCGAAGAACCCGCGCGACGCCGACAGCGGCGAGGGGTGCGCCGACTCGATCACCGCACAATTGCGGCCGGCCAGCATCGGTTTCGCGGTGCCCGCGTCACGGCCCCACAGGATGGCCACCATCGGCTGCTGACGGTCGGCCAGCGCGCGGATCGCGCACTCGGTGACCTTCTCCCAGCCCTTGCCCCGATGTGACGCGGGGCTGCCCGGCTGCACGGTGAGCACCCGGTTGAGCAGCATGACCCCATGCCGCGCCCACGCCGTCAGATCACCGCAGGCCGGCGCGGGGTAACCCAGGTCGCGGCCGTACTCGGTGAAGATGTTCTCCAGGCTGCGCGGCAGCGGCCGGACATCGGCGGCCACCGAGAAACTCAGGCCCACGGCATGTCCGGGTGTGGGGTACGGATCCTGGCCGACGATCAGCACCCGGACGGCATCGAACGGGAACGTGAAGGCGCGCAACACGTTCTGCCCGTCGGGCAGGTAGCCGCGGCCGGCGGCGATCTCGTCGCGCAGGAACTGCCCCATCGCGGCCACCTGATCGGCCACCGGCGCCAGTGCGGCGGCCCAGCCCGGCTCGACGAGTTCATGCAGTGGGCGTGCGGTCACCGGCAACACCTTAAACGAACGTCAGGCGTGCAGTTCGCCGCTGCAGACGGTGACGGCATGTCCGGTGACGGTCACCAGATCACCGTCGATGCTGGTTCGGATCAGCCCGCCGCGTTCGGAGGCCTGTTCGGCGAGCAGTTCCGGGCGGCCGAGGCGCTCCGACCAGAAACCGGCCGGCGTGCCGTGCGCGGATCAGGTGACCGGGTCTTCACCGATTCCGGCGCTGGGCGCGAACACCCGGCTGACGATGTCGGCCTGGCCGCCGCCGGCCGCGGCGACGATCACCGCCCGCGCGTCGACCTTCGCCAGCGCGTCGAGATCTGGGTTCAGCGCGCGCACTTCGGCGCCCGATGCGGCTTCCACGAGCACGTCGGTGCGGCCCCGCCGGAAGACGTGTTCGCCGCCGAGAACGTGCCCCGGCCAGCGTGGCGTGACCACACAGCGACAGTTCGGTCGCCGGGCTGAACCAGCGAATACTTGTCGTCTGCGTCCCCGGATCAACGCGGTCGACGAAAGCGGTTCCAGGATGATTGAATTCGGTCGCAACGGCCTGCATCCAGGCCTCGTCGACCTCCCGATCGAGTAGCACCACGCCGGCCGGGCTGCCCCGCAGCGGTGCCCGGGTGAAGGTGTCGACGACGAAGGCCCGCACCGTGATCAGTCCGTCGTCGCGAACGACTGCCAGCCGGAGTAACCGTCCCAGTCGCTGCCGTCGATCAGCACCCGGGCCGGACCGTCGGCGACCCGCCCGATGACTCGCCATCCCGCGGGAACCGGGCCTCCGAACGCGGCCACCAGCGCGTGGTCTTCTCCCCCGCCCAGCACCCAGGACCACGGGTCCGCGCCCACCGCCGCACCGGCCGCGGTCAGCGCCCGATGGTCGGACGACAGCGCCCCGGTGGACAGGTCGATCGTCACCCCGGACGCCTCGGCGACGTGTCGCAGGTCGGCGACCAGTCCGTCGGAAACGTCGGTCATCGCCTGCACGCCGGCGGCGGCGGCCGCGGCCCCCTGCCCATACGGCGGGTGCGGCACCAGATGGCGCCGCCGGAGCGCGCCGAAATCGTTAGTCCCGTCAATACCGTTGCGCCACAGCGCATATCCTGCCGCTGAGCGGCCCAGATCGCCCGCCACGGCCAGCGTCGCGCCGGGCCGGGCCCCAGAGCGTCGGACCGGAGTGCGCCCGCCCATATCGCCCAGCACGGCCACCGACACCACCCACTGATCGCAGCTGACCAGATCACCGCCGACGATGCCGGCCCCTAGCCGCCCGGCCTCCGCCCACAGCCCGTCGGCCAGCGCGCTCGCCTGGCTGGCCGCGGTGTCGGCGGGCGCCCCGAAACCGACGACGAACGCGACGGCTCGCGCCCCCATCGCCTCGATGTCGGCGGCGTTCTGTGCGATCGCCTTGCGGCCGACATCGTGCGGGGTCGACCAGTCCAGCCGGAAATGCCGGCCTTCCACCAGCATGTCGGTGGACAGCACCGGGCAGCCGTCGTCGACCCGAACCACGGCGGCGTCGTCGCCGGGTCCGAGCAGTGTGCTGGGCGGCTGGCGGCGGCCCGCCACCAACCGGTCGATCATGGGAAACTCTCCCAACTGGCCCAGTGTGGGGTCAGCCTCGCCGCTCACAGGCTGGAGTGTAGGCGGGATGGACGAGGAGGTGAGCCGGTGACCGAACCCGCTACCGAGGCCGACGGGCCGCGGCGTGGCCCGCTGATCGCCGCGCTGGTGGTCGCCGTCGCCGCGGTCGGCGTAATCCTGGCGGTGCTGGCGACCCGCCGGCCGCCGCAGCAGCCGGTCGTCGTGGCCGCCTTCCCCGCCCCGCACGCGACGGACGAGGCGTGCGCCGCGCTGCTGGACCGGTTGCCGCAGCGGCTCGGCGACCGGCAGCGGGCTGCCATCGCCCGGCCCGCGCCGGAGGGCGTCGCCGCCTGGCGCGCCGGCCGCCCTTCCGGCGACCAAGAGCCGGTGGTGTTGCGCTGCGGGCTCGACCGCCCCGCCGAGTTCACGGTGGGATCTCCGATCGTCGCCGTCGACGCGGTGCAGTGGTTCGAAGTCCGTGACAGCGCAGCGGACTCAGACGACGCCGACGGGGGCCGGTCCACCTGGTACGCCGTCGACCGCACCGTCTACCTCGCGTTGACCCTGCCGCGGGGGGCGGGGCCCACCCCGATCCAGGAGCTCTCCGAGCTGATCGGGGACACCATCGCGGCGGTGCCGATCAATCCGGCCCCGGCACGGTAGCTGAACCGACCAATGCGCGGTTATGTCACGCTGCCGGGCATCAAGCGTTCATCAAGTCCACATTCGACGCGCTAGCGCAGGCCGGTGCCGCGGGCCAGCGCCGTCTCCACCATCGTCGCCAGCAGGGTCGGGTAGTCGACGCCGCTGGCCGCCCACATCCGCGGGTACATCGAGATCGTGGTGAAGCCGGGCATCGTGTTGACCTCGTTGACCACCGGCCCGTCATCGGTCAGGAAGAAGTCCACCCGGGCCAGGCCCTGGCCGTCCAGCGCCTTGAAGGCGCGAATCGCCAACTGCCGCACCGCATCGGCGACGTCGTCGTCGAGCTTGGCCGGCACGTCGAGTTCGGCGGCGTCATCGAGGTATTTGGTGGCGAAGTCGTAGAACGAATCCTCCCGGCCGCGTACCCCGGCCACCCGGATCTCGCCCACCGT
>DASTNJ010000113.1:0-28053 GCA_035721065.1 Mycobacterium sp.
GGCCCGCGGCATGATCGCCGAACACTTCGATGAACGAGTTGAGCGATCCATCCTCGGGCCCGGGATCGTGCCCGTGCTCTCCGAGTCCCCGGGTGGCATCCGCAGCGCGGGCCCGTCCCGGCCGGGCCGGCACAACGACGAGGTGTACACCGGGCTGCTGGGCAAGACGGCCGCGGAACTGGAATCGCTACGCGCCGAGGGGGTGCTGTGACCGGCTTGCCGTCGCACGTCACCATCCGCGAGGTTTCGCTGCGCGACGGCCTGCAGATCGAGCAGCCGGTTCCGTTGCGCGCCAAGCTGGAACTGCTCGGTGCCGTCGCCGCGACCGGGGTGCGTGAAGTCGAGGTCACCTCGTTCGTCTCGCCTACCAAGGTGCCGGCGCTGGCCGACGCGGCTGAACTGGCCGCCGAACTGTGGCGCTACCCCGAGATCGAGTTTTCCGCGCTGGTCGCCAGCCCCGGCGGCGCCGGCCGGGCCGTCGCCGCCGGCCTGCGCTCGATCGAGTACGTGGTGTGCGCCTCCGACGAGTTCAGCATGGCCAACGTCGGCCGTCCAGCCGCCGAGGCGACCGCCGCGATCGCTGGCATCACCCGTATCGCGCACGACGCCGGCGCTTCGGTCGAGGTGATCATCGCCACCGCGTGGGACTGCCCGTTCACCGGGCCGACGCCGCCGCATCGGGTGCTCGACGTGGCCGTGGCCGCGTGCGATGCCGGTGTCGACCGGATCTCGATCGCCGACACCATCGGCACCACCACCCCGCGGCGGGTGGCCGACCTGATCGACACGCTTCGGCCCGCGATCGGCAACACCACCCTGGGCGCGCATTTCCACAACACCCGCGGCACCGGGCTGGCCAGCGCGTACGCGGCGGTCGGCTGCGGCGTCACCCGTCTGGACGCCTCCGTCGGCGGGCTGGGCGGCTGCCCGTTCGCGCCCGGTGCCACCGGCAACATCGCCACCGAGGACCTGGTCTACCTGTTGACCGACTGCGGCATCGACACCGGCATCGCGCTGCCGGCCGCCATCGCCGCCGCCGAAGTCGCCCGATCGGTCGTCGGTCACGACCTGCCCGGCGCGCTGCTGCGGGCCGGCGACCGAAAGCGCAGCTGAGCACCGATTCCGCAATCGAGAGGAGTGCGCCGTGCCCCGTCTTCGTGAGGTACCTCGTGCCGAGGTGACCGACAAGCGGATTCTGTTCTTCTACGACCGCCTCTTCGGTCCCGATCGGGACCCGGCCACCGATCACGGGACCGTCCACGGCACACCCGGCGACTGGTGGACCGTCTTCGCCCAATCGCCCGCCGTGTTCGAGCATGCCGTAGCGGGGTTCGCGCTCTATCGCAATGCCGGCTTGGACCCGTTGCTGCGCGAACTCGGGCAGGCTCGGGCCGGCTACGCACGGGGCAGCCAGTTCGTCTTCTCCCAGCACTGCAAACAGATGCGTTCCCTCGGCATGTCCGAAGCCAAGATCGCCGCGCTGCCGAGTTGGCAGGTCAGCGAGCAGTTCTCCGAGATCGAGCGGGCCGTGCTGGCTTACACCGACGGCCTCGTCTACGACGGTGGCCGGGTGCCGGACGAGGTTTTCTCGGTACTCAAGACGCAGCTGTCCGATCCGCAGATCATGGAGTTGACCTACATCACCTGCATGTACGACATGCACGCGACGATCTGTCGGGCGCTACGCCTGGAGTTCGACGATCGGCCCGATCCCATCGTGGAAGTTCGGGTACCCGAGGGAGTCGAAGCCGCAGACCTCTCGGCCGACCTAGCCGGAGATTGACCCGCCCAGAGAAAGGATGCGACGTGGATTTCGAACTGCCGGAACACCTTCCAGCGTTACTGGCCGAGATGGACGAGTTCATCGCGGCCGAGATCGCACCGCTGCAGGCCGAGCACATGCAGTATTTCGACCATCGCCGGGAATTCGCGCGCACCGACGTCGAGCGGGGTGGCATTCCACGTCGCGAGTGGGAGGACCTGCTCGACGAGATGCGCCGCCGTGCCGACGCGGCCGGATGGCTGCGCTACGGCCTGCCGTCTTCGGTCGGCGGCCGGGATGGAACCAACGTGGACATGGCGGTTATCCGGGAGTACCTGGCGCACAAGGGCCTCGGCCTGCACAACGACCTGCAGG
Source organism: Mycobacterium sp. (assembly GCA_035721065.1). GTDB lineage: Bacteria > Actinomycetota > Actinomycetes > Mycobacteriales > Mycobacteriaceae > Mycobacterium. The sequence goes on from DASTNJ010000113.1 coordinate 2,138, forward strand.
ACGAATCCTCGATCGTCGGAAACTTCCCCCAGGTGATCATGATGGAGCGATTCGGCACCGACGAGCAGCGCCGGACCTGGTCGCAGGCGTTGATCACCGGTGAGCGGTCCATGGCGTTCGGGCTCACCGAACCTGCGCACGGGTCGGATGCGACCTGGATGGACACCCGCGCCGAACTCGACGGCGACAGCTGGGTGATCAACGGCGCGAAACGGTGGAACACCGGGGTGCACCGCGCCACCCACGACCTGGTCTTCGCCCGGACGTCCGGGCAGGCCGGCGATGCCCGCGGGATCACCGCCTTCCTGGTGCCCACCGACACCGACGGCTTCACCGTCCCGTTCTACTGGTGGACGTTCAACATGCCGACCGACCATGGCGAGGTTGAACTCAAAGACGTGCGGATACCCGCCGACGCGGTGCTCGGCGAGGTGGACCGCGGCCTCGAGGTGGCGCAGACGTTTCTGCACGAGAACCGGATTCGCCAGGCCGCATCCAGTCTCGGGGCCGCCCAGTACTGCATCGACCGTGCGGCGGAGTACGCCCGGCAGCGCGTGGTGTTCGGCAAGCCGCTGTCGGTCAACCAGGCGGTGCAGTGGCCGCTGGCCGAGCTGGCCACCGAGGCCCAGATGGTCCGGCTGCTGGTGTACTACGCGGCCTGGCACCTGGACCGCAACAACCACATGGAGGTCTCCGACAAGGTGTCGATGGCCAATTACCGGGCCAACCGGCTGGTGTGCAACGCGGCGGACCGCGCCATGCAGGTCCACGGTGGGCTCGGCTACAGCCGGCATGAGCAGTTCGAGCACATCTACCGGCACCATCGCCGCTACCGGATCACCGAGGGCGCGGAGGAGATCCAGATCCGACGGGTCGCGCAGCGACTGTTCGGGTTCGACCGCCGGTGACGATTCCCACGGCCGCGACTGTGCGGAGTGCGACGCGCCACCGGCGTGTCGCGCCGGAAAATGCACACTCGCGATGCGGGACATCCGGGGCTCGCCGATGACGGCTGATGCGTTGTCGGGCCGATTGCCCGACGTCCTGGCGCCGGTGCTCGGGCCGGTCACGATCGAGGGATTGCACCGGCTGACCGGCGGGGCCAGCCGCGCGACCTGGGCTTTCGACGCGGTGACCGGCGCCGGACGACGGGCGTTGATCCTGCGTACCGGGCCGCCGGACGACATCCACGCCAACATGGAGACCGAAGCACGGGCCCAGGCCGCGGCGTCAGCCGCCGGGGCGCCGGTTCCCGGCATCCTGGTCGCCGACAATTCGACTGCGTCCTTGGGCAATCCGTTCCTGATCTGCGAAGCCATCCCGGGCGAGACGGTGGTGCGGCGCGTTTTCCGCGTACTCGACAGCGCCGACGAGCACGCGCGGGACCGGCTGCTGGTTCAGTGCGCGCAGGCACTGGCCGCCGTCCACCGCGCCGACCCGAGCGGCATCGGGGTAACGGACGAGGATCCGCTGAGCGCGTGCCGGGACCAGCTGGACTCGATGGGAGACACCACCGCCACGTTCGAGTGGGCGTTTCGCTGGCTGGCCGACCACCGCCCGCCCGGCACCCCGGCGCGACTGGTGCACGGTGATTTCCGGATGGGCAACCTCATCGTGGACGGATCCGACCTGGCGGCGGTGCTGGACTGGGAGCTGGTGCATCTCGGCGATGTCTGCGAGGACCTGGCCTGGTTCTGCATCCGGGCCTGGCGATTCGGGGCACCGGCGGAGCGCGCGGCCGGCGGGCTGGGCAGCATCGAAAGCTTTCTCACCGCCTACCAGCAGGCCGGCGGCGCCGCCGTCGACCCGGCGCGTTTGCACTGGTGGCGGGTGCTGGCCACGCTGCGCTGGGGGGTCATCTGCCGCTGGCAGGCCGAGCGACACCTGAGCGGGCAGACCCGCTCGGTGGAGTTGGCGACGATCGGTCGCCGGGTCGCCGAGACCGAATGGGACCTGCTCGACCTGCTGGGCGCCCCGCCCGGCGACATCGGCGCGGCCCCCGAGCAGGTAGGTCAGGCGACATCGCGGCCGACCGCCGACTACGGTCGGCCCACCGCAGCCGAGCTGGTGGCGGCGGTCGCGGAGTTCCTCGACGCGGCGTTTCTGAACCGCGATGGACGCGGTGCCACCGACGGGCAGATCGCGTTCCACGCCAGGGTTGCCGCCAATGCCCTGCGGATCGTCGAACGGGAACTGCTCGACACCTCGGCCGGGGCGTCCGCCGGGGCGCTGACCAGGCTCGGATTCGCCGACGAGGCGACATTGGCGGCCGCGATCCGGTCCGGCGAGCTGGACCCGAACCCGGTCGGGGTAGCCGCCACCCTGCGCACCCTGGTCCGGCGCCGGCTGGCGGTCGCCCACCCCGGATACGACGGCGGGTAGCGGGCTGCCGGCTTCGCGCTCGATGTCGACACTGCGGACAGGGCGCGGCCGCGTGCCGCACGCACGCCGCAGGCACAGATTCGGCGCCGCACGTGCAGACTCGACGCAGTGGTCGCCCCAGTTGCGGGGTTTTCCCAAGCCAATGTCGTCCTGGCGTCACCCGCTTCGCCTGCGGGTGGCTAGCATCGACACCGTGCCCCCCGAAACCGCAAAAACCTCAGGCCCGCTGCGAATCCTTGTGTACAGCGATGATGCGGCAACCCGCCAGCAGGTCGTGACGGCGTTGGGCAAACGCTTGCATCCAGACCTGCCGGAGCTCAGCTACACCGAGGCGGCCACCGAGCCGATGGTGATCCGCCAGATGGATGCCGGCGGAATCGACCTGGCAATCCTCGACGGCGAGGCGACGCCGGCGGGCGGCATGGGGATCGCCAAACAGCTCAAAGACGAGATCGCCCAGTGCCCGCCGATCGTGGTGCTCACCGGCCGCGCGGACGACGCCTGGCTGGCCCGCTGGTCACGTGCGGAGGCCGCCGTGCCACACCCCATCGACCAGATCGAGTTGAGCCGCGTGGTGCTCGGGCTGTTGCGGGCTTCGGCGGCGTAGCGGCGCGGCGGGCCGCCGCCATCGGCACAACCAGCACGAAATCCGGTGTCGCCGTAGGCGTGTACCGGTGACACCCATCACAGTTGGCGTCAATTAGCGGGTCTCGGCAACCGATGAGTCGGCGCACGATACGCTGTGCGTGAGTTCACACCGACAGCCCAATAGAGAACGACGTCACTCGATGAATCTGTACCTGCCGATCCTGGTTCTTGCGGCCCTGGCCGCCGGTTTCGCCGTTTTCTCCGTGATCGCCGCGACGCTGGTCGGCCCGTCCCGGTACAACCGGTCGAAGCTGGAAGCCTACGAGTGCGGTATCGAACCCACCGACCAGCCGGTGAGCGGGCCGCTCGCCCCGGCCGGCCAGCGTTTCCCGATCAAGTACTACCTGACCGCGATGCTGTTCATCGTGTTCGACATCGAGATCGTTTTTCTCTACCCGTGGGCGGTCGCCTACGACGGGCTCGGGGTGTTCGCACTGGTCGAGATGGGCCTGTTCGTCGTCGTCGTCTTCGTCGCGTACGCCTACGTCTGGCGTCGCGGCGGCCTGAGTTGGGATTGAGGTAGCACGTGGGACTGGAAGAGCAACTACCCAGCGGTCTACTGCTGTCCACCGTCGAGTCACTGGCCGGGTATTTCCGCAAAGGCTCACTGTGGCCGGCGACCTTCGGTTTGGCATGCTGCGCGATCGAGATGATGACCACGGTGTCGGCGCCGGATTACGACCTGTCCCGGTTCGGGATGGAGGTGTTCCGGGCTTCGCCGCGACAGGCCGACCTGATGATCGTGGCCGGCCGGGTCAGCCAGAAGATGGCGCCGGTGCTGCGGCAGATCTACGACCAGATGGTGGAGCCCAAGTGGGTGCTGTCGATGGGAGTCTGCGCGTCGTCGGGCGGAATGTTCAACAACTACGCCATCGTGCAGGGGGTGGATCACGTCGTTCCGGTCGACATATACCTGCCGGGCTGCCCGCCCCGACCCGAGATGTTGATGTACGCGATCATCAAGCTGCACGAGAAGATTCGGGAGATGCCGCTGGGCGTCAACCGCGAGCACGCGATCACGGCGACCGAAGAGGCCGCGCTGTCCGCCCCGTCCACCTGGCAGATGAGGGGACTGCTGCGGTGAGTGGATCGGATGAGGACGCTGAAGTCGACAAGGGCGTGGCGAACGAGGCTGAGAACGAAGAGGTGATCAAGGTCCGCCGCGGCTTGTTCGGCGGCTCCGGCAGCGGCGACACCTCCGGCTACGGGCGGATTGTGCGCGAAGCCGCGCTGCCCGGTGACAGCCCACGGCCCTACGGCGGCTATTTCGACGAGGTGGTCGACAACCTGGCCGCGGCGTGCGAGCGCGGCGGCGTCGAATTCGCCGACGCCGTCGAGAAAGTCGTGGTGTTCCGCGGGGAGCTGACGATCAACGTGGCCCGGGAGTCGCTGCCGGCGATCGCCCGGTTGCTGCGCGACGAGCCGGACCTGCGGTTCGAACTGAGCCTGGGCGTGAGCGGCGTGCACTACCCCGAGGACACCGACCGTGAACTGCACGCGGTCTATCCGTTGCGGTCGATCACCCACAACCGGCGTGTCCGCCTGGAAGTCGCTGCACCGGACGCGGATCCGCACATCCCGTCGCTGTACGGCGTGTACCCCACCACGGACTGGCACGAACGGGAGACCTACGACTTCTTCGGGATCATCTTCGACGGCCACCCGTCGCTGACCCGGATCGAGATGCCGGACGACTGGCACGGCCACCCGCAGCGCAAGGACTATCCGCTCGGCGGCATCCCGGTCGAGTACAAGGGCGCACAGATTCCACCGCCCGACCAGCGGAGGGCATACACCTGATGAGCACCCCCCAGTCGAACCAGACCGTCCTGAACGTGGGCGGCCAGGAATGGGACCAGGTCGTCGAAGCGGCCAAGACCGCGGACCCGGGCGAACGCATCGTGGTCAACATGGGCCCCCAGCACCCGTCGACGCACGGCGTGCTGCGACTGATCCTGGAACTCGAAGGCGAAACGGTCACCGAAGCCCGCTGCGGAATCGGCTACCTGCACACCGGGATCGAGAAAAACCTGGAATGCCGCTACTGGACCCAGGGCGTCACGTTCGTGACCCGGATGGACTACCTGGCCCCGCTGTTCAACGAGGTCGTCTACTGCCTGGGCGTGGAGAAGCTGCTCGACATCGTCGACGAGATCCCGGAGCGGGTCAACCAGATCCGGGTGCTGATGATGGAGCTGAACCGGATCTCGTCGCACCTGGTGGCACTGGGCACCGGCGGCATGGAGCTGGGCGCGGTCACCGTAATGATCTTCGCTTTCCGGGAACGCGAACTGGTGCTCGACATCTTCGAGACGATCACCGGCCTGCGGATGAACCACCAGTACATCCGGCCGGGCGGCGTGTCGACGGACCTGCCGGACGGGGCGCTCGACCAGATCCGGGACTTCCTGAAACTGATGCCCAAGCGGCTCAAGGACATCGAGGATCTGCTCACCGAGAACTACATCTGGAAGGCCCGCACCAAAGACGTCGGCTATCTGGACCTGACCGGCTGCATGGCGCTGGGTATCACCGGGCCGATCCTGCGGTCCACGGGACTCCCCTTCGACCTGCGGCGCGCGGAACCGTACTGCGGGTACCAGGACTACGAATTCGACGTGATCACCGATGACGGCTGCGATGCGTACGGGCGCTACCTGATTCGCATCAACGAGATCAAGGAGTCTCTGAAAATCGTCGAGCAGTGTGTGGACAAGTTGGCCAAGTCGCAGGGTCAACCGGTGATGATCGAGGACCGCAAGATCGCGTGGCCCGGGGACCTGACGGTCGGCCCGGACGGGCAGGGCAACTCGCTGGAGCACATCGGCTGGATCATGGGCCACTCGATGGAGGGCCTGATCCACCACTTCAAACGGGTGACCGAGGACCTCTGGGTGCCACCCGGGCAGGTGTACGTGTCGGTGGAGTCCCCACGCGGCGAGCTCGGGGTGCACATGGTCTCGGACGGCGGCACCCGGCCCTACCGGGTGCACTACCGGGATCCGTCGTTCACCAACCTGCAGGCGGTCGCGGCGATGTGTGAGGGTGGGCTGGTCGCCGACGTGATCGCCTCGGTCGCCAGCATCGACCCGGTGATGGGCGGAGTCGACCGATGACGATGCAGGACAAGGCCGACAACAAGCCGGACCACGAGACGCCGATCAACAGGACCGGTCGGGGCCGGCTGATGCCGCCGACCGCGGGCAGCGACGGAAATCGGGTTTTCATCCAGCTCGGTCGCCCACCGGAAGAACCCAACCAGTTCAACCACGCCGGCGCGCCCCGGACCTACCCGGAGGACGTGCGCACCCGGCTGGCGGCCGACGCCAAGGAGATCATCGCCCGCTATCCGCAGAAGCGGTCGGCGATCCTGCCGCTGCTGCACCTGGTGCAGGCGGAGGACTCCTACGTCACGCCGGCCGGCCTGGCATTCATCGCCGATCAGCTGGGCATGACCGGCGCCGACGTCGCAGGGGTCGCGTCGTTCTACACGATGTACCGGCGGGACCCCACCGGGAAGTACCTGGTGGGCGTCTGCACGAACACGCTGTGCGCGGTGATGGGCGGCGACGCGATCTACGACGCACTCTCCGAACACCTCGGCGTCGGCAACGACCAGACCACGTCCGACGGCTCGATCACCCTGCAGCACGTCGAGTGCAACGCGGCGTGCGACTACGCCCCGGTGGTGATGGTCAACTGGGAGTTCTTCGACAACCAGACACCCGAGTCCGCACGCGAACTCGTCGACGAGTTGCGTTCCGGCGCAGAGGTGCGGCCCACCCGCGGAATGCCGCTGTGCACCTTCCGCGAGACCGAGCGGATTCTGGCCGGCTTCTTCGACGAGCGTGCCGACGACGGCCAGGGCGGTGCTGGAGCGGCCACCCTGGCCGGGCTGCACGTCGCCCGGCAACACGGCATGGCGGCCCCTGAGCCGCCGGCGGCCCCGGCCGGAGAGGACGGTCCGCGGTGACCTCCCCGACGACCGCGGCCGGCGCCGCGACCCCGTTGACCCCGGTGCTCAGCCGCTACTGGGACGAACCCGAATCGTGGACGCTGGCCACCTACCGCCGGCACGACGGCTACACCGGCATGCGGCGGGCGCTGGGCATGCAGCCCGACGACGTCATCGAGCTGGTCAAGGAATCCGGGCTGCGCGGACGCGGCGGCGCCGGCTTCAACACCGGCACCAAGTGGTCGTTCGTCCCGCAAGGCAGTGAAGGCGCCGGCGCCAAGCCGCACTACCTGCTGGTCAACGCCGACGAATCCGAGCCCGGTACCTGCAAGGACATGCCGCTGCTGCTGGCGACGCCGCATGTGCTGATCGAGGGCATGATCATCTGCTCGTATGCGATCCGGTCCAACCACGCCTTCATCTATGTGCGCGGCGAGGTGCTGCCGGTGCTGCGACGACTGCACGCGGCGGTGGCCGAGGCCTACGACGCGGGGTTGCTGGGCAAGAACATCGGCGGGTCCGGCTACGACCTCGACATCACCGTGCACGCCGGCGCCGGCGCCTACATCTGCGGTGAGGAGACCGCGCTGATCGATTCGCTGGAGGGCTACCGCGGGCAGCCGCGGCTGCGACCACCGTTCCCCGCGGTGGCCGGGCTGTACGGGTGCCCGACCGTCGTCAACAACGTCGAGTCGATCGCCAGCGTGCCGTCCATCCTGCTCAACGGCGCCGAGTGGTTCCACTCGATGGGCACCGACAAGTCCCGCGGTTACACCCTGTACTCGCTGTCCGGGCATGTGAACCGGCCCGGCCAGTACGAGGCTCCGCTGGGTATCACGCTGCGTGAGCTGCTGACCTACGCGGGCGGAATCCGCAACGGGCACCGGCTGAAGTTCTGGACCCCGGGCGGCTCGTCGACACCACTGCTCACCGAGGAGCACCTCGACATTCCGCTGGATTACGAAGGCATGGCGTCAGCCGGATCGATGCTGGGCACCAAGGCATTACAGATCTTCGACGAGACCACCTGCGTGGTGCGCGCCGCCCGCCGCTGGTCGGAGTTCTACAAACACGAGTCCTGCGGCAAATGCACGCCGTGCCGGGAGGGAACCTACTGGCTGGTGCCGATCTACGAGCGGCTGGAAACCGGCCGCGGCACGCCGGAGGACCTGGACACCCTGCTCGACATCGCCGACGTGCTGTTCGGCAAGTCGTTCTGCGCGCTGGGCGACGGTGCGGCGATGCCGGTGCAGTCCTCCATCCAGCACTTCCGCGACGAGTACATCGCCCACCTGGAACAGCGTGGGTGTCCGTTCGACCCGAAAGCGAGCATGTTCGTGCCTAACGGATCGAAGGGCGCAACGGCATGACCCAGCCCGGTCACCCCGAGAACCCGGAAATGGTGACGTTCACCATCGACGACCGGCAGGTCACAGTTCCCAAGGGCACGTTGATCATTCGCGCCGCCGAACAGATGGGTATCGACATCCCGCGGTTCTGCGACCACCCGTTGCTCGACCCGGTGGCCTGGTGCCGGCAGTGCATGGTCGAGATCGAAGGACAGCGCAAGCCGCAGCCGTCCTGCGCGGTGGCGGCCGCCGAGGGCATGGTGGTGCACACCCAGCACACCTCCGAGGTCGCCGACAAAGCCCAGCACATGGTGATGGAACTGCTGCTGATCAACCATCCGCTGGACTGCCCCACGTGCGACAAGGGCGGTGAGTGCCCGCTGCAGAACCAGGCGATGACCCACGGCCGCACCGAGACTCGCTTCGAGGAAGCCAAGCGGGTGTTCCCGAAGCCGATCAACATCTCCAGCCAGGTGCTGCTGGACCGGGACCGCTGCATCATGTGCGCCCGCTGCACCCGGTTCGCCAACGAGATCGCCGGCGACGTGTTCATCGAGATGATGGAGCGCGGCGCCCTGCAACAGGTGGGCATCTACACCGACGAGCCGTTCGAGTCCTATTTCTCCGGCAACACGGTGCAGATCTGCCCGGTGGGCGCGTTGACCGGGGCCTCCTACCGTTTCCGGGCGCGGCCGTTCGACCTGGTCTCCACCCCCAGCGTGTGCGAGCACTGCGCCGCCGGCTGCGCGCAGCGCACCGACCACCGGCGCGGCAAGATCCTGCGCCGGATGGCCGGGGACGACCCGGAGGTCAACGAGGAGTGGAACTGCGACAAGGGCCGCTGGGCGTTCACCTACCTCACCCAACGTGACCGGGTCACCACGCCGCTGATCCGCGACACCGAGGGCAACCTGGTTCCCACCTCGTGGCCGAACGCGCTGGCGCTGGCCGCACGCGGGCTCGCGGCGGCCCGCGGGCGGACCGGGGTGCTGGTCGGCGGACGGGTGACGGCCGAAGACGCTTACGGCTACGCGAAATTCGCCCGGGTCGCGTTGGGCAGCGACGACATCGACTTCCGGGCCCGGCCGCACTCGCCGGAGGAAGCCGCCTTCCTGACCGCCCGGGTCGCCGGAACCCCGGTGGACGTCAGTTACACCGATCTGGAAGCCGCGCCGGTGGTGCTGCTGGTCGGCTTCGAGCCCGAGGAGGAGTCGCCGATCGTCTTCCTGCGGCTGCGCAAGGCCGCTCGCAAGCATCAGCACCGGGTTTACGCGATCGCACCGTTCGCCGACCGGGCCGTGCAGAAGATGTTCGCCACCCTGCTGCCCACCGTGCCGGGCGGTGAAGCCACAGCACTGGACGACCTGCACACCGGTGATGTCGGGGATCTGCTCCGCCGGCCCGGCGCGGTGATCCTGGCCGGTGAGCGGCTGGCGAGTTCGCCGGGCGCCCTGTCGGCGGCCGCACGGCTGGCCGACGCCACCGGGGCGCGGCTGGCCTGGGTGCCGCGCCGCGCGGGCGAACGTGGGGCGCTGGACTCCGGCGCGCTGGCCGGGCTGCTTCCCGGTGGCCGCCCGCTGGCCGACGCGGCCGCCCGCGCGGAGGTCGGCGAGGTCTGGAAGTTGACCGGCCCCACCGATCTGCCGGCGCAGGCGGGCCGCGACACCGACGCCATCCTGGCGGCGGCGGCCGACGGGACGCTGGGCGCGCTGCTGGTCGGCGGCGTGGAACCGGGCGACCTCACCGACCCGGCGGCGGCCCTGGCCGCGCTGGACAAGGTGGATTTCCTGGTCAGCCTGGAGTTGCGGCACAGCGAGGTGACCGATCGGGCCGACATCGTGCTGCCGATCGCGCCGGCGGCGGAGAAGTCGGGCACGTTCGTCAACTGGGAGGGCCGCCGCCGCCGCTTCGACGTCGCGCTCCGCGAGACCGGCGCACTGCCGGACGTCCGGGTGCTGGACGCGATCGCCGACGAGATGGGTGTCGCGCTCGGGCTGCCCACCGTCGACGCCGCGCGCGACGAGCTACGCCGGCTCGACACCTGGGCCGGGGAACGCGCCGCCACCCCTGACGTCCGGCCGGCCGGCCCGCCGCAGGCGGGGCCGGGCGAAGCCGTGCTGGCCAGCTGGCGGATGCTGCTGGACGCCGGCCGGATGCAGGACGGCGAGCAGAACCTGGCCGGCACCGCGCGCAAACCGGTGGTTCGGCTGTGCGCCGAAACCGCCGCCGAGATCGGTGCCACCGAGGGCGATCCGGTGACGGTCAGCACGGCACGGGGCTCGATCATCCTGCCGCTGGTGATCACCGAGCTTCCGCCCCGGGTGGTGTGGCTGCCGATGAACTCGGTCGGATCCGCGCTACACCGTGAACTTGGTGTCACCGCAGGGTCCGTGGTGCAGATCGGAGGTGGCTCGTGACCAACTTCGGTACGGACCCCTGGTGGCTGATCATCGCGAAGGTGGTCGCCGTCTTCGCGTTCCTGGTGCTGACCGTGCTCTTCGCGATCGTCATCGAGCGAAAAGTGGTGGCACGCATGGAGATGCGGCCCGGGCCCAACCGGGTCGGCCCGAAGGGCTGGCTGCAGAGCCTGGCCGACGGAATCAAGCTGGCCCTCAAAGAGGACATCACCCCCACCGACGTCGACCGGGTGGTCTACGCGCTCGCCCCGATCATCACGGTGGTGCCGGCGATCACCGCGTTCGCGGTGATCCCGTTCGGGCCCGAGGTGAGCGTATTCGGCCACCGCACCGCACTGCAGTTGGCCGACCTGCCGATCGCGGTGCTGTTCATTCTGGCGATGTCGTCGATCGGCGTGTACGGGATCATCCTGGCCGGCTGGTCGTCGGGATCGGCATATCCGCTGCTCGGCGGGATCCGGTCCACCGCGCAGGTGATCTCCTACGAGGTCGCGATGGGCCTGGCGTTCGCCTCGGTGTTCCTCTACGCCGGCACCATGTCGACGTCGGCGATCGTCGCCGTCCAGGATCGGGTCTGGTTCGCCTTCCTGCTGATGCCGGCGTTCCTGGTCTACGTCACCTCGATGGTCGGTGAGACCAACCGGGCGCCGTTCGACCTGCCGGAAGCCGAAGGTGAACTGGTCGGTGGATTCCACACCGAGTACTCGTCGCTGAAGTTCGCGCTGTTCTTCCTCGGCGAATACATCAACATGACCACGGTGTCCGCCCTGGCCGTCACGCTGTTCCTGGGCGGCTGGCACGCACCCTTCCCGGTCAACATGTGGCCGGGCGCCAACACCGGTTGGTGTCCGGTGTTGTGGTTCACCGTCAAGGTATGGGGTTTCATCTTCATCTACATCTGGCTGCGCGGCACCCTGCCGCGGCTGCGCTACGACCAGTTCATGGCGCTCGGCTGGAAGATTCTCATCCCGATAGCGCTGACCTGGGTGATCGTCGCCGCGGCGCTGCGCAGCGTGCGCAACGACGGCAACCCGCACTGGGAGATCGCCCTGGCCGTCATCTCCACCGTCACCAGCCTGGCGCTGATCGCGTTCCTGCATAGACAGTTCAGCGCGGTCAGCGGCCACCTGACCCGGATGACACGCAACACCCGGGTCCCGAGTCCCGCCGTCGTCGGCGACGGCGGTTTCCCGACGCCGCCGCTGCCGTCGAGCGGCCCGCCCATTCCGGTCGGCAAGGAGAGTGCCCGTGGCTAGTTTCAAGGATGCGATGGCCGGATTCATCGTCACGTTCCGGACGATGCTCGGCAAGCCGCAGAACGACGGCTATCCGGAGAAGAAGAAACCGACCGCGCCCCGCTACCACGGCCGTCATCAGCTCAACCGTCACCCCGACGGCCTGGAGAAGTGCATCGGCTGCGAACTGTGCGCGTGGGCCTGCCCGGCCGACGCCATCTACGTGGAGGCCGCCGACAACACCGACGAGGAGCGATTCTCCCCCGGCGAGCGTTACGGCCGCGTCTACCAGATCAACTATCTGCGCTGCATCGGCTGCGGGTTCTGCATCGAAGCCTGCCCGACCCGGGCGCTGACGATGCTCAACGACTACGAGATGGCCGCCGACAACCGCGCCGACATGATCTGGACCCGCGAGATGCTGCTGGCTCCGCTGGAGAACGGCATGACCGCGCCGCCGCACCCGATGCCGCCCGGTGCCACCGACAAGGACTACTACCTGGGCAACGTCACCGCGGACGGGCTGGGCGAGAATCCGGACCTGTTCGCCCTGCTGGACCGCAAGAAACAGGGGAAAGCCTGATGCCGCCATTGCCGAGTTCGACCGGCGTGCCGATGGCTGCCGATTTCCTCGAACGCACCTCCACCGGGGAAGCGGTGACGTTCTGGCTGCTCGGCGCCGTGGCGCTGATCGGCGCGCTGGGTGTGGTGGCGGCCGCCAAGGCGGTGTATTCGGCGCTGTTCCTGGCGATGACGATGCTGATCTTCGCGGTGTTTTACTTCGTGCAGGACGCGATGTTCCTCGGCGTGGTGCAGATCGTCGTCTACACCGGCGCGGTGATGATGCTGTTCCTGTTCGTGATGATGTTCATCGGGGTGGACTCGGCCGACTCACTGGTCGAAACGCTGAGCGGCCAGCGGATCGCCTCGGCGATCGCCGGGATCGGCTTCGGGGTGCTGCTGGTCGCCGGCATCGGCGGCGTCACGATGCAGTTCACCGGGCTGGCGGGCGCCAACGGAGGCGGCAACGTCGAGGGGCTGGCGGCGTTGATCTTCACCCGCTACCTGTGGGCGTTCGAGCTGACCGGCGCCTTGCTGATCACCGCGGTCATGGCGGCGATGGTGCTGGCTCACCGGGAGCGACTCACGCCGCGAATAACGCAGCGCGAGCTGTCCATTCGGCGTTTTCAGTTCGGCGACCACCCCACGCCGATGCCGACCCCGGGGGTGTACGCGCGGCACAACGCGGTGGACGTCGCCGCGCTGCTGCCCGACGGCTCCTACTCTCCGCTGTCGGTCTCCAGCACGCTGCAGCACCGGTGGGTGAGCCCCGCCGGCAATGCCGCCCACGCTCCGGGCATCGAACGGATCACCGAGGACGCCGAACGACGCGACGTCGAGGAGGAGCGCAGGCTCATCGTCGACGAGGCCCACTCCGGCAACGGGAAGGAGCAGCGCCGATGAACCGCGCTGCCGACGATGCAGAGCAGAGAAGCGATGTGGGGGCACCTCCCGCTTGCGGGGGAGAGGAGCAGCGCCGATGAACCCCGACAACTACCTCTACCTGTCGGCCGTGGTGTTCACCATCGGCGCGGCCGGCGTGCTGCTGCGGCGCAACGCGATCGTCATGTTCATGTGCGTCGAGTTGATGCTCAACGCCGCCAACCTGGCGTTCGCCACGTTCGCCCGGCTGCACGGCCTGCTCGACGGCCAGGTGGTCGCGTTCTTCACGATGGTCGTCGCCGCGTGCGAGGTGGTTGTCGGCCTGGCCATCATCATGACGATCTTCCGTGCCCGGCGATCCGCGTCGGTCGACGACACGAACCTGCTGCACGGCTAGGGAGGCTGCGAAAGGGATGGGCGTTCCGTGACAACACATCTGAGCTGGCTGCTGGTCGCGCTGCCGGCGGCGGGCTCGCTGATTCTGCTGGTCGCCGGCCGGCGAAGCGACCGGTGGGGGCACCTCTTCGGGTGTGCGACCGTGCTGGGCTCGTTCGCGATCGGGCTGGTGCTGCTGGCGGACATGTTCCACCGCGGCGGCGCCGATCGGGCCATCCACTCGCACCTGTTCAACTGGGTGCCGGTCGCGGCGCTGCAGATCAACTTCGGGATTTTGATCGACCAGCTGTCGATCTGCTTCGTGCTGCTGATCACCGGTGTCGGCTCGCTGATCCACATCTACTCGATCGGCTACATGGCCCACGACACCGAGCGCAGACGTTTCTTCGCCTACATGAACCTCTTCGTCGCGGCGATGCTGCTGCTGGTGGTCGCCGACAACTACCTGGGCCTGTACGTGGGCTGGGAGGGTGTGGGCGTGGCGTCGTACCTGCTGATCGGCTTCTGGTTCGAGAAGCCGGTCGCGGCGACGGCGGGCAAGAAGGCCTTCGTCTCCAACCGGGTCGGCGACTTCGGGCTCTCGCTGGCCATGTTCGCGATGTTCGCCAGTTTCGGGACACTGCAGTACGACGGGGTGTTCGCCGCGGCGCACACCGGCTCGCGCGGCATGCTCGCCGCGATCGGCCTGCTGCTGCTGCTGGGCGCGTGCGCCAAGTCGGCGCAGGTTCCGGTGCAGGCGTGGCTGTTCGACGCGATGGAGGGCCCCACCCCGGTGTCCGCGCTGATTCACGCCGCCACCATGGTGACGGCCGGGGTGTATCTGATCGTGCGGTCCGGCCCGATCTACGACCTGTCCCCCGACGCCCGGCTGGCGGTGGTCGTCGTCGGCGCGTTCACCCTGCTGTTCGCCGCGATCATCGGCTGCGCGCTGGACGACATCAAGCGGGCGCTGGCCGCTTCGACGATCAGCCAGATCGGCTACATGGTGCTGGCCGCCGGACTGGGTGCGGTGGGTTACGCGGTCGCGATCCTGCACCTGCTCACCCACGGCTTCTTCAAGGCCGGGCTGTTCCTGGGTTCCGGGGCGGTGATGCACGGGATGAACGACGAGCAGGACATGCGCCGCTACGGCGCCCTGCGGGCCTATCTACCGGTGACGTTCGCCACCTTCGGGTTCTGCTACCTGGCGATCATCGGTATCCCGCCGTTCGCCGGCTTCTACTCCAAGGACGCGATCATCGAGGCCACGCTGGCGGCCGGCGGACTGCGCGGGTGGATCCTGGGGGCCGCCGCGATCCTGGGCGCGGTGATCACCGCCTTCTACATGACCCGGGTGATGTTGATGACCTTCCACGGTTCCCGACGGTGGGCGCGCAACGACAGCGAGGTGACTCCGGAACTGGCGCTGCAGCACCCGCACGAAGCGCCCCGGGTGATGACCTGGCCGATGATCGTGCTGGCCGTCGGTGCGGTGTGCTCCGGGGGGCTGTTCGCGATCGGCGGCCGGCTCGAGCGCTGGCTGGAACCGGTGGTGACGCCGGCCGGCCGGCCGGAACTCGCCGAAGCCGGCCACGCCATCCCGGCATGGGCTAGCGCCGGCGTCACGCTGGTCGCCGTGCTCGGCGGCATCTTCGCCGCCTACCGGATGTACGGCACCAAGCCGATTCCGGTGACCGCCCCCACCGACGTTTCCGCACTGACCGTCGCCGCCCGCGAGTTCCTGTACGGCGACGCCTTCAACGAGGAGGTGCTCATGCGCCCCGGTAACCGACTGGCCGAAACGCTGGTCGAGGTCGATGACCGCGCGGTGGACGGCTCGGTCAACGGCCTGGCGACGCTGGTCGGCCGCGCTTCGGAATGGCTGCGCGGGCTGCAGACCGGATTCGTCCGGTCGTATGCGTTGACCATGCTCGCCGGGGCGGTGCTGGTGGTCGCGGTGGTTCTGGCGGTGCAGCAATGAGCGCCCTCCCGCTGCTGAGTCTGCTGTGGCTGCTGCCGCTGGCCGGCGCCGTGCTGGTCATCCTGCTGCCGCCGGGGCTGCCGCAGCTGGCCAAATGGACCGGGCTGCTGTTCAGCCTGGGCACACTGGCACTGGCGATCGCGGTCACCATCGGTTTCGACAGCACGGCCGGCGGCGCTCCCTTCCAGTTCGTCGAATCCTATTCGTGGATACCGGCGTTCGGCGCCGGCTACACCCTGGGAGTGGACGGCATCGCGGTGGTGCTGTTGCTGCTGACCGCCGGGCTGGTGCCACTGCTGATGCTGGCCGGGTGGAACGATGGCGGCCAGCGCAGTCGCGGGCCCCACGGGTACGCGGCGCTGACCCTGACCGTCGAGGCGATGGTGCTGATCTCGCTGGTCTCCCTGGACGTGCTGCTGTTCTATGTGTTCTTCGAGGCCATGCTGATTCCGATGTACTTCATGATCGGCGGCTTCGGCGACAACGTCGGCAGGTCACAAGCGGCACTGAAATTCTTGCTGTACAACCTGTTCGGCGGGCTGATCATGCTGGCGGCGGTGATCGGCGTGTACGTGGTGACCGCCAAGCACGGCACCGGCACGTTCGACTTCCGCGCGGTGGTCGCCGCGTTCTCACCGGGTTCCACAGCGGTCGACCCCGGAGTGCTCAAGGTGCTGTTCCTCGGCTTCATGTTCGCGTTCGCGGTCAAGGCCCCGCTGTGGCCGTTCCACCGCTGGCTGCCCGACGCCGCCGCCGAGGCCACCCCGGCGACCGCCGTGCTGATGATGGCGGTGATGGACAAGGTCGGCACCTTCGGCATGCTGCGCTACTGTCTGCAGCTGTTTCCGGATGCCGCAACGTATTTCCGGCCCGTAATCGTGGCGCTGGCCCTGGTCGGGGTGATCTACGGCGCGATGGTCGCGATCGGCCAGCGCGACATCATGCGGTTGATCGCCTACACCTCGATCTCGCACTTCGGATTCATCATCATGGGCATCTTCGTGATGACCAGCCAGGGGCAGAGCGGCTCGACGCTGTACATGCTCAACCACGGGCTGTCCACCGCGGCGGTGTTCCTCATCGCGGGCTTCCTCATCTCGCGGCACGACGGCAACCGGTCGATCAGCGCCTACAGCGGCGTGCAGAAGACCGCCCCGGTGCTCGCCGGAACGTTCCTGGTCGCCGCCATGGCTACCCTGTCGCTGCCCGGACTGGCGCCCTACATCAGTGAGTTCCTGGTGCTGCTGGGCACCTTCCAGCGGTACTGGCTGGTGGCGGCGATCGGCACCACGGCGGTCGTGCTGTCGTCGATCTACATGCTGTGGCTCTACCAGCGGGCGATGACCGGCCCGGTCGGCCACGGCCTGGAACGCATCCGCGACCTGGTGCCCAGGGAAGTCGTCGTCGTCACGCCGCTGATCGCACTGCTGCTGTTCCTCGGCTTCTACCCCAAGCCGGTACTGGACATCATCAACCCGGGCGTCGACCACACCATGACCGTGATCGGTCAGACGGACCCGGCGTCGTTGACCGCGGAAGGGGCCCACTGACCATGACCGGCATGCCCACACCGCAGGTCGAGTACAGCCTGCTGCTGCCGATGCTGATCGTCTTCGGCACGGCGATCACCAGCGTGCTGTTCGAAGCGTTCGTGCCCAGCCGGCTGCGCTACGCGCACCAGGTACTGCTGTCGGTGGCCGGGCTGACCGCCGCGTTCGTCGCCGTCGTCATGCTGGGCGACAAGATCCCGGCAACCGGCCGCACGGCCGTGCTGGGCGCGGTGGCGATCGACCGGCCGGCCCTGGTGCTGCAGGGCACGGTGCTGCTGGTCGCGATCATGGCCGTCATCTTCATCGCCGAACGCAACATCGGTGCGAACGCCCCGGAGGGCCCCGGTGCCGCGACGGCGCCCGCAGCCCCGCCCGTGCTCGCCGGGCGCGTCGGCCTCGACTCGTTCACCCCGCAGGCGTCGGCGATCCCGGGCGGCGTCATCGAGACACAGGCGGCCCGCGCCGGGGTGACCCAGACCGAAGTGTTCCCGCTGACCCTGTTCTCCGTCGGCGGCATGCTGGTGTTCCCGACCGCCAACGACCTGTTGACGATGTTCGTGGCCCTGGAAGTGCTGTCCCTGCCGCTGTACCTGCTGTGCGGACTCGCCCGCCACCGCCGCCTGATGTCGCAGGAGGCCGCGCTGAAATACTTTCTGCTGGGTGCGTTCTCGTCGGCACTGTTCCTCTACGGGGTGGCTTTCCTCTACGGCGTCACCGGATCGCTGGGGGTGCCCGGCATCGGTCGCGACCTGGTCGCGCACCCCGGTAACCCGATGGCCCTGATCGGCGTCGCCCTGCTGCTGGTGGGCCTGTTCTTCAAGACCGGCGCGGTGCCGTTCCACTCCTGGATCCCCGACGTCTACGTCGGCGCACCCACCCCGATCACCGGATTCATGGCAGCGGCCACCAAGGTCGCCGCGTTCGGCGCGATGCTGCGGATCGTCTACGTCATGCTGCCCGCGCTGCAGGACCAGTGGCGCCCGCTGCTGTGGGTGGTGTCGATCCTGACCATGGTGGTCGGCACCGTGGCCGCGATCACCCAGACCGGGGTCAAGCGGATGCTCGCCTACTCGTCGGTCTCGCAGGTCGGTTTCATCCTCACCGGCGTGCTGGCGGCGATACCGAACGGAGTGTCCTCGACGTTGTTCTACCTGATCGCCTACAGCTTTCCCACCGTCGGAGCGTTCGCGATCATCAGCCTGATCCGGCAAAACGGGGGTGCGGAGGAACTCGACATGGACCGCTGGGGCGGCCTGGGCCGACGCTATCCTGTTGTCGGCCTGCTGTTTTCGATGTTCCTGCTGTCGTTCGCCGGCATCCCGCTGACCGCAGGATTCATCGGCAAGTTCGCGGTGTTCAAGGCGGCCGCCGAGGGCGACGCGGTTCCCCTGGTGGTGATCGGTGTGGTGATGAGCGCGGTGGCCGCGTACTTCTACGTGCGGGTGATCGTGTTGATGTTCTTCACCGACTCCCCGGCAGCACCGCCGACTCTGGTGCTCCCCAGCGTCTGGAGCAAAGCGGCGATCGCGGTGTGCGCGGTGGTCACCTTTCTGCTCGGCATCGTCCCGCAGTCGGTGCTGGATCTGGTGGGCGCCGCAACGCAATTCGTGCAGTGAGGCTGCCTTATCCACAGTTAGCGTTTCGTCCCAGATCGGGTTGTCAGTGCGGGTGACTGACATCGTGGTGTCGCCGGCGATTCATAGTCTCGGGGTGTGGGTGCACAGGCATGGGTGCCGTTGATCGTCGGCGGCCTGGCAGCGGTCGGTCTCATCGTCACCTGGCAGCAGAAGAATCGCGCCGACCGACGCAGCGAGTAGTGGCGGCGCACCGCGTGGGCTTTCGAGCGGACATTCAGCGACGATGACGGCGAGGCTCGGCTTGGCTGGGACATGCTGGCCACGCTGCTGCGCTCTACACTGGCGACCAAGGATGATTCCGACATAGGTCAGATGATCGCGGAGCGTACAACGGTGAGCGATACCGGGCAGGAGGACGAGCATGGCAGCAGACAAACCGCCGGAGACCCCGAATCCCCCGAAGCGGGTGCGTAGTCTCGAAGTCCGCAAAGCGGCAGCTCGGGCCGCGGTCGCCGCAAGCAAGAAGACCGGCCGCCCAGTCGACCCGCGAGCCAAGGAGCTCGCCGAATCAGAGTGACCGCCGGTAGCCGGCCCTGAAGGCTTTGCGAGTCGGCCGCGGTCGTCGGATCTCAGCCGAGCGGCGTTACCCGCCTCCGGCCCGCTCCAAGACAAACCCCACCACGCGGTGGCCGTCGACTTCCGGGGTGGCCATCTCGACCTGCCGACGAGCCTGTTCGGCCACCGGCGTCTGCGGGTCGAGCACCGACAGGTACACCTCATGGGCCGCAAGCGCCTCCACCGCCGCGTCGACGAAACCGTCCACCGTCTCGACATGGGTGGCGCCGGGACCGTTCTGAAACAGCCAGCGCGGGCCGGCCAACGAATCGAAGACCCCAGTGACCGCGGCCGCGAACTCGATGTGGTCGCGCTGGTTCGGCATACCCGGACCCCACTGCGGTCCACCGTAGATCGTCAGGACGACGTCGGGTTCGGTCTCCCGGATCGCCGTGGCGATCGCTTCGCGCAGCACGGGGGTGTCGCGGATGTCGCTGTCCGGGAAGTCCCAGAAGTCGACCGTGTCGACGCCGACGATCGCCGCCGACCGTCGCTGCTCGGCCTCACGGAGGGGACCCGCCTCGGCCGGTTCCATACCGGCGATGCCGGCCTCGCCACGGCAGGCCAGCGCGTAGCGGACGGTTTTGCCGCCGGCAGTCCATTTGGCCACCGCGGCCGCCATGCCGTACTCGGGGTCGTCGGGATGCGGCACCAGCACCAGCGCCGAGTGCCAGTCGTCGGGAAACGGCAGCAGTCCTTGCGTCACGGACACCCCGCTACACCATCACGCCGCGCGTCACGATGGCCGTCGTCTGGTCCACCCAGTCATCGGTGAGATCGGCCCCCGGCCGGAGCATCAACGCGAACAATGTTGCGCCGCTGATCACTTCGAGCAGTCGCACCGGGTCCACCTCGGGCCTGGCATCACCGCGACCGATGGCCTCGGTCACCCACCTGCGGAGCACGTCGAACAGATTCTCGAACCGTCCCAGCACCCGGGCGGTCAACTCCGCGTCGCCGGCCATGTCGGCGATCAACCCCGGCAGCGCGGCCCGCACCACCGGATTGGTGAACGCGTCGCGCGCACCGGCGACCATCGCCCGCAGATCGTCGGCGACGTCGCCGGCCGGCGATGTCACCGCACTCGGCGGCGTCGCGAACGCAGCCTCGTGTGCCAGTTCGGCTTTGCTCGACCACCGGCGGTACAGCGCGGATTTCGTTGTGCCGGCACGCTCGGCCACCGCGGCCATGGTGAGGTCCGAATAACCGATTTCCACAAGCAGTTCCGCGGTCGCGCGCAATATGGCAGCGTCAATACGCGGGTCGCGGGGACGCCCGGCCACCGGGGTCTTGCCGACCGACGACGGACTTGTTTCCATAACGCTACCTGCCGTATCGTAATTGTTCACGTTGCCGAGGGAGATGACCCCATTGGTTGATAAACCTACCGTCGAGCAGGACGTCGGTCGGCTGCAACGGTCCAGCCGCGACATCACCGGCCTGCCCGCGGCGCTCTCGGGATGGCTGGCCACGGTGCTGCCGGGCGGGGTGGCCCCGGAAGTCACGGTGGAAAGCGGTGTCGACGCGAACGGTATGTCCTCGGAGACGCTCATCCTGTCCGGCCGGTGGACCGCCGACGGCACCCCGGTGCAGCAGCGCTGGGTGGCCCGGATGGCGCCGTCGACCGACGACGTGCCGGTGTTCCCGGTCTACCGGCTGGATCACCAGTTCGAGCTGATGCGCCTGGTCGGCGAGCTGACGGACGTCCCGGTGCCGCCGGTCCGCTGGTTCGAGCCTACCGGCGGGCTGCTCGGCCGGCCGTTCTTCCTGATGGACCGGGTCGACGGCGAGGTCCCCCCCGACGTGATGCCCTATACGTTCGGCGGCAACTGGTTCGCCGACGCCCCGGTCGAACGGCAACGCGAACTGCAGGACGCCACCGTCGAGGTGCTGACCAAGCTGCATGCCATCCCGCGGCCGGGCGAGAGGTTCGGATTTCTGGATGAGGCCCGGAGCGGTGACAGCGCGCTGCGCCGGCACTTCAACTGGGTGCGGGACTGGTATGCGTTCGCGGTGGGCGACATCGGCCGCTCACCGCTGCTGGAACGCACCTTCGACTGGCTGGATGCCCGGTGGCCGGCCGACGCGGCCGCGCGCGAGCCGGTGCTGTGCTGGGGCGACGCCCGGATCGGCAACGTGATGTACCGGGACTTCCGTCCGGTGGCGGTGCTGGACTGGGAGCAGGCCGCACTCGCACCGCGCGAACTCGATATCGCGTGGCTGATCTTCGCGCACAAGGTCTTTCAGGAGATCGCCGAGATGGCCACCCTGCCCGGGTTGCCCGACGTGCTCACCGAGGACGATGTGCGGGCCGCCTACCGACGGCTGACCGGCGTCGAACTCGGTGAGCTGCACTGGTTCTACGTCTACTCGGCGCTGATGTGGGCGGTGGTGTTCATGCGGACCGGCGCCCGGCGAATCCATTTCGGTGAGATGCCCAAGCCCGACAAGACCACCTGCCCGGAGTCGCTGTTCTACCACGGCGGATTGCTGAAACGCCTGATCGGAGAAGATGACTGATGCTCGGACCGCTCGATGAGTACCCAGTGCACCAGCTGCCGCAGCCGATCGCCTGGCCGGGCTCCTCGGACCGAAACTTCTACGACCGTTCCTACCTCAACGCCCACGACCGCACCGGCGACATTTTCTTCATCACCGGGATCGGGTACTACCCCAACCTGGGCGTCAAAGACGCCTTCGTGCTCATTCGCAGGGGCGACACCCAGACCGCCGTACACCTGTCGGATGCGATCGACCAGGATCGACTGAACCCGCACGTCGGCGCCTACCGCATCGAGGTCACCGAACCGCTGCGCCGGCTGCGGGTGGTGCTCGAGGAGACGGAGGGGATCGCTGCCGACCTCAGCTGGCAGGGATTGTTCGATCCGGTGCGCGAGCAGCCGCACGTCCTGCGTTCCGGCAACCGGATGACGCTCGACGCCCAGCGCTTCGCCCAGCTTGGCAGCTGGAGCGGCACGATCGGCATCGACGGCGAGGAGATCACCGTCGACCCGGCCAGCTGGATCGGCAGCCGGGACCGGTCCTGGGGCATTCGCCCGGTCGGCGAGCGGGAGCCCGCCGGACGGCCCGCCGACCCGCCGTTCGAGGGCATGTGGTGGCTGTATCTGCCGATCGCGTTCAAGGAGTTCGCGATCGTGCTCATCATCCAGGAGGAGCCCGACGGCTTCCGCTCGCTCAACGACTGCACCCGGATCTGGCGCGACGGCCGCGTCGAGCAGCTCGGCTGGCCGCGGGTCAGGACCCGCTACGTCTCCGGCACCCGCATCCCGACCGGGGCGACGATCGAGGCCGCCCAGCCCGACGGCACGCCCGTCATCTTCGAGGTGGAATCCAAACTGGCGGTGCCCATCCACGTCGGCGGCGGCTACGGCGGCGACACCGACTGGCTGCACGGCATGTGGAAGGGCGAAGGATTCACCGAACGACTGACCTACGACATGACCGACCCGGCGATCGTCGCCCGGTCCGGGTTCGGTGTCATCGACCACGTCGGCCGGGCGGTCTGCCGCGACGGCAACGGCGCGCCGGTGGAGGGCTGGGGTCTCTACGAGCACGGCGCGCTGGGGCGTCACGACCCGAGTGGGTTCGCCGACTGGGTGGCGGTGGCCCCGTAGGACCGGCATATGCTGAGTGCTCAGTTGCCGGCCGCGATTCGGAGACGAGGATTCCACGCCAATGACCGCTGATGCGCCGGGTATCAACGGAGTTCACCACTTCTCGGTCACCGTGACCGATGTCGAGGCGAGTGCCCAGTGGTACGAGCGGGTGTTCGGCCTGCAGCGGGTACCGGTGTCATTTCCGCACTACGGTTCGGAAGAGTCGGGCTACGCGGTGCTGCTGATCGACCCGCAGTCCGGTCTCGCCTTCGGCCTGCATCACCATGACGCCAACCGCGGTGAGGCGTTCGACGAAACCAGGACCGGCCTGGACCACCTCGGGTTCGCGGTGGCGGACCGCCCGGCCCTGGAGGCGTGGGCGGGCCGGCTGGACTCGCTGGGCGTAGCGCATTCCGGGGTCATCGACACCGACGATCCGATGCCCTACTCGGTGGTGGTGTTCCGCGACCCGGACAACATCCAGCTGGAGTTGTTCGCCAACCGGCCTCCCGGCTAATTGCCTGCCGCGGTGCCGAATTGCTGGTTCTTTCCCGATCCGGTCA
The DNA here is from genome assembly GCA_035721065.1 of Mycobacterium sp. Lineage (GTDB taxonomy): Bacteria > Actinomycetota > Actinomycetes > Mycobacteriales > Mycobacteriaceae > Mycobacterium. The sequence goes on from DASTNJ010000113.1 coordinate 25,845, forward strand.
CCGATGCGACGAGTGAGCGCAGCTCCCGATTGACCTCATCCGGGTGTTCCAGGATCGAGCAGTGCCCGCCGCGTATCTCGACGAACTTCGCCAGATTCGGTGCGGCCACCGCGATCCGGTGCGAGGCGACAATCGGCAGCAGCCGGTCCCGGGTGCTGCCGATCACCAGTGTGGGCACCGTGAGCCCGTCGAGGCTGATGTGGTCCGGCCCCAGCGAGTCGACCAGCGTCCGCACCCAGTGCCCACGACCGGCTGCGGACGTCTTGGCGAACAGGTCGCAGACCAGCGCCGCGGCCGTCGGGTCGGCGTCGCGGCCCACCGCGAGCATCTCGACGAACTGGCGGACCGCCAGGGAGGCCGGCCCGACGATCGGTACGTTGCCGAACGCCAGCAGCATCCGGCGGGCCACCTGCACCCGGACGGCTTTCAGTGTCCGCGGCATCTGCAGCAGGTCGACGTGTTCGAGCAGGTCACCGGTGGTGGTGTTGATCAGCGCGACCCCGCCGGCACACTGCGGAACCCGGTCGCGGTAGCGGTCCGACCACGCGCTGATCGCGATGCCGCCCATCGAATGTCCCGCGATCACCGCGCGTTCCCCCGGCGCCAGCGTTGCCGCCAGCACCGCGTCCAGGTCCGCGGCCAGGTGGTCCAACCCGTAGCCGCCGTGCCGCGGGGTATCGCTGCGGCCGTGGCCGCGGTGGTCGTAGGCGATCACCCGGTAGTCACGGCTCAGATCGACGATCTGGTTGCACCACACGCGGATCGCGCAGGTGATCCCGTGAGCGAGCACGATCGGATATCCGTCCGGCGGCCCGAACACCTCGGTGTGCAGCTTGACGCCGTCAGCCGAGCGCACCGGCACGATTCGGCTCGGCGGCAGCTCTGCATGAAACGGAGCTGCGCCGTGCGGTTCAGTGCGCTGCGGACTCATCATCGCTCGATGTGGTTTCGGGGATTCACCTGCGGTGCGGCAACAGTGTCGCTCTACGAGCATAACTCCGATGATCTACGTTTTTAGGGAGCAACCGTAACGAAAGGGCAACCCATGCGCGCAGTGCAGATCTCCCGGCTCGACGGCCCGGAAGCGGCAACGGTGGTCGACCTCGACGAGCCGGGTGGTGACGGCGTCCAAGACGCGGTCGTGATCGATGTGCACGCGGCGGGGGTGGCGTTCCCCGACGTGCTGCAGTCCCGGGGCCTCTACCAGTACAAACCGCCGCTGCCGTTCGTGCCCGGCGGCGAGGTGGCCGGCGTGGTGCGCAGCGCGCCGGCCGGCGCTCAGGTCGCCGCCGGCGACCGGGTGGCGGCGCTGACCATGCTGGGCGGCGGCATGGCCGAAGTCGTCGCACTGCCCGCCGCGCAGGTGTTCAAGCTGCCCGACCGCGTGTCGTTCGAGGCCGGCGCCGGATTGCTGTTCAACGACCTCACCGTGTACTTCGCGCTGGCCGAACGTGGTCGGCTCGCCGCAGGCGACACGGTGTTGGTGCACGGCGCGGCCGGCGGCATCGGCACCTCGACGTTGCGACTGGCCCCGGCACTCGGCGCGTCGCGCACCATCGCGGTGGTCAGCACCCCGGAGAAGGCGGAGGTGGCGCTGGCCGCCGGCGCCACCGACACCGTGCTGGCGGACGGGTTCAAGGACGCGGTGACCGAACTGACCGGCGGCCAGGGGGTGGACATCATCCTCGATCCGGTCGGCGGTGATCGGTTCACCGACTCGCTGCGCTGCCTGGCACCCGCGGGGCGGCTGCTGGTGGTCGGCTTCACCGGCGGCGAGATTCCGACGGTCAAGGTGAACCGCTTGCTGCTGAACAACATCGACGTGGTCGGGGTCGGCTGGGGGGCGTGGGCGATGCGGCATCCGGGCTATCTCGAGCGGCAGTGGGCGAAGTTCGAGCCGCTGCTGGCCTCCGGCGCGGTGGCGCCGCCGCAGCCGCACGTCTTCGGCCTGGACCAGGCCGCCGAGGCCATCGCGGCGTTGGAGAACCGCACCGCCAAGGGCAAGGTGGTGCTGCGGGTGCGGGGTTAGCGGGTTAGCGGACGTCCGGCGATCGGCGGCCATGCCCAAGTCAGTGCTGCCGGATTGCCACCCTGGGTTGCCATCCAGCTAAACCGGGTACATGGGTTGCGCGACGCCGACGACGACAACCCAAGGCGAGGTAACGATGAACACCGACCAGTTGATCAGCGGCGAGGCGACAAACCGACC
>DASTNJ010000114.1:0-2630 GCA_035721065.1 Mycobacterium sp.
GGTTTCGCGTTCGCAGCGTCGATTTCGCCGTTGGCTGCGATAACGGCTCCGGAGCGGCCCCAGTGCACCGTGAATCGGGCGGTGCTGCGCCTCTCCCAGCCCCGGGGTTCAAACGCGGTATCGGTTCGAGCGGCTACCGCCGCCGCTGCGGATCTTATGCTGGACATTCAGGTGGCTCCATCAGTCGACGAATCGTGCCTGTTGGATCACGTCGGTGCGGTCTTCCAACCTTCTACCGGGTGGAGGGGTCCGAGAGTTAACCCGGTCCCCCACGTCGGTGACGTTTATCCGGGCGGCTGTGAACTCAACCTGATGCGTGACGCTACCCGGGCGGATTCTGCTTGGCAACGGGTCGATAACGGTAGACCGGAACTCGCATCGAATTCTTATTCTGCTTGGTGTCGAAAATATTGTGGAACGACGGCGAATTCCCCTGTGGCGCGGCTGTGTCCGGGCCGCGCAAGACTCAATCGCTGCCGGCCAAGATAACTGTAGTTACACAAAAAGCTGAGCAGAATCAGCTTTTGGAAAAGCAAAATAAAGGAAATTAATTGCGTAAATTAAAGCCATTCCGAGGCGGCGAGGTCCGGCCCGCGCGCCAGGACGTCACCATCTGCCGGTCGAGGCGGTCCTCGACGATTTGCCGGGCGTGGATCCCGAACACCACGTCGGTTTCCAGGTCCGGCTCACGCGCCACCAGGTCACCGATCACGTCGATACGCACCACTTGCTGATGGACCACGTCCGCGGCCCGCGCCGGGGTCGGCAGTACGGCTTCGGCGGAGCGAAGGGATGTAGCGGTCACAGGCCGGCGGGTACCCGGGCTGTGATAGCGGCCAAACCCCGGGCGCCGATTGGCTCGCCGGCCTACAGACCTTGTCGCGGTCCCACTACTTGATCTCGGCCAGCACCGTACCCTGCGTGATCGCCGCGCCGGCCTCGACCGCTAGCCCGGTGATGGTGCCCTCTTTGTGCGCGGTGACCGGATTCTCCATCTTCATCGCCTCCAGCACGACCACCAGGTCGCCCGCGGCCACCTGCTGGCCCTCATCGACGGCCACCTTGACCACGGTGCCCTGCATCGGCGCTGTCACCGCGTCACCGGAGACCGCCGCGCCGGCGTGTGCGCCGCGCTTGCGGGGCTTGGGCTTCTTCCGGACCACGCCGGCGCCACCGCCGCCGCCGCCCAGCGTGAGATCACCCGGCAACGACACCTCGAGACGACGACCGCCGACCTCGACGACCACCGTCTGCCGTGGTTGGGTGTCTTCTTCGTCGAGTGGTTCGCCGCCGGTGAACGGTTCGATGGTGTTGTCCCACTCGGTCTCGATCCAGCGGGTGTGTACCGAGAAGCCGTTCTCGTCGCCGACGAACGCCGGGTCGCGGATGACCGCGCGGTCGAACGGGATGACGGTGGCCAGGCCTTGGATGTGAAATTCGTCCAGCGCGCGCCGGGCGCGTTCGAGCGCCTCGGTGCGGGTGGCGCCGGTGACGATCAGCTTGGCCAGCATCGAGTCGAACTGACCGCCGATCACCGAGCCGGTCTCCACCCCGGAATCCACCCGCACCCCGGGTCCGCTGGGCGGGTCGAACCGGGTGACCGGACCGGGGGCCGGCAGGAAGCCACGCCCGGCGTCCTCGCCGTTGATCCGGAACTCGATGGAATGACCCCGCGGCTCGGGGTCGTCGGTGAGGTCCAGCGTCTCGCCGTCGGCGATGCGGAACTGCTCGCGCACCAGGTCGATGCCGGAGGTTTCCTCGGTGACCGGGTGCTCGACCTGCAGCCGGGTGTTGACTTCCAGAAACGAAATCAGCCCGTCCTGGCCGACCAGGTATTCCACCGTGCCCGCGCCCCAGTAGTGGGCCTCCTTGCAGATCCGCTTGGCCGACTCGTGGATCTCCTTGCGCTGCGCGTCGGTCAAAAACGGTGCCGGTGCCTCCTCGACCAGCTTTTGGAAGCGGCGCTGCAGCGAACAGTCCCGGGTGCCGACCACGACGACATTGCCGTGCTGGTCGGCCAGCACCTGCGCCTCGACGTGGCGCGGCTTGTCCAGGTAGCGCTCCACGAAGCACTCGCCGCGGCCGAACGCCGCGACCGCCTCACGGGTCGCGGATTCGAACAACTCTGGGATCTCCTCGATGGTGTGGGCCACCTTCATGCCGCGACCGCCGCCACCGAACGCCGCCTTGATCGCCACCGGCACGCCGTACTCGCGGGCGAAGGCCACCACCTCGTCGGCGTCTTTGACCGGGTCGGAACTGCCGGGCACCAGCGGGGCCTTAGCGCGGGCGGCGATGTGGCGGGCGGTGACCTTGTCGCCGAGGTCGCGGATGGACTGCGGAGATGGGCCGATCCAGATCAGGCCGGCGTCGAGCACCGCTTGGGCGAATTCGGCGTTTTCGGAGAGGAAGCCGTACCCGGGGTGGATGGCGTTGGCGCCGGACTTCGCCGCGGCTGCCAGGATCTTCTCGAACACCAGGTAGGACTCCGCGGAGGTCTGCCCGCCCAGCGCGAACGCCTCATCGGCCAGCTTGACGTGCGGGGCGTCGGCGTCGGAGTCGGCGTACACCGCCACGCTGGACAACCCGGCGTCCCGAGCACCGCGGATCACCCGGACTGCGATCTCCCC
>DASTNJ010000115.1:0-10688 GCA_035721065.1 Mycobacterium sp.
AACGCCTGCGCCGACAACGCCGCCTGCTCGGCCTGACTCACCGTGCTCCGCATCAACGCCGCCTTCGCCCCAAAAGCCGACTCCGACGCCACCAACTGCGGAATATGCGCATCCAACAAACTCATCACTCACACTCCCATCGATCTCCGATTACTCCGATTACTGCGTCTGCTCCGATTGGGGGGATTCTTCGTCGCCCCAGGTGTCCGGCAGCATCGGCGCACCCGGGCCGCCGCCGAACCCATCGCCGGCCAGCGTGGTCAACCCCGCCGCCCCGGTGGCGTCGGCTCTGCCGGCTGCGCCGGTGAAGCCGGCCACCCCGGCAGCCGAGTCCGATGCCGCCGCGCTCGCCCGCTCGCCGCTGCCGGCCGGGCCGACCGGCCCGGTCACCGATCCGGCATCCAAATCCATGAATTCGTCGGCGAAATCCCGCATCGCCGCTCGCCGGCGACGGCGTGCCCGGGCCTGCTCGCGGGCCGCCGACCGCACCCCCGCGGCTGCCGCGGGCACCCGCGCGGCCGGAGCCGGCGCGGTGGTCCGGTCGGTCAGGGTCGGCCCGAGGCCGCCGCCGGGATGACCTCCGCCGACCAGATAGCCGAAGCCGATCAGCGTCGCGGACGCGGGTGGAGCCGGCGGTGCCGGCGGCGTCGCTGCCGCCGGTGCTGCGGGCGCGCCGTTGACGGCCGCACCCGGCGCTAGGCCCGCCGCCGCGACCGAGGGGCGTTCGGCGGCCGCGGCCGGTCCGGCGACAGGCTCGGCGACGGGAGCCGGCGCGGGTTGCGCGCCGGGCATCGCCAGCTGGCCGGCGCCTACTCCGATCGCGATCGGCAGCGCGATCGCCGGTGCGCTGAGCAGCAGCGACCAGAAGGTGGTGCCGAACGGGATGAAGAACGCCTCGTAGCCGATGAAGAACAGCAGCGGGAACCAGGCGGCCGGGTCCGCCATGACGGCGCCGATCACCCCGGACGGATCCTGGATCAGCTGAGACAGCTGATCGAACAGGTCGGTGAAGAAGTCGCCGGGCGCGGCCGGCTGGGCCGCAGCGGATGCGCTGCGCGTCTTCAGCACCGGCGGCGGCGCCGCGGCGCGGGGGGCCGACGCCAGCGCCATCGTGGCGGTGGCGTGGTAGTTGCTCATGGTGGCGGCGGCCTGAATCCACATCCGCACATAGTCGGCTTCGTTGAGCGTGATCGGAATCGTGTTGATCCCGAAGAAGTTCGTCGCGACCAGCATCTGGTGGATGACGTGATTGGCGGCGAGCTCGGCCAGCGTCGGCATCGCGGCGAGTGCACTGGTGTAGGCGGAGGCCGCGACCTCGTGCTGGGCAGCCACTTCCGCACTGTCGGCTCCGGTCTGCACCAGCCACGACAGCTGCGGCGCGTGCGCGGCCACGTACTGGTCGGCGGTCGGCCCCTGCCATGCGCCGCTCTGCACGGCGGCCAGTGTGACGGTGAGTTCGTCTGCCGCCGAGGAGTACTCGGCACTCAACGACGACCACGCCCCGGCGGCGGCCAGCAGCGGGCCCGGTCCGGGTCCGCTGCTCAGCAATGCCGAATGCACCTCCGGCGGGGAGGCGATCCAAACCGGGGCGGTCACTTCGCTCAGCCGCCCGCCGGCAGATAACGGGACGCCGCGGCAGCGTCACCGACGGCGTAGCTGACACCGGACTCGCCGACGCCGACCCCGGCCCGGCCTAACTCCTCGGCCCCCTGGGCGGCGACCGCCGCATGCTCGCTGCCCTGCGCGCTGAAGCTCGCGGCGGTCTGCAGCGACACCGGGTCGGCGGCGGGCGGGATCACCGCGGTGATCAGTGGTGCGGCACTGGCCTGCGCCGCCGCCAGCCGTGCGGTCAGTGCCTCGACTGCGGCACTGGCCGCGGCCAGGCCTTCTGGAACTACCTGGAGTGTCATCGGCGTTTCTCCTCCTTCGGTGTTTCGGTCATCAGTGCGCCAGCCGGGAGTCGACCAGCGGATTGACCAGCTGGACATAGGTCGGTGTGTCGCTGTCGCCCAGCAGGATCGCCCGGCCCGCGGGGAGCCGGTCGAACCGCTGGCCGCGAATCTTGCCGCTGTCGGCGGGATTTCCGGACAGCAGCAGGGTGGTGGCCTGCAAGTCGTTGAGCCTGCGCAGCAGCGGGTTGGTCATCAGCGCGTGCGCCGACCCGGTGGCACGCCCGGTGACGATCACCCGCAAGCCCAGATCGACCGCCTGGGCGAGCAGCCCGATCAGGTTCGTCCACGGCCGCTGCCCGGTGTAGGGCCCGGTCAACGCCGGGGTGTCCGGGACGGTGTCGACGTCATCGATGATCAGGTAGTGGGTCTGGCCCTGGTACGTCCAACCCGCCAGGTCGGCGTTCGACAGCCCGGCGGGCGGGCGCCGGGAACCGATCAGCGCCGTCAAGCCGAGCATCGCCGGGATGATCCGGTCGATGTTGGCGGTGTATTCGTTGTCGGCGAACAGCGGCTCGTCGACCAGATGCAGCCGGCGGTCCAACACGGTGAAGGCCACCCGATCTGCGGTGCTGTTCTCCCGAACCGTGCGGATGATGTGGCGCAGCAACGTCGTCTTGCCGGACTTGGCATCGCCGAACGCCATCACCAGCGGGTTGTCCGCGAGATCCAGTTCGACGGGAGCCAGGTCCTCTTCCCGCTGCCCGATGACGATCCGCTCCGGCCCCCGATAAAGCGGGCCGATCATCTCCGGCGAGAGGTCGGTTGGCAGCAACCGAACCGGCGGTGCCGTGACACCGGGGTAGCGATCGTTGATCTCCGGGATCTGAGCCAGTTCCGGTTCCGCGATCAGGAAGTGCTCGGCCGCCATCGTCAGGCCGCGGCCCGGCTGGTCGGCCGGCACGGCCTCGGCCGGACGGTGCAGCGCCCCGGGCACCCGGACGTTGCTGTCCCGCGGGTCGTGCAGCTTCAACTCCAGCCGCAGCCCCAGCCCGTCGCGCATCGCCAGCGGCACTTCCAGCCAGCTCGGGGTGGTCACGATCACGTGAATGCCGTAGGCGAGGCCGACGTTGACCAGCTCGGTCACCTTGGCCAGCAGCGGATTCCGGGTGTTGAACTGGTCCGTGTTGTCCCGGCTGAACGCGTAGAGGTTGTCGATCACCAGGAAAACCTCACCGAACCCGTCCTGGTGTCCCTGAGCGTCCCAGCCGTCACCGTTGCGGAAGGCCGCACGCTGCTGGCGGGCGATCAGCAGCTGCTCGAGCTCGCCGAAGGTGCGCCGGATCCGCTCGGGTTCCAGGCCCGATGCGACGCTGCCGACGTGCGCCAGGCCGGTCAACGACCGAAGCTGGCCGCCGCCGTAGTCCAGGCAGTAGAAGGTCACCTCCTGTGGCGAGTGCAGACGGGCGGCGGAGCAGATGAACGTCTGCAGCGCAGTCGTTTTGCCGGATTTCGGCCCACCGTGGATCACCACGTTCCCGCTCGCCGAGCGCGCGTCGAACACCAGCGCGTCGCGCCGCATCTCGAACGGCTTGTCGATCTCACCGAGCGGCCAGCGCAGCTGTCCGTCGCTGATGCCGGCACGGGCCAGCACCGAGCCGAGCGGGGCCGGCTCGTCCAGCGGCGGCAGCCAGAGCTGTGGTGCGCGCGGCCCGTAGCCGGCCAGCTGGTCGCCGATCGTCGCGACCAGTTTGCGCGGCGGGCCGAGCGGCTCGACTTCGGTACCGGTGAAGGCCATTGTCGGCTGGTCGGCCTGCACCGGACCCGCGGTGAACAGCTTCGGCTCCGGCGTCGAGTGCATGACAACGGCTTTCGACTCGCGCGGCGGGTCGTAGATACCGTCGACATAGGTGCTGCGGAACTTGATCGGCGCCGCACCCGGCGCCGGCACCAGGAAACCCTCGCCCTTGTGCTCCTTGCCGGACTCGATGTGGTAGGCGTCCTCGACACCGATGATCTGTCGGGAGACGCTGGGACTGGCCACCTTCAACCCGATCCGGTACGACGTGTTCTTGTCGATGTCCTTGATCTTGCCCACGTCCAGGGTCTGCGACGCGAACAGGATATGGATGCGGAACGACCGCCCCTTGCGGGCTACGTAGTCGAACAGCTCCGCGTACTCCGGGTGGTCGGCCAGCATCAGCGTGAACTCGTCCGCGACCACGAACAGCGTCGGAATCGGCGGCAGGTCTTCGGTTCCCGCCGCACCCTGCTCGCGGGCGTTCTCGTACTCGAGCACCGAATTGAACGCGCTGCCCTGCACCCGCCTACCGGCCTCGCGCAGCAACAGCTCGCGCCGGGCCACCTCGCCGCGCAGAGTGTCGGCGAACCGGTCGGCCAGCGACTTCTTCTCGGCCATGTTCGAGATGACCGCGACAACCTGCGGGAAGTTACGGAAGATGTCGGCTCCGGCCTCGCCCTTGAAGTCGGCGTAGATCACGATCAGCCGCTCCGCGGAGTGGGTCGTCAACAGCGACAACAGAATCGACATCAGCGTCTGCGACTTGCCGGAGCCGGTCATCCCGATCATCAGCCCGTGCGGGCCCATCCCGCCCTCGGCTTCGTCCTTGAGGTCGAAGATCAGCGGCTCACCGGTCGCGGTGACCCCGATCGGCACCCGCAACTCCTCTTCGCGCGGCCGCGGCGCCCACAGCGTCGGCACGTCCAGATGCGCGGCATCGCCGATACCGAGCAACGTGGTGAACGTCGCGCCGCGGGTCGCCGCCGAACGGAGCCCGGCGTGGGTCGGGTTGGAGTCCCAACGGGAAAGCCGGCGGGCCAGGTGGGCCGCCTCGGCCGCGTCGAACCGGTCGGCATGGTCGACATACCGCTGCCAGCCGCCGGCCTGCCACCGGTCGATGGTTCCGGAGTCGATGCGCAGGATGGGGCGCTCGGGGTCCGAATATTGTTCGCGGTGCGGCGCGGTCGCGCTGTGGTGAATCACGGTGACCCCGGCCCGCGGGATCGCCAACGGCGACGAGGCCAGATCCCAGTCGGGGTCGTCGACGATCACCAGCAGATGCCGCAGCGTCTCGGCGGGCTCACCGGTGAATGCGGGGCGGTCGGCGAACGCCGGGCCCAGCAGCGTCGCCAGTTCGCCCGGGTCGGCCGACAGGTACCGCGCCGAGCCGACGCCGTCGATGCGGCCGGGGACGTCGACGTGCGGCAGCCACTTCAGCCAGGACCAGGCCGGGCCTTCCAGATCGGGTGTCGCCAGCGCCACCCCGAGCATCGTCGGGTCGTGCCAGGTGACCGCCTGAGCGACCCAGGCACGCAGCGCGCCCCGGACCTCGTCGGCGCCCTCGGATTCCGCGGAACCCAGCACGGTGATCCGGGAGACCTTCGTGAGGTCCAGCCCGACCGGAATGTCGCGTACCGTGCGCTGGGTGTCGAGCAGGCCGCGTAACGTGCTGTGCGACACCGGTTCCAGGTCGATCTCGTTGGCGGTGTCGACAACCCGCACCGCGCTGGCCAGCGGCGCCGAGTGGCGGCCGGTGCGCACCACCAGGAAGTCGTCGTCGCGCGGGTCGCGTTCCCACTGCCGGCGCGAGCCCGGCACGGCGGCCAGGTCGCTCGGGTCGGGATGCGACCACTGTGCGGCGGCCCGCTGCTTGGCGGCGGTGGCCCGGATGTTGTCCCGCACCACCGACAGGTAGCGCAGGTAGTCGGCGCGCTCGGCGTCCACCTCCACGGTGCGCGCCTTCTTGTCGCCGCCGCCGCGATAGATGCCGGCCGCCGCCACCAGCAGGGCGAACGGGAAGAACAGCATCACCGGGGAGACCAGCCGCATCCCGGTGGCGACCATCGCGATGACCATGCCGACGATCAGGATCACGATCACCACCGGCAGCGCCCGCTGCAGGAACGACGGCGGGATCACCCGCGGTAGCTCGGGGGGCGGTTCGATGGTGATGGTGCCCTTGTCGACGGGCGGCGGTGGCAGCCGTCGCCGTGCTTCGAAGATCAAGCGGCTCATCGAGTCTGCCCCCCGTCAGCGGATGCCATGTTGTCGGTCGAGACCCGGCGGGTCGGTCGTTGGTCGGGCGGCAGCCCGTCGTGGGCCAGCAGCGCGTCGACCCGCGACAGTGTGGGGCCCGGCGCGAACAGTGACAGCACCGACCACGGGATCGGCAGCGCCGGTTCGCTCAAGCCCAGTGCGCCAACCGTTTTGGCCACATCGGCTGCGGCTGCACCGCCCGTCTCCCCTTCGATGCCGTATCGCACACCGGTGTCGGAGATCCAGAACAGCGGTCCGGTCGACTGGGTGAAGTAGCCCACCCCGGGCGGCAGCGCCACCCGGCGGGCGATTCCCCCGGTGCCGGCACCGACCAGGTCGAGGGTCGTCGCACCATCGCGCAGCGGCAGTGCCGAACCTGACAGCAGCACCAGGGAACTGGTGCTGGCACCCGCCGGCTTGCTCCAGTACGCGCAGGTCACCGGCTCGCTCACCGGATCGGTGACGCCGACCGGCTGCTCCGGGTAGCGGGAGGTGTCCAGCGCCCGCGACACCGGCAGCCGGGCGATCTCGTCGGCGCCGAGCCGCGGTGGCCGGTCCATACCGTAGGAGTCGGTGTTGCGCAGCAGTGCGGCAACGACCCCGGACACCGGCTGCAACCCGTCGGGCAGGACCGCGTAGTAGGCGGTGCCGCCTTCCGAAGTGCCGGCCAGCGCATGCGCTTCGATCACCGCGCCGACCGGTGCCGGCACGCCGATGTCGAATCTCGGGCTGGCGCCCGCATCCGGGATCAGCGGTGCGACCAGCGGCGGCGCCTCCGGGATGGTGTTGAGCAGCCCCGCCGCGATCGTCCGGGGTGCGGGCACCTCGGCGCTGGGACCACCGAGTCCGAGCGCACCGGTAACCGCATGGTCGTGCAGGTCGATCCGGCTGCGCTTGCCGTCCCACAGCAGCCAGGTTCCGGTGCCGTTCTCGGCGAGCACCGCGCGCCGGGAAGCGAGCGCCCCGGCTCGTGATCCGCCGCCCACCGGCGCTCCGGCGATCACCGTGACACCGGCGGCGGAACCGTCGGCGGCGTCGCACACCACCCAGTCCGCGTCGCGTGCGGTGCTTTGCACCATCCGCTCCGGGGCGCCGGGGATACCGATCAGGTTGCCGCGCGGAATCGCGTCCAGCGCACTGGATCGCACGGCGGTCGGGTTGACCGGCCGGCCGACCACCAGCCGGGCCGAGGTCAGGTTGAGCACCGGGTGCAACTGCTCGCCGACCCGCACGTACAGCGCCGAGGTGGACCGGTCGGAGAGCACCTGGTCGTTGCTCGCCGCCCGGTTGGGCCAGATGAGCGTGAACGTGAAGCAGCCCGCCGCGATGGTGGTCAGGACCAGCAGGCCCATCAGCACCGCGCGCGACTGGGCGCGCAGCGGGTCGACGAGCATCCGGGTGTCGTGCAGGGCGACGCCGGAGGCGATCCGCCGCATCACGAACCGCCAGCCGCTCACCTGATGTTTGGTGATGAAGCCGCGGCGGTAGACGACCTGGTCGGGGTTCTCGTTGACCGGGGTGCGGGAGGTGAACGAGCGTCGTTCGTCGTCCGGCTGGTCGGGTTGCGGGGCGGTCATGCGGGCGTGTCCAGACCGAGACCCGCCAGCAGCGGCCCGACCGTGTTACCGACGTCGGCGGCGGTGATGGTGATCAGCTCCTCATCGGTGAATTCGCCGTTTTGGGCGTGTTCGGAGTGGTCCAGCCGGTATTCGCGCTCCTCCTCGGAACGCTCCACCACGTTGCGGACGAACCGGCCGTTGCCGGCGATGTCCAGACCGCGCCGCTCCACGCCGGCGGTGTCGGGTTTCGACGTCGACGCCAGCTGCGCGAACAACGCCTCCATGTCGCGCAGCGCGGCGTCGTCGAAGGCGCTGTCACGCAGTTGCGCCATGAAGTTCGCGATCTCGATCAGCTCGGCCGGCGTGTACGAGGGGAAGTCGATGCTGCGGGTGAACCGCGATCGCAGACCCTGGTTGGTGTCCAGGAACCGATCCAGGTCCGCGCGGTAGCCGGCGACGATCACCACCAGCCGGTCGCGGTCGTTCTCCATCCGGGCCAGCAGGGTGTCGATGGCCACCAGGCCGAAGTCGTTCTTGGCTCCGGTGGCCACCAGTGCGTAGGCCTCGTCGATGAACAGCACCCCGTCCAGCGCGCTGTCGATCATGGCGTTGGTCTTGGCCTCGGTCTCGCCGATGTGCTGGCCGATCAGATCGGCCCGGTGCACCTCTTTGATGTTCTCCTTCTTCAACAGGCCCAGCCCGCAGTAGATCTTCGCGACGACGCGGGCGATGGTGGTCTTGCCCGTCCCGGGCGGCCCGGTGAACACCAGGTGGTGGCTGCGCTGGGCCACCTCCAGCCCACGCTGCTTGCGCACGATCTCCATCGCCACGGCGCTCTTGAGCCGCGCCACCTGGTTCTTCACCTGGTCGAGGCCGATGAACTCGCTGAGCTCCCGTTCCGCCTCGCCGAGCAACTCGGCCTTGCGCTCCTGGGCCCCGGGATCGATGAAGTCACCCGGACTGGGCTCGGTGCCCGGATCCCACGGGTCGGTGCGGGCGTCGATGCGGTCGGCGGTCGTGGTGACGATGCCGAAGCTGGTGTCCGACAGGGCCTCTTCGACCTGGGTGTTCTCCGGGTTGGCCGCGTAGAGGTCCTGCAGCACCTCCCGGGCGGTGTCCTCGTCGCCGTCGGCGCGCAGGGCCAGCCCCCTGGTCAGCGCGCCGTCGACGGCCGCGACGGCGACCGGGCCGTCCGGTTCCTCCAGATAGGACAGCGCGGCGGCGAACATGCCGAGCCGGGCCAGCGCGATCCCCAGGGTGACCTTGGCGGCGTGCGCGAAAGTCTCGTCCGTGCCGGGGGCGTTGACCACCGGCGCCAGCAGCTTGACCACGTCCGACCAGCGCTGCGCCCGGTGATGGATGACGACCTGCACCCAGCGAGCGTCCTGCCAGTCGGGGCGGCGGGCGACGATGCCGGAAACCAGCTGTTGGGCGTCGCCGTAGCGGCCGGCCATCGCCAGCGCCGAGGCGTGGGCCAGGTGGAAATCGTCGGGGTCGGTGGCGCGGAACCTCAGGTACAGCCCGGTGTCGTAGTCGAAGCCCAGCGCCCCGTGCTGCAGTTCCAGACGCCGCTGCAGCGCGCCCGCGGTCGCGGCGGTCGTCGACACCGCTTCCAGCACCGGCGCGGAGACGTCCCCGGCGGCGGCCAGCCCGGTCCACGCGTCGCACTGGTCGTAGGCGATGCGGGTGAGCGCCGCGAACCCGGTCCGGGCCGCGGCCAGGTCGGCGGGGCGCTGACGCTGGTACACGGCCAGTCCGAGCGCCCGGCAGCAGGTGGCGAACCGGCTCACGGTCTCGTCGTCCACCCGGGTGGCAGCGGTGTTCGCGGCGAGCACGGCAGCGTCACCATTGTTCATGCTCGAGCCGCCCTCTCCGACCAAAGATTGCCTACGCTAACCCGGCTGAAGTTAGCATTGCATAAGCTAACTGTCGAGCCGGTTCGGGGCCCACTCCCCGCGGCCCTGCTGCACCGCACCACAAGACTCCTAGCTGAAAATGATTTTCACAATCGGTTAACACGATACCGGAACACCCGGTCGCCCTTTGACGGCTCTGACCAACGAATTGCGCTCGATCATCGGGCCGGCGTCGCTGGCCGGATCCGGCACCGGCCGGCCGGCCTCGCGCAGGTAGTCCGCCAGCGGCGTCGCCACGGCAGTCCACCCCCGCCCGGCGAACCACTGATCCGCCGGAGCGCAGCGCTCGTTGTAGACGAGCTGATGGAAGACCCGCTGACTGTCGCCGGCGCTGCGCTCGGCCTCGAGCGCGGCCGCGAAGTCGGCGGGCGGCATCGGCTCGCCGTCTTCGACAGCAACGTGGCTGCCGGCCGCCGCCAGCGCGTCGATGCCGGTGAACAGTTGGTCCTGCGCGGCGGCGGGCAGGTAGATCAGCAGACCCTCGGCGATCCATGCCGATGGCCGGGCGGGGTCGAACCCGCTGCCCCGCAGTGCTTCCGGCCAGTCGTCGCGCAGGTCGACGGCGACCTCCCGGCGCTCGGCGCCCGCCCGGGCACCGTGCTGAGCCAGGACATAGCTCTTGAAGCCGAGCACTTGCGGCTGATCCAGCTCGTAAATCGTGGTCGCCGCCGGCCAGGGCAACCGGTAGGCCCGCGAGTCCAGGCCGGCGGCCAGGATCACCACCTGCCGCACCCCGGCATCGGCAGCGCGGCGAAAGTAATCGTCGAAGTAGCGGGTGCGCGCTCCCTGGAAGTTGACGAAGTGCTCGCCGAACTCCGCCGTCTTCAACTGGTGGTCCGGGCGCTCGCCGTCGAGCAGCTCGGCCCACTCGCCGCCGACCGCGCGGCAGAACACCTCCGCATAGGGGTCGACGGCCAGCGGATCCGGTTTCTGTGCCTCCAGCGCCCGGGCGGCAGCGACGAACAGCGCCGTCGAGCCGACACTCGTGGTGATGTCCCAGCTGTCGCCTTCGCTACGCATCGGACGGCCCGCGCTCACCCGCTCCGAGATCGGCACCGGCGCGCGGTCTGGTCGACCTTTCCCGCGCCGGCGTCGATCTCGACGAACCACACGTCATGGCGTCAGACCCATTTGGCTGCTTCGGCGGCGTCGCGGGCATGCATGGTCAAGGTGTTGGACTCATGGGTGGCAGCCATCGCGTGATAAGCCCGCACCAACTCCTCCATCGCCTGATTCCACTGCGTCTGCCAGGCCTGATACGTCACCG
>DASTNJ010000116.1:0-51147 GCA_035721065.1 Mycobacterium sp.
CGCATATCGTCACGCGCTACGGCGGCTGGGGCGACCGGCAGATCCTAATTTGCGGTGGACCGAACATGGTACGTGCCACCGAAGCCGCGTTGGTCGCCAAAGGCGCGCCAGCGCAACGTATTCAACACGATCCGCTGTCGGAGTAAGCTGACCTGACCAGCTGTCGCCCTCCCTCGCCGAGCGTGAAACCAGCTTCACGTTCGGCCGCGAGTGGGAGCCCAGGTTCACGTTCGCGACGATTAGGCTGGGCGTCGTGCAGATGATCACACTTCGCGACCCGTCGTCTCCCCTGACGGCGACGTTCGTTCCCGACGCCGGGATGATCGGAACGTCACTGTCCGATGACGGGGTCGAGCTGCTCGGCCAGCGACGCGGCCTTCACGCCTACGCCCACGATGGCAAGACGATGGGCATCCCCATCTTGTATCCCTGGGCAAATCGGCTCGCCGACAACCGCTATAGCGCCGGTGGGCAATCGGTTACCCTCACGCCGGGAACCGGCGGCGTGCGCGCCGACGCCAACGGGTTGCCGATCCACGGTCTGCTGGCCGGCTACCCGGGGTGGCGGCTGACGACACAGTCGGTCAATGAGTTGAGCGCCGAGCTGGATTTCGGCGCGGACCGGGCGTTGTTGGCTGGATTTCCGTTCCCCCACCTGCTCACCGTCGCGATCACGGTCATCGATCGGAGGCTCAGGGTGCAGACCACCGTGACGGCCACCACCGGCCTGGCGGTACCACTGTGTTTCGGCTTCCACCCGTACCTTCAGCTGCCGGACGTGTCCCGCGCCGAGTGGCAGATCGACACTCCCGCGATGCGCCACCTCGCTCTCGACGGGCGCGGCATCCCGACCGGCGAGGCGTCACCGTGGCCGGCAACATCGGAAGCACTGGGCGACAGGGTATTCGACGACGGCTACGACGAAGTCAAGCCCGGCGCGGTGTTCGCGGTGTCCGGTGGCGGCCGGCGTATCGAAGTACACTTCGACGCAGGTTATCCTGCCGCTCAGATTTTCGCACCAGCTGGCGAGGAGCTCATCTGCTTCGAACCGATGACGGCTCAGACCGACGCGCTGCGCCGTGGCGGATACCCGGTTGCGCGTCAGGGTGAGCCCGGCCTGGCACAGTTCTCGATCCGGGTGGCCTGACCCGCCGCTCGCCGCTCAGCGCCGGGGTTCCCAGACCACCACTGCCGTGGTCTTGGGCAGCACCGCCAGCTCGCGACGTTGGTTGCGGCGCAGCATCTCCAGTTCGGTGGTCATCTCCTTGAGCCGGGCCTGTAACGCATCGACCTCGGTGGTCAACTCGATGATCCGCTTGATGCCGGCCAGGTTGACACCCTCTTCATGGGAGAGCCGTTGCACCTCGCGCAGCAGCTCGACGTCGCGTTGCGAATAGCGGCGCCCACCTCCGGAACTGCGTCGCGGACTGACCAGGCCGAGCCGGTCGTAGGTGCGCAGCGTCTGCGCGTGCATGCCGGAGAGCTCGGCGGCGACCGAGATCAGAAACGTTCGTGCGCCATCGGATGGGCTCATGACCGGTTACCCGCCCATCCGGCCCGCGGGTCGAAACCGCTGGACCGCTCGGCGGCCGCATAGGCTTCGAGCGCATCCTGGGCCGCACCCT
Source organism: Mycobacterium sp. (assembly GCA_035721065.1). Lineage (GTDB taxonomy): Bacteria > Actinomycetota > Actinomycetes > Mycobacteriales > Mycobacteriaceae > Mycobacterium. The sequence continues at coordinate 1,626 of DASTNJ010000116.1, forward strand.
CCAGATTGGGCGGGACCGCGACCTTCACCGTGACCAGCAGGTCGCCGTGACCGCCGGCACGTTTCGGCACTCCGCGTCCCCGTACCCGCAGAATCCGGCCGTCCGAAGTGCCCTTGGGAACCCGCACACCGACCTTGCCGTCCAGCGTCGGCACCGAAAGGGTGGTGCCCAGTGCCAGCTCGGTGAAACTTACCGGGATCGTGACGGTGAGGTCGTCGCCGTCACGACCGAAGACCTTGTCCGGGCGCACCCGCACGGTCACATACAGATCGCCGGAAGGCGCCCCGCGCAGACCCGCTTCGCCCTGGCCGGCCAGCCGGATCCGCTGCCCGTCCTCGACCCCGGGCGGTATCCGCACATTGATGGTGCGGGTGCGGGCCGCCCGTCCGGTCCCTTTGCATTCCGAACATGGGTGCTCGATGATCGATCCGCTGCCCCGGCAGTCGGTGCACGGCTCGGAGAATCCGAACGCGCCCTGGTTGCGGCTGATCACCCCGGAGCCGTTGCACGCGGAGCACACTTTCGGGCTGGTGCCCGGCCGAGCGCCGCTGCCATGGCAGCTGGTGCACGGGGCCGCACTGGTCAACCGCAACGGCATCGCCACGCCCTTGGTGGCTTCGACGAAGCTCAGTTCGGCGTCGGTCTCGAGGTCATTGCCGCGCCGCGGCCGGCTGGGCCGCTGCTGCGCGCCGCGCCCGAACAGCCCGCCGAACAGATCGCCGATGTTGGCGCCACCGGCCTGCCCGGCCTGACCGAAGAGGTCGTTGAGGTTGAACTCGGCGGCGCCGTCACCGCCCATGTTGAAGCGGTTGAAGTCGCCGCCGCCACCGAACCTGCGGCCGAACCCACCGCCCGCGAAGAGACGGCGGGTCTCGTCGTACTCCTTGCGCTTGGCCTTGTCCCGTAACACGTTGTACGCCTCGGTGACGGCCTTCATCCGCTCCTCGGCGGCCGCGTTGTTCGGGTTCTTGTCGGGATGCAACTCGGAGGCCAGCTTGTGGTAGGCGCGCTTGATCGCCGACTCACTGGCATCAGAGGCGACGCCTAACTCCTTGTAGAAGTCCTTTTCGACCCACTCGCGCTGGGCCATACCGCGTCACGCCCTTCCCTCGTCAACCGTCCTGGGCGGCACCGTCGGGCGCAGGGCCGGTTTCGCCGCCTCCGGCGTCGTCATCAACAGCATCTACAGGTTCGGCGATCGTGTCGACCACCGCGACCATGGCGTGGCGCAGCACCTGCTCGCCGAGCATGTAGCCCTGCCGCAGCACGCTGCCGATCACCGGGACGGTGTCACCACCACCGCCGCCCTCATGCTGCACGGCCTCATGCAGTTGCGGGTCGAATTCGTCGCCCTCGGCGCCGAACGGCACCAGACCCAACGAGTTCAGCACACCGGTGAGTTTGTCGGCGACCGAGCGCAGCGGTCCCGACTCCAGGTCCCCGTGGCTGCGTGCGCGGTCGAGATCGTCGAGCACACCCAGCAATTCACTCACCACGGCCGCCTTGGCCCGTTCCGCGGCCGCCTGCTGGTCGCGCAGCGCTCGTTTGCGGTAGTTCGCGAAGTCGGCCTGCACCCGCTGCAGGTCATCGGTGAGCTCGGCGATCTTGTCCTCGCCCGTTCCAACGGACTCACTCGCCGCCGCGCCTTCCGGAGCCGGCCCAGCCGAAATCGTCGGTCCCGATCTGTCCGCCGCACCGGAAGCATCCTTGCGAACTTCGCCGGTCTGCGGGTCGATGCGCCGCTTGTCGGTGACCGTCACCTGCTCGCGCGGGTCGTCCGGGTCTGCCAGGCCTTCATTGGTCACTGAGCCTCCCGGTCGTCGTCGACGACCTCGGCGTCAACCACGTCGTCAGCGCCACCAGGCGACGCACCGCTACCGGATGCCGCCTGTTCCGCCTGCGCGGCCTCGTACATCGCCTGGCCCAGCGCCTGAGACTCCTGCCCCAGCTTCTCCATCGCGGATTTGATCGCGTTGATGTCGGTACCCTCCAGCGCCTTCTTGGCGTCGGCGAGGGCGCCGTCGACCTTGTTCAGGGTGTCGTCGGGAACCTTCGACCCACCCTCGGCCTCGCGTTGCTCTTTGACGAACTTCTCGGTCTGGTAGACCAGCGACTCGGCCTGGTTGCGGACGTCGGCCTCCTCACGGCGTTTGCGGTCCTCCTCGGCGTGTGCCTCGGCGTCCTTGATCATCCGGTCGATCTCCTCCTTGGACAGGCCGGAGCCCTCCTGGATCTTGATCGTGTTCTCTTTCCCGGTGCCTTTGTCCTTGGCGGTGACGTGCACGATGCCGTTGGCGTCGATGTCGAACGTGACCTCGATCTGTGGAACGCCACGCGGGGCCGGCGGGATGCCGGTCAGCTCGAAGGAGCCCAACAGCTTGTTGTGCGAGGCGATTTCACGCTCACCCTGGAAGACCTGGATCTGCACTGACGGCTGGTTGTCGTCGGCGGTGGTGAACGTCTCGCTCCGCTTGGTCGGGATCGTGGTGTTGCGCTCGATCAGTTTGGTCATCACACCACCCTTGGTCTCGATACCCAGTGACAGCGGCGTGACATCAAGCAGCAGAACGTCTTTCACCTCGCCCTTGAGGACGCCGGCCTGCAGTGCGGCACCCACGGCCACGACCTCGTCGGGGTTGACGCCCTTGTTGGGCTCCTTGCCGCCGGTGAGCTCCTTGACCAGTTCGGTCACCGCCGGCATCCGGGTGGATCCGCCGACCAGCACCACGTGGTCGATGGCCGAAACGGAGATGCCGGCGTCTTTGATCACCGACTGGAACGGCTTGCGGGTGCGGTCCAGCAGATCCTGGGTGATCTTCTGGAACTCCGAACGGGTCAGCTGCTCGTCGAGGAACAGCGGGTTCTTGTCGGCGTCGACGGTGATGTAGGGCAGGTTGATCGACGTCGACTGGCTCGAGGACAGTTCGATCTTGGCCTTCTCGGCGGCCTCACGCAGCCGCTGCATGGCCATCTTGTCCTTGGTCAGGTCGATGCCCGACGTGCCCTTGAACTTGTCGACCAGCCATTCGACCACCCGGTCATCCCAGTCGTCGCCGCCAAGGTGGTTGTCACCGGAGGTGGCCCGCACCTCGACCACACCGTCGCCGATCTCCAGCAGCGACACGTCGAACGTGCCGCCACCGAGGTCGAAGACCAGGATGCGCTGCTCCTTCTCGCCCTTGTCCAGGCCGTAGGCCAGCGCCGCCGCGGTCGGCTCGTTGACGATGCGCAGCACGTTCAGCCCGGCGATCTGGCCGGCGTCCTTGGTGGCCTGGCGCTGGGCATCGTTGAAGTAGGCGGGCGTGGTGATCACGGCGTCGGTGATGTCCTCGCCGAGGTAGGCCTCCGCGTCGCGCTTCAGCTTCATCAGCACCCGGGCGCTGATCTCCTGCGGGGTGTAGTCCTTGCCGTCGATCTCGACCTTCCAGTCGGTGCCGATGTGGCGTTTGACCGAGCGAATGGTGCGGTCGACGTTGGTCACCGCCTGGTTCTTGGCGGGCTGACCGACCAGCACCTCACCGTTCCGGGCGAACGCGACGACCGACGGGGTGGTCCGCGCGCCCTCGGAGTTGGCAACGACGACCGGGTCACCGCCCTCGAGCACGGCGACACATGAGTTGGTGGTCCCGAGGTCGATTCCGACCGCACGAGCCATGGTGTTTTCCTCCTGGTAGATCGAGTGTGAAGTCTGAGTGCAGTGCGCTCAAGAATGCGTCAAGCAGAGTATAGCTGTCAACTCAGACTTGAGCGTCCGACACTCAATGCGTCGACGGGTTCAACGGCCAAGCTGGCGGGTTTGTTCCCGGTCAAGTGCTTGTCAGGTGAATTCGGTGTCCGGCGCCAGGTAGAACACATAGTCGAGTAGGTGCCACGCTGAGTCCGACTACGTCAGGCGTCGTCATGTGCCGTCCATCGCCCGGAGCTTTCGCGCAAGTGGTTGCAGATATTCGCATACAGGCGCCCGAAGCGGTCGACGTCGTTACGGCTCAGCAGATCGAACACGTTTTCGCGCACCGCGGTGACATGGCCGGGGGCGGCGTCGGCGAGCTTGGCTGTCCCCTCGTCGGTGAGTTCGGCCAGGGTGCCGCGTTTGTCGTCCTCGCACTCGACGCGGCGCACCCACCCCGCAGCAACCAGGCGGCTGACGGCTCTGGTCACCCCGCCGCGGGTGGTGGTCATCGCGTCCGCAAGCTCGCGCATCCGCAGGCGCCCACCAGGCGCCTCGGATAGCACGACCAGGATCTCGAAATCGGTGAGGCTCAGCCCCGCATCGCAGGCCAGTTGACGATCCAGCGCCTGCAGCAGCAACCGGGTGGAATCGAGGTAGCTTCGCCACATCCGCTGCTGCGCGGGGTCGAGCCATCGCACGGTAGCCACCCACCCATTATCCGATAGAACGTTGACAAGTCAACTATCTTGACTAATAGTAGTTGAATAGTCAATGACATTTCGGTCTCTGGACCGCTGCCGGAAGGACCGCGCTATGAATAGCACCCCACAAGAACGAACCCGGCGGCACCAGGATCGCCGCAATCGCATCGCCGCGAAATACCTGCGCACACCCGACGCACGGCCGGCATCGTCGGCGCGGGGCCTGCACCACACCGCGGTGATCAGCAGCGATGTCGAACGAACTGTGCAGTTTTACCAGGAGTTGCTGGAGTTCCCACTGACCGAGATCATCGAAAACCGCGACTACCCCGGCTCGACGCATTTCTTCTTCGACATCGGCAACGGCAACCTGCTGGCCTTCTTCGACTTCCCCGGGCTTGACCTCGGCCCGTACCGAGAAGTTCTCGGCGGCCTGCACCACATCGCGATCAGTGTCGAAGCCCGCCGATGGCAGCGGCTGCGCGCCAAGCTGGCCGACGCGGGGGTGGAGTCGGTCGAACACAGCGAGGTTTCGCTGTACTTCTCCGATCCCGACGGTGCGCGCATCGAACTCATCGCCGACCCGCTCGGCGAAATGTACGGATCGCAGGTGCTCTGAGCCCGCATCCGCTGGGCCGCCCACGAGCAAGCTACCGCGTCGAAATTCCCCCAGCTCAACCAAACCGGTGCGCTGACCTCGTCACCAGATTCAGCCCGGGGACACTAACGAGGGGCCGACGCGCGGCTATGGTTGCATCGCGTAGGCGCCGTCGTACGCGTGCACCTGCGCCCATACCCTGTCGAAGCGGGCGGTGTCGGTGACCGGCTTGCGTACCACCGACAACGCCCAGTGCTGCTGTGCCGGAGTGGAACTCATCTTGCCGTGCAGCGCGACGGCGTGCGCGGAGAAATCGCGGATCTGAACGTCGAAGATCTGGTCCAGCAGATCCCGATCCAGACCCATCAGACCGGCTTGCTCGAGAATCAGCTGACCGTAGACGACCAATGTGAACAGGTGCCCGACGACGAGCATGAAGTCGAGGTCGCGCTGCTGATCAGCGTCAGGCGCGGCGGTGGCCGCCAATTCCCTGAGCGCCGCCGCCTGTTCGTAGAAGCGTGCGACGTTAGGTATGACCGAGAATTCTTCGTAGACCCTGGTCCAATCGGCGAACCGCACCTTCGAGGCTCCCCGCGCCGGGCCCTGCGCCCAGAAGAACACGTCGTCGGCCGGATCGTGGCGAGTGCCGATCGCCGGATAGTCGGCAGGGTTGAACAGGTAGTTCGGCATGAATTTGAGGATCTGCGCGACGTTGACGTGCACGGTGCCTTCCAGCCGCGGCAGCGCGCCGATCAGCCGGGCGACCTCACAGAAGTAGGTGTCTTTCTCAAAGCCCTTGGCGGCCAGGATATCCCAGAGCAAGGTGACCACTGTTTCACCCTCAGAGGTGACCTTGGACTTGGTGACCGGATTGAACAGCAGGTAGCGACGGTCATCGCGGCTGGCGCTGCGGAAATAGTCGATCGCGCGGTCGCTGAACAGTTTCATCGCTACCAACCGCGCGTAAGCGTCGACAAAACTGGACCGCACGTGGGCGAAGTCAGTGACCGGGTTGCCGTACAGGATGCGGTTGCTGGCGTGCGTGATCGCCTCGTAGAAGGCATGCTCGCACATCCCGATCGAGGCACTGCACAAGTTGAATTTGCCGACGTTTACGGTGTTGAGCGCGGCCGAGAACGCATCGGGCCCGGTGTGCAGGATGTCCTCCTCGCGCACCGGGTAGTCGTTCAGCTTGAAGTTGCTGACATACATCTGGCCGTGCACCACGTTGCCGATCAGCTGGTAGTTCGGGTGAGTGCTGTCGGCGACGAACCAGACGTAGCCCTCCGGGCCGTCGACGTCGGTGCGCCGGGAGAACACCGACACCATGCCGGCCACGTTGCCGTTGCCGATGTAGTACTTCTCCCCCGACGCGCGGAACACGACCCCCTCGTCGTCGTCCTCCCCGGCGGGAGTCAGCAGCATGTCGGTGTTGTAGATGTCTGCGCCGTGCTCGCGCTCGGAAAGCGCGAACGCCATCACACCGCCCGCCTCGAGCTGGTCGGCCGCGCGCTGCTTGGCCTTGATGTTGTCGCTTTGCCAGATCGGCCCCAGGCCCAGGATGGTGACCTGCTCGGCGTACCAGTACGACAGCCCGTAGAACCCGAAGATCTCGCTCAGTGCGGCGTTGCGCGCGGTGTCCCACCGCTTGTTCGGATCGCCGCCGCTGAATTCGGACGGCGTGAGAAATGTGGCGAAAACCCGCTTCCGCTTGATGAAATCCAGGAAATCGGATACCCACACCGCGTCCAGGTCGTCGGCCAGCAGCTTGGCTTTACCGCGTCCCTCGAACCAGTCGATCACCGCGCGAAGAAGCCGGCGCGTCTGTCGGTCGAACTGCGCGGGGTCGTAGCTGTCCGGGTTGAGCAACAGCCCGCCGGAACTCGCCTCGGAATTGACCACAGCATATCCTCTCGTCGACGCAGGTTCAGTGCTTGCCCGGGCCAACGAGCCGTCACACGATCTAACGTGGGCCCGACCGTCACAAATGGGCTGACACGCCTGCGCGGGCGAAATTCTCCACCAGATCGGCCGCGGACGCGGCGCTTTCCGCTGGTTCGGTCATCCGGCTGGCGACGTGGCGGGCGCTGTTCAGATATTGCGGGGCGAGGATGGTGCGCAGGTCCGCGACCAGCGATTCCCGGGTGGTACCGGTAAAGCGGCGGGCGGTGCCCACACGCAGTCGTTTGACCGCGTTTCCCCAGATCGGCTGATCACCCAGCAACCACAGGACGAGTGCCGGGACTCCGGCGCGCAGGCCCGCGGCCGTGGTACCGGTGCCGCCGTGGTGCACAACCGCGCGGCAAGCGGGCAGCACAGCCGAGTGGCTTACCGCACCCACCACCTTGACGTGCGCTTCGGTGGGGGGGCTGTCGAAGTCGGTCGCACCGGCGCAGACCAACGCCCGCTCACCCACCTGCGCACAAGCCGCACTGATCATTGCGAGCGTCTCGGCGGGCGATACGACCGGGACGCTGCCGAAACCGAAGTAGATCGGTGGTGTTCCTGCGGCAATCCACGCCTTGACCTCGTCATCGTCATCGGTCGCCAACTCCGCCGTCAGCGCGCCGACGAAGGGCCGCCGGCCGTCCAATTTCGCCCATTCGGCCGCCAATCCGGGGAAGCAAAATGAGTCGTAGGCCTGAATCTCAAGCGATCCGCGGCTCGCCATCCGTCGCGACGCAGGGCCAATCGCCGTTGGTAGGCCGAGTTCACGGCGCTGCGCCTTGTCGAGTTCGTTCGTCCAGCGCCAATACAGCCAGTTGAGCACCGTCGTTGCGGAGTAAACCAACGGCGGCGGCGCGACCTGCACGACGTGGCCGTTGGGACGGATCGGAAAGTAATGGAGCGCGGCCAAGGGGATGTCGTAATACTCCGCGACGTTGGCGGCGTACTGCTCGAGAACCCCGGCGGTGAGGAGCAAGTCGGCCCCGTCCGCCAGCGACATCAGGGCTGCGCTCACCTCATTCCAGTACCGGGTGACGGGCTCCCCGACCTCACGCCACAACCTGGTCAGGTCCCTGACCTTCCAGAAGTTCCGGGAGAAACACGCACAGAGGTCCCGTTCCGGCCCCAGCTCCGCCCACCGCCCGTAGGCGACCGCCGAGAGCCCGGCCGACTCGGCGAAGCCGACCAGGTTGGGCGCGACGGCCATTCGGACTTCATGTCCGCGGCGCAGCAACTCATGGCCGACGGCCACGCAGGGCTCGACATCGCCGCGAGTTCCGTAGCCCGCCAGTACGAACTTCATCGCGGAACCAGCCCTTCACTTTCCGAACACATGCTGCGAAACGAAAGTGGAAGCTCAAGCCCTCCAAGGCTAGCCTTCGGCAACGCGATGCGCAGGTCAAAATGAAGACCGCTCGACGGCCGGGATGCGAGGCCGGCGCTGTGACTTCTGTCGACTCGCGAGTGCGCCTTCGCCGCCATTGATGCCGGCAGGTCGCACACATCCACGAGTTCCGTAGCGCGATCGGGGCGCTTCAGGCCCAGCTCCACGCAACCAGTGCGATACCCTCGCCACCACACCCATCTCCGGGACAGTAGGAACTCGATGTCACACCCGCCCAGCGAGGCACACCTGGCGTCGCCGGTTGCACTGGCCCGCGAAGACGAGGGCTACCACAAGGCGCTGGCGCCGCGACAGCTGCAGATGATCGCGCTCGGCGGCGCCATCGGCACCGGACTGTTCCTCGGCGCCGGAGGGCGGCTCGCCTCGGCTGGACCCGGGTTGTTCATCGTCTACGCGATCTGCGGCGGTTTCGTGTTCCTGATCCTGCGGGCCCTCGGCGAGCTGGTGTTGCACCGCCCGTCGTCGGGATCGTTCGTCTCCTACGCACGCGAATTCTTCGGCGAGAAAACCGCTTTCGTGGCCGGCTGGCTCTACTTCCTGAACTGGTCGATGACCGGCATCGTGGACACCACCGCGATCGCGAACTACTTCCACTACTGGCAGTTGTTCGACGTGGTCCCGCAGTGGACGCTGGCACTGGTCGCACTGGTCGCGGTGTTCACGATGAACCTGATCTCGGTGAAGGTCTTCGGCGAGTTGGAGTTCTGGGCTGCACTCATCAAAGTGCTGGCGCTGATGGCGTTCCTGGTGGTGGGCACCATATTCCTGGGTGGGCGTTTTCCGGTCGACGGCCGGCAGACGGGTTTGCACCTGTGGGCGGAGCACGGCGGGTTCCTGCCGACCGGGCTGCTGCCGCTGGTGTTGGTCACGTCGGGCGTGGTGTTCTCCTATGCCGCAGTGGAACTGGTCGGCACCGCGGCCGGGGAGACGGCCGAACCGGAGAAGATCATGCCGCGTGCCATCAACTCGGTGATCGCCCGCATCGGGATCTTCTACGTCGGGTCGGTGGTGCTGCTGGCGCTGCTGCTGCCCTACACGGCCTACCAAGAACACGAGAGCCCGTTCGTCACGTTCTTCGCCAAGGTCGGTTTCTCCGGCGCGGGAAGCTTGATGAACCTGGTGGTGCTCACCGCGGCATTCTCCAGCCTCAACGCCGGCCTGTATTCCACCGGGCGGATTCTGCGGTCGATGGCGGTCAACGGCAGCGGGCCGGCGTTCACCGGGCGGATGTCGAAGAACGGGGTGCCGTACGGCGGCATCCTGCTGACCTGCCTGGTCGGCCTGCTCGGGGTGCTGCTGAACGCGGTCCGGCCGGGGCAGGCGTTCGAGATCGTGCTCAATTTCGCCGCGCTGGGGGTGATGGCGGCCTGGGCGACGATCGTGGCCTGCCAGATCCGCTTCCACCGGCTGGCCGACGCGGGCGTCATGACCCGGCCGGCTTTCAGAATGCCGCTGTCGCCGTACAGCGGGTACGCCACCCTGGCGTTCCTGGCCGGCGTCCTGGTGTTGATGGTGCTCGACGCCCGCAGCGGCCCGTGGATCCGCACCGCGCTGATCGTGGGCGCACCGATGCTGATCGGCGGCTGGTATCTGGTTCGCCACCGGGTGCTGGCCACCGCCGAGGAGTTCTCGCCCGCTGCGGAGCAGCCGCACGACGTCCCACTGCCGGCACTGGAAGCAGAAGAGTAGAAGACATGGTCCGCAACCGATACGCCGCCAAACCGCCGCTCTACGGAATGCTGCTGGTCTTCCTGGCGATCGCCGTCGTTGCGGTCACCGCCTACCTGCACGCCGGCTGGTGGTCGGTCCTCGGCTACGGCGCCGCCGCGGTCATCGCGGTGGCCGGGTTCGCGCTGGCGTTCCGCGACCTGTCCTGACCGACCGGTTTCGCCCGCACCCGCGCGCGGGCCGGTGAAGGCGCACCATGGGCAGATGAGCGATGACCTGAAAACCGACGTCGACGAAATCGCAGCCGGCATCTTCCGGCTGTCCACCTGGGTGCCGGGGATCACCGAACACGGCTTCACGTTCAACCAGTTCCTGCTGACCGGCGACGAGCCGTTCCTGTTCCACTGCGGGCAACGTTTTCTGTTTCCGCTGGTGTCGCAGGCGATCGCCCGGGTGATCCCGCTGGAACGGCTGCGCTGGATCTCGTTCGGCCACGTCGAGGCCGACGAGTGCGGCGCGATGAACCAGCTGCTCGCCGCCGCCCCGCACGCCGAGGTCATCCACGGCGAGATGGCCTGCATGCTGTCGCTGAACGACATGTGCGACCGGCCACCCGTCGTCGCATCCGCGGACCGGGCACACGACATCGGCGGACACCGGCTGCGGTTCATCGCCACCCCGCACGTGCCGCACAACTGGGAGAGCGGGCTGTGGTTCGACGAGACCACGGCCACCCTGCTGGCCGGCGACCTGTTCGAGCATGCCGGCAAGTGCCCGCCGCTGACCGAATCGGACCGGGTGGCACCGGCGCTGGAAGCCGAATCGATGTTCCATGCCACCGGGTTGACCACGAACCTGGCGCCCACCCTGGAACAGCTGGCCCGGTTGGAGCCGACGACGCTGGCGTTGATGCACGGCGCGTCGTTCGCCGGCGACGGCGCCGGCCAGTTGCGTGCTCTGGCAGCCGGCTTCGCCGCCCTGGCCGGCTAGCGAGCGGCGGGGCGCCGCCACCGGCTCAGCGCGTCACTACCGTCACCGCCGTGACCGGGTGCGTACGCTGACCTTCGATAGACAGTCGGCATCGGGGGCGTAGTGCGGTTATCGGTCCAGGCGAAGGTAAGCGTGGCCGGCGGGGGTTTCGCGCTGGCTGCTGCTCTGTTGGTTGCCGGATGCGGCTCGACCGTCGGCGGGCGACCGACCGCCTCCCCCGGGGCCGGCGCACCCCAGCCCCCTTCTTCAATGACCCGGCCGAGCGCACCCAGGTCCACCACACCGTCGCCGTCGGGGCCGTCGACCTCGACCACCCCGGACGGCGCCATCCCGCTGCCGGCCAACGACAACGGTTACGTATTCATCGAGACGAAATCCGGCAAGACCCGGTGCCAGATCTCGTCTGCCAGCGTCGGCTGCGAGGCGGAGTTCGCCAACTCCCCGCTCAAGGACGGCACACACGCCAACGGCGTCAACATCACCCCGGACGGCACGGTGAACTGGGTGTTGGGCAACCTGGGCGACATTCCCGTCGTCAACATCGACTACCGCACCTACGCCGCGCAGGGCTGGACGATCGTGGCCGACATCGACGGCACCCGCTTCACCAACAACCGGACCGGCCACGGCATGTTCGTCAGCATCGACAAGGTCGACACGTTCTGACCGTCGCTCCGCGTTGACCAAGCTGGTTAAGGCACTAGCATCACTGTGGTGGCACGCGACGGCTACTCCGGCAAACCCGGTGACGGCGATGAAACGACCCGAATGAGGAGCTACGGCGGGCCCCAACCGCCGCAGCCGCCGACACCGTCCGAGGCGCAGACACCACCCGCGGGGCCGACCCCGCCGGTTTTCCCGGCCGGGCCGCCCGACTCGTCGTACCACCCGAGCAATGCGCCCACCCAGTTCCGGGACTACAGCGAGGTGGAGAGTGAGGTGGAGCGGCAGCCGACGGACCCGCTGGCCATCTCCGACCTGGGCGGACCGGCCCGGCCACCCTGGTTCCGCCGGCGGACGGTGCTGATCGCCTGGGCCGGGCTGATCGTGCTGATGATCGCCCTGGTGATCTGGGGCATCATCAAGCTGACCAGCCGGGGGCCGAGCGACACCACCGGCCCCGACACCACGTCGTCGACCACCAGCGGCACCTCCACGACGACCGGCACGAGCACCACCACAAGCACCACCACAAGCACCACGAGCGGCACCGCCCCGCGGCGGTCCGAGGCCCCGCCGCCGCCCGCCGCGCCGCATCCACCGGCCGCGCCGGCCCCGGGTGGACCGGCCGAAGATCCACCCCACCATCACCACCTGCCGTCGGTGATCACCATCCCGCCGATACCCAGGCATCCGGATGTGCCGACGGTGATCACCCTGCCGCCGGGGCTGTGAGCGGCTAGCTCGTGTCGGGGCGGCGCTCAAGGGCGTCCGCGCCTACCATCGAGTCCCGTGGAGCGCGACCAGACGCCCGAGGATCCGAATAACGAACCGACGATGTTCGCCGGCGACTACCGCGGCGAATCGCTGGGCGGTTACGACGAGCCGGCCGGCTACTACCCCGAACCGGCTGGGCAACCACCGAACTCGGTCGAGCCACCGGATCCGTGGTATCGCAGGCCGGCCGCACTGATCGGCAGCGGTGCGCTGACCGCGGTCGTACTGGCCCTGCTGGCCTGGGGCGCCATCCACCTGACCAGCCGAGACTCGGGTCGGTCCGACTCCACCACGACACCGTCCGCCACCTCGACGACGGCAACGACCTCGACGACGGCGACCACGGGGGCCACCAGCACCACGACCGTGAAGGCCCCGGCCAGCAGCGCAGGGCCGGTCGAGTCCGCCCCCAGCCCGGCACCGACCACGCCGTCGTCCACCGCGCCCAGCACCACGTCGTCCACGACCACCACCACAACGACGCCCGCCCCGACCACGACCGATTCGCCGGTCACGACGACAGCCACCACCGCCAGCGAGACGCCGCCGACATTCACGGTGCCCTCGGAGATCACGATCCCGCTGCCCCCGGGCCTGTGAACACCCCGCGCGGCGACAACGACGGCGGCGACTTCGACGCCTCGGAGACCTCGCGGCAACTCGCCTGGTCGCAGGAGGAGGCCAACACCGGCGCTCCGCTGTCCTATCCATTGCCCCCATTGCCGCAACCCCCCGCAGACCTCGACTATCCGGCCGAACCGGAACCATTGGTCTGGTACAAGCGGCCGGTGGTGCTGTTCGGGCTGGCCGCGGCCCTGGCGCTGGCCGCGACCGGCGGGCTGGCGTACACGCTGACCGGGTCCGGCCACCGAACCGGCGACAACACCGGCGTGACCACGCCGGGCGAGCCGGCGGGCTCGGTGACCGAGGCGACCACGGTGACCGTCACCGCGCCGGACGGCAGCACGTCACTGTCGACGATCCCGCCCACCAGCGCCGGCACCACGCCCGCCACCACGTCTGCCACCACCACGACGACATCCACGACCCCGTCCACGACGACGACCACGACCACGACGACCAGCACGGCCCGGTCGACAACCACCACCCCGTCGGCGACCAGCACCGCGCCGTCGGCAACCAGCACGGCGGCGCCGTCGACAACGGCTGCTCCGCCGGCGACCACCGCCCCCGCCGCGCCCACCGGCAGCCGGTAGCGCCACCGATATGGCCCGGGACGCCACCCCCGGCCGATAAGGTGAGGGCAGCCTGCATCAGGTCCGCCGAGACCCGGATGGCACTATGAGCGGGCCGCAAAGCCCAGTCTGGTTGCCGATCGCCACTGGGTGACTTACGGATTGGAGAGACGCTCCGTGACCACCGAGCAAATCCTGATGCTGACCCGGCTTGTCGTCGGCGTGTCGATGACGGCGATCGTCGGATTCTTCGCCGCCCGCCGGGTGCTGTGGCTGGCCAGGCTCATCCTGGCCGGGCAGCCGGCGCCGGCACGTCTCAAAGACATGCCCACCCGGGTCGCCACCCAGATCAAAGAGGTGTTCGGCCAGACCCGGCTGCTCAAGTGGTCGATCCCGGGCCTGGCGCACTTCTTCACCATGTGGGCGTTCTTCGTCCTGCTCACCGTCTACATCGAGGCCTACGGGCAGCTGTTCACCGAGGACTTCGCGCTGCCGGTCATCGGCCACTCGGACGCACTCGGGTTCCTGCAGGACTTCTTCATCACCGCCGTCACCATCGCGATCTTCGTGTTCATGATCATCCGGATCAAACGCAACCCACACGAGTTGGGCCGCGCGTCACGGTTCTACGGCTCGCACAACGGCGGCGCCTGGCTGATCCTGGTGATGATCCTCAACGTCGTGTGGACCTTCCTGCTGCTGCGCGGCGCGGCGGTCAACAACAACAGCCTGCCCTACGGCGGCGGGGCATTCCTGTCGCAGCTGATGGGTGTCGTGATGAAGCCGCTGGGCGCGACGGCGAACCTCTACATCGAGACCATCGCGCTGCTGGCGCACATCCTGGTGGCGCTGGCCTTCCTGATCATCGTGCTGCACTCCAAGCACCTGCACATCTTCTCGGCGCCGATCAGCGTCACGTTCAAACGGCTGCCGGACGGGCTGGGGCCGCTGCTGCCGATGGAATACGACGGCAAGCCAATCGATTTCGAGAACCCGCCCGAGGATGCGGTGTTCGGCCGCGGCAAGATCGAGGACTTCACCTGGAAGGGCATGCTCGACTTCGCCACCTGCACCGAATGCGGCCGCTGCCAGTCGCAGTGCCCGGCGTGGAACACCGGCAAGCCGTTGAGCCCGAAGTTGCTGATCATGGATCTGCGCGACCACTGGATGGCCAAGGCGCCCTACCTGCTCGGCGACAAGGCGATGCCGACCGGCGAGGTCGACCTGTCGCACGCCGAACCCGCACCCGGGCACCACGTCCCGGAGAAGGGCTTCGAGCGGATCGGCGGCCACGGGCCGGAGCAGGCGACGCGCCCACTGGTCGGGACCGCGGAACAGGGCGGGGTGATCGACCCCGACGTGCTGTGGTCGTGCACCAACTGCGGCGCCTGCGTCGAGCAGTGCCCGGTGGACATCGAGCACGTCGACCACATCCTCGACATGCGCCGCTACCAGGTGCTGGTGGAATCGGAGTTCCCGTCCGAGCTGAGCGGGCTGTTCAAGAACCTGGAGACCAAGGGCAACCCGTGGGGCGAGAGCGCCAAGGGACGCACCAGCTGGATCGACGAGCTGGACTTCGACGTGCCGGTCTACGGCCAGGACGTCGAGAGCTTCGCCGGCTTCGAGTACCTGTTCTGGGTGGGCTGCGCGGGCGCCTTCGAGGACCGCGCCAAGAAGACCACCAAGGCGGTCGCCGAGCTGCTGGCCACCGCCGGGGTGAAGTTCCTGGTGCTGGGCACCGGCGAGACCTGCACCGGTGACCCGGCGCGGCGGTCGGGCAACGAGTTCCTGTTCCAGCAGCTGGCGGCGCAGAACGTGGAGACGCTCAACGAGCTGTTCGACGGGGTGGACACCGTCGACCGCAAGATCATCGCCCCGTGCCCGCACTGCTTCAACACGATCAGCCGCGAGTACCCGCAGCTGGGCAGCAAGTACACCGTGCTGCACCACAGCCAGGTGCTCAACCGGCTGGTCCGGGACAAGAGGCTGATCCCTGTCGCGCCGGTTTCGCAAGACATCACCTACCACGACCCGTGCTTCCTGGGCCGGCACAACAAGATCTACGAGCCGCCGCGAGAGCTGGTCACCGCGTCCGGCGGCAACCTGGTCGAGATGCCCCGCAACCGGGACCGCTCGTTCTGCTGCGGCGCCGGCGGCGCCCGGATGTGGATGGAAGAGCACATCGGCAAACGGGTCAACCACGAGCGGGTCGACGAGGCGCTGGCCACCGGGGCCACCACCATCGCCACCGCCTGCCCGTTCTGCCGGGTGATGATCACCGACGGTCTCGGCGACCGGCAGGAAGCGGCCGGGCGCGAAGGCGTCGAGGTCCGCGACATCGCCCAGCTGCTGCTGGCATCGTTGGACACCAGCACGGTCACCCTGCCACCCAAGGGCACCGCGGCTCAGCAGTCCGCCCTGGCAGCGCCGGCGGCCCCGGCCCCGGCCACGCCCTCGGCCGCACCGGCTGCCGCGGCTCCGGCTCCGGCAGCGCCCGCGGCGCCCAAAGCCGACGAAGCCAAGCCGGTCACCGGCTTGGGTATTGCCGGCGGCGCCAAACGGCCGGGCACGAAACATGCCGCGCCGCAGGCGTCCGCCCCAGCCACCGGGGAGGCCGCCCCGTCCGCCCCGACCGCGCCTGCTGCGCCCGCCAAGGGACTGGGCATGGCGGCGGGAGCCCGACGGCCCGGCGCCAAGAAACCCGCCCAGGCCGAAGCCGCGGCCGCACCGGCGGCGGAAACAGCTGCACCGGCCGAACCGGCCCCGGCGCAGCCGGCGGCCCCACCTCAGCCGGCGGCCCCGGTCAAGGGATTGGGCATGGCGGCCGGTGCTCGGAGGCCGGGCGCCAAGAAGCCGGCCGCACCGGCCCAGCCCGCCGCGCCCACACCGGCCCCGGACGCCGGTGCCGAGGCCAAGGCAGAACCCGAGGCAGCGGTTGAGCAGCCGGCCACCGACGCGCCGGCCGCACCGGTCAAGGGGCTGGGCATCGCCAAGGGGGCGCGGCCGCCCGGCAAACACTGAACCCCGGGCGAAAGCGGCGGCCTGCACGCCGGCGTCACCGCGGTTTGGCCCTTCAGCAAAATTTCGCTGGACACGTCTGGCACCATTGTTGACGTGACCACTCATCAGCTGCCCTGGCATGCCACCGGCGGCCAGCACCGGCAGCGTACGTTCGCGCAGTCGACGAAGCTGCAGGACGTGCTGTACGAAATCCGCGGTCCGGTGCACGCGCATGCGGCCCGGATGGAGGCCGAGGGACACCGCATCCTCAAGCTCAACATCGGCAACCCGGCGCCGTTCGGCTTCGAAGCACCGGACGTCATCATGCGCGACATGATCCAGGCGCTGCCCTACGCGCAGGGCTACTCCGACTCGCAGGGCATCCTGCCGGCCCGGCGTGCCGTGGTCACCCGTTACGAGCTGGTCGACGGCTTCCCCCGGTTCGACGTCGACGACGTCTGGCTGGGCAACGGGGTCTCCGAGCTGATCACCATGGTGTTGCAGGCGCTGCTGGACAACGGCGACCAGGTGCTGATCCCGGCGCCGGACTACCCGCTGTGGACGGCGTCGACGTCGCTGGCCGGCGGCACCCCGGTGCACTACCTGTGCGACGAGACCCAGGGCTGGCAGCCCGACATCGCCGACATGGAAGCCAAGATCACCGAGCGCACCAAGGCGCTGGTGGTGATCAACCCGAACAATCCGACCGGTGCGGTCTACAGCCGCGAGGTGCTCACCCAGATCGCCGAGCTGGCCCGCAAACACCAACTGCTGCTGCTGGCCGACGAGATCTACGACAAGATCCTCTACGACGACGCCGAGCACATCAACATGGCCGCGGTGGCGCCTGATCTGTTGTGTCTGACCTTCAACGGGCTGTCCAAGGCCTACCGGGTGGCCGGCTACCGCGCCGGCTGGGTGGTGATCACCGGGCCGAAGGAGCACGCCAGCAGCTTCATCGAGGGGATCAGCCTGCTGGCCAACATGCGTCTGTGCCCGAACGTCCCTGCCCAGCACGCGATCCAGGTCGCCCTCGGCGGCTACCAGAGCATCGGCGATCTGGTGCTGCCGGGTGGGCGGCTACTCGAGCAGCGTGACATCGCCTGGATGAAGCTCAACGAGATTCCCGGTGTTTCCTGCGTCAAGCCGACCGGCGCGCTGTATGCGTTTCCGCGGCTGGATCCTGAGGTCTACGAAGTCGAGGACGACGAGGCGCTGGTGCTCGACCTGCTGCTGCAGGAGAAGATCCTGGTCACCCAGGGAACCGGATTCAATTGGCCGGCACCCGATCACCTGCGCATCGTGACCCTGCCGTGGGCGCGCGACCTCAGCCACGCCATCGAGCGGCTGGGTAATTTTCTGGCCGGTTACCGGGCGGGGTAGCGGCCGCCGGGTGGATACGGCGGGAAGCTGGGGTCATACGCACCGTCGCCGTGCCAGTTCGCCGGGTCGTGGGCTTCCAGGTCGATGTAGTGGTTGTCATGGCAGGCGTACGGGTCCCAGTTGGCGCCCATCCACCCGCTCCACTGCTCACCCGGGCACCAGTGGTAGCGCGGCTCGGCCTGAGCCACGCCCCCGGCTGCCAACCCGGCGAGCCCTAAACCAGCGGTACAGATCCCTGCCGCGACCGCGACCCTGGTGATGTTGTTCATCTATCGAGTTCTACCAGCCGATCCAACCTGCGGCCAGCACCGAATCAGCCGCCGAACACCATCGGCATGGTGAGCGGCCCGCGGATGGCCGGGGTGTCGCGCCAGTTGACCGGCCCGACGAGTTCTGGCTTGCGCGCCAGAATCCGGCGCAGCGCCACCGATATCTCCAACTGTGCCAGCGCCCGTCCCAGGCAGTGATGTGCGCCGTACCCGAACGCCAGCGGTGGCGGCCCGGCGCGGCCGGGTGCGAAAGTCTCGGGCTGGTCGTAGACGGCCGGGTCGCGATTGGCGGCGGCGATGACGGCGAGCGCCTGCTGGCCGGCGCTGATCTCGACGTCGCCGATGCGCTGATCTTCGGTCGCGGTGCGGATGGTGGCCTGCACCGGGCCGTCCAGCCGGAGCAGCTCGGTGACCAGCGCCGGGTCGATCGGGTCGTCGGGTCCGAGGCCGTCGACGATGCGGTAGCCGTCGAGGTCTGCTGTCAGCAGCCGGATCATGGCCGCTCCCAACAGGTTCGCGGTGGTCTCGTGACCGGCGATCGCGATCAGGATCGCGGTGACGACGACGTCGTCGAGGAGCAGCTCCGGATCGCCGGCGATGAAGCTGAGCAGATCCTCGCCGGGATGGCTGCGCCGGTCGGCCGCCAGTGGCAGGAATTCGGTCATCAAGGTGGCGAACGCGGCGAAACCCGCCTCGATCTCGCCGGGATCCGCCAGCGCTCCGAGCATCCGGATGATCGTCGGCGACTGCTGGTGCAGCAGCTTCGATGTGCCCCCGTCCAGGCCCAGCCATTCGCCGATCACCGCGACGGGCAGCGGCAGCGCGATGTCGGACATGAAGTCGAACACGGTGCCGGCCGGCGGATGGTCGATCACCTCCTGCGCTATCGCCTCCACGCCGGGCAGCAGCCCGTTGACGAACCCGGGGGTGAACACGTCGCGCACCGACCCGCGCAGCCGGGTGTGGTTCGCACCGTCGGCGAACAGCATGTTCCGCGACAGCAGATCGGCGTCCGGCAACTGCAGCCCGCGCACTTTGGGGCTGGCCAGCGGATCGCTGGTCCATCCCGAGCCGCCGAGCACTTCGCGGGCCGCGTGATAGCCGAGAATCAGCCAGCCGTCGGCGATTTCGTCCCACACCACGTCGCCGGCGCGGCGGCGGCTTTCGTAGAACGGGTACGGGTCGGCGGCATCCCAGGGCAGCCGCGCCGCCGCGACGTCAGGGGTGGTCATGGTGATCCATCCCGAACGGCAGGCCGCGCTCGACGATCCACGCTATGTGCTGCTTGCCCAGCGGGGTGATCGGCTCGGCGGCTCCGTCCATGTCGTCCAGGATGCCCCGCATCTGGATGGTCACCCCGAGGGTGCTGAAGATCGCGTTCAGTCCGAAATTGATCCGGGTGAGAAAGACCATGTCCTCAGGGATCGTCATCCGCCGGATCAGGTGGTCGGGTGCGCGCAGGTCGATCAGCCCTTCGATGGTGCGCTTGGACGCGTCCTCGGTGAAGGTGACCGGCTGCGGTGCGAGCAGCTCAAAGGCGAGGCCCGCCATCCACTCATATGCCTCGTCGGCGGTGATGGTGGAATCCGTCGTGAAATAACCCAACTCGACCATCCGGTCACGCAGGTCTTCCTTGCGCCCCTCGGCGGTCGCTCGGAGTGCACCCATGAACGCATAGCGCTCCCGCTCCGGGAACACCTTCACGCATCCGAAGTCGACGAAGCCGACCGTGCCGTCCAGGCCGAACCGGTAATTGCCCGGATGTGGATCGGCGTGGAACAGGTTCGCGTGCCGGAACGCTCCGCCGCCGAACCGCGAGATCACCTCGGCCCAGGTGTTTTTCAGATCCTGATCGACGCCCTGCGCGGCGGCCCAGTCCAGCCCGTCCAGGTAAGTCATGGTGAGCACCCGGTCACCGGAAGCCTGCCCGACGACCTCCGGCACCCGGATGAAGGGGTGGCCGCGGTAGAGCTCGCTGAAGGCGGTGATGTTGGCCGCCTCGTGGCGGTAGTCGACCTCCTCGGAGATGCGCGCGCTGATCTCCCGGGTCATCGGCCGCACGTCCGGCATCGGGGTGCCCGATGCCGACGCCGCGAAACGGAAGAAGGTGCCCAGCAGCTCGGTGTTGGCCAGATCGGCCCGGATCGCCTCCGCCGCACCCGGATACTGGATTTTGACGGCGACGTCGCGGCCGTCGCGCAGCACGGCGCGGTGCACCTGGCCGATGGACGCCGCCGCCATCGGTTCGTCGGCGAAATCCTTGAACACCTCGGCGACGGGGCGACCGAGGTCGGTCTCCAGCACTTCGCGGGCCAGCGCCGGGGCCATCGGCGGTGCGTCGGCCTGCAGCCTGGTCATCGCGGCCTGATACAGCGACAGCTCACCGTTGCCGACCGCGCGGGCGTCGACCATCGAGAACATCTGGCCGGCCTTCATCAGCACACCCTTGGAGTGGCCGAGCAACTCGGTGTACCGCTCGGCGGTCCGCTCGTGAAAACGCTCGACAGCGCCCGCGTTGCCGGTCTTCTCCCGCAGCGCCGCCACCATCCGGCCGCCGGCCGCCCGCGCGGTGAAGCCCGCCAGCGGCATGGTGCGCCGGATTCGGCCCTGCGGCACCGCTTTGTCGTGTGTCATCACCACATCCCTGCTAAAGTAACTACTTGACGATATTAAGTGATCACTTTGGAGCGGTCAATGCCGACGTCGACACGGGAACGGTTGGTCAGCGAGGCGATGCGGCTGTTCAGCGAGCAGGGCTACCGCGTCACCAGCGTCGCGCAGATCGAGGCCGCGGTCGGCCTGGCACCCGGCTCCGGCGCGCTCTATCACCACTTCAGGTCGAAGGAGGCGCTGCTGGCGGCCGGCATCGACCGGCAGCTGGACCGCTGGCACGCGATGCGCGACATCCGCGCCCTGTTCGCCGGCCTGGGCGACCTGCGCGCCGAGCTCACCCTGCTGGGGCGCTATGTGCTGACCGTGCTCGACGAGGAGACCCAGCTGCTGCGGGCCGCCGCCCGCACGCCGGCCGACCAGGCGGCCCGGCTCGGTGACGCCTACGCCGCACTGGTCGACGGGCTCTGCGCCGAGCTGACCGACTGGATACAGGGCTGGGCGCCGGCAGCCGGCCGGGAAGACGCCGCGATCATCAGCACGGTCGGGGTCAACGCGCTACTGGGCAAGCGGGCCACCGGTGGCCTGTTCCACGCGCCGGGCCTGGAGACTCCCGACGACCGCTACCTGGCCGAGTGGACGGCCATGCTGGCCAGTCGCATCGAGTCTCTACGGTAGGCGGCTACGGCCTGATCACCGACACCGTGTGGCTGAGCGAGTTGGTGACGTAGATGTCGCCGGCGGCGGGACCGGTGGGAGCCACCGCCACCCCAATCGGGTCGCTGCCGACGCCGATGGTGGCCACCACGGTGTTGGTGGCGGGGTCGATCACCGACACGTCGTGGCTTTCGAGGTTGGCGACGTAGATGTCGCCGGCGTCGGGACCGATGGGTGCCACCGCCACCGCACCCGGCAAGCTGCCGACGCCGACGGTGGCGATGACGGTGTTGGTGGCGGGGTCGATCACCGACACGTTGTTGCTGCCGGTGCTGGCGACGTAGATGTCGCCGGCGGCGGGTCCGGTGGGTGCCACCGCCACCCCCTGCGGGGCACTGCCGACGGCGATGGTGTCTACCACGGTGTTGGTGGCGGGGTCGATCACCGCCACGTTGCTGCTGTCTTCGTTGGTGACGTAGATGTCGCCGGCCTCGGGACCAGTCGGTGACACCGCTAGCGCAGTCGGGAACTTGCCGGCGTCGGCGATGGTGGCGACGACGGTGTTGGTGGCGGGGTCGATCACCGACACGTTGTTGTTGGCGGCGTTGGCGACGTAGACGTCGCCGGCCTCGGGACCGGTGGGTGACACCGCCACCGCATACGGGTCGCCGCCGACGGTGATGCTGGCGACCAGTTTGTCGGTGGTGGGATCGATCACCCACACGTTGTAGTGACCGAAGTTGGTGACGTAGACGTCGCCGGCTTCGGGACCGGTGGGCGACACTGCCACCGCGAACGGGCTGCCGCTCAGATCGATGGTGTTCGACACGTAGTTGCCGGCCGGGTTGATCACCAGGACCTCGCCGGCTTGGTTGGTGACGTAGACGTCGCCGGCAGCGGGACCGGTGGCTGCGACCGCCACCCCGTACGGCCCGATGCCACCGACACCGATGTTGGCCACCAGGGCGCCCGCGGTTCCAGTCGGGCCGTGGGCGCCGTCTGCACCGGCGTGGCCGAATGGCCCGCCGGTGCCGCCGTGGCCGCCTGCTCCGCCGTCGCCGCCAGGTTCGACGGTGTTGCCGCCGGCGCCTCCGCCGCCACCGAAGCCGCCGCTGCCGCCGTTGCTGAACAGGCCGGTTGCATTCCCGCCGGACCCGCCATTGCCACCGTCACCACCGGGGCCGGGGCCGCTTTCACCGAGTTGACCGCCGAGCGCGCCGGTCGCGCCGTCCCCGCCCTGACCGCCGTTGCCGCCATTGCCGAAGAACTGCCCGCCGTTCCCGCCTGCCCCGCCGTCGCCGCCATCGGCACCGGGGGCCGTGACATTCTCGCCGGCTCCGCCGGCGCCGCCGTTGCCGAACAGGCCGGCGTTACCGCCGGTGCCGCCCTGGCCGGCGGCGTCGGTGGCGCCGTTGCCGCCGTTACCGAAGAACAGGCCGCCGCCTTGACCGTCGGCCGCCGCCAGCGAGTCATCCGGAACGCCGTTCGCGCCGTTACAAATCAGCCCGCAGGCTCCGGCGCTGGAAGCCGCGACCGGTTCGGCCTGCGCATACATCGAATTGAGCACGCCGTCGACGTGTTGCCCCAGCGTGCTGTTGATCCAGTCCTGCTCGAGCCCCGCCACGACCGGGTTGGCCGCACCCGCGGAGTCGGCGCCGGAAAGCGAGCCGGCACCGCCCAGGGCCGCGGCGGCCGCGCTGGCCGGATCCGCGCCGGACGCCCCGGCGAACGCGGAATCCAGACTCGCCAGCCAGCTGCTCATATCCGCGCCGAGCGTGGGGTCAATGCTCGACAGCGAATTGATGACCGGGTCGAGGATCAGGTCCAACTCGTCGGCACGCGCGCTAGGCGCGTTGACCAGTGGCGACAACCCGAACGTCAACAACGCGCCGGTTGCCCCACCCAGACCGGTCATCCGCTCACGCCGGCGCGCGCCAGCTTTGCGGGATCGCTGGTTCTGATTCCTGATCCGCCGATGAGTCACCGCACTGACCTCCCCCAGCTACGCTGCGCAACTCCTTACTCGCTCTAACGTAAACCTAAGGTTTCGGGTGAACAACCCCTCGCGCGCGAATTCCTCTCGCTTTCCGATGCCATCACCCCAAGCGCAGCCCTACACCCGCCGTACTGTCCTGTCGACACCCGGCTCCCGTGGAACCTCGCCGAAACGCGTTGCGGCACAATCTGGCCGAGTGGACGGCCATGCCGGCCGGCCGTATCGAGCCGCTACGGTAGGGCTCACCGAGTCGGGTGACAGCGGTTGCCCGGTCTACCGGCATACGCGTGCACCGGAATCACATGCGAGACGACGCCGATGCCCCAGCCGAGGATGGGCCACACCGGCCAGAAGTACGACCCGTCGGCAGCTACGGCGGTGGCCAGCCAGATGGCGATCATCAACACCGACACGGCCAGGTAGGCGAGCAGGTGAATCCGCACACCGCGCCTCGCGGCGGCGCGCAGCGCGGCCCGGCGCCGCGGATCCTGCCGGCTGATGCGTTCGACGGGCAGATCTGCGACCAGTGAATCGAGCGCACCGACGGTCTGGGCCGCGAAGGCCCGGCTCAGCCGTGTCTCGTATTCCGCCATCGAGAGGTATCCCTGGGTGAATGCCTGCCCGAGACGAGTGGCCGTGCGTTCCCGTTCCGGGTCGCCGACCCGCACGGTGGGATCGGCTGTCACTCGGCGACGTGCCGCCGGCGGCGTCAGCGATTCGGTGGTCATGTCGGCTCCTTGGTCCTACCGGCGCGCTACTGCCCGGTGGGCACCCAGTTGCCGTGGAACCCCGCTGGAACGCGGTGCGGCAGATGGATGCTCGCGACGTCTTCCAAGGTGAGGGCGTCCAGGATGGCCAGGTCGCTGCGGTCCGTCGCGCTGTCGTAGACGAAACCCATCAGCACGCCGTCGTCCTCGCCCGACCCATTGGGAGCGTTCTGGAAAACGAACTCGCCCAGCTGCTTTCCGGAGCCGAACGAGCGGCTCGCCGTGGTCCCGCCGACCAGGTCGTGTTTGAGCAGTGTCGAGTCGGACGCGGTGCCGTCGCCGACTCCGACCGCGTACCCGAAGCGGTGTCGCTTGCCGACCAGGCGTTCGTCGACGCGAGGGAACTCCTGGCCGCGGTCGTCGAACCGGGATTCGCGAACCTTGCCGTCGGCCAGGTCGACGGTCCAGCGGTCCAGCGTCGGCGGGCCCTCGGCCGGGCCGCGCAGATCGGTGTCGAACATCTTGGGGTGGCGGACCACGTCGAGCACGACGGTGTCGCCGTCGTCGTAGGCGTTCATCGGGTGGAACACGTAGCACGGTTCCACGTCGAACCACCGGATGTCGGCGCTGCCGCCATCGCGGGGCATCACCCCGACCCGCGCCGGGTACTTCGGGTTCCACCGGTACGGCATCCGCCGCTCAGCGTTATTGCCCGCCGGCAGTCGGGCGGTGATCGGGTCGGGGATGCGAACCCGGCCGATCAACGCGTTCAAGATCAGCCGAGTCGCTAGTCGCAACCCCGGTGGCGCCGTCGCGTCGGCGACCTGGCGCGCGTCGAAGGTCACCGGCAGGTCGTAGAAGACGACGTGCTGCTCGGTCAGCGAGAAGTCGTGCATCATCGGCGAACCGGTGACTTCGACGTCGACGGTGCGGCGCGCCCGGCCGTCGGTGCCGATCACCGAGTACTGCACCGTGTTTCCGCGGTTGAACGCATACGACACCGCATGCAGCTCACCGGTGTCCGGGTCCCGCTTGGGGTGCGCGGTGTAGCCGCCGGGCAGCGTTCCGTCGAAGTCGCAGACGCCGACGGTGTCGAGTTCGTCGGTCAGCTCGTAGCAGGCGAGGCCGCCCTCGACGAGCGCCAGCGTGCGGCCGGCGTGGCCGATCACGTTGGTGTTGGCGCCGATGCCGCGGGCTCCGAAACGCCGGCCGGGTGGCGTGTGTTCGCCGAGCGATTTCAGGGTCTGTGGCCCACGCACATACCGGTTGCGATACCACTCGGCCTTGCCGTCGCGGATCCGCACGCCGTGCACCATCCCGTCGCCGATGAACCAGTGGTAGACGCCCGCGTCGATCTCGCCGACCGGGTTGGGGCCGTTGCGCAGGTACCGCCCGTCGAGATACTCGGGAATGGCCCCGGACACCTTCAGGTCGGTGAGTGTGCATTCCTGCTGGATCGGGGCGAAGCCGCCCTCCAGGTATGGGTTGGTCATCACGACCGCCTCCTGCCATAACGTTGTTATGGATCATGTATAACATCGTTATGGCAGGATGGCAAGCATGAATTCAAGTCCGCGGGAGCGGCTGGTCGAAGCCGGGACGCGCCTGCTGGAGCGCGACGGCCCGGAGGCCCTGCAGGCCCGCAGGGTCGCCGCGGAGATCGGTGCGTCGACGATGGCCGTCTACACCCACTTCGGCGGGATGAACGGCCTGCTGGAAGCGATCGTCGGGGCCGCCTTCGAGCGGTTCGGTGTCGCGCTGGCCTCGGCGCCGACGACCGACGACCCGGTGGCCGACTTCTTCGTGATGGGGTACGCCTATCGGGAATTCGCGTTGGCGAGCCCGCAGCGCTACCGGTTGATGTTCGGTCTCGCGGCGCCGCTGCTGTTGTCCACACCGCCCGCCGAGATGCCGGTGGAGTCGGCGACTTTCGGCCAACTCGTCACCGTGGTGCGGCGGATCGTCGCGACCGGCCGGATCCGCGCCGACGACGAGGTGGAGCTGGCCTACCGCATCTGGAGCATGATCCACGGCGTGGTGCTGCTGGAGATCGTCGGGGCGCTGCAATCCGACGGTCGGGCGCTCACCCACATCCTGGGCCCGATGACCGTCGACATGTTCGTCGGCATGGGCGTCGAGCGCCGGCGCGCGGAGGAATCGCTGCAGCGGGCGGCCGCGATGATCGCCGACCGCATTCAGCGGTCAGCGACCCCCGGCTCACCCAACCTGGAGTTAGCGAGAGAAACTTCGAGTAGCGGGCACGGTAACGACAGGCTCGACGCCGGACGCCGAAATCAGCGTCGCTCCAACAACCCCAGCAGGTAGCCGCCGTAACCCGACTTGAGCAAGGTCGCGGCCCGCTCAGCGAGTTGGCCGTCATCGATGAAGCCCATCCGCCAGGCCACCTCCTCGGGGACGCCGATCTTGAGGCCCTGCCGGCGCTCGATGGTGCGGACATAGTCGCTGGCATCCAGCAGCGAGTCGAAGGTTCCGGTGTCCAGCCAGGCGGTGCCCCGAGCCAGCACCTCGACGGTCAGCCGGCCCTGGTCGAGGTACGTCTGGTTGATCTCGGTGATCTCGTACTCGCCGCGCGCCGAAGGTGTCAGGCCCCGGGCGATCTCGACCACGTCGTTGTCGTAGAAGTACAGGCCGGGTATCGCATAGTGCGACTTGGGCTTGGCCGGCTTCTCCTCCAGCGATACCGCGGTCCCGTCGGCCGCGAATTCGATCACGCCGTAGGCCGACGGATCGGCCACCCGGTACGCGAAAATGACCGCCCCCGACACCGAGCCGAACTGACTCAGATTGGTTCCCAGGCCCGGTCCGTAAAAGATGTTGTCGCCCAACACCAACGCCACTGAGTCGGTCCCGATATGCTGCGCGCCGATCACGAATGCCGTTGCCAGACCGTCCGGTTGGTGCTGGACCGCGTAACTGATGTGTACGCCGAGCGCGGTGCCGTCGCCGAGTAGCCGCTGGAATGCCGGCGCGTCGGCGGCGGTGGTGATCACCTGGATGTCGCGGATGCCGGCCATCATCAGCGTGGACAGCGGGTAATAGATCATCGGTTTGTCGTAAACCGACAGCAGTTGCTTGCTGGCGCCCATCGTGATCGGGTACAGCCGGGTACCCGAGCCGCCGGCCAAGATGATCCCGCGCATGGGTTTCCGCCTATCTGTTCAGTCGATCCGGTCGGCTTCGGTGAGGTCGGTCGCAGCCAGTGCCGCATCCAGATCCTCATGCCGGAAGACAGAGGTGACGTGATCGTCCACCACCCGGAACGCGGCCGCCTGGACGGCGCCGGCGCCCGCGGGCAGCAGCTCGACGACCACGACGCCGTCGTGCACATAGATCCGTCCGAGCCCGGTGGTGACCTCCGCATCCTCCTGCGCCCAGCGGCGCAACGCCTGATGGCCCTGCCCAGCGCCGTTGGCATCGCCGACTTCGATGTCGTCGCTGGAAAGCGTCACCAGGGTGTCCATGTCGGACGCGGCCAAAGCGTCATGCCAGGCCAGCACGGTCGCCAGCTCAGAGGTGCTCATATGCTGCAAAATACCCTGTCCCCGCCGATCAGAAGGCCGTGCGGTCCAGCCAGTTCTGCCACACTTGCAGGTCGCCGAACGCGGTGACGTCGGTGTCGGCGACCGGAACCCGGCGCAGGGTCGCCAGCAGCAGGTCGACCGCCGGACCACGCAGCGCGACAGCGCCCTTCCCGTGCTCGTGCGACCAGGTGATTCCGGTCGCGTCGGCGCGCACGGTCCACTCGCCGGCCGAAGCCAGCCCGGAATCGGTGGCGTGCAGATGGATGCTCTGGCCGTCGCCCAGCGGTGGCGGTGAGCCATCGCGCCCGGCTCGCGGGATTGCCAGGTCGAGCCATTCACTGATTCCGTCGGCGGCCAACTCCGGGGCGAGTCGGTAGCCGCGGCCCAGCGCAAGGGCGGCGTCGGCCCGGTGCACAGTCACCTCGTGCAGCCTTCGCCGGATCCACCAGCTGGCCGGGCGCGGCCCGATAAACGTCCACGCCGGCGTGTCGGGACCCGCCTGCGCGACGGCGTCGACCACCCGCTGCGCACCGTCGTTCAGCCAGGTGATCGCTTCGTCGGGGTCATCGGGCGGTTTGCCGCCCTCGACCGCACGCGGGTCCAGGGGATGGTCGACGCGGTCGGCGATGATCTGGGCCGCCCACCGATGCCCGCGGCCGACATGACGGAAAAGCTGCTTGAGGTTCCACTCCGGGCAGGTCGGGATCGGCGCGGCGGGATCCCCCGCTCGGACCAGTTCGCCGAAGGCGCGATTCTCATCGAGTAGTGCTGCGGCATAGTGCACCGGGCCAGGCTAATTCATGGCCGCCGCCGTGCGGGCCGATGCGGCGGTTGCGGTGCCCGGTCAGGACCCGTCGTGTCCGCCGCCCCAGCCGCCGTGCCCACCGCCGCCATGGCCACCGCCGCCACCCCAGCCGCTGTGGCCACCGCCGCCGCCCCAGCCCTCGTGCCCACCGCCGCCGAACCAGTTGCCCCAATTACCCCAGCCGCCGCCGTTGCTATTGCCACCACCACCCGGGAAGCCCGGGAAAAGCGGCGTCCCCCCGCCGCCACCGCCGCCACCGCTGTCGTGGCCGGGAAAGCCCGGGAACAGCGGTTGCCCGCCGCCGTGCCCACCGCCGTTGCCCGGGGACAGTGGCGCCCCACCGCCGCGCCCACCGCCGTTGTCCGGCAGGCCCGGCCATCCCCCGCCGCCGCGGCCACCGCTGTTGTCCGGCAGGCCCGGCCATCCGCCGCCGCCCGGTTTGCCGTTCGGCAGGCCGCCGGAGTCGCCGCCGCTGTTCTTCGGCGGGCTGACTACCGGCGGCTGCGTCGGCTTGGGTGCCTTCGGCACGCTTGACGGCACCAGCGAGGGCAGCGACGGCACCTGAGCCGGCGCGGGTGCCTGCGGGGCAGGTGCCACCGGGGCGGGTGCCACCGGGGCGGGCACCTCGATGGGTATCGGGATGGGTATCGGCGCCGGAGCCGCCGGCGCCGGTGCCGGAGCCGCCGGTGCCGGGGTAGGCGCTGCGGGAGCAGGGGCGGGGGCAGCCGGGGCCGGGGCAGGGGCTGCGGGGGCCGGGGCCGGTGCCGCCGGTGGGGGCGCCGGGGCGGGGGCCGCAGGAGCCGGGGCAGGCGCAGCCGGCTGAACCTCCGGCACCGGTGGGGGCGCCTGCTGCTGCGGGACGATGATGTGGTTGCCCGGATCGGGCTGGGTGGCCGCCGTCGGCCGGATGCCGATCGCCAGGGCGACCACCAGCGAGGCCACCCCAACCACGAAGAGCGCCGCCAGCGAACTGCCGGCCAGCAGGAACGGCTTGCGCCCGGACCCGGTGTCCTCGGCCGGGGGCGGCAGGGAGTCGGCGTAGTACAGGTCGGCGGCGTCGCCGTCGGGGAACTCCCGGTCCGGGATGGTCAGGTAACCGCTGTCGGGGTCGTTGTCGCCGACCGCGCTGTAGGCCAGTGCCTGCTCGCCCACGGTGGCGTCCGGATCAGCCGGCAGCCGCGAGACATCGGCATAGCTCAGGGCGACCAGGCTGGGATCGATCGTCCCGGTGCCCGGATCCCGAGCCCACGCCAGCGCCGATGTGGACGAGTCGAACAGCACCGCGTGCGCACTGGCCAGTGCCGCACCCCGGGCCAGGGCGGCGTCCGGCTCCTCGGGAACGCTGAGCGGCAGCGGACTCGCGGCCTCCAACGGCGCCTTGATCATGCCGACCTCGACGCCCGACCCGACCACGAACACCCCGTCCGGAGACGACGGCAGCGCAGCCACCTGGGCGACCATGGCGGTCAACGCGGCCAGCGCGGACTCGTCGTCGGCCGGCAACTCCGTGCGCCGCACCTCGGCGATGGAGCCGTCGGCCGAATCGACCACCGACAAGGTCGCACTGTCGGGCTCGACGAACAGCAACGCCGTCCGCTCGTAACCGATCGCGCCGCCCACCGTCTGCGTCAAAGCCGCCGCAGCCAGAAACGCCGACACCAGCGTCACGCCGTCGATCCCGCTTTCGGTCAACGCCTGCCGGACCGCTTGGCCCTGCGCCTGGTCGCCGACCACCACCCCGGTCGACGTCAGCCGGTACCCGCTCTCGTCTGCGCTCTCCCGGGTGCCCAGAATCGCCGACACCACCTGGCGGGACATGCCGCCGTCAGCTTCGACATCGGAGACATCGAAACCGTCCTGGTCGATGGTCACCCCGTCGGCGTGATCCCCCTCGACCAACACCATCCGCACCGACGAGGGTGCCATCGACACCCCGAGAACGACGTCCACCACACCTCCTCGACGTCAGGGTAATGGCCAGCAAGGTAGTTAGTACATCTTATCTCTTTGGGCTAGAAGCCGAGGTTGACGTGCACACCGGGGATCGGGACCGGGATCGGGATGCCACCGCCACCGCCGCCCCAGCCACCATCGTCGTCACCGTGACCATGGCCGTGGCCGCCGCCCCAGCCGGGGCCGCCCCAGCCCGGGGGGCCGTGCCCCGGCGGCGGACCGGTGAGGCCGGGGATCTGCAGCTGCGGGATGACCGGGGGGATGGCCGGCGGCGGAGGTGGTGGAGGCGGAGGGGGCGGCGGAGCGGGCACGGCCTCGGGCGCCGGAGCGGGCGCGGCTTCGTGTGGCGCGGGTGCGGGCGGCGCTGCCGGCGGGTGGGTCGCCGAAGGCGGCGGAGCGGGCACCGCCGCTTTGGGTGTCGGCTGCTGGTGCACGACGTTTCCGGCGACGCTCGGCTTGTGCTCGTCTTTCGGCCGGATGCTGATCGCCAGCGCCACCGCCAGTGCCACCACCCCCACCACGAACAGGCCCGCCAGCACGCTGCCGGTCAGCAGGAACGGGGTGCGCTCATGTTGGAGCTGCCCGGTGCCGAAGTCCAGCATCCGGGAGTCGACGAGTTGCGGGTCGTCGACGGCGTTCACCCCGACCGGCCCGCCCAGGCCGTCCGGGATTGGCCCGCCCGCCTCGGGCAGGGGAGGCAGGTAGCCGCTGGCCGGGTCGTCCGGCACGGCGCTGTAGGCCAGGGCACCGCTGGCCTCCGGCTGTACCGGCAGATAGGCGTAGCCGAGAGCGGCCAGGGCCGGGTCGACGACGCCGGTGCCGGGATCCTTCGCCCAGGCCAGCGCCTGGGTGGAGGAGGAGAACAGTGGGGCGTGCGCACTGGCCAGTGCCGCCCCCCGCGCGAGCGCCGTCTCCGGCTCCTCCGGCACACTCACCGGGAGTGAAGTGGCCTTGTCCAGTTCGGGCTTGATCATCGTGACGTTGACTCCGGACCCCACCACGAACAGCCCGTCCGGGCGCGACTCCAGGCGGTCCGCACCGGCGGCCAGTTCGGTCAGCGTCGCCACCGCGCGGTCGTCGTCAGCGGGTAGCGGCTGCCGGTGGACCTCGGCGATCGACCCGTCGGCCGACCGGACCACAGCCAGCGTCGCGGCGTCGGGTTCGATGAACAACAACCCGGTCTTGGCGTAATGGGTGAGGTTACCCACCGATTGGGCCAGCGCCGCAGCCGCCAGAAATGCCGACACCAGCATGACGTTCTCGATTTTGTGTCCGGCGAACGCGTCGTGCAGCGCCGCCGCCTCGGCTTGGTCGGTCCAGGCCACACCGACCGAGTTCAGCCGATAACCGCCGTCCCGCGCGCCCTCCCGGGTTCCCATGATCGCCGCCACCACCCGCTCCGGAGCACCCGCGGCGTCGACCGCGAAATCGTCGTGGTCGACGATCACACCGCCGGCGTCTTCCCCTTCCACCAGCACCATGCGAACCGCCGACGGTGTCGTCGCGACTCCCAGAACGATGTCCACAAACCCTCCGTAACAGCCCGCGCGGATTGTCGGCACCCACGCCTCGCCACACCCGACGCTAGCCGGATTTGATGAAGTTCTGATACGAGCGAGATGGTGTAGGGCCACGCTGACCCTGGTATTTCGACCCTACCTCCGCGCTGCCGTACGGGCGCTCGGCTGGACTCGTCAGCCTCAACAGGCACAACTGCCCGATCTTCATCCCTGGCCACAGGGTGATCGGCAGGTTGGCGACGTTCGACAGCTCCAACGTGATGTGACCTGAGAAACCCGGATCGATGAACCCGGCCGTCGAATGGGTCAGCAGTCCCAGCCGTCCCAGTGAGGACTTGCCCTCCAGCCGTCCGGCCAGGTCGTCCGGCAGGGTGCAGCACTCGAGGGTGGACCCCAGCGCGAATTCGCCCGGATGCAGCACGAACGGTTCACCGGGGGCGGGCTCCA
The DNA here is from genome assembly GCA_035721065.1 of Mycobacterium sp. Lineage (GTDB taxonomy): Bacteria > Actinomycetota > Actinomycetes > Mycobacteriales > Mycobacteriaceae > Mycobacterium. The sequence goes on from DASTNJ010000116.1 coordinate 34,127, forward strand.
CCAGGCTGGTCAGTTCGTCCTGTTGGAGCGCCGGGTCGATGTGGGTGTACCTGGCGTTGTTGAACACCCGGAACACACCATCGAGGCGGACGTCCACGCTGGACGGCTGGACCAGGGCGTCATCGAACGGATCGATGCTCAACCGGCCGGCGTTGATCGCCGCACGCAGGTCACGATCGGAGAGCAGCACCCGACGAGCGTATCCGCTGACGGCCGGATGCTAGCCTTCCGATAGTTTTTCGAGCACCAGCGCCGATGTAGTTCAATGGCAGAACATCAGCTTCCCAAGCTGAATACGCGGGTTCGATTCCCGTCATCGGCTCCACGCGAGCGTGGTCACCAGACCCGGATCCAGTCGACGAGCATCTGTGCCGGGTAGTGCCCCCCGGCGGGGTCACCGCCACCCGAGCCGGCCACCGCGAGGTTGAACACCGGAAACACCGTGTAGCCCGGCTCGTTGAACGGCCAGCCGGCCAGCGAGTTCGCCGCCACCGACAAGTACGGCTGCGCGCCGTCGACGTAGTCGCGCCAGAAGCGCATCCCTGTGTCGTCCCATCGGCATCGCCAGGTGTGCCACGCGCTGTCCAGGGTGATGTTCTGGGTCTGCCATTCGGAGCCGTTCGCTTTCGCGTGGACCGTGGTGGCCGACGGCCAGCTGCCGTTGCCGTACCACTCGAGGATGTCGATCTCGCCCTGGTCCTCGTTGCCCAACCACCAGGCGGGCCAGCACCCTGCCGTGAGGCAGTCGAGCTTGATCCGGGCCTCCCAGGTGTGGCCGATGCCGCCCTGCCACGGGCTGTGCACCTTGCCGCTGTAGTAGGTGCCGCCGTCTTTCGCCGCGCGCAGGACGAGATGGGACTTGCCGTCGACGAACACGTTCTGGCGGTCGTCGCGGTACTGGCCGACGTTCTCCGGCCGCTCCCAGAATGTCGGATCTTTCATGGACTCCCGCGCCCGGGCGACCACCCACTTGGACGGATCCGGAGCGGAGCCGGCCGGGCCGTCGAATTCGTCGTGGAAAAGGTAGTCCCCGGCCGCCGTGTCGCCGGGCGGCGCGGCCGGCGGCGCATCCCGGCCGAGCGGGTTCGCACGCGCCTGTGCGAGCGGAAAAGCCCCGGCCAACAAACCCATTCCCGCCGCCGCCAGCACACTTCGCCGATCCAGTCGGTTCACCCGGGGCACAACCCGCATGAAACCACAGCGGGCGCCGCCCCGCCAGCCGGCCGTGGCGGCGTACACGAGAAATCAACACTAACGAAATAGTAATATTGATAAGGGATTTCGGACGTGAATAAGCGGATCTATAGAGTTTGATCGGTGACGCCGTCGTATCTCAATCGTGATCGGCAGGGAGCAGTCTTGTCGAGGTAATTGGTTCGCGCCCATTACCGCACGCCGACGATTCGAGCCGACAGGAGAAACACATGCGATACAAGCGACACAACCGGATTCTCGGAGTGGGGTTGGCGGTGGGCGCCGGACTGGCCGCGGCCACGGCGATCTGGGCCGCGACCGCGCACGCGGACCTCGGCGACCTCGGCCAGGGGCTCTGCCCGATGGTGGGGCAGGGCGGCTCAAAGCTCGCCTCGGCCGCGTCGAACGCCGTCAGCGTCGCATCCGAGATCACCGGTAAGCAGGGTCCCGCGCCGGAAATGGCCGGCCCGATCGGTGGAATGGCATTAGAAGGATTCTGCCCGGCGGCATTGGCTTCCGTGGGCAGGGGCCATTTGCCGAATATTCCGTTCATCATGACCGACCGGCCCGACGTTCCCGGTATCTTCGGCGGCTCGGGCGACCTGCCCGGCGTGCCCGGCGGTCTGCCCGCGCTGATCGGCGGAACCGGCGCCCTGCCCGTGCCGGCCCCGTAGCCGGTCCCGGTGCCACGCCCCGGGCGAGCCGAGCATCGGTTCGCCCGGGGCGTCCTCAGCTGATATAAACCTCGCCGCCGATGGGGTATCCGCCGCCGGTCGTGGTGATGTGGACGTGGTCGTAGTGGCCGTATCCGGATCCGCTCGGACCGGCGGGGGTGTAGTAGACGCCGCGCCAGATCACGTCCTGCAGTCCGAAGCGGTCCGCATGCTCCAGCGCGAAGTCGACGACCTGGTTGCCGAGCGCGATGCCCTCGGCGCTACCCGGGTTGGGGATGATCACGTCGAGTGCCAGACCGTCGGGGTGCCATCTGAGCGAGTCCGGCCGGACCCCGCCGATCTGATGGATGTCTGGGAATTGAGCGCTGATGCTGCGGGCCACCAGGATGGTCCTGACCTGCAGACCATTTTCCGGTGCGACGCCGGCCGGCAGCGCGTGCGGCGTCTCGGCCACCCGCCACACGGTTTGGGCAGCCGGTTTGGCGGCGACCATCTGCATGCCGGACTGACCGCCCGGCGCTGACGCCGTCGCGCCGATGGACGTGCAGCACCGTGCGGCGTCGCCGAATCCCCCGGCGGTCAGGGGGCCGGTGCTCGCACCCACGGCGAAGGATGCCGCAACGGCGACGACGCCCGCCACGATGGCCGCCGACTTCCGCCGACGGCGTACCGATCGACGTCGAGCCAAGCCGGGCCTCACAGCCAGCACCCTAGGAGCGCTACCGCGCGATGTGCAGCCCCACGGCCACGATCAGAGAGTTCCCACAGAGTTCCGCGAGGACGGCTTTAAAAGACCCGCACCCAGTCGATGAGCATGGACGCCGGGTAACTGCCCAGCCTCGCGTCGCCACCACCGGTGCCGCCGACCGCCAGGTTCAGGATCGGGAAGACGGTGTATCCGGGGTCGTTGAACGGCCATTCCCGGATCGGCTCTTCGATGTTGTCGATGCCGCCCGACGACACCTGGAAGTAGGGCTGCATTCCCTCCGCGTAGTCCAGCCAGAAAGACATCCCGGCCTGGTTCCAGGTGACCCGCCAGGTATGCCAGTTGGTGTCCACCGGGATCGACGTGGTCTCGAACGCGGTGCCCCACGGGTTCGCGTGCACCGTGGTTCCCGAAGGCCACTCACCGTTGCCGTACCACTCCAGGATGTCGATCTCACCGCTGCGGCCCGGATCGTCGTTGGAGAGCCACCAGGCCGGCCAGCAGCCGGCGGTCTCGCAGTCGAGCTTGATCCGCGCTTCCCAGGTGGTGTTGATGCCGCCCCGCCATTTGCCGAAGACCAGGCCGCCGAAGTAGGTGCCCTTGTCCTGGGTGGCGCGAATGACCAGATTCGACTTGCCGTCGACGAACACGTTCTGGCGGCTGTCGCGGTACTGGTAGAAGAACTCCGGCCGGTCGAAGCCCACCGGGTTCTTGATCGGGGTGCGGTGGTTGGACACGAACCACTTCGACGGGTCCGGTGCCGACCCGGCAGGGCCGTCGAACTCGTCGTGCCAGAGGAACCCACCCGGTTTGACGGCGGCGGACGGTGCCTGAGTGTTGCCCAGTGGCACTGCCTTGCCGGTCGGTGCCGGAGAGCCCGGCGGTACCGGGGCGCCCGGTGGACCGGGAGCTTCCGGAGGTGCCGGCGAACCCGGTGGAACAGGAGCTTCCGGGGGTACCGGTGCGTCCAGTGGCACCGGCGCACCGGGGGGCACCGGGGCGCCAGGGGGTAGCGGGGCGCCGGGGGGCAGCACGCCGTCCGGCGGCATCGGAGCCCCGGGCGGCAACGTGCCGTCCGGCATTACGCCTTCCGGCGGCACCGGGGCGTCGGGCAGCGGACCCTCGGGGAGCATCGGGTCACCGGGCGGCATCGCCTCAGCGGGCGCCGCCACAGCGCTGGGCGGTGCCGCGGGCTTGACCGCGGGCTTCGGCGCCGGCTTGGTCGCGGGCTTCGCCGGCTGAGGCGGCCTGGGCGGTTTCGGCTTAGCCTGAGCCTCCGGCAGGGGAGCCGCCGCGGCCGCGGCCCCGACACCCACCAGCAGCATCCATTTCCGACGGTTCATTTCCGGCACACCTGGCATGTAACCATGCCGCGGCCGCCGGACGCGATACAGGTTCCACAGCAGTCACATGGGTAACAGTGATCTGGACCACAAAATTTGCCTCGATCGGCCGCGCCGATGGCGGCAATCCGCGCTTGCGATCGCCGCTACACCTCGTCGGGGCCGTCGAGGTCGGGGTCGTCGAGGTCGGGGTCGTCGAGCACGCCGACGGCGATCCCGTACGGCAGAAACCGCACTTTCCGCGTGGGATCGGTGTTGTTGCGGTTGGCCCGCAACGCATCGATCTCGGTCGCAAAGACCTGCTCGACGTGCGCCTCACCGTTGCCGCCGACCGTGTAGATCGCCCACACGCCATCGCCGGCCTCGCCGGCCGTCTCCGGTGCCGATCGGACCTTGCCCACCAGGCCGTCCAACAGCGCACCCCATCCCGCGCGATCACCCGGCACCTCGAAGAAATGCCCGATCCGGTCGAGCGCGTCACGCAATCCGTCACTCACCTCACGCATCACCCGGTCGAAGTCCTCGGGGTCGAATCCGAATCCGCCGCTGTCGCCCATCGCTGCCCTCCTGGCCGAACACCACCGCTACCCAGTGTGCCTGCTCAGAGCGGCCCGCGAGCGCAGTGCGGCGAGCGAACCCGGCACGCCTGGTTATTCCGGAACCTGAATCGGAATCGGAATCGGCACGAACGGAATGTTCAGATACTCGGTCGTCATCGGCACCGTCGTCGTCACCGGCACCGTCGTCGTCACCGGCGGCGGCGTGGTGGTGGTGGGCGGCGGAGTGGTGGTTGTCGTGGTGGTCGTCGGGGGCTGCGTGGTGGTGGTGGTGGTCGGTTGTGTGGTGGCAGGCGGAGGCGGTGCGGCAGTGGTGGCCGGCGGTGGCGGCGGGGCGGCGCTGCTCGGCGCCGGAGCCGGAGCCGAACTCGGCGGCGGAGTCGGGGCGGCCGACGTCGGCCCGGGACTGGGTGGTGCCGCCGGCACGGTGACGGTACTGGTGGTTTGCGACTCCCGGCCGTGCGAGGCGTTGGTGAGCGCATAGAAGATGGCGAGGACGGTGGCGGCGGCCACCAGCGCCCCGACCAGCCCCAGCACCATCCGCGGCAACCGGGGCGGTCCGGGTGACGGCCGGGCCTCTTCGATTCGCTCCGGCCGCGCCCCGGGGAGGTCCGCCGGGCCACCGAAGTCGTCGTCGTAGCTGTCGATCAGCGGAATCACGTCGTCGCCGTGATCCTCCTCCTGCGACCAGGCCAGCTCGCCGGCGCCGGGTCCAGCGTCCGCACCGCGTCGGCTGGGCAGATCCACGGTGTCGGCAGCGGGTGCCATGGAGGTCGGGGCCATCGGCGCCATCGAGGTCGAGACCGATGCGGTCGAGGCCATGGCGGTCGAGCCGGCCGAAGCGGTCTGAGCCGTCGGGGCCTGGCCGGCTTGCCCGGTTGCCCGCCCCGCCGCAAGCGCCGCCCCGACCGCGGCGGCGATCACCGGTCGCTGTGCGGTGACCACCGGCACCCGGCGCCCCGCCGCCAGCCGCTGGCTGACCAGGGGAATCTGCGCGCCGCCGCCGACAGCTGCGACCGCGGCCAGGTTGCGCCAGTTGAGCCGGTTGTGGTCCAGCAGGTGCTCGAGTGCCGCGACGGCGCCGTCCAGCGGATCCCGGATCAGTTGCTCGAGTTCGGCGCGGCTCAGCCCGACCCGGTCGCGGCCCCCCGGCAGGTCGGCCGGCACCTCGGTCGCGTTCTGCGCGGAGAGCTGCTCCTTGGCCAGCCGGCACGCATCGGTGAGCTGAGCGAGGTCACCCACCGTCGCGGTCCCACCGGGGACGGTTGCGTCACCTCGGCCGGTCTTGCCCAACACGTGCGCGACGATCTCCTGGTCGATGAGATTGCCGGCGAACTGGCGGTAGCGCACCGTTTCGGTGATCGGCCGGAAACCGGAAGCGGCGTCGACCAGGGTGATGCTGGTGCCGCCACCACCGAAGTCGAGCACCGCCACCAGACCGCCCGACGCGACACCGTGCTCGGAGTCCAGCGCGGTCAGCGCGGCGACGGCATCGGGCACCAGATACGGCGGCGCGATCGACGTCACCCCGTCGGTGTCGGCGACCAAGGCGTCCCGCAACCCCTGCCAGACCGGCGGCGGCCAGTACGCCGGAACGGAGAGGCACAGGCCGGCGGCGCCCGGCCCGCACGCGGCGACCATCGCATCGATCGCGTCGACCAGCAGTAGATCCGGCACATGAGTCGAGCCGTCGGCGGCCACCAGGGGCTGCCGGTCACCGACGTGTTCCACGAAGCCGGCGATCAGCAGGCCCGAGCTCGAGTGCGGTGTCGGCACGCCCAGCTCCGGCCGGCGGTGCGGCAGCAGCGTCAGCAGTGAACGGCGCAGCACCGGCGGGCGGCCGGCGCGCACCGCGACGAAGTTGGTGGTCCCGATCGACAACCCCAACAGGTCGTTCATAAACAGTTACCTTGGATCGACAACGGCTGGGGGCTGCCACCACGATAGGCGGGCACAGCGGCCGACCGTAGTAGACACACCGGGCCGCCCCGGCGGCCTTTCGCCGCCACCGGGTCCGGCAGGGGTGTGCTGCAATGGCCTGATGAATCCCCGCGAATCCGGCGCCACAGCAGACATCGAGGCGATCAAGCAGGTCAAATACCGTTACCTGCGGGCGCTGGACACCCACCACTGGGACGATTTCGCGGCCACGCTGACCGAAGACGTCGCCGGCGACTACGGGTCGGCGCCCGGCGGGCAGCCGTTGCGGTTCGACAACCGCACCGACCTGGTGGCGTATCTGCGCGGTGCGATGGGTCCGGGCGTTGTCACCGAGCATCGGGTCACCCACCCGGAGATCACGGTCAGCGGCGACCAGGCCGCCGGGACCTGGTACCTGCAGGACCGGGTGATCGTCGCCGAGGCGGATTTCATGCTGATCGGTGCGGCGTTCTACCGCGATCGGTATCGGCGCACCGACGACGGCTGGCGAATCTGCGCTACCGGGTATGACCGCACCTACGAGGCGACGATGTCGTTGGCGGCCATCGGTTTCACGGTGCGGACCGGTCCGGCTTTAGCGGCGATCACAAGTGCGGCGGAGCCGGGCGCAGGGGGTCGCCGCCACCGGCACTAGCGGCGATCACAAGTGCGGCCGCGACGACCGCAAGCTCGGCGCAGCCGGGCGCAGCGGGTCGGCGCTATGAGTGAGCCGGACGCAGGGGGTCGCCGCCACCGGCACTAGCGTGATCACTGGGCGATCGCCATCAGCGCGCCCGGGCGCAGCCACTGGATGATCTTCACCAGGGTGGCGTCGTCGATGGCGACGCAACCGGCGGTGGGCCCGCCGTCGGTGGTGTGGAAGAAGAACCCGCCGCCGTCGCCCGGCTTGCGCGCCTTGTTGACGCCCATCACCACCGCGTGCTTGTACTGCGGGATGTCGAGGTTCTCGCTTTCGGCGGTATCAAATTTGCACTGCGCCTTCGGACAGACCTGCATCAGGTTGTACGACGGGCTGTTCGGATCGCCGTCCCACCAGTAGTCACGATTGACCTGGACGTACTTCAGCCCACCGCCGGGATTGGGTGCGGTGCCGAACGCGTAGTCCAGGGAGAGCACGCCCATCGGGGTGGCCGGATAACCGTCCCTGGCTTTCGTGGTCATGCCGGCCGAGCCGACATGGGTGGGGATTCCGGCCGCGACGGGCTCCCAGCCCGCCGCGCTGCGCTGGTAGACGTCCATCTTGGCGTTCGAACCACCAACTCCGACAACGGAAACCACCTGAGTGGCGTTGCCGACCGACGGCGCGAACCACGGGTTGACGACGGCACCGCCGACGGGTGAGCCAATCAGCGTCATGCCCGCGACACACAGTCCGACGCACAGTAGACCCAGCAATCGGCGCATCGTTTCATGGTCACGGACCCGCTCACCGAAGGTCAAGCCGCCACGCCCGTACCCGGGCCACGCGTGAATTCAGCTGTGCTGCTTGCCCTCCAGCTCGGCCACCGGAACTTCGTCCCGAAAAAGGCTGCGCGACGAGAGGTACTCACGCAGGTACTGGCGGTGATCGTCACAGGCCAGCCAGACTTTTCGCCGCTGCGGGGTGTGGATCTTCGGGTTGTTCCACAGCATGCCCCAGGTTGCGGTCGCCCGGCAGCCCTGCCTGGAACAGACGAGAGCACCGGGCGGATCCGGTGTGGCGGTGGGCTCACTCATCGCCGTCGAGTCTAGGCGGGTCGCCGGTGGGCCGACCACCGCTGAGCGGCCGCACCAGCCATGCGCACAGCGCGACGTCCAGGTAGCCCAGTGACCAGCCGGCCAGCACGTCCGACGGGTGATGCACGTTGAGGATCACCCGGCCCACCCCGACCAGCAGCACGATCAACACACCCGCCGCGATGGCGGCCGGCCGGATGCGTGCGCCCAGCAGCGGCACGGTCACCGTCAGCAGCGCCGCCACCCCGACCAGCACGCCCAGGGCATGCCCGGACGGAAACGACGACGACGAAGCGGCCACCAATGCGGTCCCCGGCCGCGGCCGGTCGGCCAGACCTTTGGCGATGCGGGTCACGTACTCGGTCGTCTCGACGCTGATCGCCAGGAACAGCGCCACCCGCAGCCGGCGCCTGGCCAGCGCCACCGCGATCGCCAACCAGCCCAGCACCCGGAAAGTGACCGGCGCGAAGACCGTGCACAGCTCATCCCAGAACCGCACCCAGCCCGGGTGTTTGATCCCGACGTCGTAGGCCGCGGTCAGCGCCGACGAGTCGGCGCCGCCCAGCCAGCCCCAGCCCTGCCGATAGCCCAGCCACATCGCCGCGTAGCAGATCAGCGCCGTCGCGGCGGTAAGCCATGCCGCGGTGCGTCGCCCGGTGAGTGCTGCCACCGTTCAGCCGCGCAGGTCCGGCCAGGGCGGGCGGCGCAGCACCGCCAGCATGGCGATCAGCGCCGACAGCATGCCGGTGGCCACGCCGATCAGCGCCACCCGGCTCGCGTCCACCGCGGGCACCCACCTGGCCTGGTCGTCGCGGAGAACGAACACGCCGACCGGGGACGCGGTGACACCGGCCGTTCGCCCGGTCCGGCCGGCGCGCACCCGCGCTACCGTGACGACGGTCGCGCCGTCGGGTGTCTGGAAGGGCTCGCCGTACACGGTCTTGCCGCCGGTGTCGGCGGGCAGTTGCTCGAGGACTTCCGCTAATTTCATGGGCGCTCCTGGGAGACGGGCTGCCCGATTTCTACCATGGCTCAGGTGAGCCATGACGCGTTCAGCGGGCAGGAGCGCCGGGCGGTGTACCGCGCGATCGCCGAACGCCGGGACATGCGCCGGTTCGTCCCGGGCAGCACGGTGGGCGACGACGTGCTGTCCCGATTGCTCGGCGCCGCGCACGCCGCACCCAGCGTCGGCCTGATGCAGCCGTGGCGGTTCATCCGGGTCACCGACGACACACTGCGGCAGCGCATCCATGCCCTGGTCGACGAGGAGCGCCGACTCACCGCGCATGCGCTCGGCCGGCGCGAGCAGGAGTTCCTGGCGCTGAAGGTCGAGGGGATCCGCGAATGCGCCGAGTTGTTGGTGGTCGCCCTGTGTGACGGCCGGCAGGCACACATCTTCGGCCGGCGCACACTGCCGCAGATGGATCTGGCGTCGGTGGCGTGCGCGATCCAGAACATGTGGCTGGCGGCCCGGGTCGAAGGTTTGGGGATGGGATGGGTCTCATTGTTCGACCCGCCGCGCCTGGCACAGTTGCTGCAGATGCCCGACGGGGCCGAACCGGTCGCGATCCTGTGCCTGGGGCCGGTCCCGGAGTTCCCGGACCGCCCGGTGCTCGAACTGGAGGACTGGGCCCACCCGCGGCCGCTGGCCGACTTCGTCTCCGAGAACAGCTGGCGGGAGGATCGATGAGCACTTCCCGCGACGACGAGAGGCAGAGCGTAGCGATGCGGAAGAGTCGGCGCCATGAGCACTGACGACGAAGTCACGGCGGTCCGGGAGATCTGGTCCGGACTGGGCCTGCCCGGCATCATCGACGTGCACACGCATTTCATGCCGAAGTCGGTGATGGACAAGGTCTGGAGCTATTTCGACAGCGCCGGACCGCTGACCGGGCGGCGATGGCCGATCATTTACCGCACCGAGGAGTCGCAGCGAATCGCGACGCTGCGGTCGTTCGGGGTGAAAAGGTTCACCTCACTGATCTATCCGCACAAACCCGACATGGCGGCGTGGCTGAACCAGTGGGCGGCCGAATTCGCCCGCACCACCCCGGATTGCCTGTCCACCGCGACCTTCTACCCGGAACCGACTGCCTCCGACTACGTCGCGGATGCGATCAGCGCGGGGGCGCGAATCTTCAAAGCGCATGTGCAGGTGGGAAACTACGATCCCGGTGATCCGCTGCTGGACGACGTGTGGGGCTTCATCGAGGACGCCGGAACGCCGGTGCTCATTCACTGCGGCTCCGGTCCCGCGCCCGGACTGCACACCGGCCCAGATCCGATCCGGCGGTTGCTGCGCCGGTATCCGCGGCTGCCGTTGATCATCGCCCACCTGGGGATGCCCGAATACGCCGAATTCCTGGATATCTGCCGCGATTTCAGTCAAGTTCAACTGGACACCACGATGGCGTTCACCGCGTTCATCGAGAAGACGATGCCGTTTCCGGCCGCGCTGCTCGGCCGGCTGCGCGAAGTGGGCGATCGCATCCTGTTCGGCAGCGACTTTCCGAATATCCCGCACCGCTACCACGACGCGATGACGGCGATCACCCGCTTGCCCGGCGTCGAGGACGACTGGCTGCGCGGCGTTTTCTACCGCAACGCCGCACGACTGTTCGCGGTTGAATCCGATTCCGCCCGGCTGTAGCCGGTTCCTGCACTAGCATCGCCGGGGTAACACAGCAGAGGAAGGCCGACGACATTGACGTCTGACCTCAACCCGATCGAGCCGCCGATTCTGCTCCCCGATGTCGCGGGCGCCGACGCCGATACTCGCGGCCTGCCCAGCAGAGCCGACCTTTCGCTCACCCAGCGGTTGATCGTGGACGCGTCGGCGTTCGCCGACCTCGGACTGCGCACGGCGGTCGCCTCGATGGTCGGCGCGGCGATGATTCCACCGGTGCTGGCCGCCGCCGTCGACCGCGGTCAACTCGGCGGCGAACGCGACAATCTCCGCTTCTACGCCGAACGCGCCGCCGAACACGATGTCGCGCGGTCCTTTCCCGCACCGAGCAGCCCGCCCAGGGTCTCGTCGCGGCGCGCGAACCCACTGGCGGACCGGATCTCGGCAGGCACCGTCGAGAACATCGCATTCACCAGCAGCTTCGAGCCCGTCAATCCGGCGCTGCGCGGACTCTGGCGCACGCTGACGCATAACAACGTGGTGCGTGCCCAACATTGGCGACACGACGACGGACCCCGACCGACGATCTGCGCCATCCACGGCTTCATGGGCTCCGCGTACCTGTTCAACGGGGTGTTCTTCGCTCTGCCGTGGTTCTACCGCGCCGGTTACGATGTGCTCCTCTACACCCTGCCGTTTCACGGGCGGAGGGCCGAAAAGTGGTCGCCGTTCAGTGGATACGGGTACTTCGCCTACGGGATGTCCGGGTTCGCCGAGGCGATGGCACAGGCGGTGCACGACTTCCGCTCGGTGATCGACCATCTGGAATTCAACGGTGTCGAACGGATAGCGCTGACCGGCATATCACTGGGTGGCTACACCGCCGCGCTGCTGGCCGCGGTGGAGCCCCGGCTGCAGGCTGTCATCCCGAATGTTCCGGTGGTATCGGTGGTTTCCGAGCTCGACGACTGGTTTCCGGCGAACATGGTGTTCCGCCTCGGCACCCGATTGGGCCGAATCGGTGGCGAGGAGTTCGCCGGCGCGGTCGCCTACCATTCCCCGCTGAACTACCTGCCGGTGGTTCCCCGGAACCGCCGATTGATCATCACCGGCCTCGGCGACCGGCTGGCGCCGCCGCAGCAGGCCGAGATGCTGTGGGAGCACTGGGATCGCTGCGCGCTGCACTGGTTTCCGGGCAACCATGTGCTGCACGTCAGCCAGCCCGCCTATCTGCGCCGGATGACCACGTTCCTTCGGCCGTTCATGTTCGACTGACCGGTGCCGGCTGCGCGGCCGGCCAGCGCAGTTCCGCGATGTCGTCGGCGGAGAGTTCGGTGTGCCCGTCCATGTCCACGCCGGACAGCGGGTGCAGCACCTGCAGCGCCCACCGGTGGTTGCCGCCCTGCGCCGTCAGCCCGGGCAGCGGGCCCGCACCGACCGGCGGCTTCCGGGTGCGCAGCGCACAGCCGACCGCAACGGCGCGGCCATCGCCTGCTCCGGTGATCTCCAGCACCGTCCAGGTTTCAGGGGCGCCGTACGCCCACACGTCGGCGAGCGTGTCCGGCAGCGCCTGGTCGACATCGACGCGGTACGCGGCGATGTGGCCGTTCTCGCGATCGGTGAGCCCGTCCCAGGACTGCATGGCATTCGCACCGAACAGCGCCGGCACCTCCCCGGATTCGATACCTGCGGCCGCCCAACCGCTTTCGCGAAGGTGGTCGGCGAGCCGGCGGGCGGCCACCTCGGCGGTCTCGGCCAACGGAATCCGTGACGATCGGCCCTGCAGCGCCGCCAGGTTCTCCGCGGCCGAGAAGGTCAGGCCGATCCAGGTGTCGCGCGCAGCCGCCGCCGCGGACCGGGTGTCACGGCTGGTGATCCGGATGCTGTGCGCCCGCAGGCCGTATCGGTCCAGATATCCGGCGATCAGCGACACCGGCAGCATCCCCGGACCGGCGTCCGGCGGCACCACCCGCAGCAGCGCCGTCGTCCGCACGTCGGGACCGGACCGCTGGCCGGCGTGCTTGCCGGGCCGCTGCCGCGCCATGGCCACGCGGCGGCCGGCGGTGGTGGTCAGGTACATTCCGCGCCACCTGCCGAGCAGGACCAGCAGCACGGCCACCGCCACGCCGAGCAGCCAGCGATCCCGGGTCGACGGCCACGGGTAGGCCATCGCAGCCGGGATGACGGCAAGCAGCACCAGGGTGATCCGGGCAGGTCCCGGCCATGGCAGAGCGGATCGTGGACTCACGAGTGGGTTTCCTTCCGTCGGCGCGCGGCGATGGCGGCGTTGCCGCCGACCGCCGCGACGAGCAGAGCCAGCAGCGCGGTGCCGGCGAATGCGACGATCCGCGGTGCGGGGTCGGCGCGCGGCGGTTCCGCCGGTGCCGCGAGCTGTTTGACCGGGGCGGTCGGGGTCTGGTCAGCGGCCCGGGGCAGCTCCCAGGTCAGTGCGGCCATCGGGTCGACGGTTCCCGCGCCGACCACATCCGACGGGTCTCGTGCGCCGTTGTGAGCGGTCGCGGTGATGCGGTTCATCACCTGTCCGGCGGTCAGTTCCGGGTAGCGGCTGCGCACCAGCGCCGCCACACCCGCTACGTAGCCGGTCGCGTAGCCGGTTCCGTTCAGCGCCACCAGCTTCCCGTGGCTTCCCGGCAGTCCGTTGGCCAGACCACCGCCGTCGCGATTGCTCACCGACACGATGTCCTCGCCGGGTGCGGCGACACCGACCCAGGGTCCGGTCATCGTGAACGCCGCCGGTTGGCCCGCGGCGTTCAGCGCGGCCGCCGACAAAACGTAGGGCTGCCACCACGACGGCGTCGACACGGTGGTGACGCCGGCCCAGTTACGCGGATCCTGCGGGCGGCTCAGGTCGGTCAGCGCGTTGGACTCGCACGATCCGCCGCCACCACCGCTCCAGCCGGTCTGGCCGTTGTTGCCGGCCCCGGCCACGATCACCGCGTCCTTCTCCACCGCCGCGTAGCGCAGCGCGGCGCCCAGCGGCGTCTGGTCGACGTTGCGGTCGGCGGGCAGACACGTCGCACTGGGGATGGCGATCACCCGGGCGCCGAGGTCGGCGGCGTGCACGATGGCCCGGGCCAGCGCGGTGATCTCGATGCCCGCTCTGGCCAGTTGCGGGTCGTCGCCGGAGACCCGGGGCGAGTACGCGGCCGAGGTGGTCCGCAGCGAGAGCAGCCGGGCGGCCGGAGCCACCCCGGCGAACCCGTCCCTGCCGTCCGGGTCGGGTTGACCGGCCACCAGCCCGGCGACCAGGGTTCCGTGTCCGTCGCAATCGGTCAACCCGTCGGTCGTCGCCAGATAGTCGCCGCCCGGATCGACCGACGGCAGCCGCGGGCCGGGCCGCACACCAGTGTCGATTATCGCAACCTTCTGACCCTCGCCTCGGGAAAGCTGCCACGCCGCAGGAAGATTCAGCATCAACTGACCGGCAGTGGCCGCCGTCGGGTCACTGCCCGGCAGAATCCCCGAGCTGACGCATTCGCTGCGCTGCTCCATCGGCTGCACCGGTCCGGGCGCACCGCTGGGCGGCGCGACGGCCGGGTCCACCGTCGGCGGATCGACGGCCAGCGCCGGCGGGCCGGTCAACAGCGCCAACAAGGCCGCCAACCCGCCAAGGCCGGCCCGGCCGGCGTTTCCGGCTCGGGTCATCGAGACAGAACCCAGTCGAAGACGCCGACCAGATACGCCATCACCGGGATCAGCGAGGCATCGATTCCGGACGCCAGGAAACCCGCCAGCCGGCGTACCGGCAGCGAGTAACTGTCCGGCTCGGCCACCGTCGGGTTGAGCGCAACCACGGCCCACACCAACACCAGCATGGCGAGCACCAACACCGCTCCGAACGCGGCCAGATACCGTCCGGTCGCGGCGTACCAGGCCAGCAGGACCACCGCGGTCAGGTGCGGCTGAGCCAGCAGCCAAGCCTTGCACCACGCCGAATCCCACACCCGGGCACGCAGAATGGCCGCCACCGCGGCCGCGGCGACCACATACCACGCCCAGCCGCTCATCGTTTCGGGCCGCGCCGCGATCGCCACCGAACCGAGCACGGCGAGCAGTGCCGCCCCGGCGATCAGGCCGGTCTGGTGCGCGTCGCTCACCCGCACCCGCCGCGGCAGGTCCTCCAGGATTCGCTGCGGCAACGCCGACGGTGTCGGGTCGCCCGGTGCCGGGATTGCCGGCAGCGGAAGCCGTGCCCACAGGGCGGACAGCGCAGGTGTGGAGACCGTGAGCAGCAGCCCCGCCGCGATCAAGCCGCAGCCGATGCTCGACAGCGACTGCTGCCACAACGTCGATACAGCCGCGGCCAACGAAACCGCGACTGAGACCACCGTGGTGGCCGTGAAAAACGCGGTCTCCCCGTTGGTTTCGTCACTGGTGGAGATGAGGCAGATCAGCGACCACGCCGCGACGCCGGCGGCTCCCAGCACCAGGCTGGCGGATCCGAATCGGCCGGGCACCACCAGGGTGCACACCGCCGCGACCGGCACCAGTGCGGCGACCGACAATGTCATCGCGGCGACCGCCGAGCGTCCCCTGCCGGCCAACGCGGCCAGCACGGTGAGCACAGCGATGACGCCGGCCGCCAGCACACCCGTCAGCTGGCCGGTGGCCGCGTGGTGGGCCACCGCGAGCCCGGTTCCGGCGAGAATCAGGCAGACGGCTGCCGCCAGCGCGGCCCGCCGGATATGGCTGATCCCCCAGGGCTTGAGCCGGGATGCCGAAAAGATCATCGCGGCGTCGGCGATGTCCTCGACGATGCCCGGCGCGGCCGGGCCCGCGGGCACCGGACGCAACGCCAGCAGGTCACCGTCTACGACGCCGACGGTGTCCAGGCTGGCGTCCAGGCTGAACGGCGCACCGCCGACCGGCGCCAGGCTGAGTCGGGTGGTCGAGCCGTCCGCCGGGTCGGCGTCGTCGCCGGGGGCTGGTGCCACCAGGCGTTTCACTGCGGGCAGGATTTCTCGTAGCGGGAGCTCCGCCGGCAGCGCGACCTCGGTCAGCCGACTGTCGGAGAGGACAGCGACGCGAACGATCGGCATGACGGCATCGGGCATCACCGTGGCTTCAGGCATTGGCGTTCTCTTCTTTTCTCTTGGTTTCTGCTAGGACGGCTGGGTGGCGAGATCTCGGGCTAGTCGCTGGCCGGGGAACCACTGTCCGGACGGCAGCAGGTCGGTCAACTGTTCGATCGCGACGGCGACGGCGAAGTCCGTTCCGGGCCGGAACGTCGAAACCCACTCGCCGTCGAAAGCACGCGAAGGCGTGACCAATATCCGGCCCGCCGCGGTGTCGACGATGCTCATTCCGA
This sequence comes from Mycobacterium sp., assembly GCA_035721065.1. GTDB lineage: Bacteria > Actinomycetota > Actinomycetes > Mycobacteriales > Mycobacteriaceae > Mycobacterium. The sequence goes on from DASTNJ010000116.1 coordinate 50,213, forward strand.
CTTCGGTCGTGGTGTGCCGGCCGTTGTCGTCACAGCCCGCGACCACTTCGACGTAGCTGCGCGACCCGGCGAACACCGCCTCGACGACCGGACGAGCTGAATTCGGGATAGCCAGGTAGTCAAGAACTTCCACGAGTGACGCGCCGGAGCGCAGCCGCTCGTCGGCCCGGGCGCCGACCCGGGCCGGCAGGTTGAACTCGGTGAATCGGGCCGGGCTGCGGCCTTGCAGTCCGGCACCGAGGACCGGAACCAGCGAGCGCGGATCGACGATCTCCATCGCGGTGAACGTGACCAGCTGCGCGTTGCGCAGCGCGACCACCGTTTTGCCGGTCTGCCCGCCGACCGGACCACGGCGCGCGGCGATGCCCCGCAACATCTCGGCGGGAGCCCCCGGCTCGCCGGAAGCAGCTGAACCCACGTAACGCAATTCCAGCCAGCGGTCCGGAAAGCACACCACCTGAACCCAGTTCGCCACACTCTTGTTGACGGTGCCGTCCGGTGCGAGCACGCCCATCCGGGTCAGTTCGTCGCTTTGCCGCTGCATGAACGCCGACCGCTCGTGCGCGTCGGTGTAAGGCGTGGTTATCGCCAGCACCCACGGAAACGCCCCGGCACCAATGGTTTCCGCGATGAACCAGGCCTGCTCGACGGTGAGCTCGACCGCGTTGGGTTCGGCCGTCATCTCAGTCACTCTCCGGCCGCTCGCCCGCTCCGAGATCGGCACCGGCGCGCGGTCTGGTCGACCTTTCCCGCGCCGGCGTCGATCTCGACGAACCACACGTCATGGCGTCAGGCCCATTTGGCTGCTTCGGCGGCGTCGCGGGCATGCATGGTCAAGGTGTTGGACTCATGGGTGGCAGCCATCGCGTGATAAGCCCGCACCAACTCCTCCATCGCCTGATTCCACTGCGTCTGCCAGGCCTGATACGTCACCG
>DASTNJ010000117.1:0-22162 GCA_035721065.1 Mycobacterium sp.
TGCCGGTGGAAGTGCCGGTGCCGTTTGACATCCCGGTGCTGCACCGCGACGACGACATCGTGGTCGTCGACAAGCCGCACTTTCTGGCCACCATGCCGCGCGGCCGGCATGTCGCACAGACTGCGCTGGTGCGGCTGCGCCGCGAGCTGGAGCTGCCGGAGTTGAGCCCGGCGCACCGGCTGGACCGGCTCACCGCCGGGGTGCTGCTGTTCACCACCCGCCGCGAACTGCGCGGTGCGTACCAGACGATGTTCGCCCGCGGTGCGGTGCGCAAGGTGTACCTGGCGCGGGCTTCCGGCGAAAACATCGGTCCAGCCGGTCAGTCGCCGACGTTTCCGCTGACGGTGCGCAGCCGGATCGTCAAGCGGCGCGGCTGCCTGCAGGCCGTCGAGGAGCCGGGTGTGCCCAACGCCGAGACACTGATCGAGAATCTGGGCGGCGGGCGGTACCGGCTGACGCCGCGCACCGGACGCACGCACCAGCTGCGGGTGCACATGGCCGCTCTGGGCCTGCCGATCGACGGCGACCCGCTCTACCCCGAGGTGCTCGATGTCGCGGCCGACGACTTCTCGACACCGCTGCGGCTGCTGGCGCATCTCCTGGAGTTCGACGACCCGATCACCGGCCGGCGCCGCCGGTTCGTCGCCGAGAGGCCGTGCGGGCGGGAAAAATTCGGCAATACCCGGCAGCCGACTAAATGTGTCGTCAATTGAATTACCCGACGACATGCAATCCAGGGAAACTTCATTCCGAACGTACGAATATTGGCTATATACATTATTGATTCGCAACTCCAGCGGTCGTACGTTGGCAATACGCGGCTAACGCGTCAAGTAGCTGAGGTCCCGACAACCTCAGTGAATGGCAGGCGGCACACCGGCCATATCCCCCCTATGGCTGGTGTGCCGCCTGTACTCTCCTCGGGCGCAGGGTCGGCGCCGCGCTCCGCGGGTAGCTTCGAAAGCATGGACATCTCGGTTACTTTCGTGGGCAACGCCACCATGCTGATCACCGCCGGCGACATCACCCTGTTGACCGACCCGAACTTCCTGCACCGGGGCCAGTACGCCTACCTGGGCCACGGGATCGTCTCCCGCCGCCGCCACGGGCCGGCGCTGGCCATCGACGACCTGCCGCCGATCGACGCGATCGTGCTATCGCACCTGCACGGCGACCACTGGGATCGGGTGTCCCAGAAGGGACTCGACCACTCGCTGCCGATCATCACCACCCCGCATGCCGCCAGCCGGCTGCTGCGCCGCGGTTTTGAGCAGGCGCTGGGCCTGTCGACCTGGCAGGCGCACACCGTCAGCAAGGGTGGTGTCACGCTCACCGCGACGTCGCTGCCCGGCCGGCACGCACCCGGCTGGACTCAGCGGCTGCTGCCGCCGGTGATGGGCACCATGCTGGACTTCAGCTACCGGGATGCCGGAGTCGACCAGCGGCGCCGCCTCTACATCTCCGGCGACACCATCCTGGTGGACGAGCTCAACGAGATCCCGGTCCGGTCCGACTCGATCGACGCCGGGGTGCTGCACCTGGGCGGGACCCGGCTGCCGATGGGCGCGCTGCCGTTCGGGCTGACCGTCACCATGGACGACCAGCAGGGTGCCGGGCTGGCCGAAATGCTGGACCTGCCGAAGGTGATCCCGATTCACTTCGACGACTACACCGCGTTCGCCTCCCCACTGGAGGACTTCCTCACCGAGATGAACCGTCGCGGGCTGGGTGACCGGATCGTGCAGATCGAGCGCGGCGGCACCGTCACTGTGTGAGGGTTGTCCGCATGGCTGAACAGATCGATTTGACGGGCAAGGTCGCCGTCGTCACCGGGGCCGGTTCGGGGATCGGCCGGGCGACCGCGCGGTTGCTCGCACGACGCGGCGCCACGTTGCATATCGCCGATGTCCACGCCGACACCGTCGCCGCGGTGGCGTACGAGATCAGCGGTGCCGGCGGGGACGCCACCGCCCACACGCTCGACGTCAGCAGGCCCGACGACGTCGAGGCGTTCGCCGGGGCGGTGTTCGCGGCCGACGGCCGGGTCGACATCCTGCACAACAACGCCGGTGTCGGCCACGCCGGCGACATCGAGGCGACGACGGTCGAGGACTGGCAGCGGGTGATCGGGGTGAACCTGTTGGGTGTCGCCTACGGGATACAGGCGTTCGTGCCCCGGATGCTGGCTCAGGGCCGGCCGGCCGTGATCGTCAACACCGCCTCGATGGCCGGGCTTTTCCCCACCGCGAAGATGGCGCCGTACTGCGCGTCGAAGTTCGGTGTGGTCGGGATGAGCGAGACGCTCGACGCCGAACTGCGGTCGCGCGGCATCAGGGTTGTCGCGGTCTGCCCGGGTGTCATCGACACCGGGATCGTCAGGGCCACGACCATGCGTGGTGAGCTGGCCGCGGACCGGGACAAGCTGGTCGCCCTCTACGCCAACCGCGGCACATCGCCGGACGTCGTCGCCGCGGCGGTGCTCGACGGGATCGTGCGGCCGCGGCCGATCATCGTCTCGCCGCGCTGGCAGGTGCTGGGACCCTATCTGCTGCACCGGTTGTCACCGCGGCTGACGCAGCCGCTGGCAAGCGGCTTGACCAAGCTGGCCAACCTGGTCCCGGCGAAAACGCGGCCGTGACCCGGCTTCCGGTGGTCCGGGTGGCGGCCGTCCAGGCGGCCCCGGTGTTCCTGGACCTGCCGGCCACGCTGGACAAGCTCGAGGGGCTGGTCGCCGACGCGGCGGCGGGCGGGGCGCAGCTGGTGGTCTTCGGTGAATCGTTCCTGCCCGGATTCCCGGTCTGGAACGGGGTGTTGGCGCCGATCGACCAGCACGGCTTCCACGAGCGGCTCGCCGGGGCGTCGATCGTCGTTCCCGGACCGGAAACCGACCGGCTGGCCGCAATCGCGCGCGAGCACGGCGTGGTGCTGTCGGTCGGTGTCAACGAACGCAACCCGGCAAGCCTCGGACAGCTGTGGAACGCCAACCTGATCTTCGACACCGCGGGCCGGCTGGTGAACCACCGCCGCAAACTGGTCGCCACCTGGTATGAGCGCCTGACCTGGTCGCCGGGCGACGCATACGATCTGCGTCCGGCCGAACTCGGCGGCTGGAAGCTGGGCGCGCTGATCTGCGGCGAGAACACCAACACGCTGGCCCGTTTCGCACTGCTGGCCCAGGGCGAAAGGCTGCACATCGCAACGTATCCGCCCGCCTGGCCGTTCGACGGCCGGACCGAGGATTACGACTACGACCTGGCGGAAAACATCCGGCTGCGCGCCGCCGCGCACGCCTTCGAGGGCAAGGTGTTCGTCGTGGTCGCCGCGACCACGCTCGACGGCGTGGCGCTGCGCGAAGTCGCCCAGGGCGACCCGCGCATCGGAAAAGCGCTCACCGCAACATCGCCGGTGTCGATGGTCGTCGGCCCTGACGGACGGCTGGTGGCCGGCCCGCTGACTTGCGACGGGATTCTCTACGCCGACGTCGACCTGCACCGTGAGATCGTCGCCAAGCAGGCGCACGACATCGTCGGAACCTACAACCGCGCCGACATCTTCCGGCTCTCGGTGGACATGTCCAGGCGGTCGATCCTGGAGCCTGTCGACCTGACCGTTCCGACCGATCCGCCCGTCCCCGACCCGCCGCCGGAGTGAAGCCGTTGCGAATTGTCGCGTTGTCGCAACACTTTCACGCTTGGTGAGCAGCGCGCAGTCGAGCCAGCCACTCACTGAACCGATCCGCCAACACCGGCTCGCCGGTCGACTGCAGCCGGCCGATGTGCTCGGTCAGGTAATTCGCGTAGAGCGGCACGAACCCGGCGGTGAGCAGCGGCCGAGCATGCTCGGCCGACGGCGGGTTCGTTCGCCAGTCGAACGCAGCGGCCACCAACTCGGCATCCGGTCCGCGGTACTGCTGTGCATAGTGCTGGGCGGCCGCTTCATTGGTGCCCTCCCGTCCGGTGTCGGCGGTGAACAGAAAACGGGCCGGGAACAGCACGAGCTTGGTCGTCAACCGCACACCCTGGGTGAGCAGGCCGGCCGGATCGTGCGCGTGGGCGATGACGGCCTCGGACAGCAGATCGGCCGCGAACCGGGCGCCGGCCACCGTCAGTTCAGCTCGGCTCGGCGGCGCGAGGTCGCGGCGGATGTCGTCGCCGCGCAGCAGTCGGCCGTGTTCGAACAGGCAGAGCCGGTCCAGCGGCGGAAACCGGCCCTCGTCCGCCGCACCGCGCAGCGATTCCGGTGTGCCCCAGAAGATCGAAACTCGCGAGTGCAACGGAGATCCGGCGGCGCGGACGGTGTCTGCGACGCCGAGGATCACATCGCTGTCGGATTGCCGCGGCGGGTCGGCAAGGATCAGTGCGGTGTCGACATCGCTGACTGCGGGGCTGAAGCCGCCGTGGGCCAGGCTGCCGAGCGCGTACGCGGCGATCAAGCGGTCGCCGAAAGCGCCGGCGGCTGCCCGCAGCACGTCGTTCAGTACGTCCTCGCCGGTCGTCGCGGGTTCTTCACTCACCGTTACCTCCTTGACATGACGGGCACCAGTATCTGACGCGCTCGCCGGATTCCCGCCTGATCGGTGTGTCACAGCGTCGGCACGGCTCGCCGGCACGCCCGTATACCCACAACCGCTGGCCGGGCCGGGTGTCTCCGGTGGTGCAGCGCGCCCAGCGGGAGCGGTTGGCCCACAGCATCTCCCGGGCACGTGACACCAGCCGGAGCGGGTCGGCCACGGCGCCGACCGGTGCGGTCGGCAGCAGCCCGGCGACGAAGCACAGCTCGTTGCCGTAGACGTTGCCGATGCCGGCCAGTACCCGCTGGTCGAGCAGCGCCGCCGACAGGGGCCGGTCCGGATCGGCGGCCAGGTTGGCGGCGGCGACCCGCGGATCCCAGTCCTCGCCGAGCAGATCCGGGCCCAGGTGTCCGACGATATCGGTGTCGCGGGCACGGTCGAGCACCTCGAGCTCACCGAGGTCGATACCGGCGGCCCGAACGGGCGTGGTCTCCAACAGGATTCGCACCCGGTGATCCACCCGCATCGGCTTGTCGCTCACCCGCCAGCTGCCGTCCATCTTCAGGTGCGAATGGATGCTGGCCGATCCGGTTCGGATGAACAGATGCTTGCCCCGGCTGATCACCTCGTCGACCGTCTGCCCGGTCAGGTCGACGGTCGCATAGCGGGGCACCCGGATGTCGCATCGGGTCAGTGCCTTTCCGGTCAGTGCCGCACGCAGGACGGCGGCGGTGTGCCAGACAGTGTCGCCCTCGGGCATGTCAGCGCAACCGCAGTCCGCGCGGGGTGTGCGCAAAACCGGCGTCGATCAGCGCGGCCAGCACCGGCGACTCCCGGATCTGCAGCACCGCGTCACCGTCTATCCGTTCAACCAGGATCCCGTCGACTCGTCGGGCTGCCACCAGATCGGCCAGCCCGCCCGCGGCGGCGCGGTGCACCTCGGCCGGGCCGGACGGGTCGGTGAAGGTCAGCATCGACCGTCCACCCCGTTCGATGAACCAGGCCAGCTCGCCGTCGACCAGTATCACCAGTGCCCCGGCTTTGCGGCCCGGACGCGCGGTGCCTTCGCGCGTCGGCCAGGGCAGTGCCGCCCCGTAGGGGTTGGCCGGGTCGGTGGCGGCCAGCGCCACCGCGTGAAACTCAGGTCGCTGCGGGTCCACCCCGTCGAGGTAGCCGCGCAACCGGTCCACGGTCGAGGCGACCGCGAACTGCGCGCCGCCGAGCGATTCGACGAAGTAGCCGCGCTGGCAGCGGCCGGCATCCTCGAACGCGGTCAGCACCTTGTACAGGGTCGCGAACCCGCCCGGCACCACCTCGGCGGCCACCGCCCCCCTGGTCAGCACACCGTGGCGGTGCAGCAGCAGTTCGGCGGTGTGGTGGGCCCGCAACGTCGAATCCGGTTCCGCCGCCGGCAGTGCCGACCAACGGCCGGCCACGGCCGGGTCGGCGGCGCGGCCGGCGGCGTGCGCCACGCTGTACCGGCTCAACCGGGGCGGACGCTTTTGCCGGTGCGCCGGGGTGGACCGCCTGCCGCCGCCGGCCAGCAGGGCCCGCACCGGCGCGAAGGTGTCACCGGTGACCCAGCCGGCCCAGATCAGATCCCACAGTGCGGCTTTGAGCGCGCCATCGGCGACACCGTCCTGGGCCAGCTGGCGGAAGAAGAATGCGCCGCCGCCGCCGAGGGCGGCCAGAATCCCGCGGTGGACGTCGCCGAATTCGATTGAGGCGCCCGGGGAAGGGGGGGCAAGTGTCAGGGGTGCGGTGTCGGCCGGGTGGAACGCTATCCAGCCGTCCGAGGCGGGCGAGCCGCCCGATAGCGAACCGGCGCCCGACCACAGCACCTCGCCGGATGCCAGCAGCTCGTCGAGCAGGGCGGGGGAGTAGTCCCGTACTCGAGGCGCCAGCACCAGCGTCTCGACCGCCGAGGCGGGCAGCGGCACCCCGGCCAGCTGGTCGATGACGGCCGCCAGGCCGTCCAGGCCGGATGCCGCATCGGCAGCCACCTGCTGCCATGCGGGCAGGAACCGGCCGTAGGCGGCGGTGGAGACCGGCTCGATCTGGGCCCGCAGCGCCGCCAGCGAGCGGCGCCGCAGAATCCGCAGCACGTCCGCGTCGCACCACTGTTCCCGGAAGGCCCCCGGCGCAGCATCGATGAACTCGCCGCGGACCAGCCGTCCATCGATCGCCAGCCGGCCGAGCACGTCGGCGGCCACCCGCGGGCCGAGGCCGAAGCGGTCGGCGGCGTCGGCTGTGGTGAACGGTCCACGGGTGCGGGCGAAGCGGCGCAGCAGCTCGCCCAGCGGGTCGGCGACCGGCTCGGTGAAGCCGACCGGCACGCCGACCGGCACCGCCACCCCGACCCCGTCGCGCAGCCGTCCGATGTCTTCGACAGCCACCCACCAGCTGCGCCCGGCGAACGACACGGCGAGCACCCGGCGGGCGGCCAGCAGGCCCTCCAGCCAGCCGCCGACGTCCGCACCGGCCGCCCGCTCGGCCACTTCGTCGGTGGTGAGCGGGCCGAGCAGCCGCAGCAGGTCGGCCACCGCCTCCGCGTCGCGGGCGGCCTTGTCCACGGTGAGGTGCTGCAATTGCCGGCCGGTGGCGGCCACCACATCGGGGTCGAGCAGTTCGCGCAGCTCCACCCGGCCGAGCAGTTCGGCCAGCAGCGTGGGGTCCAGCGACAACGCGGCCGCGCGCCGCTCGGCGAGCGGGCTGTCGCCCTCGTAGAGATGCGCCCCGACGTAACCGAACAGCAGGGAGGCCGCGAGCGGCGACGGGGTGGCGGTAGTCACCTCGACCACCCGGATGCGGCGCTGCGCGATCCGCGACATCACCTCGGTCAGGGCCGGCACGTCGTAGACGTCCTGCAGGCATTCGCGCACGGTCTCCAGCACCACCGGGAAATCCGGGTATTTGCGGGCCACGTCGAGCAACTGGGCGGCGCGCTGGCGCTGCTGCCACAGCGGCGATCGGCGGCCGGGTTGCCGGCGCGGCAGCAGCAATGCCCGTGCCGCGCACTCCCGGAATCGGGAAGCGAACAGCGCCGAGCCGCCGACCTCCGCGGTGACCGTCGCGTCGATCTCCTCGGCGTCGAACACGAACAGTTCTGCGCCGGCCGGGGCGCCGCCGCCGGCACCCGAATCCGGGTACGTGTCGGGCAGCCGCACCACGATGCCGTCGTCGGAGGCGGTCGGTTTCTCGTCGATCCCGAAGCGCTGCCGCAACCGCCGGCCCACCGCCAGTGCCAGTGGGCCGTGCACCCGCAGCCCGTACGGCGAGTGCAGCACCACCCGCCAGTCGCCCAGCTCGTCGCGGAACCGCTCCACGACCAAAGTGGTGTCGGTGGGCAGCGAACCCGTGGCGGTGCGCTGGTCGTCGATCAGCCGCCACAGGTTATCGGTCGCGTAGTCGTCGAAACCCAAACCGGTGCAGCGACTCCCGAACGCCGAACGGTCCAGTGCGGCCAGCTCGGCGGTGAACGCCCCCAACGCTGCGCCCAGCTCGGCAGGTCGGCCCACGCCGTCGCCGTGCCAGAACGGCAGCCGGCCGGGCCGCCCGGGCGCCGGGATGACCAGCACCCGGTCGTGGGTGATCTCGGTGATCTGCCAGCTGGTGGCGCCCAGCGAGATGATGTCTCCCGGCCGCGACTCGTAGACCATCTCCTCGTCGAGTTCGCCTACCCGGGATTGTTTTTCGGCCGATGCCAGGTAGACGGCGAACTGGCCGCGGTCCGGGATCGCACCGCCGGAGGTGACGGCCAGCCGCTGTGCGCCGGGGCGTGCGGTCAGCGTGCCGGTGTCCCGGTCGTAGATCAGCCGCGGCCGCAGTTCGGCGAACTCGGTCGACGGGTACTTGCCGCTCAGCAGGTCCAGCGTCGCTTCGAACGCGCCACGCGGCAGGGTGGCGAACGGCGCGCTGCGCCGCACGGTGTCGAACCACGCGTCGGCGTCCAGCGGATCCAGCGCCGCGGCGGCCACGGTGTGCTGGGCGAGGATGTCCAGCGGGTTGGCGGGCACGTGCAGTGTCTCGATCTGCCCGGCCAGCATGCGCTGCACCGCGACCGCACAGCCGATCAGGTCGCTGCGGTGCTTGGGAATCAGCACTCCCTGCGAGATCTCACCGACCCGGTGGCCGGCGCGACCGACCCGCTGCAACCCGCCGGCCACCGACGGCGGCGCCTCGATCTGAATCACCAGGTCGACCGCACCCATGTCGATGCCGAGCTCCAGGCTGGAGGTCGCCACCACCGCTTTGAGCCGCCCGCTTTTCAGGTCGTCCTCGATCGCCGCCCGGGTCTCCTTGGCAACCGAGCCGTGGTGCGCCCGCGCGAGCGGCGCTATCGGACGGCGACCCGCTGCGCCCGGCTCCGCGGCGCTGGTGATCGCCACCGGCGGCGCCCCGCGGCTCTGGCCGCTGCCCATCAGGTGTGCGGGCGCGCCGCCGGCAACCCGTGGGTTGGCGCCGGCAGCCAGGTCGACACCGCACCGTTCGGCGTGAATCTCGTTGAGCCGTGCGGTGAGCCGCTCGGCCAGCCGGCGAGAGTTGACGAACACGATCGAGGAGGAGTGCTCCTCGACCAGGGCGACGATGCGCGCCTCGACATCCGGCCAGATGGTGCCCTCGGCGAGGTCGGCCATATCCGGCACCGGCACCTGGACGGTCAACTCGAAGGTCTTGTCCGCCGGGGGCGCCACTACCGTGGTCGGTGACTGCCCGGACAGGAACCGGGCAACCTCCTCGGCCGGGCGCACGGTCGCCGACAGGCCGATTCGCTGTGCCGGTGCAGCCAGTTGCGCGTCCAGTCGTTCCAGCGACAGCGCCAGGTGCGTGCCACGTTTGGTGGCGGCCACGGCGTGCACCTCGTCGACGATCACCGTCTGCACGCCGGTCAGCGTCTGCCGCGCCGCGGAGGTCAGCATCAAAAACAGCGACTCCGGAGTGGTGATCAGGATGTCCGGCGGGTGCGTGACCAACTCCCGGCGTCGGGCCGGTGTCGTGTCGCCGGAACGCACCCCCACGGTGATGCCGGGGCCGGCCAGGCCGCGGCTTTCGGCGATCCGGGTGATTCCGGCCAGCGGGGTGCGCAGGTTGCGTTCGACGTCGACGGCCAGCGCCTTGAGCGGCGAGATGTACAGCACCCGGGTGCCCGAGCCCGGATCGGCGGCGAGCCGATCTATCGCCCACAGAAACGCCGCCAGCGTCTTGCCGGACCCGGTGGGCGCGATGACAAGGGTGTTGGCGCCGCCGGCGATCACCGGCCAGGCCTGCGTCTGCGCCGGGGTGGGGGAGGAGAAGGTGCCGACGAACCAGTCCCGGGTCAGCGCACCGAACCGGGCCAGCGGATCGAGGGCGGTGCTCACCTATCCCATCGTGCCAAGTTTGGCCCGGCCGCACAGCACGCACCGGCACCGCCGGCCGCGGATGTTCTCTTCCTGGTCATCGGGCGCGCACCCGGAATTCACCGATCTGTAAATTGCATCGGGTTACGATACAGTTGTTCTCTGCACGTCCGCTTTCGGTTGCTTCGCCGGCGCAGTGGCCGAAAGACCGTGGTATTTCAGACGGTTCGGCGTCAGCCGCCGGGCTCGAATGCAGGAGGGGAAGACTCATGGGTGACACTTTTCGCGACCCGATCGACCACATGCGGACGACGCGACCCCACGCCGGGCGTGCGGTGATCGACGTGTTGAGCTGGCCCGGCTACTCGCTGATCATCGCGGGGATGCTGGGTGCGTTCGGGTCGATCACGGCCTTCGCAACCTCGCATGGCCTGCGCGGGGTGGAGATTGCGGTGATCGCGGTGATCGCGGGTGTGCTCGGCACGGTGTGGGTGATGGTCGAGCACAGGCGCATCGACAGGATCGCCCGCCGCTGGCACCACACTCACCCGATATGCGACGACAATCGCCAGGCCGCCGGGCAAAGAGCCGTTTAAGCGCGGCAGAAATCGGCAACTCTATAGTCGATGCCGTCGACACCCAGCAGGCGGTGCACTACCTGGAAGGTTTCACCGAAATGATCACGATGTCGAAGAGCAGACTGGCAGCTGGAGTCGGCGGTGTGGCGTTGGCGCTGACCGCAGGCGCCGGGATCGCCGCCGCAGGCCCTGAGGACGCAGCCGTCAACACCACATGCACCTACCCGCAGGTGGTCGCCGCGATGCATGCGCAGTCGCCGGAACTCGCCGACCAATTCAACGCGACACCGGCGGCGCAGGGGTTCCTGCAGAACTTCCTTGCGGCACCGCCGCCTCAGCGTCAGCAGATGCTGCAGCAGGTGGAGAGCTCGCCGCAGGCCGCGCAGCTGGTCAGCGCTATCGTGCCGATCGCCGACAGCTGCAGCAAGTACTGAGCGGACCACGTCGCGTCCCGGCGCTGAAGGCGCTGACTAGGCGCTGAATAGAACAGCGCTCTGCCGGGTATGCCCAGTGCAACGAGCCCAGTGCAACGACCGGAAACACCCGTGCAGCGATGGCCGGGGAGAAGGCTGGTAGCGGTGAACGTGCAGGTACGGGGAATCTACGACCGGCCGACGAGCAGCGACGGCACCCGGGTTCTGGTTGACCGGATCTGGCCGCGCGGAGTCACGAAGGACAAAGCCCGCGTCGACGACTGGAACAAGGACGTGGCGCCGTCGGCCCGGTTGCGGCGCTGGTACCGTCACGATCCCGCTAAATTCGACCGGTTCCGGGACCGCTACCGCAATGAGTTGAGCACGGCCGCGGGCCAAGGCGCATTGCAAACCCTGCGGCAGTGTGCGCGCGGAACGCGGTTGACGTTGGTGACGGCCACCAAAGACGTTCAACACAGCCAGGCTGCCGTGCTCGCCGAACTTCTCGGCGGAGGTTAACTCCGAGCAGAAAACCGCGAGCGGTCCATCACGACGGTTCCCTTACGCCGAGCATTACGCGCCGAGCATTACGCCGAGTGCGCGATGACGGCACTTGGCCGCGGCGGCCTGGCCACATAGCCGACGCCACGGACCGTGTCGACGATCGACCCGTGTTCGTCGCCGAGTTTGGCACGCAGTCGCTGCACGTAGACGTTCACGGTTCGTTCGTGGCGGTCCCGACCCCAGATGTCACGGATCAGCCGGTCCCGGGTGATCGCCCGACCAGCGTGCTGCACAAGGTAGTTCAAGATCTTGAACTCGGTGAGAGTCAATTTGACTTCCCGGTTCCCCAGCAACACGGTGTAGCTGGCGGGATCAATGGTGAGGTCCCCGAATTCGACTGTTTCGCCATATGTCTGCCGGCGGCGCGCGACCGCCAGCCGAAGCCGGGTGTACAACTCGTCAGAACAGGCCGAAGCCGACAGCACGTCATCGACGTGCCAGTCGGCGCCCACCCGGGCGAAGTCTTCCGGAAATAGCATGGCCAGCAGCGCGATCGCCGGTGTTGATGCGGCCATCCGACGACATGCTTCTCGCGCGGCAACCGGATCGGCACGGCCGTCGACGATCGCCACATCGGCTCCGAGACAGTGTGCTGCACCGCTCGTGTTCAGCGGAACACGGCGCACCGGACGTGCGAACGCGGTCAGCAGCGGCAACGACGATCTGGCATCGTCGGCGTCAGTCAGTAACAGGACGTGCAATGACAACTCCAACGCTTTCCGGTATGCCGATCCGCCAATCGGACCTGATCTTGAATCGTGGATTACCCGCTTAGCCGCGGAACAAAACCGGCCGTCAGCAATCTGATTTGCGATGGGCCCGATCCGTTTCCGGACCGGGCCCATCTTTCAATCCGGCTATTGTTGTGACTGCTGGCGCTTCTCTGCCGCCGCCGCGGCGGCACGCGCTGATTCTGCTTCGGCTTCCTTCTCGCCGGCGTTGCGTTGTGCTTCGCCCTTGTCCCGCTGGGCTTGCCCCTCCCGGACGAGGTCGTCTCGCCCGATCAGGTTGCCGACAGCTTCTTTTGCCTTGCCTTTGGCGCCCTCGACGACGCCGCGGACGGCGTCTTCGGTGGCACTCCTGTGGTCGTCGGACATAGAACCTCCTTCGCCGTTCGTCGGTGCCGACAGGCCGGGTATGTGCTTGCTGGGCCTGCCGTGTCCTCAAGGTTCCCGATGCGCCGACCGGTTAAACCCGGCGGCGGCCCCAGGCGGCTCTCCTTCGCACCGCGGATCCGACCGCCTCCCGTGGTTTGGCCAGGCCGAGAATCGGGTACAGGCAACCCGGGTAGATGCAGCGAGACATACAGGCAACGAGACGCAGTGCTCGTCCGACCGGGTGCATGGGAGCGAGCCGATGCCAGCCACGCAAGCCCAGCCGCAAGGCAATCTGCATGTGGGCTTGTTCTACCGGTCCGAGCAGCAATACGTCGATGAAGTGCTGCCGTTCATCGCCGAGGGACGGGCAGCCGGCGAGCCGACGCTGGTGGTGGTCCCGGACGCCAACCTGGCGCTGTTGCGGGACGCGCTCGGAGACGTCTTCACCGAGGTGACCGCTGCCGATGCTACCGAGGCAGCCCGCAACCCGGGTCGGCTGCTCGGCATCGAGACCGCATTCATCGCCAGCCATGCCGGTCGGCGGGTCCGGATGGTCGCCGAGGTGTTGTGGCCCGGTCGCACCGCCGACGAATACCCCGCGTGCTTGCAGCACGAGGTGTTAGTCAATGCGGCGCTGCAGGGCCAGCAGGTAACCGGTCTGTGCCCGTTCGACGCAAGCCGGCTCGACGAGCGGATGCTCGGTGACGTTCGCATGGCCCATCCGTGGATCCGAGCGCACGGCTCGACGCAACGCTGCGACGAATACGCCCCCGATGACGCGCTGGCCCGTTGCGAGGGTTCGTTGCCGAGCAGTGCGGCGGCCGCCACCCATACCGTCACGGCATTGACCGAACTCACGGCGGCGCGAGCGTTCGCCGCCCGGTACGCCCGCCGGCTGGGTTTGTCCCCGGACCGGGTCGAAGATTTGAAAATCATCGTCACCGAACTGGCCACCAACAGTCTGATGCACGCCCGCGCGGTATGCCGGCTCGCGTTCTGGGCGCACGACGGGCAACTCATCTGTCAGGCCAGCGACAGCGGTCGACTCGACGATCCGCTGGCCGGCAGACGCGCACCCGCCGAGGATGTCGAGTCCGGCCGCGGCTTGTTCGTGGTCAACGCCCTGGCCGATCTGGTTCGCATACATCCGGCCGTCGGCGGGACGACGATTCGGGCCTACCTTCGGCTGGACACACCGAGCGCGGTGGCCCTGTGAAACGCAGTCAAGGAGTCGTATCTTCGGCGTCCGGCCTGGTTCCCTTCGGGCACCTGGGATGGGGCTACCGCAGCCGGAGCGAGTTTCTGGCTCGTGCCTCGGAGTACATCGCCGACGGTGTGGCGCGCAATCAGTGGGTCGAGTACGTCGGTGACGGCAGCCGGGATCAGTTGTGGAGTGAGCTGGCGACCATGCCCGGCGTTGCCGGCCGTGACGAGGGCATCGGCGTCATGCCGGTGACGGAGTTCTACGGCGTGCCGGATGGCAGCGATGTCGTCGACCCGGCGGTCGCGGTGACTGCCCGCATTCAGGCCGTCCACGACGCGATTGCTGCGGGCTACACCGGATTTCGGGCGGTCTCCGACGCCACCGCGGTGGCGCGCCGCCCCGGGCAACGGCAAGCCTTCGCGCAGTTCGAATTCCTCATCGATCAACAGATGGCGGTGCTGCCGGTCTCCGCGCTGTGCGCCTTTGACACCACCCAGCTCGGACAGCACGCCGCCGAGCTGATCTGTCTGCACCCGTTCACCAATGAGGGAATGTCGTGTTTCCGGCTCTACGCCGAACCCGGTTTCCGTTTCTCTATCGCCGGCTATCTGGACGTCGCCAGCGACGAGCTGTTCACCACCACCTTGCAGCGCATCTGGTCGCTGGAGACCGACGAGCTCGCCGTTATCGATACCGCGAACCTCGAGTTCATCAGCCCGCGGCAGTTGTCCGTCCTGGATCGGCTCGCCGCGGCCGCCGACTGCCACGTCGCCCTCAGGACCGACCAGCGCGTCGTAGGTCGGCTGGCCGCGTTGCTCGGCGCGACACATGTGGCGGTGCAGCCGCCGGCTGCCGCGCCGGACGCATGACCGGCCGCCGCACTTCGAAATCGCGGATTAGCTGCGCGCGCAATCGGGTATCACCGGCCTGATGCCGAACCCGGAGACAGTACAGCCCGAACCGTCGACGTCTTCAGTCCGACGCGAAGGTACCCGGTTGCGGTTGGTACGAACCGGCGTGGAAGATAGTCTCGGCCCGAAGCCGCATGGAGGCGACATGTCAGATGTTGGACCCGAACAACCGGAGTACCCGCGCAGCGAGCGCTCGGTGGAGTTGCGGGTTGCTCCTCGGCTGGAAAACCTGGCGGTGGTGCGCACGCTGGTCGGTGCGGTCGGCACCTTCGAGGATCTGGATCTCGACACCGTGGCGGATCTGCGGCTGGCCATCGACGAGTTGTGCACCCAGCTGATCCGCTGCGCCGCCCCGGATTCGCTGCTGATCATCGTGATCGATCCGGGTGACGACGACGTCGTGGTGCAGGTTTCCGCCGATTGCGAGACGGTGGAAGCACTTTCGCCAGGCGGGTTCAGCTGGTTCGTGCTGACGTCATTGGCCGACGACGTGCAGACCTCGCCTGACCGCACGACACCCGACGGACGGGGCGGCATGTTCGCGGTGACGCTGAGGAGCCGGCGGGCGGGCGCCAAGCGGTGAGAACCGATGCCGCCGGAGATCCGCGGCCCGGTTCGGAGTACGCCGATGTCGGGGAGATGTTTCGCGAGCTGGCCGAATACGCCCCCGACTCCGCAGAATTCAGTTCTCAGCGGGACAGGATCGTGGAGCGATGCCTTCCCCTGGCGGACCACATCGCCCGCCGATACGAGGGCAGGGGCGAATCGCGTGAAGACCTGGTCCAGGTCGCTCGCGTCGGGTTGGTCAATGCGGTGGTCCGCTTCGATGTCGGCGCCGGGTCGGATTTCGTCTCCTACGCGGTGCCCACCATCATGGGTGAAGTTCGCCGTTATTTCCGTGACAACAGCTGGTCGGTCAAGGTGCCGCGACGGCTCAAGGAACTGCATCTTCGCCTCGGGGCCGCCACCGCCGAGCTGTCGCAGCGCCTGGGGCGGGCGCCTACCGCCTCGGAGCTGGCCGAAGAACTGGAGATCAGTCGAGACGATGTCGTCGAGGGCCTGGTTGCCGGTAGTTCGTACAACACGATGTCGATCGACAGCGGCAGCGGCAGTGACGACGAGGGCATCCGGACCATCGCCGACACCCTCGGCGACGTCGACCCCCGCATGGAGCAGATCGAGAGCCGCGAGGCGCTGCGTCCGCTGCTCGACACACTGCCGGAGCGTGAGCGCGCCGTTGTGGTGTTGCGTTTCTTCGAGTCGCTGACGCAGACCCAGATCGCTGAACGCGTGGGCATCTCGCAGATGCACGTGTCTCGGCTGCTGGCCAGGTCACTGGCACTGCTGCGCGACCGAATGCAGTGACTAGCTCGGCTGAGGCAATCGGCAATCCACGACTCGCGGATGCAGGCCCGCATAGTTCAGTGGGCCTGCGATCACAGTCAGCGCAATGGTTCCGGCCTCTGCGCAACTGGCCGTTCGGTCGGCGAAATAGCCGCGCTGCCAGACGGCGGCCACGCCGATCAGCAGCCACACCACCGCGATCGCCCAGAGAAGTCCGCCAAAGCGCATAGACCCTCCTTCGCCCCTGTCCGGACTTCAGCTCCCGTTGCGCGTGGGACCGCGCGACCGCATCCGGGTCGGCGCCAGGGGTCCGCGTCAGGCTCTCAGCCCGTCTGACGGGCCAAGAGCGGCGACCGGCTCGGATTCTGCACCCGGGCCAGCGCAACGCCGACTGACTCGGCGGTCGGGAGCAGCGAGTCCGGATCGCAGATCCGAAGCAACCGGGACACCGCGGAGCCGGGAACCATACTCCAGCAGATGTTGGCGGTGGCGTACCGGGAACCCAACGCCCGAAGAGCCGAGAAGCCAGCGGTGCCAATGAATTCCAGATCGGACAGATCCAGAACCAGCCATGCACAGTTGCCGGCGCAGCGCTGTACGTAGCTGTTGACAGCCGCGGCGTTAGCGGCGTCGATCTCTCCGTGCACCGCGATCACGACACCGCAACGGCCCCAGTGCGTGGTCAATCGGGCGGTATGGCTCGCCCACGTTTCGGCTTCGAAAGTACTCATCGCGGGGGCGGCGACTGCCGCGCCAGCGCTTCTGGGAGGTGACATTTTGCGACTCCATCAGTTCGATGACTCGTTCTGCTGGATCACGTCCGTGGCCTTGACCAAACCGCCGTTTCTGCACATGAGCGGTCACGCGAAGGAAGGGTTAGACTTCCGATCCGCGTCATTGATGACGCATATCCGGACGGCTGTGCACTCAACCTGCCTTCGACGCTAGCCGCGTCGGGCGCAGTCGGCAACATTTCTATAACGATTCTCGGGTGCTTCTCAATGTTTGCAGCTGATCAGTCCTGGTGGGCAGCCGTTCAGTCCAGGGTGAGTAACGTGTGGTCAAGCTCGGTCACCACCTCCGACGGCAGCCTGCCGGCAAAGGCGGACAGCAAGCGGTCGGCTAAGTCACGGACCTTGATGTTGGCCTCTTGCGAGCGCCAAACCAGGATGTCGAACGCCCGCTCCGCGGAGATGTCGTAGCCGACCATCAATAGCCCCTTGGCCTGCTCGATGACGGCGCGAGCCCGGTCTACCCTTGACGTTGCGGCGCCGCCGTCCGTCCAGCGGGCGTCGGTGACATCGGCGTAGAAGCCGGAGGTGCCGATCACCGCGCCGGTGGCGTCGCGCATGCGATCACCCACCGCGATCACCCAGTGCGTACGTCCCTCGGTGTCGATGATGCGGTGCCGGCTGCTGAACGGCTCCCCGTTGCGCACTCGTTCGAGCACCTTCTCGACCTGCTGCCGGTCGTCCGGATGCTTGTGCTGCAGCAGCAGATCGGAGGTTGGATCCACCGTTCCCGGCCGGTAACCGTGCATCCGGGCCACGGTGTCCGACCACTCCCAGCGCTGGCCGTCGAGAAAGAACCTGAACCATCCGACGCCGTCCGGCTCGCCCCGGCCGGCCCCCGGTTCGAGATCGCTGCGCTCCGCGGTGTCGTCATCGGGCTGTTCGGGGGCCGGTGTGCCAAGTCCATCTATCACCATCTCCGCCCCCAGCGATTTTGAAGTGTGCACCCGTAAACAATTATCCGCGTCCGAGGCCAGTGGACAAGCTGTTTGAGAACGCGTCCTGACCTGCATCGACATTCGGGAACCTGGCGGTGTCGAACGTCACCGTGACGGCGGGCATGACCTCGGCGGGAACCGGGCATACGAACAAAACGTGTGCAACCACGACGGGATAGGAGGTCCGTATGGGTCGACGACACGACGGCCTGCTCAAGTGCGAGCGCTGGCTGGAACGACTGGGGTTCTTTCGGTTTCGTGTCGACAACGGTGACGGATCGCCGGTCGGGGTGGAGGGCTTCTACTGTGACCTGATGCCTTCCGACGACCCCGAGGCGCGGCTGCGAACGAACGCCGACGAGGGCCCGTCAAACGAGCAACGGCAGCTGGTTCGCGCGGCGACGCGCTGCTAGCCCGTAACTCCGGCCCTGCCGCTCACGCGGGTTCGTTTGAGCAGATCATGCCGGGGTACCCGTCGCGTTATGACGCGATTCGGCTGCACCCTGATGACCGAGCAGAACGGGCCCAAGGACCTTGTCCGCAACGCCGTTTCCGCCGAGGCGGCCGGTTTTGACTTCGAGGTCTGCAGTGATCACTATTTTCCCTGGCTGACGTCGCAGGGCCATGCACCGAATGCCTGGACGGTGCTGGGGGCGGTGGCCCACGCCACCGACTGCGCGGATCTGTACACCTACGTGACCTGTCCGTCCATCCGGTATCACCCGGCGATCGCCGCCCAACAGGCGGCCACACTGCAGATTCTGGCCGACGGCAGGTTCACCCTGGGACTGGGCAGCGGCGAGAACCTCAATGAACATGTGGTCGGCCGGGGCTGGCCGTCTGTTCGGCGCCGCCACGACATGCTGCGCGAGTCGGTGCAGATCATCAATGCGTTGCTCGCCGGGGAGACGCTGACCTGGCACGGTGAGTACTTCCAGGCCGACGGTGGCCCCGACTGTGGGATCTACCCGATGCCCCGATCGGTATCGCGATCGCGATGGGCGGCAAGGAGGCGGTGAGCAAATTCGCGGTTCTGTCCGACCATCTGATCGCCGTGCAACCCGACCACGGACTCGTCGAGGCCTGGCACGGCGCCCGCCGGGGGATCGGGCTGGCGGATGAACGTGCCGGCCGGGTCGTCGGCCAGCTGCCGATCTGCTGGGACCCCGACCGCCACGCCGCCGTGCAACGCGCTCACGATCAATTCCGGTGGTTCGGCGGTGGCTGGCAGGTCAACGCCGAACTGCCCACGCCGGCCGGTTTCGCGGCCGCCACCCGGTTCGTGCGCCCGGAGGACGTCGCCGCAAGTATTCCGTGCGGCCCCGACCTCGACCAGATCGTGGAATCCGCACGGGCCTACTGGGAGGCGGGATTCACCGACATCGCGCTGATTCAGGTCGGTGGCGACACCCAAGAGCAATTCCTCAAGGAAGCCGCCGAGCCCCTGCTCGGGGCGCTGCGCTCTGCATCGAGCGGTGGATGAGGTCGCACCGGATCGTCGGTCCGTGTGGCGCGTTTGGCCGCGGGCGCTGCCGGGTAGCCGTCAGGAATGCCGAAGGCCGACGCAGCGATCGATGACGCATCAACCACGCGCCCACGAGCCGGGATGGTGTGGAAAGACCGCCGGGAGTTGCCGGGGCTCGCGCTGATGATGGTGGCGGTGCTGGTACTCGTCGGTTGCGTTACCGCCATCGCGATAGGCAATGCCGTCTGGGCGACCGGACTGGCTGTCGTCCTGGTGGGCGCTGCGGCCGGTGGACTGAGCTGGATGCTGATCGGGCGCCGACGCACCGGCCGCGCCGGGAAGCACCGCCGCGCGCGGTGACGCCCAGCGGCATGGTTTGCATCACCACCGATAGCGGGTACGCGGCAGATACCGAACTCGGTGAGTACCACGAGACCGCTAGCAGGGGGGGTGTGCTGACATGGCCGGCGTCAACGTCGCGATCACACATCCGGACCGGGTGCTGTTTCCCGATGACGGCATCACCAAAAAGGACCTGGTCGACTACTACACCGCGGGTGCCCCGGTGATGCTGCCGCACTTGAAGGGGCGGCCACTGACCCTGATCCGGTTTCCCGGCGGCATCGGCGACGAAGGGTTCTTCCAGCAGGATTTCGCACATTCGCTGCCGCACTGGATGAAGCGAGCCGAAGTCGCCAGGAAAGGCAGACGCGGCGGCTCCGTGGTGCATCCCGTCGCCCAGCGACGAGAAGCGTTGGCGTGGATGGCAAACCAGGACTGCATCACGCCACACACGTGGCTGTCCCGACAGCCGCACCTGAGCACGCCGGATCGACTGATATTCGACCTGGATCCGCCCAACGGCGGCTTCGCCCAGGTCCGGTCGACAGCGCGTGCGCTCGCCGATGCCCTCGACGACCTGGGTATGGGTGCTTACGTGCAGACCACCGGATCGCGAGGCCTGCACGTCGTGACCCCGCTGCGCGGCGGCGCGGACTTCGACACCGCCCGACAGTTCGCTCGCGACGTCGCCGAACTCGTTGTCGCCGAAGACCCTGGGCACCGGACCCTCGAGATGCGCAAACGCAAGCGCGGTGACCGGGTCTATCTGGACGTCATGCGTAACGGCTACGGTCAGACGGCCGTGGCGCCCTATGCCGTGCGACCCCGGCCGGGTGCCCCGGTGGCCACCCCGCTGGACTGGGATGAACTCGGCGCACGCGGCATGCGGGCAGACCGATTCACCCTGCGGGACGTGCCCAAACGGATGCGGGAGCACCACGACCCGTGGGCCCACATGCGTCGGCACGCCCGCTCGCTGCGGGCCGCACGGCAGCGGCTGGACAAGCTGCAGCTTGCTGCCGGTATCGAACACATCGATTAGGAGGGCGTCATGGGGGTCTGTGCGAAATGCGGGAACGACTACGACAAAGCCTTCACTGTGACCTGGGAAGCCGGCTCGGCGATGTTCGACTGTCTCGAATGCGCGGCGGCGGTTGTGGCGCCGGAGTGTTCACAGTGTGGCTGCCGGATTTTGGGCCATGGTCTCGAGGATGCCGACGGCATCTACTGCTGTGCGCATTGCGCGCGCCGGTCAGCGTCGCTCACGCCGCCTGACCGTCGCGAGGCGGGTGCGCTGTGACACCCTGGACGAAATCACCCAGGTAGCGGATGGCGCGCCGGCCCTCCGGCAGCACATCGGCGGCGATCGGGAAGTCGTGAATCTGGCCGTCCCACAGATGCAGCTCGCACGAGACGCCGGCGGCGGCCACGCGTTGCGCCATCAGTTCGGCGTCCGGCAGCAGCAATTCGTCGGAACTGGCGTGGATGGTCACCGGCGGCAGCGACGACAGGTCGGCGTCCACCGGCGAGACGATCCCCGCTCGGGACAGGTAGCGGGCGAACACCGACAGCGCCGCCGACGGGAACATCGAACACCGGCGGGCATTGCGGTGGCCCAGCTTTCCCGCCGGGTCCGGGTCGGTGAAGGGCGAGACGGCCGCGACTCCCGCCGGCGCCCCGAAACGCTCGGCTTCGGCGGCCAGCGCGGTCATGAACGCGAGGTAGCCGCCGGCGGAGTCGCCGGCCACGACGATGCTGTCCTGGTCGTAGCCGCGACGGTGCAGCCAGCGCAGCCCGGACAGACAATCGTCGATCGCGTCGGATATCCCGTGCTCGGGCAGCATCCGGTAGGCGACGTTGAGCACGCCGGCGTCGGCGGCCCGCGACAGGCGGGTCACCAGCGAGCGGTGCGTGTTGAGCCCGCAGGTCAGGAAGGCGCCGCCATGCAGGTAGAGGATCGCCCGGGTCGACGAGGGGTCAGCTGGGCGAACCCACTCCGCGACGCAGTTCTCCAGCTGGACGCGCTCGGTCCTGCCCCGGCGCGGCAGCAGGCCGGCGATCCGGTCGACGGACTCGAACGGCCAGCGCAGATTCGGCTGGATGGCCCAGGCTCGTACCGCATTTTTCACGATCAGCCTGCTGGCCACCGATACCGCGGTGGACTGTGGGCTGTGGCGATGGTGGATCCGCCGCTCTGCGGTTGAACGGGCTGAATCGTTGTTTCCGGTGATCATCTCGACCACCTCCTCATCAGATGCTGACCGGTTACCCGTTCGCTAGGTTCCCTAACCACCGGCCAGCCGCCGGCGTGCCACAAGCCCGCCTGGGGATGACGCCAGCCTGCAAGCTTCCGTATATGTGACTGTGAACACACTGAAAGTCCGCACGCGACTACATCACATCGCGATACGATATGTAAGTACGTGGTCAGGCTGTTCGCACGCGGGACATCTGGGCACGTCTTCTTCGGCCGTTCCAGCGGCGCAGGGGCCGGAAATCCACATCGGATCCGACGACGCCGTTGTGCGCCGTTCGGCTGTGAACCTCGGGAGAGAAGACGATGGGCGACACTTTCCGTGACCCGGTCGACCACATGCGAACGACGCGGCCGCACGCCGGGCGCGCACTGATCGACGTGCTGAGCTGGCCCGGATACTCACTGATCA
>DASTNJ010000118.1:0-31005 GCA_035721065.1 Mycobacterium sp.
TCGAGCCGGCACCACCGTCGACGGCACCTCGCTGTTCCCGATGTGCATCCGGGTCAACGACTTCCACGCCGACTACCTGGTGACCGGTCAAGCCGTCGCGTTCGTGGCCGACATCGACTACCAGGCCAGTGCCGACCTGGACACCGGCCACTGGCGGCCCTACCGGCTGGCGGTCAACCATCCGCTCCGGCTGGGCGGCGTCCGGGCCTACCTGCAGGGCCACGGCTACGCGCCAACCTTCACCGTCGTCTTCGGCGACGGCCAGACCCGCACGTCGACGGTGCAGTGGCGACCGGACAACCCGCTGACGCTGCTGTCCTCGGGCGCGGTGCGCATCGACCCGCCGGCCGGGATGTACCCCGATCCCGCGCAGCGTCGGCAGCATGAGATCGCAATCCAGGGGCTGCTGGCGCCGACCAGCCAGTTCGACGACAACCTGCTGTCGTCGGCGTTCCCGGCGCTGGACGACCCGGCCGTGGCCATCGACGTCTTCCGCGGTGACAGCGGGCTGGACACCGGCCGGCCGCAGTCACTGTTCACCCTGGACTCCCGGCTGATCCACCAGGGCCGGCTGGTCAAGGTGGCCCGGGCCACCCTGCGGCCGGGGGAGTCGACCCGCCTCGACGACGGCACCGTGGTGCGTTTCGACGGCGTGGTGCCGTTCATCAACGTGCAGGTGTCCCACGACCCCGCCCAGCTGTGGGCACTGGTGTTCGTGATGACGATGATGGCCGGGCTGGCGGTGTCGCTGGTGCTGCGCCGGCGCCGGGTGTGGCTGCGGATCACGCCGGACACGACGGACCGGGCGGCGTCGAGCAGCGGGACCGGTACGGTGAACGTCGAGTTGGGCGGGCTGGCCCGCACCGACAACGCCGGATGGGGCGGCGAGTTCGAGCGGCTGGCGGCCCGGCTGCTCGCCGATGACCCCGCCGGGAGTGAGGAGGCCCGATGAACCGCACACACATCGACCTCACCCTGGCCCGCTACTCGGACTGGGCGTTCACCTCGGCGCTGGTCGTGCTGGTGATCGCGCTGCTGTTGCTGGCCGTCGAACTGGCCTACACCCGCGGCCGCGCGCAGCGTCAGCTGGTGACGGCCGGGTCGGTTGCCGCCGACAGCACCACCCCGGGCGTCGTCGTCGAGGCGCGCCGCTCGCTGGACGAGCGGGTGGGCCGGGCCGGCCTGGCCCTGGTCTACCTGGGCATCGGGCTGCTGCTGGCCTGCATCGTGCTGCGCGGAGCGGCCACCCTGCGCCCGCCGTGGGGCAACATGTACGAGTTCATCAACCTGACCTGCTTCTCCGGGCTGGTCACCGGCGCGGTCGCGCTCCGCCGCCCGCAGCACCGCAGCCTGTGGGTGTTCGTGCTGGTTCCGGTGCTGATCCTGCTGGCGGTCTCCGGGCATTGGCTCTACGCCACCGCGGCCCCGGTGATGCCGGCGCTGCAGTCCTACTGGCTGCCGATCCACGTGTCGGTGGTCAGCATCGGCTCGGGGGTGTTCGTGGTCGCCGGGGTGGCCAGCATGCTGTTCCTGTTGCGCATGTCACGCCTGTCCGACCCGTCTACCCCGGGTGTGCTGGCCCGGATGGTGCGACGGCTGCCCGACGCGCAGACGCTGGACCAGATCGCCTACCGAACCACGATCTTCGCGTTCCCGGTCTTCGGGTTCGGGGTGATATTCGGCGCCATCTGGGCCGAGGGGGCCTGGGGTCGGTACTGGGGATGGGATCCCAAGGAGACGGTTTCGTTCGTCGCGTGGGTCGTGTACGCCGCCTATCTGCACGCCAGATCGACCGCCGGCTGGCGGGACTACAAAGCGGCCTGGATCAACGTCGTCGGCTTCGTCGCCATGGTGTTCAACCTGTTCTTCGTCAACCTGGTCACCGTGGGCCTGCATTCGTATGCCGGAGTGGGCTGACCTGCGCGATCTGCTGTCTAGCCTTTCGCTGAGCTAGTCTGCGTAAACGGCTGCCCGATTTACCAGTGCGCCGCGTATCGAAAGGGGAGAGTCGGTGTCTGATCAGTTTCCGCAGGGCGGTGACGCCTACCGGGACTCCGATGTCGCGAACCCTCCGACCACCGAGCTGCCACCGTACGGTGCGCCCGGTAGTCCGCCGACACAGGCTTTCGGCCAGCAGGGAAGTCCCGAGACGGGCTCGTTCAGCGGCTTTCGAACCGAGCGGCGGTTCCAGGATCCGATCGCACCCCAGCAGGCGCAGCCCGACTATCCGGCGGCATGGTCGGCCACCCCGGGCACCGGGTACCCGCAGCCGATGAACAACCCGCCGCCGGTCTACCACCCGGGCGCCGCGACGTCCCAGACCGACGGGTTCTACCGGCCGGCCGCACCGGTGGCCGGGCACGGTGGCGCAGCCGGGTTCGGCGCACCGTATTCGGAGCTGTCCACCACGTCACTGCTGCGGCAGTTCAAGCCGCCGCCATCGGAAGGCTGGCGGAAGCTGCTCTATGTGCTGTCCGGCAACCTGATCAACGTCGGCGAGAGCCCGCGCACCATCCGCTGCAACGACCTGGCGGTGCAGGCCAACCGGCCGCTGACCGGCTGCTACCGGATCGCGGTGCTCTCGCTGAAGGGCGGCGTCGGCAAGACCACGGTCACCGCGACGCTGGGCGCGACGTTCGCGTCGATCCGCGGCGACCGGGTGGTGGCGGTCGACGCCAACCCCGACCGTGGCACGCTGAGCCAGAAGGTGCCGCTGGAGACGTCGGCCACCGTCCGGCACCTGCTGCGCGACGCCGAGGGCATCCAGCGCTACAGCGACGTCCGCAGCTACACCAACCAGGGACCCAGCCGGCTGGAGGTGCTGGCCTCGGAGAGCGACCCGGCGGTGTCCGAGGCGTTCAGTGCCGAGGACTACACCGGCACACTGCAGGTTCTCGAGCGGTTCTACAGCCTGGTGCTCACCGACTGCGGCACCGGTCTGATGCACTCGGCGATGTCGGCGATCCTGTCCAAGGCGGACACCCTGATCGTGGTCAGCTCCGGCTCGGTCGACGGCGCGCGCAGCGCCTCGGCGACCCTGGACTGGCTGGACGCGCACGGCCACGAGGACCTGGTGCGCAACTCGATCGCGGTGATCAACGCCGTCCGGCCGCGGTCCGGCAAGGTGGACATGCAGAAGGTCGTCGATCACTTCTCGCGGCGGTGCCGGGCGGTGCGGCTGGTGCCGTTCGATCCGCACCTGGAGGAGGGCGCCGAGATCGACCTGCACCGGTTGAAGCGGGACACCCGGGAGGCGCTGATCGAGCTGGCGGCCGTCGTCGCCGACGGCTTCCCCGGCGACGACCGGTCCAACCAGCACTTCGTCTGATCAGGGATTGAGCGGGGTCTGATCGGTGGGGTCAGCCCTTGGGGTTGTTGTCGCCCTGGCCTAGCCGCCACAGGAATTCCGGGTCGTCGTCCGGCCCGATCACGCGGGTCTTCGGCCGGTTCGCCCGGGCGGCGCGCAACCCCAGGTAGCACAGCGTCCCCAGGACCAGGACGAGGAGCAGATACAGCACTCGACACCTCCTACCGGGCGAATATACCGGCAGCCGCGCACCGGCCTCGGTGGGCCGCCGCGCTGGCGGTGACCCGTCCCCCGCAAGCGGGTGGTGCCCCCAGCGCCCGGCTCCGCCGCGCTGGCGGTCACCGCTGGGTCTGATGGCGGTGACCCGCTGCGCCCGGCTCCGCCGCGCTGGCGGTCACCGCTACGCTCGCAGTCGTGACGACGGGTCAGACTTCCCGGGCGCGGGTGGCGCTGGACGTGCTGCTGTACGCGCTGGCCCGGCTGCTGCTGTTGATCGCGCTCACCGCGGTGATCTACGGGGTGGCGTGGCTGCTCGGGGTGCGCGAGTTTCCGCTGATCGTCGCGGCGCTGCTGGCCTTGATCGTCGCGCTGCCGCTGGGGATGTGGGTGTTCGCTCCGCTGCGCCGGCGGGCGACCGGCGGCTTAGCGGCGGCCAACGAGCAGCGGCGGCGGGATCGCGAGCAGCTCCGCGCCCGGTTACGCGGCGAGGTGTCGTCCTCCGAGCCGGACTGATTTCGCCGAGTGTGCACGTTGTGGTCGACGATTTCGCGAAATCACGCACACAACGTGCACAGTCAATGACCAGCCGCGCCCGTTGGCTGCGGGAGCGGCTGGAAGTCAATCATGTCGCCAACGCCAGCGCCGCGGCCACCACGATCGCCCACACCAGCATGGCCAGCCCGGTGTCGCGCAGCACCGGGATCAGCTCGTGTCCGCCCCGCCCGCCGCGCACCGGCGCCGCCGCCCGCACCGCCAGCGGGGCGGCGACCAGCCCGGCGGCACACCACGGCGAGGCTGCGATCAGCGTCAGCGTGAGCACCCCGGCCAGCGCCAGCAGCGCCTGATACAGCGTCCGGGTCCGCGCGTCGCCAAGGCGCACCGCCAGCGTGGTCTTGCCGGCCCGGGCATCGGTCGGGATGTCCCGCAGGTTGTTGGCCACCAGCACCGCCGAGGACAGCGCCCCGGTCGCGACCGCCAGCACCAACCCCACCCAGTCCACCCGCAGCGCCTGGGTGTACTGGGTGCCCAGCACCGCGACCAGCCCGAAGAACACGAACACCGCCAGCTCGCCGAAGCCGGCATACCCGTAGGGCCGGGATCCGCCGGTGTAGAGCCACGCGCCGGCGATGCAGGCGGCGCCGACCGCCAGCAGCCACGGTGCGCTGACCAGCGCGAGCGCCACTCCGGCCAGCGCGCCCACCGACAGCGCCGTGACCGCCGCCGCCAACACCGCGCGCGGGGTGGCCAGCCGGGAGCCGACCAGCCGCACCGGACCGGTCCGATCGTCGTCGGTGCCGCGGATGCCGTCGGAGTAGTCGTTGGCGAAGTTCACCCCGATGATCAGTGCCACCGCGACGGCCAGCGCCAGCAGCGCCTTCCACCACACGGCGGCGCCCAGCCAGGCCGCCGCCCCGGTCCCGGCGATCACCGGGGCCACCGCGTTGGGCAGGGTCCTCGGCCGTGCTCCCTCGATCCACTGCGCGAAACCGGCCTTTTCGGACACGACCACGATCCTTGCATGCCCGTATCGGACAATGTCTGCTGTGATCGGCGTGATCGGCGGCAGCGGCTTCTACAGCTTCCTCGACCCGGACGCTCGCCGGGTCAACCTGGACACCCCCTACGGCGAGCCGAGCGGCGCGATCACCGTCGGCACCGTCGGCGGCCACGAGGTGGCGTTCCTGCCGCGGCACGGCGCCAAGCACGAGCATTCGGCGCACACGGTGCCCTACCGGGCGAACATGTGGGCAATGCGGGCACTGGGGGTGCGGCGCATCTTCGGGCCGTGCGCGGTCGGCAGCCTGACCGCCGATCTGCCGCCCGGAACGGTGGTCGTGCCAGACCAGCTGGTCGACCGGACCCGTGGGCGCGCCGACACCTACTTCGACTCCGGCGGCGTGCACGTCGAGTTCGCCGACCCGTACTGCCCGACCCTGCGGTCCGCGCTCACCGGCCTGCCCGACGTGGTCGACGGCGGCACCATGGTCGTCATCCAGGGCCCGCGGTTCTCCACTCGCGCCGAGAGCCGCTGGTTCGCCGCGGCCGGCTTCAGCCTGGTCAACATGACCGGATACCCGGAGGCGGTGCTGGCCCGCGAGCTGGAGATGTGTTACGCCGCAATCGCCTTGGTCACCGACCTGGACGCCGGCGTGGACGTCGGCGGCGGAGTGCGGGCCGTCGACGTCTTCGCCGAATTCAAGAAGAACATCGGGCCGTTCAAGATCCTGGTTCAGCAGGCCATCGCGCAGGTCAGCGACGAGCGCACCTGCACGCATTGTCTGCCGCACCAGGGCATCGAATTGCCGTTCGCGCTGCCGTAGCCGGCGTGGCTATGTGTCCAGCCCGCACACCTGCCGGACGTGGCGCAGTGCCGAGTCCACCGTCGCCCGGTCATACGGCGGCGGTTCGGACAGGCCGCGCGGTTTGGCGTCCTTGGCCAGAATCGCGTCGAACGCCGCTATCGCCGCCGAGATTGCATCGCGTATCTGCGTGCTGCCGTCGGGATTCTCGAGCAGCGCCAAGCGCAGCGGCGCGATGGCCGGCAAGGCGTCCGCGCCGGTCTCGATCGGGTGCTGCAGGCTCGCCTCGATCAGGTCGTAGCTGGTGCACAAGATGACGTCCTGAGCGTGGACATCCGACTCCGGCGTATGCCTCGCGCAGCCGATCAGTCCTGCCGCCATCACCACGACGATGGCGACAGCACCCTTCGCCTGCTGGGATTTTCGCCGGTCACCAATCATCCGCTGACTGTAGCCGAGCGGGGCGCACCGCGTGAAGATGTTCGCGACGCTCGGGCGATCCTCAGCGGGTGAACCTGCGGGCCAACGCCTTTCGGTCCACCTTCCCGATACCGTATCGGGGTAGCGCGTCGACGACATGCAATTCGCGGGGTGCCGCGGTGGACTCCAGCGACAGCGCCACATGTGCCCGAAGGTCGTCCAGCGTGGGGGGAGGCGCGGCGGCGACCACCACCGCGGCGGCCACCCGCTGGCCGAGGCGGTCGTCGGCTACCCCGAACACCGCGCAGTCGGCGATCGCGGGGTGTGTGCGCAACGCCGCCTCCACCGGCCCGGGGAACACCGTCAGCCCGCCGGTGCTGATTGCGTCGTCGGCGCGGCCGATGATCCGCAGCGACCCGTCGCCGTCGATGCTGCCGAGGTCGTCGGTGCGGAACCAGCCGGGATCGGCGAACGGGTCCGGCTCGACCGGATTGCGGTAGCCGCCGGCCACGGTCGCGCCGCCGATCTCCACCCGGCCGTCGGCCGCGATCCGCAGCAGCACCCCGTCCAGCGGAATCCCGTCGTACACGCAGCCGCCGGCGGTCTCGCTCATGCCGTAGCTGCGCACCACGGTGATACCGGCCGCCGCCGCCGCAGCCAGGACGGGTTGTGGCGCCGGGCCGCCGCCCAGCAGCACCGCATCGAGCCCGGCCAGCGCCGCGGTGGCGGCCGGGTCGGTCAGCGCCTTCGACAGCTGGGCGGCGACCAGCGACGCGTATCGTCGCGCACCGTCCAATCGTGCTATCGCAGCGGGTAATTCGACGATGTCGAAGCCGGTGGACACGTCCATCTCGACGGGATTCGTGCCGGCCAGCAGGCTGCGCACCAGCACCTGCACCCCGGCGATGTGCCAGGGCGGCAGGGCCAGTAGCCAGGCGCCCGGCCCGCCGAGACGATCGTGGGTGGCCGTGGCACTGGCGGTCAGCGCCGCGGCGGTCAGCAACGCGCCCTTGGGCGCCCCGGTGGTGCCCGACGTCGTCACCACCAGCGCGATGTCGTCGGCGATCGGCTCGCCCACCCGCAATGCCGACAGCGCCGGCGAATCATCGGCCTGCGCCGGCACGAACGCGGAGTCGGCGCCGTCGAGCACCCGTTGCAGGGCCGGCAGCAGCGACACCGCCGCGGCCCCCGGGGTGACGGCCAGCGCGCGCAGGACGGCTATGGCTGATCCCCGCTGCTGTGCCGGTCGTCGAGCGGCCATCCTTTTGCGGCAAGACGCTGCCGCACCCGTTCGACGTCGTCCGGGGACGGCAGTTCGTCGGTGACCTGGGTGATCAGCACGCCGATGTCGACGTGGTCGAATTCGTTGCGCCGCATCAGTTCCGCGGCTACCGACTTGACCTCGTCACTGGTCAGCCGTCGCGACAGCAATGCGATCAGCGGGATGTAGTCGGTCTGCGGGACGCCTTCGGGGTATCCGGCCCGCAACCACGCGACGACTGCGTCGAGGAATCGGTTCACGCCGCCTCAGCTTCCAGTCTCGGGGTTGTCGAATACGGTCGGGTGCACGGTGATTTCGATGCTACGTGTGCTTGGCGCCGAGGATGTGCCAGCCGGTGTGGTAGGCGATGAAGTCGCGGGCGATGAACAGCACGCCGACGACCACCGCGGCCAGTGTCAGCGCGTAGATCAGCCAGCTCAGCGCGATCAGCACCGGATTGCGGTGGGCGCCTTCGCCGACCGCACCGGCACCGATGGCGTGCAGGCGCACGCCGATTGCGAACAGGGCCGGCAGCCCGGCGCCGACGAGCACGCCGAAGACCAGGATTTTGCTGGTGGCGGCGTAGTTGAACCAGGCGCCCATCAGCCTGCGGTGCTGCGGGCCGCCAGGTCGGCGACCTCGGAGGTGGACGGCGGCGGTGGCGCCGGCGCGTCGGCGGGGAACGCCACATCGACCGTTGCGGCCGGTCGGTTGGCCGAACCGGCGGCCAGGACCACGCCGGCCGTCAGGCTGCCCTCCCATTCGGCGTTGACGTTGCTGGCGTCGATGCGGGTCTTGCGCGACTGCAGCCAGATGGCCAGTGCGACCATGGCCAGCAATCCGAAACCGACGATCGCGCCGAGGTAGCCGCCGATGACGTGCACCACGGTGTAGGTGATCGCGCCGACGATGCCCGCCGACGGCAGGGTCACCACCCATGCGGTCGCCATCCGTCCGAAGACACCCCAGCGAACTTCGGCGCCGGACTTGCCCACGCCGCTGCCCAGCACGGCGCCGGTGACCACCTGCGTGGTGGACAGCGAGTAACCGAAGTGGCTGGACAGCAAGATGATCGCCGCCGACGACGACTCGGCGGCCATCCCCTGCGGCGACTGGACTTCGACCAGGCCCTTGCCCAGGGCACGGATGATCCGCCAGCCGCCGGAGTAGGTGCCCGCCGCCATCGCCACCGCGCAGCACACGATCACCCACATCGGCGGCATGGTTTCGGACTTGCTCACCGCGCCGTAGGACATCAGCGCCAGGAAGATCACGCCCATCGTCTTCTGCGCGTCGTTGGTGCCGTGCGCCAGCGAGACCAGCGACGCCGAGAAGATCTGGCCGCGACGGAAACTCTGTTCGGTGCGCTGCTCGCCGACGCCGCGGGTGAGCCGGTAGCTCAGCCAGGTGGCGATCGCCCCCACCACCGCCGCCAGCACCGAAGCCACGATGGCCGGCACGACCACCCGGGAAACCACGCCGCTCCAGATCACCCCGTGCCGGCCGACGGCGACCAGCATCGCGCCCACGATGCCGCCGATCAGTGCGTGCGACGAGCTCGACGGTATGCCGAGCAGCCAGGTGAGCAGGTTCCAGACCACCCCGCCGACCAGGCCGGCGAACACCAGCTCCAGCGTCACCAGGTGCGCGTTGACCAGATCCTTGGCGATGGTGGCCGCGACGGCGGTGGACAGGAACGCGCCGATCAGGTTCAGGCAGGCCGACAGCGTGACCGCCGCCTTGGGGCTCAGCGCGCCGCTGGCGATCGACGTCGCCATCGCGTTGGCGGTGTCATGGAAGCCGTTGGTGAAGTCGAAGCCCAGTGCCGTGACCACCACGATGATCAACAGGAACAGCTGAAGGGTCACGGGGTATCACAACGCATAACGGGACATCGAGGTGTCACAGCCGTAATTCTGGCGGTCGCGGGGTCGCGTTGTCGAATGCTCGCCGCCGCAAAACGCCGCTGTACTCGCACTGGTTCCCTGTTGTTTACCCGCCGTTAACCTTGCGGCGAATTGTCCTGCCGGGTGTCGCGGCGCAGCGGGTGCTCCGGGGGAACCTGCACGAAGATCAGCAGCACACCGTCGGGATCGGTGACGTGCATCTCGTGCAGCCCCCACGGCTCGCGCTGGGCGGCCCGGGTGATCGGCACTCCCCGTCCCTCCAGCTCGGCCTGGGTTGCGCGCACGTCGCGCACCTGCAGCCACAGCGCGCCGGGAAACGGCCCGCCGCCGTGCTGACCTGCCCCATGGCCTGCCAGTTCGATCAGCGACTGCCCGGCGTAGAACACCGTGCCGGCACCGTAGTCGCGGGCGATGGCCAACCCGATCTCGTCGCGGTAGAAACGCAGCGAGCGCTGGTAGTCCGATGGCCGGAACAGCATCCGGCTGGCCAGAATCTCCATCAGCCCTCCGTCATCTCGGCGTCCGAGGTCGTCCGAGGTCGTCAGCGGCCGGGCCGGACGGTGTTCGACTTGGCCCATTCGGTGGACCACCGCGAGTTCATGGTGTCCAGCGCTTTCACGGCCAGCGCGGTGCGCGGCGCGATGCGCACCGGCCGGCGGCGGGCGGCGACGATCATCCACCCGGCGGCCTCGTCGGGGGTCAGCGCCGGCCGCCCGTCGAAGTCCCCGGTGGGTTCCATCATCGGCGTGGTGACCAGCGGGAAGTACAGGGTGGTCGAATGCACGCCGCGGCCCGACCACTCGGTCTCCATCACCCGGCTCACCGAGGCCAGCGCCGCCTTGGTGGCGTTGTAGGCGCCGAAATTGGCCGACGCCTCGAACATCACCCCCCAGGTCGCGACGTTGATGAGGTGCCCGTCGCCGCGCTCGAACATCCCCGGCACGAATCCGCGGATCAGCCGCAGCGGCGCGTAGTAGTTGATCGCCATGGTGCGTTCCAGGTCGTGCCAGCGTTCCAGCGACTCGGCGATCGGCCGGACGATCGACCGGCCCGCGTTGTTGACCAGGATGTCCACCCCGCCGAGGCGCTGCTCGACGTCGGCGACCAGCGCATCGACCGCGTCCAGCTCGGACAGGTCGGCGGCGATCGCGAACGCTGTGCCGCCCGCCTCGTTGTTGCGGGTCGCTTTGTCCACCACCGCGTCGAGCAGTTCGGCCCGGCGGGCCACCGCGACCACGGTCGCGCCGTGCCGGACGAACTTCGCGACCGCGGCCGCGCCGATGCCCGACGACGCGCCGGTCACCAGCACCCGCTTGCCGGCCAGCTCGACCGGCTTGTTGTTGGGCCGGTGCAGCGACAGCTGCATCGTGGCCGGCGGCCGCAGCCCGGCGCTCCACACCAAGTCGACCAGTCTGCGCGCCGGGCTTTTGCTCATGGACCCGAGTCTATGGGCCTGCTCCGAGCGGGGTGGATCCCCGCCACTGCGCCGAGATCGATGCCGCCGTGATGCGCACTCGAACGTTTCCGCGCCCGCGTCGATCTCGACGAGCAGCGAGCCAGGGGCGGACTCAGAAATACCGCGGAAACCGGCTCCAGTCCGGGTCGCGCTTCTCCAGGAACGCGTCGCGGCCCTCGACGGCCTCGTCGGTCATGTACGCCAGCCGGGTGGCTTCGCCGGCGAACAGCTGCTGGCCCACCAGCCCGTCGTCGAGCAGGTTGAACGCGAACTTCAGCATCCGCTGCGCCTGCGGCGATTTGCCGTTGATCTCCTTGGCCCACTGCACGCCGGTGGCCTCCAGCTCGGCGTGGTCGACGACCTCGTTGACCGCACCCATGCGATGCATCTGCTCGGCGGTGTAGGCCCGGCCCAGGAAGAAGATCTCCCGGGCGAACTTCTGGCCCACCTGGCGGGCCAGATACGCGCTGCCGTAGCCGCCGTCGAAGCTGCCGACGTCGGCGTCGGTCTGCTTGAACCGGGCGTGCTCCCGGCTGGCCAGGGTCAGGTCGCACACCACGTGCAGGCTGTGCCCGCCGCCGGCCGCCCAGCCGTTGACCAGGCAGATCACCGGCTTGGGCATGAATCGGATCAGCCGCTGCACCTCCAGGATGTGCAGCCGCCCGGCCCGCGCCGCGTCAACGGTGTCCGCGGTCTCGCCGCTGGCGTACTGGTAGCCGCTGCGGCCGCGAATGCGCTGGTCGCCGCCGGAGCAGAACGCCCAGCCGCCGTCCTTGGGCGACGGCCCGTTGCCGGTCAGCAGCACCACCCCGACATCGGGCGACATCCGGGCGTGGTCCAGCGCGCGGTACAGCTCGTCGACGGTGTGCGGGCGGAATGCGTTGCGCACGTCGGGGCGATCGAACGCCACCCGCACCGTCGCATCGGTGGCGTGCCGGTGGTAGGTGATGTCGGTCAGGTCGGCGAAGCCGTCCACCGTTCGCCAGATTGTCGGGTCGAAGGGGTTCACTGCGTCGTCCTCCTCGTTGACTCTGCGTCCACCAGGCAGAAGTGCGAGTAACCCTCCTGGTCAGCGCAGAGTCAACCGTACGGCAGGATCAAACCCATGCCCCCGCCGCTGGACGGCATCCTCGACCGCCTGCACGTGGTCGCGCTGCCGATGCGCGTCAGGTTCCGCGGCATCACCGTTCGCGAGCTGGCGCTGATCGACGGCCCGGCCGGCTGGGGCGAGTTCGGCGCGTTCATCGAGTACCGGCCGCCGGAGGCCGCCTACTGGCTGGCGTCGGCGCTCGAGTCGGCGTACCGGCCGCCGCCGCCGGCACGGCGCGACCGCATCCCGATCAACGCCACCGTGCCCGCCGTCAGCGCAGAGCGGGTGCCCGAGGTGCTGGCCGGGTTCCCCGGCGCGCACACCGCCAAGGTCAAGGTGGCCGAACCGGGCCAGACGCTGGCCGACGACGTGGCCCGGGTGGAGGCGGTACGGGCGCTGGTGCCGGCGGTGCGGGTCGACGCCAACGGCGGCTGGACGGTCCAGCAGGCAGTGGAGGCGGCCGCCGCCCTCACCGCGACCGGCCCGCTGGAATACCTGGAGCAGCCCTGCGCCACCACGGCCGAACTCGCCGAATTGCGCGGCCGCATCCGGGTTCCGGTCGCCGCGGACGAGAGCATCCGCAAGGCGGCAGACCCGCTGGCCGTCGTCCACCTGCAGGCCGCGGACATCGCGGTGCTGAAAGTCGCTCCGCTGGGCGGGATTTCGTCGATGCTGACGATCGCCGGCCAGATCGGCATCCCGGTGGTGGTGTCCAGTGCGCTGGATTCGGCGGTCGGCATCGCCGCCGGGCTGCGCGCCGCCGCCGCGCTGGAATCCTGCGACCACGCCTGCGGGCTGGGCACCGGAGCGCTGTTCGAGGAGGACGTGACGGACCGGACAGAACCCGAAGACGGCTACTTGCCGGTGCGGCCAGCGGCCCCCGACCCCGCGCGGCTGGCGGGCCTGGCCGCGCCCGCGCAGCGGCGGCAGTGGTGGATCGAACGGGTCCGGGAGTGCTACCCGCTGCTGCCCGGGACACCCTGATCCCTCACACGCTGGGCAGCCGCGCGTCGATCCCGTGCGCGATCGTCACCGCCTCGTCGGTCGCGTAGAACTTGCACGCCAGCACATCGATCGCGACGTTTCTGCTGACCCGCAGCGCACGCTGGCACCCCCAGCCGGGGCTGTCGTTCTGCGTCTGCGTCATCCACAGCGTCGAGTCGGCGTTGCGAACCACGTCGAACTGCCAGGACGCGCCGGGCTGCCCGTCGTCGGCCCTGGTGTCGAAGGTCCGTTCCGCGCATTTCGGCCACTGCTCGGCGCTGCGGTCGAAGAAGCCGCTCGCCGACTCCCGCGACGGGAAGCGGACCACGGCCTGGATCACGAAGTGATCCGGGTTCACCGGGGTCTCCAGCAGGCTCTGGGTGAACGCCGACGTCCAGTCGGTGCCCGCGTAGGCCGTCTCCTCGGCGGGAGTCCATGCGGGCATGCAGGCGGGATCGGTGAACTGGGTGACGCCGCTGAACAGCCGCGTCCCGGCGTCGCGAACCCCCATGCCGGACGCGCCCATGATGTCGTTGATCGTGCGGGTGTCCAGCAGTGCGCCGTGCAGGGCCGCCGCCGGCACCGGCCGGGGGCCGTCGTGGTCCGCCGGGGTCGCCCGCCCCTCGATCCGCGCGCTGCAACCGGTCGCCGAGCACGCCAGCAGGCCGCCGGCCACAGCCGCACCCACGAAGACGATCCGTCTTCGTGTGGATGCCCCCGGCGCACAAGTCGCGATGCAGCCACCATAGATGCAGTCACCTGAGACGCCGTCCCGGCGCACGTCTTTTCACCCGGGAAAGCGCGTCGCGTAGGTTCGGACCCGTGATCAACCTCGCTTACGACGACCGCAACCCCGACGGCGAGCCGGTGCTCTTCATCGCCGGGCGCGGCGGCGCCGGCCGCGGCTGGCACGTGCACCAGGTGCCCGAGTTCCAGCTGGCCCGCTACCGCTGCATCACCTTCGACAACCGCGGCATCGGCGCCACCGAGAACGCCACCGGGTTCACCACTCAGACCATGGTCGACGACACCGCCGCGCTGATCGAGTCGCTGGACGCCAC
The DNA here is from genome assembly GCA_035721065.1 of Mycobacterium sp. Lineage (GTDB taxonomy): Bacteria > Actinomycetota > Actinomycetes > Mycobacteriales > Mycobacteriaceae > Mycobacterium. The sequence goes on from DASTNJ010000118.1 coordinate 14,006, forward strand.
GCCGACCCGGATCGTGGCGACGTCGATGGGCGCGTTCATCGCCCTGGAGCTGATGCTGCAGCGGCCGGACCTGGTCCGCTCCGCGGCGCTGATGGGCGGCTGCGGCCGCTACGACAGCACCCGCGACTTCTTCCGCATCGCCCAGAACAAACGGGTCGAATCCGACGTTCAGCTGCCCGCCGAATACGAGGCGAAGGTCCGGCTGCTGGAGAGCTTCTCGCGCAAGACGCTGAACGACGACGCCGCCGTCAAGGACTGGATCGCGATGTTCACCATGTGGCCGGTGAAGCCGACCCCGGGGCTGCGCTGCCAGACCAGTGTCGGGCCGGAGGGCAACCGGCTGCCGGCCTGGCGCAGCATCGAGCACCCGGTGCTGGTGATCGGCTTCGCCGAGGACGTGATCACTCCGCCGCACCTGTGCCGCGAGGTTGCCGACGCGATCCCGGGCGGGCGCTACCTGGAGATCGCCGACACCGGGCATCTCGGCTTCCTCGAGCGGCCGCAGGAGGTCAACGAGGCGATGCTGCGGTTCTTCGAGACCAACTGAGCCAAGCCGCGCCCGACTACCCTGATCTGGTGGCTGTGAACCCCTCGACGGCGCAGGCCCGCGTTGTGGTCGACGAGCTGATCCGCGGCGGGGTCCGCGACGTGGTGCTCTGCCCCGGCTCGCGCAACGCGCCGCTGGCGTTCGCGCTGCACGACGCCGACCGGTCGGGGCGGATCCGGCTGCATGTGCGCATCGACGAGCGCACCGCGGGCTATCTGGCGATCGGGCTGGCGGTCGGCGCCGGCGCGCCGGTGTGCGTGGCGATGACGTCGGGCACCGCGGTCGCCAACCTGGGCCCGGCGGTGGTGGAGGCCAACTACGCGCGGGTGCCGCTGATCGTGCTCAGCGCCAACCGGCCCTACGAGCTGCTGGGCACCGGCGCCAACCAGACCATGGAACAGCTCGGCTACTTCGGCACCCAGGTCCGCGCCACGATCAGCCTCGGGCTGGCCGAGGACGCGCCCGAGCGGCTCGACGCGCTCAACGCCACCTGGCGGTCGGCGACCTGCCGGGTGCTGGCCGCCGCCACCGGCTCGCGCACCGCCAACGCCGGCCCGGTGCAGTTCGACATCCCGCTGCGCGAACCCCTGGTGCCCGATCACCAGGCCGACGATCATGCCCGGCTGTTCCCGGCCGGCCGGCCGGACGGCAAGCCGTGGACCTACACCCCGCCGGTCAGCTTCGACCAGCCGCTGGAGATCGACCTGACCCCGGACACCGTCGTGGTGGCCGGGCACGGCGCCGGGGTGCATCCCAACCTTGCGGCGCTGCCCACCGTCGCCGAGCCGACGGCGTTCTCCGGTCGCTCCTGCCCCACGCCGCTGCATCCGCTGGCGCTGCCGCTGCTGCACCCGCAGCAGGTCATCATGCTGGGCCGGCCGACCCTGCACCGCCCGGTGTCGACGCTGCTGGCCGATCCGAACGTGCCGGTGTACGCGCTGACCACCGGGCCGCGCTGGCCGGATGTGTCGGGCAACTCGCAGGCCACCGGCACCCGGGCGATCACCAGCGGGACGCCGAAGCCGGCCTGGCTGCGGCGCTGCGCGGACCTGAACCGGCACGCGCTCAACGCGGTGCGCGGTCAACTCGCCGCTCATCCGCTGACCACCGGGCTGCATGTCGCCGCCGCGGTCGCCGACGCGCTGCGCCCCGGCGACCAGCTGGTGCTCGGCGCGTCCAACCCGGTGCGCGACGCCGCGCTGGTCGGCCTGAGCACCGGGGATGTCGCCGTGCGGTCCAACCGCGGGGTGGCCGGTATCGACGGGACGGTGTCCACCGCGATCGGTGCGGCGCTGGCCTATGAAGCCCATGCGGCGGCGCACGGCACCGACGCCCCGCGCACCGTGGCGCTGATCGGCGACCTGACCTTCGTGCACGACAGCTCCGGGCTGTTGATCGGGCCCACCGAGCCGACACCGCGGCGGTTGACCATCGTGGTGTCCAACGACAACGGCGGCGGTATCTTCGAACTGCTGGAGCAGGGTGATCCGCGGTTCTCGGATGTGTCGTCGCGCGTCTTCGGCACCCCGCACGACGTCGACGTCGGCGCGCTGTGCCGCGCCTATCACGTCGACGCGGACCAGATCGAGGTCGGCGAACTGGCCGCCGCGCTCGACGAGCCGGGCACCGGGATGCGGGTGCTGGAGGTCAAGGCGGACCGGTCGTCGCTGCGCGCGCTGCACGCGGCGATCAAGGCCGCTCTGTGAGCACGGCGACGGCGAACCGTTTCTGGAGATCGCTCAAGGCGTTGCTGCACATACTGATTCACGGTCGCAGCGATGCCGGGCCGAACATCCGGGCGCGGCGCATCCTGCGGCGGGTCCGGATCGGGGTGCTGGTCGCCGCGGGTGTGATCACGCTGCAGTCGGTTCTGCTGGTGGCCGGCGCGTGGCGCAATGACATTGCCATCGAGCAGGACATGGGCGTCGCGGCCGCCGAGGTGCTCAGCGCCGGCCCACGCCGGTCGACGATCGAGTTCGTCACCCCGGAGCGGATCACCTACCGTCCGCAGCTCGGCGTGCTGTATCCGTCCGAATTATCAACCGGCATGCAGATTTACGTGGAATACGACCGGAAGGATCCGGACCTGGTCCGGGTGCAGCACCGCACCGCCGTGCTGGCGATCATCCCGGCCGGGTCGATCGCAGTGGCGGGCTGGCTGATCGCCGCCGCCGCGCTGGCCGGTCTGGCGCTGGCCGAACGGCGGTTCGGCGGCTTGGACGAGCTCCGAGAGAATCCGGGCTAGGCCTGACCGCAGTAGCTCGCCTGGGCGACACTGACGAATTGGAACGCCTTGGTCAGCGTCAGGCTGGGGTTGGCGTTCTTGACGCTTTTGGCCGCCTGGTTGGGGCTGTGCCCCTCCGCCAGGTACCGGCAGACTGCCTGGCCGCCGGCGACGGCGTCGGCGGAGTTCGGGTAGGAGATGCCCATCTGGTCGAGCGCGCCGAGGAAACCGGTGTCGCCGGTTTCGGCGGCCGCCGGCGCGGCCAGGCCCAGCAGACCGGCCGCCGCGATCGCGGCCAACACGGGTTTGCGAACCTTCATCGTTTCCTCTCCTCGGCGCTTCGGTGGTGGCTTGGCTAGTCGGGGCAGTACGCGGTCCGGGCGAACGTCACGAACCGGGCGGCGTTCTTCACCGACAGGCTGCGGTTGGAGATCTTCAGGGCGCGGGCGGCCGCGTTCGTCGGGTGCCCGGCGTGCAGGTAGGCGCAGACTTCCCGGCCGAGGGCGACCGCCTCTTGCGGGTCGGTGTACTCGATGCCGGCCTTGTCGACCGAGCTGAGGAACGCCGCGTCCGGGTCGGGGTCGGCTTGCGCCGGTGCGGCAAGTCCGACGAAGGTGGCGACCCCCGCCGCGGCCAGAATCCATTGCACGTGCTTCACAGTGCGCTTAGCTTCGCGCCTCGGGATTAACCGATGGGGACCGCAATATGAATGGGAGGTGAACACGCGATGTCTGGTTTGGGTTCGATTCCGAAATTCGAATCGTGAATTCAACAGTTCACCAGCAGGTCACCGTGCCGGCCACGTCGCCGTAACCTTCCATTCATCTCGACGGTATTCGCTTGGCCGTAATTGACCACCGTCAACCAATTACGACGACGGTGGCACTGACCGGAAGGCCGTCATGTACCTGGACTTCGGAGCGTTGCCTCCGGAGGTCAACTCCGGCCGCATCTACGCCGGTCCCGGATCGGGATCGATGCTGGCCGCCGCCGCCGCGTGGGAGAAGCTGGGCGCCGAGTTGCACACCACCGCGGGCTCCTACGAGTCGGTGACGTCGGGGCTGGTGGCCGGTCCGTGGGGCGGCCCGGCAGCGGCGGCGATGCTGGCCGCGGCCCAGCCGTACGTGACGTGGCTGCGCGGCACCGGGGCCCAGGCCGAGCAGACGGCCCGCCAGGCGACGGCGGTGGTGGAGGCCTATTCGACGGCCCGGGCCACGGTGGTGCCCCCGCCGCTGATCACCGCGAACCGCGTGCAGCTGGCCCACCTGCTCGCCACCAATGTGCTCGGCCAGAACTTCCCGGCGATTGCCGAGGTCGAGCGCGAATACGCCGAGATGTGGGCGCAGGACGTCGCCGCGATGTACCGCTACGCCAGTTGCTCGGCGGCCGCATCGGCGCTGTCCCCGTTCAGCCAGCCGCCGCAGACCGCCAACCCGTCCGGGCAGGGCGCCCAGGCCGCCGCCACCGCGGCCGCCACCAACGCCACCGCATCCGGGTCGGCCGGATCGCTCGCGTCGGCGCTGGCGTCGGTGAACGACGTCGTCGGCCAGGTGTCGCCGTACACGGGGGTGACCACCCAGGCGATGAGCGCCACCATGACCGGCTGGTCGGGCACCGCGAACCTGCTCAGCAACATCAACAACGCGATCGGCCTGATCGCCTTCGCGGCCGAAAACCCCAGCGGCCTGGCCGAAATCCTCAACCCGACATTGCTCGCGCCGGCCAGCCTGGGCCTGGGCGGGGTCGGGCTGACGTCGAGCACCGGCAACGCGCTCAAGATCGGTGGGCTGTCGGTGCCGCACGCCTGGGCTATGCCGGTCGCGCCGGCCACGCTCGCCTCGTCGGTCACCCCGGCCGCCATGGCGCTGCCCGCGTCCGGCCTGGCCGGTTCGCCGGCCGTTGCCGGCGGCCTGCCCGGAACGGCATTCGGCGAGACCATGCTCGGCACCCTGGCCGGGCGCGGCCTGACCGCCGCGGCGGGCCGCGCCGCTTCCCGGCGTCGCACCGTGGTGCCCCGATCACCGGCTGCGGGCTGATCCCGCCCGACATGGACTTCGCACTGCTACCCCCGGAGGTCAACTCCGGGCTGATGTACGCAGGCCCCGGAGCAGCGCCGATGCTCGCGGCCGCGGCGGCCTGGGATGCCCTGGCCGCCGCGCTGGAGTCGGCCGCCGCCGCCTACTCGGCGGCGTTGACGACCCTGACCGCCCACCACTGGTCCGGCCCGGCGTCGGCGGCCATGGCGGCCGCGGCGGCCCCGTACGTGACCTGGCTGCACGCCTGCTGCGGGAAAGCCGAACAGACTGCGATGCAAGCCAAGTCGGCCGTGGCGGCCTACGAATCCGCGTTCGCCGCGACGGTGCCGCCGGCCACGGTAGCCGCCAACCGGACCCTGCTCGCAACGCTGATCGCCACCAACTTCTTCGGCCAGAACCTGCCGGCCATCGCCGCCACCGAAGCGCAGTACGCCGAGATGTGGGCGCAGGACGCCGGCGCCATGTACGGCTATGCGGCGGCCTCGACGGCCGCGCGGACGCTGCCGGTGTTCGACCAGCCGCCGCGGACCGCCAACCCGGCCGCGCCCAGCACCCAGGCCGCGGCCCTATCCGACGCCGCCGCGGAGAACGGCCAGGCAGTGACTCGGCTGGGTGCTGTGCTACACGCTCCGCTGCAACAGCCGGTCGCTCCGCCCAGCTCATCGAGTACCACGGCGGGGCTGAGCGCGGTGACCACCACGTTGAATTCGGTGTCGCCGTTGACCAGCGTCGCCTCCAGCGGGATGAGCTTCGACTCCAGCTGTTACACCGTCTCGACGAACGGCGCCGGCTGGGGAAGGCTGCTGTACGTCCGCGGCGGGGTGGAGGGCGCGCTGACCTTCGACGGTCTGGGGCCGCGCGGGGTGCTGTCGGCCGCCACCAAGCCGATGGCCGGCCTGGGCCAGGCGACCCCGCTCGGCAAGCTGTCCGTGCCGCAGAGCTGGGTGAGCGCCGCACCGGAGCTGCAGCGGGTGGCGGTCACGCTGGCCGCGGCCGAGACCGAACTGCCGGCCGCCGCCGGGCTGCCCGCCGGGACGGCGTTCCAGGAGGCGATGATGGGCACCACCGCCGGGCAGCGCTCGGTGGCCGACCCGGCCGCCAACCGCGGCCAGCAGACCGGCAAGAAGAAAGAGGACCAAGACGGCCGGCCGATGGTGACGCTGACCAACGGCAGCGGCTGGCTGGGATCGTCCTGGGCCTATCACAACCGCAGGCGCGAGGGGGAGCCGCTCCCGTTGCACTGGCGGACCGGATAGCCCGCGGCCATCGCTCAGCGCGCCGAAACCGCGTCCAGCCAGCCGGGTTCGCCGGTGTCCACCAGCGTATTGGTGTTCAGATCGAAAACGGTTGGCGTGCTTGGCTTCTGCGGATTCGCCTGCTTGAGCAGATCCCGGTTGACGGCGTTCATCGCGGTGGTGTCCACCGCCGAATCCCCAGCGGCGATCCGATCGGCGATCGGGACGGGCACGCCGCTCTCCCGGGCCATCGCCGCGATGTCCTCGGCCGACGGGCCGTCGCCGCCACGCTCCTGCCGGCGGTACATGTCACCGACGAAGCTCTGGTAGACGACCGGGTTGACGGCCGGGTCGGCGGCCAGGATCAGCGCGTTGGCCAGCCGCGCCGAGGCCTCGTTGTGCCGCCGTTCGTCGAGGAACGTCAGCCACCGGTAGGTCACCGCCACCCGGCCGCTGGCGATCCCGCCGGTCAGCTGCGGGTTGGACGTGTCCTCGAACTCCTTGCAGTGCGGGCACTGCGGTTCGCAGAAGATCTCCAGCCGCACCGGGGCGTCGGCGGCGCCCAGCACGACGCCGTAGCCGTCGCCGGTTCGGACGGTCTGCGGCGCGTCGGCAGCCGTCGCCGGAGCCGGCGTCAGTGGACCGGCCAGACCCGCCAAACCCAGAGCGACCGCTGCGATCGCAGCCCATCGATGCCACACGGCTGTCCTCCTCCTGCTGTCGTCGGGCAACCCTACCGAACCAGGTAACGTCGCCCTGATGAGTCGCGCGAGCCTGGACAAGGATCCCCATGCGGTGGCGTCCATGTTCGACGGCGTGGCCCGCCGCTACGACCTGACCAACACCGTGTTGTCGCTGGGCCGGGACCGCTACTGGCGGCGGGCGACCCGGTCGGCGCTGGCGCTGCGGCCCGGCGAACAGGTGCTGGACCTGGCCGCCGGCACCGCGGTGTCCACCGTCGAGCTGGCCCGCTCCGGCGCCCGGTGTGTGGCGGCCGACTTCTCGGTGGGGATGCTGAGGGCGGGCAGCAAACGCGACGTGCCGAAGGTGGCCGCCGACGCCACCCGGCTGCCGTTCGGTGACGACACGTTCGACGCGGTCACCATCAGCTTCGGGCTGCGCAACGTGGTCGACCACGCCGCGGCGCTGCGCGAGATGGCCCGGGTGACCCGGCCCGGCGGCCGGCTGGCGGTCTGCGAGTTCTCCACCCCGACCGTCGCGGTGTTCGCCACCGGCTACAAGGAGTACCTGATGCGGGCGCTGCCGGCGGTGGCCCGCGCGGTGTCCTCCAACCCGGAGGCCTACGTCTACCTGGCCGAGTCGATCCGGGCGTGGCCGTCCCAGCCGGAGCTGGCCGCCAGGATCGCGGCGGCCGGCTGGACGGAGGTCGGCTGGCGCAACCTGACCGGCGGCATCGTCGCCCTGCACACCGGACGGAAGCCGCAGAACTGATGGCCGACCTGACCATCAGCAACCTGGTGATCGAGTACACGGTCAGCGGTGCGGACCCGGTGCGCCCGATCGACGGACTGAACCTGCAGGTCGGCGCCGGGTCGCTGGTGGTGCTGCTCGGTCCCAGCGGGTGCGGCAAGACCACGCTGCTGTCCTGCCTGGGCGGCATCCTCAGCCCGACCAGCGGTTCGATCCACTTCGGAGCCGTCGAGGTGAGCGCGCTGTCGCGCAGCGAGCTGACCGAGTACCGGCGGCGCAAGGTGGGCATCGTCTTCCAGTCGTTCAACCTGGTGGCCAGCCTGACCGCGCTGGAGAACGTGATGGTGCCGATGTGGGCGGCCGGCTGGACGCTGTGGGAGTCCCAGCAGCGCGCCCACGCGCTGCTGACCAGCGTCGGCCTGCACGACCGGGTGTCGCACCATCCGGGGCGTCTCAGCGGCGGCCAGCAGCAGCGGGTGGCGGTGGCCCGGGCGCTCGCCCTGGACCCGCCGCTGATCCTGGCCGACGAGCCCACCGCGCAGCTGGACTTCGTCCGGGCCGCCGAGGTGCTGCGGCTGCTCCGCGAGGCCGCGGCCGGCGACCGCATCGTCGTGGTGTCCACGCATGACACCCGGATCCTGCCGCTGGCCGACCTGGTGATCCAGCTTTCGCCGTCGTTCACCCCGGCCGCGCAGCGGCAGGAGGGCCAGGGCGGCCAGGGGGTTCAGGAGGTGGTCGTCGCCTCCCGCGGGTCGGCGCTGCTCGACCACGGCAGCGTCGAGGACCTGATCTACGTCGTCGCCGACGGCGAGGTGGAGATCGTGCCCGGATCCGCTGGGTCGGACCCCGGGCTGCTCAAGATCGGCACGCCCGGCGACTACGCCGGCCCGGTGGGGTCGCTGTTCCACATCCCGCGCGGGTCCACGGTGCGCCCGCGCGGCGAGGCGACCCTGGTCAGCTACACCGTGGAGGCCTTCCACCGGCAGTTCGGGCCCGGTGTCCCGCAGGCCGGTGTCCCGCCGCCGGCCGCCGTGCCGCAGGGTGTTCCGCAGCTCATCCCGCCGCTCAGCCTGCCGCCGTCGACCAGCCCGACGCATCCGGTCGGTCTCCGGCACCCGGACAGCGCGACCCGGCCGATGAGCGCCGCGCACCCGGACGGGCCGACCCAGCCGATCAGCTGAACGGCGGCCGGCGGTCCAGCAGCCGGGACGCCCGCCCGCCGCCGCGCCAGGCGCGCGCCACCGCGTCGGTGTCGTCGTCGGTGACCAGGTTGGCCATCACCCGCACCGCGACCCGCATCAGCGTGGTCGAGCGCATCGCCACCGGGCCGGTGGTGGGCAGGAACCGGGCAAAGGTCAGCAGCAGCGCCAGCCGGCGGGCCACCGAGAAACCCCGCGCGTAGTGGCTCTGCAGCACCGCCGGCCACGCCGCGGACAGATCAGCGGCATCGAGCATCTGCACCGCCAGCCGGCCGGTCTCCAGCCCGTAGTCGATGCCCTCGCCGTTCAGCGGGTTGACGCACGCGGCGGCGTCGCCGATCAGCATCCAGTTCGGGCCGGCCACCCCGGACACCGCGCCGCCCATCGGCAGCAGCGCGCTGGCCGGGGCGCGCACCGGGCCGTCGAAGCCCCACTCGTCGCGGCGCAGGTCGGCGTAGTAGTTCAGCAGCGGCCGCAGTGACAGGTCGGCGGGCCGCTTGGTGGTGGCCAGCGCGCCCACGCCGATGTTCACCTCGCCGTTGCCCAGCGGGAAGATCCAGCCGTAGCCGGGCAGCACCTTCTCCTTGGACCCGTCGGGCCCGCGCAGCTCCAGGTGCGACGTCAGCCACGGCTCGTCGCTGCGCGGCGAGGCCAGATACCCGCGGCCGGCGATGCCGTACACGGTGTCCTGATGCCACTGCCGGCCCAGCGCCCGGCCCAGCGGCGAGCGGGCGCCGTCGGCCACGATCAGCCGCCCGCAGTGCACTTCGGCGCCGCCGGCCAGCTGCACCGCCCGCACCCGGCCGGCCGGGTCGCGGTGCGCGCCGACGGCCTTGCGGCCCAGCAGCATCCGCGCGCCGGAGTCCTCGGCCACCTTGCGGATCCGCTCGTCGAGTTCGGTGCGCGGCGCGGCGCTGCCGGTCGACGGGAACGACGGGCCCGGCCAGTCCACCTGCACGTCGCCGCCGAACCCGGTCATCCGCAGGCCCCGATGGCGGATGTGGGCGTCCAGCCAGTCGCCCAGGCCGAGGCGTTCCAGCTCCTCGACCGCGCGCGGCGTCAGCCCGTCGCCGCAGGCCTTGTCCCGCGGGAAGCCCGCGGCGTCGATCACCAGCACGTCGTGGCCGGCTCGCGCGGCCCAGGCGGCCGCGGCGGACCCGGCGGGCCCGGCGCCCACCACCACCACATCAGCCCCCAGACCAGCACCGGCGTTCACGCCCACCAGTATGTTGGAGCGGTGAGCACACCGGCGACTGTGGTGGCGGGCTTGGACCTCGGCGACTTCGGTGACCCCGCGTTCGCCGCCGGTGTGCGCGACGGGGTGGCACGCATCGAGCAGATGATGAGCACCGAACTGCGCGGCGGCGACGAGCTGATGACCGAGGCGGTGACGCACCTGTTCGAGGCCGGCGGCAAACGGTTCCGGCCGCTGTTCACCGTGCTGTCGGCCCAGCTGGGGCCGGAGCCGGACGCCTGGCAGGTGACCGTGGCCGGCGCGGTCATCGAGCTGGTGCACCTGGCCACGCTGTACCACGACGACGTGATGGACGAGGCGCAGCTGCGGCGCGGGGCGCCGAGCGCCAACGCGCGGTGGGGCAACAACATCGCGATCCTGGCCGGCGACTACCTGTTCGCGACGGCGTCGCGGCTGGTGTCCCGGCTGGGGCCGGAGGCGGTGCGGATCATCGCCGAGACGTTCGCCCAGCTGGTGACCGGACAGATGCGCGAGACCCGCGGCGCCGCGGAGCACGTCGACGAGATCGAGCATTACCTGAAGGTGGTCTACGAGAAGACGGCCTGCCTGATCTCGGCGTCCGGGCGATTCGGTGCGACGTTCTCCGGCGCCGGCCCCGAGCAGATCGAGCGGCTGGCCCGGCTGGGCGGCATCGTCGGCACCGCGTTCCAGATCTCCGATGACATCATCGACATCGACAGCGACCCGGATGAGTCCGGCAAGCTGCCCGGCACCGACCTGCGCGAGGGGGTGCACACGCTGCCGGTGCTGTACGCGCTGCGCGAGACCGGACCCGACGCCGACCGGCTGCGCACCCTGCTGGCCGGGCCGGTCGACGACGACGCCGCGCTGGCCGAGGCGCTGACGCTGCTGCGCCGATCACCCGGCATGACGCACGCCAAGGAGACCGTCGCGGCCTATGCCGAGCAGGCCCGCGCCGAGCTGGCCGCGCTGCCCGCCGGCGCCGGCCGCTCCGCGCTGGCCGGGCTGGTCGACTACACCATCAACCGGCACGGGTAACACCGGTTTTCGGGAACGCACGCGCTATCGCCGGCGTTTAATGGGCAGCAGTTTCCAAGGAGGACCCCTGATGACCTGGCACCCGCACCACAACACGTTCAAGACGTTCGCGTTGCTGGTCGGCATGTCGACGCTGATCGTGCTGATCGGCGGGATGTTCGGCCGCTCGATGCTGTTCCTGTCGGTGCTGTTCGCGGTCGGGATGAACGTCTACACCTACTTCAACAGCGACAAGCTGGCGCTGAGAGCGATGCACGCCCAGCCGGTCACCGAGGTGCAGGCGCCGGCGATGTACAAGATCGTCCGCGAGCTGGCCACCACCGCGCACCAGCCGATGCCGCGGCTGTTCATCAGCGACACCGACGCGCCCAACGCGTTCGCCACCGGCCGCAACCCGCGCAACGCCGCGGTGTGCTGCACCAGTGGGATTCTGCGCATCCTCGACGAGCGGGAACTGCGCGCGGTGCTGGGCCACGAGTTGTCGCACGTGTACAACCGCGACATCCTGATCTCGTGCGTGGCCGGCGCGCTGGCGTCGGTGATCACCGGGCTGGCGAGGATGGGCATGTACGCCGGGATGTTCGGCGGCGACCGGCGCAACGGCAACACGCTCGGCCTGCTGCTGGTTTCGTTCCTCGGCCCGCTGGCGGCCGCAGTGGTGCGGATGGCGGTGTCGCGCTCCCGCGAGTACCAGGCCGACGAGTCCGGCGCGCAGCTGTCCGGCGACCCGCTGGGGTTGGCGTCGGCGCTGCGGAAGGTGTCCGCCGGGGTGGAGGCCGCGCCGCTGCCGCCGGAGCCGCAGCTGGCCAGCCAGTCGCACCTGATGATCGCCAACCCGTTCCGGGTCGGTGACCGGATGGGCGCGCTGTTCGCCACCCACCCGCCGATGGCCGACCGGATCCGCCGACTCGAGGAGATGGCCCGGGGTTGAGCACCGCGGCGAGCATGGCCTGCCATCCCCGCTCGCCGGCCGGCCCGTCCCGTCGGCACCGCCCGCTCCACCCGCCTCGCCGGCATCACCCGCTTCACCAGCATCGCCCGCTCCACCAGCCTCTGTCTGGGTATAGGTGACTTGTTCGAGATTGATATCGCGTGCGCTACTACCGCAGCATGAACCACTACACATACCGGGCCGAATGGTCCCAGGAGTACGGCGAATACGTCTGCCGGTGCATCGAATTGCCGTGGGTGTCGCAGTGGGCGCCGACGATGCGTGAGGCGTTCGCGGCCGCTGAGCAAGCCGCCGACGAGTACGTCGCCGGCCGGGAGGCGGCGGGTGAAACCGTGCCGCGGTCGCTCACCGAGCATCGATACAGCGGCAACTTCATGGTCCGCACGTCGCCGGCACTGCACGCACGGCTCACGCTGGAGGCTGCTGAGCAGGCGGTCTCGTTGAACCAGTGGGTGATTCAGAAACTGGCCGATCGTCCGCCGGTGACCTTGCTCGATTGGTGATATCGCATGCAGTATCACTTTCCAACACCACTACCTGGTCCAGAGCCGGTACGGATGTGACCGAAGTGGCCGGTGTGGCCCTGGCGTAGTCTCGAGACTCCGCACCCGGGATGACCGCAATGGTTAGCCTGGGAAGTCATGAGCACCTACGGCGTCGCGATCCTCACCTCAGACCTGCGCGAACTCGCGCAGGCGGCGAAGGCGGCCGACGACGCCGGATTCGACGCGGTGTGGGCCTCGGAGTTCTACTCCCGGTCGGCGACCGTCTCGATGGCGGTGATGGCCGCCGCGACCACGAATTGCCGGATCGGATCGTCGATCATGTACGGCGTCGGCCGCAGCCCACTGGTGCTGGCCACCGAGGCCAAGGATCTCGACGAACTCTCCGGCGGCCGGCTGGTGCTGGGCATCGGCAACGGCACCAAGCGGATGATGAGCGACTGGCACGGCGTCGAGGACACCTCGGCGCCGGCGCTGCGGATGGAGGAACTCGTTCCCCTGGTGCGCCGTATCTGGAATCTGCACGAAGGCCCGGTCCGGCACGAGGGCCGCTTCTACCGGATGAACCTGGTGACCACCGAACGCGTGGCGCCGCCGAAGCGCGCCATCCCGATCGTCACCGCCGGGGTGCGCCCGCGGATGTGCGAGACCGCCGGCCGGGTCGCCGACGGGCTGGCCGGCCATCCGCTGTTCACGACCAAGTACGTCGACGAGGTCGTCAAACCCGCCGTCGCCAAGGGGGCCGCGCACACCGGCCGGGCAGCGCAAGACGTCGAGATCATCTCGATGGTGATGTGCTCGATCCACGACGACGAGCAGGTGGCCCGCCGTGAGCTGGCCCAGCAGATCGCGTTCTACTCGTCGGTCAAGACCTACGACACCGTGCTGGACGTCAACGGCTTCGCCAAGGAGGGCGAGGCCATCCGCGAGGCGTTCGCCAGGCGGGACCTGCCGGCGATGTTCGACGCGGTCTCCGACGAGATGATCGACACCATGGGGGTGGCCGGCACGGCCGCCCAGGTTCGCGACGGGCTGCGCCGCTACGAGGGCGTGCTCGACCACATCATGGTCTATCCGCCGTCGATCGGCATCGAGCCGAAACGTGTTCGGCAGAACCTTGATTCGCTGATCGCGGAGTGCTCGCCGGCGCGGTGAACACCCGGCGATCAGAAGCCGGACCCGTGCACCTCGTGGCCGGGCGTCTCGGCGACCAGGCCGGCGTAGGCCTGCTCGACCGTGGAGCCGTGGTTGACCACCGCATCGACCTCGCGGGCGATCGGCATGCTGATCCCGAACTGGCCGGCGAAATCCATGATCACGCTGGCCGCCCGGACCCCCTCGGCGACCTGGCTCATCGACGCGATGATCTCGTTGATCGGCTTGCCGGAGCCGAGCTGTTCGCCGACGTAGCGGTTGCGGCTGCGCTGGCTGGTGCAGGTGACGATGAGATCGCCCATCCCGGCCAGGCCGGAGAACGTGTCGCGGTGCCCGCCCATCGCCTCCCCGAGTTTGCTCATCTCGCGCACCGCGCGCGACATCACCATCGCCCGGGTGTTCTCGCCGATCCCCAGTGAGTAGCCCATCCCGACGGCGATCGCGTACACGTTCTTCAACGCACCGGCCATCTCGACGCCGATCACGTCGTCGGTGGTGTAGACACGGAATCGCCTGGTGGAGAACAGCAATGCCAGCTGGGCCGCCAGATGCTGGTCGGGCATCGCCAGCACCGCCGCCGCCGCGTAGCCGTCGCCGACCTCGCGGGCGATGTTCGGCCCGGCCAGGATGCCCGCCGGATGCCCGGGCAGCTCCTCGTCGACGATCTGCGACATCCGCATGTTGGTGCCCTGCTCCAGTCCTTTCACCAGGGACACCACCGGCACCCAGGGCCGCAGCTCGGCGGCCAGTTCGGTGAGTACGCCGCGGAATCCGTGCGACGGCACACCCATCACCACGACGTCGGCGGTGTTGGCCGCCTCGGCGAAGTCGGTGGTGGCCCGCAGCGTGTCGCTGAGCACCACCTCGTCGCCGAGGTAGCGGCTGTTGCGGTGGTTGTCGTTGATGTCGGCGGCGGTCTCCGCGGACCGCACCCACTGCAGCGTCGGCGTCCGCCGCGCGCAGATGGACGCGACGGTGGTCCCCCAGGACCCGCCGCCGAGCACAACGACCTTCGGTTTCCTGAGCTCAGCTGCCATGGCGCCAGCGTATTGCGGACTACCCGGCGCGGGACGCTTTTTCGGCCACCCGGCCGAACACCATCGACTCGTCGATCGGGTGGAAGTGGTAGTCGATCGAGTCGGCCAGATAGTTGTGCCGCACCTTCCACGGCCGCTTGACGCCGGATCGCGGCAGCGCCTGCGGGGAGCGCAGCACGTAGCCGGCCTGCAGGTTCCACACCGACTGCTCGGCCATCGGCTCGTCGCCGTGGTGCGGGTAGGCGTGCGTCTGGCCGCGCGCCCGCATGTGCGCGATCAGCCTGGCCGCCGCCCGCGCGGTCATGTCGGCGCGCAGCGTCCACGACGCGTTGGTGTAGCCCAGGCACCAGAACAGGTTGGGCACGTTGTCGAGCATGTAGGCCTTGTAGGCGAACCGGTCGTGCGGTTTGATCTCGGCGCCGTCGACGGTGATGTGCACCCCGCCGAGTCCCAGCAGCTGCAGGCCGGTCGCGGTGGCGATGATGTCGGCGTCCAGGTGCTTGCCGGACTTCAGCGCGATGCCGGCTGTGTCGATGTGGTCGATGTGATCGGTGACCACGTCGACGCGGCCCGCCCTGATCGCCGCGTACATGTCGTGGTCGGGGATCAGGCACAGCCGCTGGTCCCACGGGTTGTACGGCGGCTTGAAGTGGACGTCGACGTCGTAGCCGGGCGGTAGGCTGTTGACCGCCTCCCGGCGCAGGTACCACTTCGCCAGCCCCGGGGTCTTGCGGGCGACAAACCAGATGACGGCTTCCAGCAGTGAATACCGGACCCGCATCGCCAGGTGGCCCAGCCTGCCCGGCAGCACCTTGCGGATCACGTTGTCGAACTTGCTGTACATCGCCAACGAGACGAGGTAGCTCGGGGTGCGCTGCAGCATGGTGACTTTCCCGGCGGTCTTGGCCATCGCCGGGATCATCGACATCGCGGTGGCCCCGCTGCCGATCACCACCACGTGTTTGCCGGCGTAGTCGAGGTCCTCCGGCCAGTGCTGCGGGTGTGCCACCGTGCCGCCGAACGTCTCGATGCCGGGGAACTCCGGCGAATACGGGTCGTCGTAGTTGTAGTAGCCGGACGCGAAGAACACGAACCGGCTGCGGTAGGCGGTGCGCTGCGTGCCGGGGGTGTTGTTGGTGCCGCCCCGCTCGGTGGTGATCGTCCAGGTGTCGGTCGCCGAGTCCCAGTCCGCCGAGCGGACGTAGCTGTTGAACCGGATGTGCTGGTCGATGCCGTGCTTGTGCGCGGTGTCGGTCAGATACTCGCGGATGTACGGGCCCTGCGCGACCGACTCCGGGCGGGTCCACGGCTCGAACGGGAAGCTCAGCGTGAAGATGCTGCTGTCGGAGCGGATGCCCGGGTAGCGGAACAGGTCCCAGGTGCCGCCGATGTGCTCGCGCCGCTCCAGGACGACGTAGCTGATGCCCGGATTCTTCTCGGTGATCCGGTAGGCGGCGCCGATTCCGGACACGCCCGCGCCGATGATGACGACGTCGACGTACCCGCCGTCCTGCACCGTTCCGCCGGTGTGCTGGGTGGCTGCGTCGGTGACGGTCATAGCGGCTCCGCTCGCGGGAAGAGGTGGTCCATAACCGAGCTTAGGCACCGAGCGGTTGATTGGGCCAGGAATCGGCTACCGGTAGTTGACGAACTGCAGCGCGACGTCGAGGTCGGCGCCTTTGAGCATGGCGATCACCGCCTGCAGGTCGTCGCGCTTCTTGGAGGACACCCGGATCTCGTCGCCCTGGATCTGGGTCTTGACGCCCTTGGGCCCGTCGTCGCGGATCAGTTTGGTGATCTTCTTGGCGTGCTCGCTGTCGATGCCCTGCTTGAGGCTGCCGGTCACCTTGTAGGTCTTGCCGGAGGCCTGCGGGTCGCCGGCGTCGAAGGCCTTCATCGAGATGTCCCGGCGGATCAGCTTCTCCTTGAACACGTCGACGGCGGCCTTGACCCGCTCCTCGGTGGAGCTGACCAGCTCGATGACCTCCTCGCCCTTCCAGGCGATGGTGGTGTCGGTGCCGCGGAAGTCGAACCGGGTGGCCAGCTCCTTGGCGGCCTGGTTGAGCGCGTTGTCGACTTCCTGCCGGTCGACCTTGCTGACGACGTCGAACGATGAATCCGCCATTGGGTCTGGCCCCTCTCAGTGCGTGTTCGGTAAGGCGCTGGCCGTTTGTGCCGTGCGTACATCCTCGTTGTAGTCTGCTAGGCGCGATACGGCAGGTTGTCCGAGTGGCCAATGGAAGCGGACTGTAAATCCGTCGGCGAAAGCCTACGCAGGTTCGAATCCTGCACCTGCCACCACTTCTACCAGCGGAAACGTCGGTAGAAGACCGGTCGGTTTCCCCGCCGCTTCCCAAGCGCCCATGGCCGGCGCCACCCACCGCGGCGCCGGCGTGCGCAGTGAACACGGCACCGTTTCGGCTCGGC
>DASTNJ010000119.1:0-27408 GCA_035721065.1 Mycobacterium sp.
GTGGCCCCGGCGACCGCCAGCGCCTGGCACACGCCGTTCGTCGAAGCTGCCCCCGCACCGGAACCAAACCCTCCTGCCTACACGCCGGTGGATGCACCGATGGTTGCCCCTCCCGCCGTGGTCAACCCGAGTTCCGTCGTACCCGCACCCGCGCCGCCCGCGGGCCCGCTGCCTACCTACGGCGCCGACCTGCGCCCACCCGCCGCGACGGTCCCGCCACCAGCGCCGCCCAGCCCGCCACCGTCGGCGGCCACTCCGCTGGCGGCGCCGACCACCCATCCGACCGCTGGCAGCGGCGGGTTGACGAACGCCGCGCCGGTGCGCCCGCCGTCAACTGTGGCGCCACCGGAAGCGTCGTCGGGGATGCCTGGCCAGGCCGTCGCCGCGACAGCTGGGGGCGCGACCGTCGGCGCCGTGTCGGCCGACGCGACTGCGCGGGCAAGGTTGCAGCGGATCGTCGATGCTGTTGCCCGCCAAGAGCCGCAGCTGGCGTGGGCTGCCGGCGACGGGCCCGACGGGACCACCGTTCTGGTGACCGACCTGGCCAGCGGCTGGATCCCGCCTGGTATCTCCGCCCCCGCGGGTGTCACACTGCTGCAGCCGGATTGGCGCCGCGGCAGCCTCAACTCGCTGCTGGGCGAGGTGAGCCTGGCTGCTGGCTACCGGCCCACGCATTACATTCCGGCTGAGGACGACCCGCTGCCCACCTGGCCACGGGCGCGGCAGGTGCCGGAAATCGAAGAACTCACCTGGGAGCTCAACCAGGCGACCCACTGGCGCGACGGGCTGCCCCGGCTGGCGCACACCCTGGCCAAAGCGGTCGGGGCGGGTACCGGGGTCCTCGACTCCGAAATCGACTTGCTGCACCAAGAACTCGCCAAGGTGCGCGATCAGGTGCTTGCCTCCTATCCGAAGAACGTGAACCGGGCGGCGGTGGGCAACTGGCAGTTGCTTGCTGCGATCGCCGCGCTGACCGCCGGCGACAAGAGGGCTGCGGATTACCACTTCGCCTGGTTCAAGGCGCTGAGCCGCGATCGTTCGGAGGGTTAGGCGCGCCCGTGCCGGTGCGCCGCGGCTTGGTTCAGTTTGGGTGTGCCGCACGGATGGTGTGGCGCTAACTTGTCGTACCCCGCTGTCATGATGGCCTCATGTCGGTTAGCGCATCGCCTGAGGTTGTTGGGGTGGATCCCAGCGAGCGTTTTGAGGTGTTGCTTGATGAGTTGGCGGAGTTGACCGGTCAGCGTAACGCGATTGATGGGCGCATCGTGGAGATCGTTGCCGAGGTGGAGCGTGACGAGCTGTGGGGTGCCACCGGTGCGCGGTCGATTCCGGCGTTGGTGGCGTGGAAGACCGGTGTCTCACCGGGCAACGCGCACACGATCGCCACCGTGGCGCACCGACTGTCGGAGTTTCCCCGCTGCGCCCAGGGCATGGCCGAGGGCCGGCTGTCGCTGGATCAGGTCGGGGTGATCGCGAAGCGGGCGGCCGAGGGATCTGATCAGCATTATGCGGCGTTTGCGGCGTGTGCGACGGTCACCCAGTTGCGCACTGCGGTCAAGCTCGAACCGCGACCCGATCCCGGTCCCACGCCAGAGCCGGAGCCGTCGATCACCAAGGTCACCGATGAGCAGTTCAGTTGCTGGCGGATCAAACTCGGCCATCTTGACGCGGCGAAGTTCGATGCGGCACTGGCATCGCATCGGGATGCGCTGATCGCCGGGTGGAGACACGACCACGACAATGGTGAGGATGCCGGCCCCGGATCCGATGATGTGCCCCCGTTTCCCACCACCGTGCAGGCGTTTATGCGGCTGGTCGAGATGGGGTGGGACGCCGAGGTGGCCGCCCGGCCACACGGGCAGCACACCACCGTGGTGGCCCATTTCGACGTCGAGGCGCGTGCGGCCCAGTTGCATCTGGGTCCGCTGCTGACCGAGGCCGAACGCCGCTACCTGACTTGCGATGCCACCTGGGAGGTGTGGTTCGAACGCGCCGGTGAGCCGATCGGTGCCGGGCGCACGACTCGCCAGATCAGCCGTCGGCTTCGCCGTGCACTCGAGCATCGCGACCGCGGCTGTGTGGTGCCTGGCTGTGGGGCCACTCGGGGTTTGCACGCCCACCACGTCCGGCACTGGGAAGACGGCGGCGAAACCGAGCTGGCCAACCTGGTGCTGGTCTGCCCGCATCATCATCGGCTGCACCATCGCGGCCTGATCACCATCACCGGACCCGCAGCGGACCTGACCGTCACCGACAGCACCGGCCGACCCCTCAGTGGCGCATCGCTGGCCCGGCCACCGAACCACCCTCCGCCGGACGTAGCCCCGTGCCCCGGACCCACCGGC
This sequence comes from Mycobacterium sp., assembly GCA_035721065.1. Taxonomy (GTDB): domain Bacteria; phylum Actinomycetota; class Actinomycetes; order Mycobacteriales; family Mycobacteriaceae; genus Mycobacterium. Next base: position 2,346 of record DASTNJ010000119.1, read on the forward strand.
GAACGAGCCCAATGGTGGTGGTACCAACCATTCCAACCTCAACCGCCACCGACAAACAACTGACCGTCCACCGGGGCCCGGGGATCGCTCGCACCATACCGAAGCTCAAACCAGTGGGCACATCAACAATTTCGTTCGCATTACCCGTCGTTACCACATCGTGAAACCTCGCGGACGGGTAACCAGCTTTGCCCGCGATCCTGCCGGTGCGCCACGGGGTCTGATGCGGTCGCGCCGGTCTCGCGCACTACGTCCGCTCATGCCGGTGCGCCACGGGGTCGGACGCGGTAGCCCCGGCCTCGCGCGCTACGCGCGCTCGTGCCGATGCGCGACGGCGGCAGCCAGCGCCCCGCCGGCCGCCCCCAGCGCCAGCGCCGACGGGACACCGATCCGCGCCGCCTTGCGTGCGGTCCGGAAATCGCGGATCTGCCAACCACGTTCGCGCGCGAGCACCCGCAGGGCGGCATCGGGGTTGATCGCCACCGCGGTACCGCACAGCGACAGCATCGGCGCGTCATTGAAGCTGTCCGAGTAAGCGGTGCACCGCTTGAGGTTCAGCCCCTCCCGGATGGCCAGCGAGCGCACCGCGTGCGCTTTGCCCGCGCCGTGCAGGATGTCGCCGACCAGCCGACCGGTGAACACCCCGTCGACCGCTTCGACGACGGTGCCCAGCGCGCCGGTCAGGCCGAGCCGGCGGGCGATGATCTCGGCGAGCTCGTAAGGCGTCGCGGTGACCAGCCACACCTGCTGGCCGGCGTCGAGGTGCATCTGGGCCAGATTGCGGGTGCCCGGCCAGATCTTGTCGGCGATGATCTCGTCGTAAATCTCCTCGCCGAGGGCCGACAACTCGGCAGTCGTCCGGCCTTCGATGAACTCCAGGCCCTTGCGGCGGCCGGCGGCGACGTCGTCGCTGTTCTCCCGGCCGGTGAGTTGGAACTTGGCCTGCGCGTACAGGAGTCCGACGGCGTCACGGTAGGTGAAGTACTTGCGGGCGGCCAGTCCCCGGCCGAAGTGCACCAGCGACGAGCCCTGCACCAGCGTGTTGTCCACGTCGAAGAACGCCGCGGCGGTGAGATCGACCGGCGGCGGCGCGCCAGCGGTTATCCCCTCGAGTGCCCGTTCGGCGCTGGCGTTGGCGGCTAGGTCGGCGCTGTCGGTGTCGCCCGTGCGGTAGGAAGTCATGGGACCTCCTCTCGGCTGCGTCGATCCGTCGTATTTGACTGGTATCAACCCTATCGGGCAGCAGCGCCAACGAGTGGCGATGTGGCCGCATACATCGGCATACATCGGCATGCATCGGCCCTCGCTGCCACACTTGAGCCATGACCCGCCCGCAAGTGCGGTTGCTGACCCGCGACGGTTGCCCGGTGTGCGAGCAGGCGCATGCCCGGCTCGCCGAGTTGGCCGGCGAACTCGGCTTCGACCTGTCGGCCACCGACGTCGACGCGGCCGCGGCGGCCGGCGATACCGCGCTGCGCGCCGAGTTCGGCGACCGGCTGCCGGTGGTGCTGCTGGACGGGCGCGAGCACAGCTACTGGGAGGTCGACGAGCCCCGGCTCCGCGCGGACCTCGGCCGGGCCTGAACGGGTTCCGCCCGGGCGCAGCCCAGCTCGCCCGGTCCCGTCCCCGCGGATCGGGCAAATTTGGCCGGTCAGCTGGTTAACCTCTACCGTGGATGTCAGTTTTCGCACCGGTGACGGCTAAGGAGCAGGCCAGGTGATGCTGCCGTGAGCGTCCTGCTCTTCGGGGTTTCGCACCGCAGCGCACCGGTGCCGGTTCTCGAGCAACTCAGCACCGACGAGTCCGACCAGGTCAAGATCGTCGACCGGGTGCTGCAGTCCCCCCTGGTGAGCGAGGCGATGATGCTGTCGACCTGCAACCGGGTCGAGGTGTACGCGGTGGTCGAGGCGTTCCACGGTGGCCTTTCGACGATCGGGCAGGTGCTCGCCGAGCACTCCGGCATGCCGGTCGCCGACCTGACCAAATACGCCTACGTCCGCTACAGCGAGGCCGCGGTCGAGCATCTGTTCGCGGTCGCCAGCGGGCTGGACTCGGCCGTCGTCGGCGAACAGCAGGTGCTGGGGCAGGTGCGACGCGCCTACGCCACCGCCGAAGCCAACCGAACCGTCGGCCGGGTGCTGCACGAGCTCGCCCAGCGGGCGCTGTCAGTCGGCAAGCGGGTGCACTCCGAAACCGGGATCGACGCCGCCGGGGCGTCGGTGGTGTCGGTGGCGCTGGGCATGGCCGACCAGCGGCTGGCCGGCCTGGAAGGCAAGACCGCCGCGGTGATCGGCGCCGGCGCGATGGGCGCGCTGTCGGCGGCGCACCTGACCCGCGCCGGCGTCAGCCACATCCACGTCGTCAACCGGTCGTTGCCGCGGGCGCAGCGGCTGGCCCGCAAGATCCGTGACGGCGGCACCCCGGCTGAGGCGGTGTCGCTGGACCGGGTGGCCGCCGCGCTGGCCGAAGCCGACGTGGCGGTGAGTTGCACCGGCGCGGTGCGCCCGGTGGTCTCGCTGGCCGACGTGCACCACGCGTTGACCGGTGGCCGCGACGAAGCCGGCCGGCCGCTGGTGATCTGCGACCTGGGCATGCCGCGCGACGTCGATCCGGCCGCCGCCGGGCTGCCCGGCGTCTGGGTCGTCGACATGGAACGGGTGCAGCGCGAGCCGTCGGCGCGTGCCTCTGCCGCCGACGCCGATGCCGCGCGCGCGATCGTGGCCGGCGAGGTGGCTTCCTACCTGGCCGGGCAGCGGATGGCCGAGGTGACGCCGACGGTCACGGCGCTGCGCCAGCGGGCCGCCGACGTGGTCACCGCGGAGCTGCTGCGGCTGGATCACCGGTTGCCCGGGCTGGACGGCGACCAGCGCGAGGAGGTGGCCCGCACCGTGCGCCGGGTGGTGGACAAGCTGCTGCACGCCCCCACCGTGCGGGTCAAGCAGCTGGCTACCTCGCCGGGCGGCGACAGCTACGCCGAGGCGCTGCGCGAACTGTTCGAACTCGACCCGCATGCCGTGGACGCGGTGGCCACCGCGGGCGACCTGCCGACCGTTCCGGACGGTGGCGCCACCCTCGGCACCGAGCCCGGAGCAGGCGAGTAGCGCTTTGGCGGGCGTGATCCGGATCGGCACTCGGGGCAGCATGTTGGCCACCACCCAGGCCGGTACCGTGCGGGACGCGCTGATTGCAGCCGGCCACCCGGCCGAACTGGTGACGATCAGCACCGAGGGCGACCGGTCGGCGGCACCGGTGGCCGAGATCGGGGTGGGGGTGTTCACCGCCGCGCTGCGGGAGGCCATCGCCGCCGGCCGGGTGGACGCCGCGGTGCACTCGCACAAGGATCTGCCGACCGCCGACGACCCGCGGTTCGTGATCGCCGCGATCCCGCCGCGAGCAGACGCCCGCGACGCGCTGGTGGCCAGGGACGGATTGGTGCTCGCCGAGCTGCCGGCCGGCTCGGTGGTGGGCACCTCGTCGCCGCGGCGGGCCGCACAGCTTAGAGCATTGGGTCTCGGTTTGGAAATCCGACCCCTACGAGGCAACCTAGATACCAGGTTGAACAGGGTAAGCAGTGGTGATCTCGACGCGATCATAGTTGCCCGGGCGGGTCTGGCCCGCTTGGGGCGGCTGGACGCCGTCACCGAGACGCTGGAGCCGGTGCAGATGTTGCCGGCCCCGGCTCAGGGGGCGCTGGCGATCGAGTGCCGTGCCGACGACGCCGGGCTGGTAGCAGTGCTGGCGGAGTTGGACGACGCGGACAGTCGCGTCGCGGTCACCGCGGAGCGGGCTCTGCTCGCCGAACTGGAGGCGGGTTGTTCCGCACCGGTGGGCGCGATCGCCGAGGTGGTCGAGTCCATCGATGAGGACGACCACGTCTTCGACGAGGTGTCGCTGCGCGGTTGCGTGGCGGCGCTGGACGGATCCGACGTGATCCGCGCGTCCGGCGTCGGCACTCCCGACCGGGCCCGGGAACTGGGAGTTTCGGTGGCCAGGGAGTTGTTCGAACTGGGCGCGCGCGAACTGATGTCGGAAGCGCGGTGAAACCACCGCGTACGGAGTTGACTCGAAGTGACTGGGAGTAACAGATGGCTCGCCAAGTGAGCCCGCGGGGTCGCAAGCCGAAGCCGGGCCGCATCGTGTTCGTCGGATCGGGTCCGGGCGACCCGGGGCTGCTGACCATGCGAGCGCGCACGGCGCTGACCAACGCCACGCTGGTGTTCACCGACCCCGACGTGCCCGAGTCGGTTCTGGCGCTGGTCGGAGTGGACCTGCCGCCGGTGTCCGGCCCGCAGCCGGCCGCCCGTGCCCCGGGTGCCGCGACCGCCGACAACGTCCCCGCCGACGACACCGCCGGCGCGGAACCGCCGGCCGTCCCGGGCGGGCCGGACATCCGTCCGGCACTCGGAGATCCGGCCGAGGTCGCCAAGACCCTGGCCGCCGAGGCCCGGGCCGGCGCCGACGTGGTGCGTCTGGTCGCCGGAGACCCGCTGTCGGTGGACGCGGTGATCACCGAGGTGACCAGTCTGGCCCGCACCAGCTTGCATTTCGAGATCGTTCCCGGGCTGCCGGCCACCAGTGCGGTGCCCACCTACGCGGGCCTGCCGCTGGGGTCCTCGCACACCATCGCGGACGTCCGCGGGGACGTGGACTGGGGTGCTCTCGCCGCCGCGCCGGGGCCGCTGATCCTGCAGGCCACCGAGTCGCATCTGGCCGACGCGGCGCGCACCCTGATCGAGTACGGCCTCTCCGAGACCACCCCGTGCGTGGTCACCGCATCGGGAACGACGTGCTCGCAGCGCTCGCTGGAGTCCACCCTGCACGGGCTGACCGAACCCGCCCCGCTGGCCGCGATCGAGCCGACCGGCTCGGCGGCCGGGCTGGAGACGGCCGCGACCGGTCCGGCGCCGCTGGTGGTGACCATCGGCAAGACGGTGACCAACCGCGCCAAGCTGAACTGGTGGGAGAGCCGCGCGCTGTACGGCTGGACGGTGCTGGTGCCGCGCACCAAGGACCAGGCCGGCGAGATGAGCGAGCGGCTGGTGTCGCACGGTGCGCTGCCGGTCGAGGTGCCCACCATCGCCGTCGAGCCGCCGCGCAGCCCGGCCCAGATGGAAAGGGCCGTAAAGGGCTTGGTGGACGGCCGCTACCAGTGGATCGTGTTCACCTCCACCAACGCGGTGCGCGCGGTGTGGGAGAAGTTCGGCGAGTTCGGGCTGGACGCGCGGGCGTTCTCCGGGGTGAAGATCGCCTGCGTCGGCGAGGCGACCGCGGAACGGGTGCGCGCGTTCGGGGTCAGCCCGGAGCTGGTGCCGTCCGGCGAGCAGTCGTCGCTTGGCCTTCTTGACGAATTCCCGCCCTACGACGAGGTTTTCGACCCGGTGAACCGGGTGCTGCTGCCGCGTGCCGACATCGCCACCGAAACGCTGGCCGAGGGGCTGCGGGATCGCGGCTGGGAGATCGAGGACGTCACCGCCTACCGGACCGTTCGGGCGGCGCCACCGCCGGCGGCGATCCGGGAGATGATCAAGACCGGTGGTTTCGACGCGGTGTGCTTCACGTCGAGTTCGACGGTGCGCAACCTGGTCGGCATCGCCGGCAAGCCGCACGCGCGGACCATCGTGGCCTGCATCGGGCCCAAAACCGCCGAAACCGCAGCCGAGTTCGGGCTGCGGGTCGATGTGCAACCGGAGACCGCCGCGGTCGGGCCGCTGGTGGACGCGCTGGCCGAGCACGCCGCGCGGCTACGGGCCGAGGGGGCGCTGCCGCCGCCCCGTAAGAAGAGCCGCAGGCGCTAGTGGCGTACCCGCGCCAGCGGCCGCGCCGACTTCGCTCCACTCCGGCGCTTCGCCGGCTGGTGGCCCAGACATCGCTGGAGCCACGGCATTTGGTGCTGCCGATGTTCGTCGCCGACGGCATCGACGAGCCGCGACCGATCCCGTCGATGCCGGGGGTGGTCCAGCACAGCCGCGACTCGCTGCGGGCGGCGGCCGCCGACGCCGTGACGGCCGGGGTCGGCGGGCTGATGCTGTTCGGGGTGCCGCATGAAGCGGACAAGGACAGTACGGGCAGCGCCGGCGTCAACCCCGAGGGCGTGCTGAACGCCGCACTGCGCGATCTCGCCAAGGATGTCGGCGACGCCACCGTGCTGATGGCCGACACCTGCCTCGACGAATTCACCGACCACGGGCACTGCGGGGTGCTGGACGCATCGGGACGGGTAGACAACGACGCTACCGTGTCCTGCTATGTGGAACTTGCTGTGGCCCAAGCTGAATCGGGCGCACACGTGGTCGGGCCGAGCGGGATGATGGACGGTCAGGTCGGCGCGATCCGAGACGGGCTGGACGCCGCCGGATTCGCCGACGTGGTGGTCCTGGCCTACGCGGCCAAGTTCGCGTCGGCGTTCTACGGGCCGTTCCGCGACGCGGTCGGGTCCAGCCTGGACGGGGATCGTCGCACCTACCAGCAGGAGCCGGGCAATGCCCGGGAGGCGCTGCGCGAGATCACCCTCGACCTCGACGAGGGTGCCGACATCGTGATGATCAAACCCGCGTTCGGCTACCTCGACGTGGTGGCCGCCGCCGCCGCGGTCTCCCCGGTGCCGGTCGCCGCGTATCAGGTGTCCGGCGAGTACGCGATGATCTCCGGCGCCGCCGCCAACGGCTGGATCGACGGTCGGGCGGCCGCGCTGGAGTCGCTGGTCAGCATTCGGCGTGCCGGCGCGGACATCGTGCTGACCTACTGGGCGGCCGAGGCGGCGGGCTGGCTGGCATGACGGGGCCGTTTCCGCCCGCCCCGCCACCGTCACCACCGCCACCGCCACCGCCGCAGCCGCAGCGTCCGGCCCGCCCGGCCGACGTCGACACCGGGTTCTGGCTCTGGCTGGCGGCGTGTCCGCTGATGACGGTCGGCTACGTGGTGAACGCGCTCACCTCGCCGGCGGTCAAGCGGACCGCGGCTCTCTACCCCGCCATCGGGTTGCTGGTGCTGGTCGTCTGCACGGTGGTGGTGACGTTCCTGATCTTGATGCGTTCCGGCTACCGGTGGGCACGCACCGTGCTGACCGGCGGCGGCATCGCGGCGGTGGTGTACGCCGTGGACGGTCTGCTCGACGCCGACGAGCGGCCGGCGGTCGCGATCACCGCGGCCGTCACCGGCATCGTCGGCTCGGTGCTGATCGCCGGCGGCACCTACCTGCTGCATCGCAATGACGCTCAGAAGTTCTTCACCAGGTAGCGCGGCACCGCGGTGGCGCGGCGCCGGTGGCGGCGACCTGCTGCGCCGCGCTCGCGATCGCCACGGCCGCTCTTGCGATCGCCGCGGGCGTTAGGCTGACCCGCGACATGTCTGAAGCCCCACCGACGGACTCCGCGCCGCTGTTCCACGAGAACGGTGCCAGCTGGTTCTGGCTGTTGACCGGCCCGGCGGCAGCCGCGGCGATGCTGTGGATCCAGAAGTCCAGCGGCTACGGCATGCAGTGGATGGTTCCCGTCATGCTGTTGCTGCTGGTATCCGGGTTCATCGCCATCCAGGTCAAGGCGGCACGCGTACACACCTCAGTCGAGCTGACCCGGGAGACGCTGCGGCAGGGCACCGAGACCATCGCCGTGGCCGACATCGTCCGGGTGCTCCCGGAGACGGCGCAACAGTCCGGGCGGAACGCCAAACCGGAGAAATGGCAGTCGGCGCGAGCGATAGGCGAGTTGAGTGGGGTGCCGCGCGGCCGGGTGGGCCTCGGGTTGCGACTCACCAACCGCCGCACCGTGCAGGCCTGGGCGCGCCGGCACCGCGCACTACGGGCGGCACTCACGCCGCTGATCGAGGAGCGCACGGGAGGCATGGAAAGCCTGGAAAGTCTGGAATACCCGGATGATCTCGGACCGGAGTTCGAGGACGAATTCGACGGCGACCTCAACGATCTGGACGATCTGGACGGTCGCGGCGACGGCACCGGCGAGCCGCAGTGGTGATCGCACACCGGGTCGGGGCGGTCGTCGAGCTGCTGCTCGCCTGCGCGGCGGTGTGGGGTTGCGCGGCGACCTGGTCGCGGGTGTGTTCCACGGTCGCCGTCGCGCCGGTCGTCGACGGCGAGCCGACCACCACCTCGGTCGTCTACGACCCGCCGATGCTGCTGCTGACGTTGCTGCTGGCCGCGGCCGCGGGTGTGCTGGCGGTGACCGGCTCGGCCAGGCTACGCCGCAACCGCAAATACCCTAGGGGGGTATTATCGGCGGGGTGACCACAACCGACCTCGAACTGCGCGGCATGACCTGCGCATCCTGCGCGTCCCGGGTGGAACGCGGCCTCAACTCGCTCGACGGTGTGCATGCCACGGTGAACCTCGCCGTCGAACGCGCACACGTCGAACACGATGCCGCGGTGTCGGCAGCGGACCTGGTGCGGGCCGTCGAGTCGGCCGGCTACCAGGCGTCGGTGATCGGAGCGGCCACCCCCGACGACGACCAGGACGGTCACGTCGACCACGCCGAGACCCCCGGGGAGGGACTGCTGCCCCGGTTGATCGGCTCGGCGGCGCTGACCGTGCCGGTGGTGGCGCTGTCGATGGTGCCGGCCTGGCAGTTCGGCGGCTGGCAGTGGCTGGCGCTGGCGCTGACCACGCCGGTGGTGGCGTGGGGCGGTTACCCGTTCCACCGGGCCGCGCTGCGCAGCGCGGCGCACGGGGCCTCCACGATGGACACGCTGGTGTCGCTGGGCACGCTGGTCGCCTACCTGTGGTCGGTGGTTGTGCTGACCAGCCGAGCCACCGGAGCCACCGGCGGTGGGCCGGTGTATTTCGAGGTGGCCGCCGTGGTCACGGTCTTCCTGCTGGCCGGCCGGTTCGCCGAGTCGCACGCCAAACGCTCGGCGGGCGCGGCGCTGCGCGAGCTGGTGTCGCTGGGCGCCAAGGACGTGGGTGTGCTGCGCAAGGGGCCCGACGGGCGCCGCACCGAGACGCGGATACCGATCGACGAGCTGGCGGTCGGCGACGTGTTCGTGGTGCGGCCCGGCGAGCGGGTGGCCACCGACGGCACCGTCATCGACGGCACCACCGCGCTGGACACCTCGGCGATGACCGGGGAGTCGGTGCCCGTCGATGTCACCGACGGTGATCGGGTGCTGGGCGGCGCGCTGAACACCTACGGCCTGGTGCTGGTGCGGGCGGCCAAGGTCGGCGCCGACACCCAGCTGTCCCGGATGGCCAAGCTGGTCACCGACGCGCAGAGCGGCAAGGCGTCGGTGCAGCGGCTGGCCGACCGGGTCTCGGCGGTGTTCGTGCCGACGGTGTTGGTGCTGGCCGCGCTGACCCTGGCCGGCTGGCTGCTGGCCGGCCGGCCCGCCGCCGCGGCGTTCACCGCGGCGGTCGCGGTGCTGATCATCGCCTGCCCGTGCGCGCTCGGGCTGGCCACCCCGACCGCGATCCTGGTCGGCACCGGCCGCGGCGCGCAGCTCGGCATCCTGATCAAGGATCCGCGGGTACTGGAGCGGGTGCACGGCATCGACACCGTGGTGTTGGACAAGACCGGGACGGTGACCACCGGCGTGATGACCGTCGGCAGCATGGCGGTCAGTCGCGGGGAAGACCCGAACACCGTGCTGGCGCGTGCCGCCGCCGTCGAGTCGGCCTCCGAGCATCCGATCGCCGCGGCGGTGGTGGCTGCGGCCAGGGCCGCCGGCCTGACGCCGGGTCCGGTGACCGATTTCGCCAACCGGCCCGGCCACGGGGTGACCGGCGTGGTCGACGGCGTGCGGGTCGACATCACCACGTCGTCGGCCGCGCACGAGACCGGGACCGCGATCGAGGTGTCCTGGACCGACCGGGTGCGCGGCGTGATCACCCTGACCGACACCGTCAAGCCGAGCAGCGCGGCAGCCGTCGCCGAGCTCAAGAAGATGGGCATCACCCCGATGCTGCTCACCGGTGACGGCACCATGATCGCCCGGAAGGTGGCCGGCGAGGTCGGCATCGGCCCGGCCGAGGTGATCGCCGACGTGCTGCCCACCGACAAGGCCGACGTGGTCAAACGGCTGCAGGCCGGCGGCGCGCGGGTGGCGATGGTCGGCGACGGGATCAACGACTCGGTGGCGCTGGCCACCGCCGACATCGGGATGGCGATGGGCACCGGCACCGACGCCGCCATCGAGGCCGGCGACCTGACCCTGGTCCGCGGCGACCTGGGCACGGTGCCGACCGCGCTGCGGCTCGCCGCGCGCACCCTGCGGATCATCAAGCAGAACCTGGTCTGGGCGTTCGGCTACAACGTCGCGGCGATCCCGCTGGCCGCCGCCGGGCTGCTCAACCCGATGATCGCCGGCGCCGCGATGGCCTGCTCGTCGGTGCTGGTGGTCGCCAACAGCCTGCGGCTGCGCCGGTTCATGCGCTGAGCTGCCTCGCCGACGTCACGAGTCGAGCCAGTTCAGCTCCTCCTTCAGGTGTGCCCGCCAGTACGCGTCGTCGTGCCCGCCCGGGTCGAACGCCGTCACCGGTCGCGGGTTCATCCGGTTGACGAATTGATTGGTGGCGACGTAGAAGGGGTCCGAGGTGCCGCAGTCGATGCGAAGCGGGATCGACGCCAACTGCGGGATCAGGCCGTAGGGCGAGTTGACCCGCCAGTCGTCGACGCTGTCGAAGGCTCCCGGCGGCGCCCCCCAGTAGGTCATGTACAGCGCCGGGCTGATCGCGCAGATCCCGGCGGTGCGGGCCGGGCCGAGGCGCGCGCCCAGCAGCATGGCGCCGTATCCGCCCATCGACCAGCCCATGAACCCCACCCGCGCGGTGTCCATCCCCTTGGCGGCGAGCATCGGGATCAGCTCGTCGGTCACCATCGTTCCGGAGTCCTGGCCGGAGCCGTGCCGGCGCCAGAAGGTGTTTCCGCCGTCGACAGCCACCACCGCGAACGGCGGCTTTCCGGCCCGAACCAGTTGGGCCAGCGCATCTTCCACGCCGAGGTCCATCACCCAGGCGGCGTCGCCGTCCTTGCAGTGCAGCGCGATCACCGGCCGCAACGGTGCCGTCTGGCCCGGCGGCCGGGCGATGATCCAGTTCGTCGGCAGCCCCCCGCGCGCCGCGGACAGAAACGAGCCCGACTCGCGGGTCGGCAGCACGTTGCCGGCCGAGGCCGGGTCGGGTGGCGTGTGTGGTGCCGGGGCCGGCGAGGCAGCGGGCTTGACCGGGTCCAGCAGTGCGTCGAGCGCGAACAGGCCTGCCGCGCCGGCGGCCGCGCCGACGCCGAACCGCAGCGCCGCGCGGCGGGTCAGTTCAGACACGAGCGCCATGATCGCGGCCCGGCACGCCGGCCCCGGACCGCCACGCCGCGGCGTTATGAAACCGATTCCTGGATCCATCCGACCCGCGTTTCCATCAAGATAGACGACGATCGTCCCGCACTTGCGACAAGTTGCCCTCGATGCGTCCGCTGTTGCTTGTCTCCGGGCCGGTGGCTAGGCTCACCGTTGGCCACGGGAAGGTTGAAGCGTGTCACGTCGTCGCGTCAAAGGTGTGGGTGCCGTCGGTGCCGGGGTCGGGGCGTTTCTCGCGTTCGGGGTGGGCCCGCTGGCCGGTGCGCCCTCGGCACGCGCCGAGATCGACGACCTGATCCCGGTCGAGCCGATCGCCGACACCGTCGGCTCGGCCGCCGCTCCCGGCCTTGCCGCCGTCACGGCGCCGGTCACCGACGGTCTCGACGTCGGCGGGCTGGCTGCGCCGGCAGTGGCCGGGTCGGATCCGCTGGGGCAGGGCATCTACGCCATGCTCTCCAACGCCGAGGCGCTGCTGGCGGAGATCTACAACGCCGAGTTTTACGCCACGATTCACGACCTCGGCGAGCAGTGGGTCACCAGCCCGCTCGGCCAGGCCGTCGATGCGGTCATCAACGCTCCGTTCATCGAGTCGACCGGACGCGCCCTGATCGGCAACGGCATCGATGGGACGCTCGCGCACCCAGACGGCGGACCCGGCGGCTGGCTGTTCGGTGACGGCGGCAACGGCTTCGACGCCTGCGTGGTCGTCGGCGATGTCTGCACCGGGGCCAATGCCGGCGTCAACGGCGGCGCCGGCGGTGATGCCGGACTGATCGGCAACGGGGGCTGGGGTGGCGAAGCCGGCCCCGGCGCCGACGGGGGCGCCGGCGGGTCCGGCGGCACCCTGATGGGCAACGGCGGCGACGGCGGTGACGGTGGCGACGGGCTGAACGGAGTCGGCAGGCCCGGCGGGATCGGCGGCAACGGCGGTGTCGGCGGGGCCGCTTTATCGTTGTTCGGCCAGGCCGGCGGTGGCGGTTGGGGCGGCGACGGCGGCACCGGTGCTCCCGGGTTCGCCGGGGGAGACGGCGGGAATGGCGCTGTCGGCGGCGACGCGGTGGCGGGCATCAGCGGTCCCGGCGGCGACGGCGGCTGGGGTGGCAACGGCGGTGCCGGCACGGCGGCCCACCCCGACGGCGGTGCGGGCGGAAACGCCGGACTCGCCGGGCACGGCGGCACCACCCAGTACTTGGGTCTGGCCAGCCGCGGTGGCAACGGCGGCGCCGGCGGCAACGGCGGCAACGGCTACGCCGCCGGTGGCCGGGGCGGTGACGGCGGAAACGGCAGCGCGGGAGGTACCGGCGGTGCGGCCGGTGTCCCGCCCCGCGGCGGCACCGGTGGTGTCGGCGGCAACGGCGGTGACGGTGGCGCGGCCTCACCGGGCGGCAACGGGGGCGCCGGCGGGGCCGGCGGCGACGGGACGACCGCCGTGGGCGCACTCGGGCAAGGCTTTCCGGGCGGTGCCGGCGGCAACGGCGGCGCCGGCGGCGCCGGTACCGCGGCCCATCCCGACGGCGCGCCGGGCGGTGCCGGCGGTGTGGGCGGTAGCGGAGGCAATGGCACCGCCCCGGGTGTCGGCGGCGCTGGCGGCGCCGGTGGAAAGGGCGGCGCCGGGATGGACGGTGGCACCGACGGCAGCACCGGCCCCGGTGGTAACGGCGGCGCCGGCGGCAACGGCGGGGACCTGAGCAGCGCGGGCGGCAAAGGTGGTCCCGGAAGCCCGGCCGGTGCACCGGGAGCGTCCGGCACGCCGGGAGGGTCCGGCACTTCCGGTCAGGGGTAGTGCCCGCCGCCCTCCGGGGCATCCTCGGCCGTCGCGCCTGAGTCGGCATCCCAGCTACGCGGCAGCATCGGTGCGATCGAGTCAGTCGAACTCGGGCCGCCGGTGAGCATCACCAACCCGGCGGCCGTGGTCACCGGGCTGGCCGACGTGCCGGTGAACCCGATCGGCCCGGCGTCCCGATCCGATGTGGCAGTCAGCTGGGCGGGCGGGCGGTCAGCGGATCCGGTGGGATCCGTGTCGGAGTCCGCGCTCAGGTACTCATCGCGAAATCCACGGTCCACCAGGTTTTTTCGAAGCCTCCGGCGCCGATGCTCCGGGACGCCGGCGGCCGCGGCCGCCACCGGTGCGTCGGTGCCCTCCGGCTGTCGCGATCTCGCCCGGCTCGTCGATGTCGCGGTCGCCTCGGCATCGCGGCCGCGGACGCCCACCAGGTAGAGGAAGCCCGCAGTCTCCGCCCCGGTCACCGGCGGAACGACCGGCGGTGCCGCACTCGGTGGAACACCCCCGGCCGCCGCCGTGGTGGGTGCCATCGGGGTGGTGGGCGCTGCCTGGGCCGCCGCAGCCGGCGCGGGTGGCGTGTCGACGGCGATGCCGGCCGGCGGCGCCTCGGCGGGCAGCGCCGGCTCGGCCACCGCGCCCAGCCCCTGCAGTCCGCCCAGCCCGCCCAGCCCGGCCAGCCCGGCCAAGCCGGCCAGCGGGGTGCCGGCGATCGCCGACCCGGCGATCACCGGGGTGAAAGCGATGGCGGCGTCGGCTATCCCGGTCCCCAACGAGGTCAGCGACGGCCCGAGGGGCTGGATCAGCTCGCCCGCCCAGTGCGGCAGCAACGTCGCGAATTCCTGAAACCCGCCGTTGGCCCACAGGTTCTCCAAGGTCGTGAGCCTCGTCTCGAACCACTGGGCGTTGATGTTCGAGTTGTCCTGGGTCGCCGGTTGATGGTGCCGGTCGTGCACGTGCCGGGGAGTGGTGGTGCTGGCCTGCAGGATCGGCGGTGCCGCCGCGGTGCTCGGTGCTGCCGCCACCGCCGCGGTCGACGCGGTCTGGTAGGCGGTCATCGCGGTGGCGGCCTGAATCCACATCCGCACGTAGTCGGCCTCGTTGAGCGCGATCGGCACGGTGTTGACCCCGAAGAAGTTCGTCGCCACCAGCACCGCGTGGATGGCGTGGTTGGCGGCCAGTTCGGCCAGCGTTGGCATCGTCGCCAGGGCGGCACTGTAGGCGGTGGCCGCCCCCTCGTGTGCGGTGGCGGTTGCGGCGCTGTCGGCGCTGGCCTGCGTCAGCCAGGCCAGGTAGGGCACGTTCGCGGCGACGTAGGACTCGGCGCTCGGACCCTGCCACGCCCCGGTCTGCACCGCGGCCAGGGTCGCCGAGAGCTCGCCCGCCACCGACGCGTATTCGGTGCTCAACGCGTCCCACCCGCCGGCCGCCGCCAGCAGCGGGCCGGGTCCGGGCCCGGCGCTGAGCAACGCCGACCAGGTCTCCGGCGGTGAGGCCATCCAGATCGGCTCGGTCATCGTTGGTCGAGCGTACGCCGTCGAAATCCGCAAATCTAGAAAGCGAACCCTAATCTGTCAGCAGACGAGGAATGGATGACGGCTTATCTCAAGCACCTGCGATCGTGCTGTCCGGCAGCCGCACCAGGAAGCCGCTGGTGATCAGCGACCGGGCCAACTCGATCTGCCGCGCCGCATCCAGGCCGGGCAGGTCGCCCACCCGGAACGGCTCGGTGCTGCTGGACAGGAACCGCAGCGCGGTCTCGTGTTCCGGGTCGGCGTTGACCCGCAGCTGTGCGAAATGCAGCGCGACGCGGCCGGAGGTGGACGTGACCCGCGAGTAGAGCGGCTGGTATTTGACCACCCGGGTCTGCCCGTCGATGCCGGCGACATCCGCGGGCTGACCGACAGGTGGACAACGGCCCCGGCGGACCAGCAGGTCGGCCATGGCGTCGAGCCCGTCCGCGATGGCGGGGGGTTGCTCGACCGCGGCAAGCGCGTCCCGCAGCAGGACGGGCAGACGTGCGCGCACGCCGGCGTCGTCCAGATACCGCGCCGGCAGCCGCGCATGAATCTGGTCGTCACGCAGGCTGAGCAGATGCGCCGTATGGGTCAGCAGGTCGAGCACCGTCGGCACATGCAGGCCGACGGTCAGGTGGATCGACGCATCTGCGGTCGTCTCGGCGGAGTGAATGCGGCCGCGCGGCAGGTAGAGCGTGTCACCGGCGGTCAGGTGCACGTCGGCCGGCGGTTCGGTCGGCGACGGCAGCCCGTGTGGATCGTTCTCCCGCTGGCGCTGCATATCGTGCGGCGGGACCGCGGCGTCGCCGTAGAGATGCCAGACCTTCGAGCCCTGCAACTGCAGGATCAGCACGTCGTGGTGGTCGTAGTGCGGTAGGAAGCCGGCCGATCCGGGTGCGGTGAGGTAGCCGTTGACCTGCACCGGGAAGTTCAGTTCGACCTCGAGTCCGTGCGACAGCGCGGTGACGCACCGCACGTACCGTTCCAGTCCGTCCAGCACGATCGTGTGGCCGCGGGCGAGGTCGCCGTGCACGCGCGCCAGGTCCAGGCTGCCGTCGGGCAGCCGGTAGACACCGAAATCGGTGTGCTCGTAGCCCTTCACCGACCGCACCGCCGACGGTTCCGGCCGGACATGCTCCAGCAGCCCGTCGACCGTCGACAACCCGGGCAGCCTGCCCTCGAAGTAGTCCGGGTCGCGGCCGCCGGTGTGGTGGTCAGCCACGCCCCACACGCCGGCGAGGAAATCCGCCCCCGTCAGCGGTGCCAGCAGCCAGTCCAGTGCGGACACTCACTCTTCCCGGTTCGGCTGACGCACCGCGACCACACCGTCGATCTCGGCCAGCACCCGCGGCGCCTCGCTCAGGCCCGGGCCGAACAGCGTCATCGTCACCTCGACGTGACCCGGCAGCGCGTTGGTGTCAACGGCCATCTCGGTCAGCTGCCACTCGTGCTGCCGGCAGATGCTCAGCAGCTGGTGCAGCACGCCGCGGCTGTCCTCGTAGGTGACCTGCAGCGTGATCGTCCCGCGCAGCCGATGGGCCAGCCGGCTGACCAGCGGCTTGAAGCCGAGCACGATCACGAAGTGGGTGCCGGTCACCACCACCGCGAGCAGCAGCAGGCCGGCTCCGGCGGCCATGCCGATCGCCGCGGACTCCCAGACCGCGGCGGCGGTGGTCAGCCCGTGCACCGTGCCGCGCCTGGTCATGATGATCCCGGCGCCCAGGAAACCGATGCCGGAGACGATCTGCGCGGCGACCCGCGACGGGTCCACGACGACGAGGTCGCCGATCAGCACGTCGCCGAAGCCGTACTTGCTGACCAGCAGGATCAGCGCCGACGAGGTGCCGACGATCGCCTGGGTGCGGATGCCGGCGCTCTTGCCCTGCAGCTCGCGCTCCAGTCCGATCAGCGACGTCAGGCCGAACGCGACGAAGAGCTCGATGAGCTGGCGTCGCCCCTGGCCGAGGCCGTCGAACAGCGGTGGGTCCGCGATCGCGGTCGCCAGCCACCCGCTCATCGCGTCGTCCCGGCGCGGGTGAGCAGCAGCGTCCACGCCACCCCGGCGTGGCCCAGCAGTTGCCGCCACGGCGGGTTCAGCAGCCGGACCGCCTCGGACGTCGGCACCACCCGCGGGTCTGTCACCTGGAATGTCTTGCCGCCGAACTTCACCCGCCCGCCGCCGGCGGCCCGCAGGTTCTTCAGCCAGTCGCGGTCGGGGCCGTAGACCAGCAGCACCGCGACGCCGTCCGGCGTGCTGAACATCGACACCGGGGTGCGGTACGTCTTGCCGGACCGGCGGCCGGTGTGCTCGACGATCGACCACAGCGGCACCCAGCCCGAGATCGGCCGGAACAGCGGATTGGTCACCACCCGGTTGAACCGGGCACGCCGCTCGGAGAACTGCATGGCTCAGGCCGCCCTGGTCAACAGCACGGCCTGCGCGAACGGCAGCCGCGCGAAGATCGGCCGCCAGCCCGCCCTGACGTGCCGCGCCGCCTCGGCTTTGCTGACCACCCGCGGGTCCGTTACCGGGAAAGTCCGTCCGTAGCGCTTGAGCCGGCCACCGCCCGCGGCGGTGATGTTCTTCAGCCAGTCACGGTCGGGGCCGTAGGTCAGCATGATCGCCACCCCGGCCTGTCCGTCTTCCAAGGTGCTGAACACGCTCAGCGGGGTGCGGTAGGTCTTGCCGGAGCGCCGGCCGACGTGCTCGAGGATTCCGAACGTCGGCGCCCAGCCGGCCCACAGCCGCTGGATCGGGTTGGTGACGTGGCGGTTGAACCGGGCCAGCCATTGCGGTAGTTGCATGCACGCCATCCAACCGGTTGCTGCCGTTCCGGCTCAAGTGCCGCTTGTGCCCGTCGAGATCGACGCGAACGCGGAAGAGTTCGACGAGGCGTCGCGGCACCGTCGGTTTGGGCAAGGGGAACCCAGCGGCAACCCGGCGGCGCGGGCTGGAACACTGGTGGCCGTGGCTAGCGCTGACCAGATGAGCGTGCCGGCCCGGGCCGTGATGGCCTCGGCGGCGCTGTTCGCCGACGCCTGCGCGGTGACTCCCGGCGGGGTCAACTCGCCGGCGCGGGCGTTCGCCTCGGTCGGCGGCACGCCGCGGTTCATCACCGAGGGGAACGGCTGCTGGCTCACCGACGCCGACGGCAACCGCTACGTCGACCTGGTTTGCTCCTGGGGGCCGATGATCCTCGGCCACGCCCACCCGGCGGTGGTGGAGGCGGTGCAGCGTGCCGCGGCCCACGGCCTGTCGTTCGGCGCGCCGACCCGCACCGAGACCGAACTGGCCGCCGAGATCATCGCCCGGGTGCCGGCGGTGGACAAGGTCCGCCTGGTCAACTCCGGCACCGAGGCCACCATGAGCGCGCTGCGGCTGGCCCGCGGATTCACCGGCCGGGCCAAGGTGGTCAAGTTCTCCGGCTGCTACCACGGCCACGTCGACGCGCTGCTCGCCGACGCCGGCTCCGGGGTGGCCACGCTGGCGCTTCCCTCCTCGCCGGGCGTCACCGGCGCCACCGCCGCCGACACGATCGTGCTGCCCTACAACGACCTCGAGGCCGTGGCCGCGGCGTTCGCCGAGTTCGGCGACCAGATCGCCGCGGTCATCACCGAGGCCAGCCCCGGCAACATGGGTGTGGTGCCACCGGCCCCCGGGTACAACGCGGCGCTGCGCGCGATCACCGCCGAGCACGGCGCCCTGCTGATCGTCGACGAGGTGATGACCGGTTTCCGGGTCAGCCGAAGTGGTTGGCAGGGCATCGATCCGGTGGCCGCCGACCTGTTCACGTTCGGCAAGGTGATGAGCGGCGGCCTGCCCGCCGCGGCGTTCGGCGGCCGCGCCGAGGTGATGGACCGGCTGGCGCCGCTGGGGCCGGTGTATCAGGCCGGCACGCTGTCCGGCAACCCGGTGGCCACCGCAGCCGGGCTGGCCACCCTGCACGCGGCCGACGCCGGCGTTTACGCCGCACTGGACACAGGCGCCGACCGGCTGACCGCACTCCTGTCGGATGCGTTGACGACGGCCGGTGTGCCACACCAGATCCCGCGTGCAGGAAACATGTTCAGCGTGTTCTTCGCCGAGACTCCGGTTGCGGACTTCGCGGCCGCGCGAGCCAGCCAGACGTGGCGGTATCCGCCGTTCTTCCACGCCCTGCTGGATTCCGGGGTGTACCCGCCGTGCAGCGCATTCGAGGCGTGGTTCGTCTCGGCGGCGCTCACCGAGGATGCGTTCGGGCGGATCGCCGACGCGCTGCCCGCGGCCGCGCAGGCCGCCGCATCCGCGACGGAGCAGCAGCTCTGATGGCCGAACGTACCCGCGTGCACCTGGTGCGCCACGGCGAGGTCTACAACCCGGAGGGCATCCTCTATGGGCGGCTGCCCGGCTTCTCACTGTCGGAAACCGGCCGGGCACAGGCCGATTCGGTGGCCGACGCGCTGGCCGATCACGATATCGTCGCGGTGATCGCGTCCCCGCTGCAACGCGCGCAGGAGACGGCCGCGCCGATCGCCGCGCGGCACAACCTGGACGTGGACACCGACCCCGACCTGATCGAGTCGACGAACATCTTTCAGGGCCACCGCGTCTCGCCCGGCGACGGCGCCTGGCGCAGCCCGCGGGTGTGGTGGCATCTGCGCAACCCGTTCACCCCGTCGTGGGGTGAGCCCTACGCACAGATCGCGGCGCGGATGGCCACCGCGGTGGACAAGGCGCGGGCCCGGGCCGCCGGCCACGAGGTGGTGTGTGTGAGCCACCAGCTGCCGGTGTGGACGGCGCGGATGTATCTGACCGGCAAGAAGCTCTGGCACGACCCGAGGCGGCGCGATTGCGAGCTGGCGTCGGTGACCTCGCTGGTGTACGACGGCGATCGCCTGGTCGATGTCGAATACCGGGTGCCGGCGCAGGAGTGAGCGTGCGGGGGGCATGGGCGGCGTTGACCGTCACTGTCATCGTGGTCATCGGCTGCACCGGCTGCGCCACCGGCGACGACGCGGTGACCCACGGCGGCACATTCGAATTCGTCTCGCCGGGCGGCCGGACCGAAATCCGCTACGATCCACCGGAATCGCGGGGACGCCCCGGCCGGGTGGCCGGGCCGGACCTGATGGACCCGGCGCGCACGATCGGCGTCGACGACTTCCCCGGCCAGGTGGTGGTGCTCAACGTGTGGGGGCAGTGGTGCGGGCCGTGCCGCACCGAGATCGGCCAGCTGCAACAGGTTTATGACGCCACCCACGCCGAGGGCGTGGCCTTCCTGGGCGTCGACGTCCGCGACTACGACCGCCAGGCGGCGCAGGATTTCGTCAAGGACCGCCACGTGCCCTACCCGTCGATCTATGACCCGGCGATGCGTACCATGATCGCCTTCGGCGGCCGGTACCCGTCCTCGGTCATCCCGGCAACCCTGGTGCTCGACCGCCGGCACCGGGTCGCCGCGGTGTTCCTGCGCGAGTTGCTCGCCGGCGACCTGCAGCCGGTCGTACAGCAGCTCGCCCTAGAAAGCGCCGAAAACACGGCGGGCGCCGGATGATCGGCCCCGGATCGCCGTGACCGGGCTCAGCCAGACCGTCGCCACCGGCCCGCTGCTGCTGGCGCTGACGCTGTCGGCACTCGCCGGGCTGGTGTCGTTCGCGTCGCCGTGCGTGGTGCCGCTGGTGCCGGGCTACCTGTCGTATCTGGCCGCCACGGTGGGTGAGGCGGGTGTCGACGTCACCGAACAGGCTCCGACCGGGCGGGTCCGCTGGCGGGTGACCGGGTCGGCGCTGCTGTTCGTCGCCGGATTCACCGCGGTGTTCGTGCTCGGCACCGTCGCGGTGCTCGGCATGACCACCACGTTGATCACCAATCAAGTTGTGCTGCAACGAATCGGCGGCGTGCTCACGATCATCATGGGACTGGTGTTCGTCGGGTTCGTGCCCGCCCTGCAGCGGCAGGTCCGGTTCACCCCGCGCCGGCTGTCCACGGTGGTCGGCGCACCGCTGCTGGGCGCGGTGTTCGGGCTGGGCTGGACGCCGTGCCTGGGGCCGACGCTGACCGGGGTGATCGCCGTCGCGTCGGCGACCGAGGGCGCCAGCGTGGCCCGCGGGGTGGTGCTGGTGTGCGCCTACTGCCTGGGTCTGGGCGTCCCGTTCGTGGTGCTGGCGTTCGGATCGGCCAGCGCGGTGGCCGGCCTGGGTTGGCTGCGCCGGCACACCCGGGGCATCCAGGTCTTCGGCGGCGTGCTGCTGATCGCGGTAGGCGTCGCGCTGGCCACCGGCGCCTGGGGGCATTTCATCTCCTGGCTGCAGGCCGCGTTCGTCACCGACGTCAGGCTCCCGGTCTGATGGTCACCACCCCCCCGCGAGCAGACGCTAGGGCCCCCGAAACGCGGCGTTTCGGGGGGCTTTCACGTCTGCTCGCGCCACCAGCGGCCAAGGCCCGCAACCTGTGGCGGGCGCTGACCTCGATGGGCACCGCGCTGGTGCTGCTGTTTCTGCTCGCGCTCGGGGCAATCCCCGGCGCACTGCTGCCGCAGCGCAACCTCAACGCCGCCAAGGTCGACGAGTACCTGGCGCTGCACCCGGTGATCGGCCCGTGGCTGGCCCGGGTCCAGGCCTTCGACGTGTTCACCAGCTTCTGGTTCACCGCGATCTACGTGCTGCTGTTCGTCTCGCTGGTGGGTTGCCTGACGCCGCGCACCGTCGAACTACTGCG
Source organism: Mycobacterium sp. (assembly GCA_035721065.1). GTDB lineage: Bacteria > Actinomycetota > Actinomycetes > Mycobacteriales > Mycobacteriaceae > Mycobacterium. Next base: position 23,638 of record DASTNJ010000119.1, read on the forward strand.
CAACATACGGGCCGCGCCGGTCGCCGCCCCGCGCAACCTGGGCCGGCTGCCCAAGCACGCCACCGCCCAGCTGACCGGCGAACCCGAGCAAGTCGCGGCGCAACTGGCCGGCCGGCTGCGCGGCTGGCGCCGGGTGATCCGGACCAACCCCGACACCGGCGCCACCGAGGTGTCCGCCGAGAAGGGGTATCTGCGCGAGGTCGGCAACCTGGTCTTCCATTTCTCGCTGCTCGGGCTGCTGGCCGCGGTGGCCGTCGGCAGGATGTTCGGTTACGAGGGCAACGTGATCGTGCTCGCCGACGGCGGCCCGGGCTTCTGCTCCGCCTCGCCGGCCGCGTTCGACTCGTTTCGAGCCGGCACCACCGTCGACGGCACCTCGCTGTTCCCGATGTGCATCCGGGTCAACGACTTCCACGCCGACTACCTGGTGACCGGCCAGGCCGTCTCGTTCGTGGCCGACATCGACTACCAGGCCGGTGCCGACCTGGACACCGGCCACTGGCGGCCCTACCGGCTGGAGGTCAACCATCCGCTGCGGCTGCACGGCGTCCGGGCCTACCTGCAGGGCCACGGCTACGCGCCCACCTTCACCGTCGTCTTCGGCGACGGCCAGACCCGCACGTCGACCGTGCAGTGGCGACCGGACAACCCGCGAACCCTGCTCTCGTCGGGCGTGGCGCGGATCGATCCGCCGGCCGGCAGCTACCCCGACCCCGCCGAGCGCCGCAAGCACCAGATCGCCATCCAGGGCCTGCTGGCGCCGACCGAGCAACTGGACGGCGCCCTGCTGTCGTCGCGCTTCCCCGCGCTGAACGCCCCCGCGGTGGCCGTCGACATCTACCGCGGCGACACCGGGCTGGACACCGGGCGGCCGCAGTCGCTGTTCACCCTGGATCCCCGGCTGATCGAGCAGGGCCGGCTGACCAAGGAGAAGCGGGTCAACCTGCGCGCGGGCCAGGAGGTGCGGATCGACCAGGGGCCGGCGGCCGGCACCGTGATCCGCTTCGTCGGCGCCGTGCCGTTCGTCAACCTGCAGGTCTCCCACGACCCGGGCCAGACCTGGGTGCTCGTCTTCGCGATCACGATGATGGGCGGCCTGCTGGTGTCGCTGCTGGTGCGTCGCCGCCGGGTGTGGGTCCGTCTGACGCCCGACGCCGGCGGGGCACCCGGTACGGTGAACGTCGAGCTGGGCGGGCTGGCGCGCACCGACAACTCCGGGTGGGGCGACGAGTTCGAGCGATTGACCGAGCGGTTGCTGGACGGACTGGGCGACGCCGGCCGCGCCGAGACGCCCCCGGTGTCCCAAAGGAGTTCTCAGGTGGACGTCACATGAACACGCTGCACGTCAACGTCGAGCTGGCGCGCTACTCCGACTGGGCGTTCACGTCGGCCGTCGTGACCCTGGTCATCGCGCTGCTGCTGTTGGCCTTCGAGCTGGCGTACGCCGGCGGGCGTCGCGCGGACCAGCGCGCCCGGGTCCTGGCCGGTTCGGTCAGCGCCGATTCGGTCACCCCCGGCGTGGTCGAAGAGGCAGCCCAGCGCCCGATCGACGAGCGCGTCGGCCGGGCCGGGTTGTCCGTGGTGTACCTGGGCACCGGCCTGCTGCTGGCGTGCCTCGTGCTGCGTGGTCTGGCCACGGTGCGGGTGCCGTGGGGCAACATGTACGAATTCATCAACCTGACCTGTCTGTGCGGGTTGATCGCCGGGGCGATCGTGTTGCGCCGCCCCCAATACCGCCCGCTGTGGGTCTTTCTGCTGCTGCCGGTGCTGATCCTGCTCACGGTGTCCGGACGCTGGCTCTACACCAATGCCGCGCCGGTGATGCCCGCGCTGCAGTCCTACTGGTTGCCCATCCACGTGTCGGTGGTCAGCCTGGGGTCCGGGGTGTTCATGGTCGCCGGGATCGCCAGCATCCTGTTCTTGCTGCGCACCTCCCGGCTCGGCGATCCCGACATCGACAGCGCGCCGGCCCGGCTGGTGCGGCGCTTCCCCGACGCGCAGACCCTGGACCGCATCGCCTACCGCACCACGATCTTCGCGTTCCCGGTGTTCGGTTTCGGGGTCATTTTCGGGGCCATCTGGGCCGAAGAGGCATGGGGCAGGTATTGGGGCTGGGACCCCAAAGAGACCGTCTCGTTCGTCGCGTGGGTGATCTACGCGGCGTACCTGCACGCCAGGTCGACGGCCGGATGGCGGGACAGGAAAGCCGCCTGGATCAACGTCGCGGGGTTTGTGGCCATGATCTTCAATTTGTTCTTCGTTAATCTGGTCACTGTCGGCCTGCATTCTTATGCGGGCGTGGGTTGAGGGTGAACTAGGTGAACAACCACCCCGAATAAGGCACAAAGGGAATAGCGCACACCGAGTGCGCACAACAAGGGGGAATGCAGTGTCCGAGCATCCAACGGCGGGCGTGGGGGCGCCCGAACAACCAACCACGCAGATTCCCCCACAGACGTCATCGACGACCGGCCAGCAGGAGACCGGCGAACCGCAGTCGGATTCGGGCGGAGACGCCCCCACTCGCGTCTTCGCCGGATTCCGCACCGAACGCCGCGTCCCCGGACCCGGCCATCAGGAGCCGGCCCCTCCCACGGCGCCCCGACCCGGGATGCCGCCGTGGGACTCCACACCGGTCACCGGTATCCCGCGCGTCGACCCCACCGCCTACGGCGCCTACTACACCGGGCCGGACGCGCCACCCACGCAAGTCCGGGGGGCGCCGCAGCGTCCCGAGCACCTGCCACACACGCCGTATCCGGAACTGTCCACCGGCATGTTGCTGCGGCCGGTTCAGCCGCCGCCGTCCGACGGGTGGCGGCTGTTGCTGTACAAGATGTCCGGCGGGCTCATCAACCTGGGCGAAAGCCCCCGCGCGAGCCGGTACAACAACCTCGTCGCCCAGGTGAACCGTCCGTTGCGGGGCTCGTATCGGGTGGCGTTCCTGTCGCTGAAGGGCGGGGTCGGCAAGACGACGATCGCCGCGACGCTGGGCGCCACCTTTGCGTCCATTCGCGGCGACCGGGTGGTGGCCGTGGACGCCAACCCCGACCGCGGCACGCTGAGCCAGAAGATCCCGCTGGAGACGGCCGCGACGGTGCGCCAGCTGCTGCACGATGCCGGAACCATCGAGCGCTACAGCGATGTGCGCCGCTACACCTCGAAGGGTCCCAGCGGCCTGGAGGTGCTCGCATCGGAGACGGACCCCGCCATCTCGGAGGCCTTCAGCGCCGAGGACTACGCGCGGACCCTGGAAATCCTGGAACGGTTCTACGGCCTGGTGCTCACCGATTGCGGCCCCGGACTGCTGCACTCGGTGATGACGTCGGTGCTGGACAAGGCCGACGCCCTGGTCGTGGTCAGCTCGGCGTCGATCGACGGCGCGCGCAGCGCGTCGGCGACGCTGGACTGGCTGGATGCCCACGGTCGCGAAGACCTGGTCCGCAATTCGATCGCGGTCATCAACGGGGTGCGGCCCCGCGCGGGCAAGGTCGACATGAACAAGGTGATCGACCACTTCTCCCGGCGGTGCCGCGCGGTCCAGCTGGTGCCGTTCGACGCGCACCTCGAGGAGGGCGCCGAGATCGACTTGGACCGGTTGCGGCGCGGAACCCGCGAAGCGCTCACCGAGCTGGCCGCCATCGTCGCCGACGGTTTCCCCGGCGACCAGCGCAACCCCGGCGTCCTGGGCTAGCGGGGCGCGGCGGGCCGCCGCCATCGACCTAGCGGTGGTCGCAAGCGCGGCGGAGCCGGGTGCGGCGGGCCGCCGCC
>DASTNJ010000120.1:0-7455 GCA_035721065.1 Mycobacterium sp.
TGCCCGACATGTCGATCTCCTGTGCGACCGGGAACTGGGCCCGAGGTTAAGCAGATCGCGAAGAATTGGTCAAGGTTCCAGCGCGCCGGCGGCGTCGATCACCGGGTTGCGCCCGGCGGTCAGCAGCGCGACACCGAGTACGCAGGCCAGCCCGACGATGATGAACGGCGCACCGATCGACCAGGTGAATGCCGCGGTGGCCACCAGCGGCCCGACCAGGCGGGCCAGCGCGATGAGTCCCTGCGCGAATCCCAGTACGGCGCCGCGGTTTTCGCCGGGGCTGGCGAGGCAGAACAGGGTGGGAAGCAGCGGAATGATCGTTCCGGCCCCGACGCCGATCAGCCCGACCCCGATGAGGACCGGTGCGACGGTGGCACTGACGCCGAGCAGGATCAGCCCGGCTGCGGCGGTGGCCAGCCCGCCGAGCATCAGCCGTCGCTCGCCGAATCTGGTGGCGCAGCGTCCCACCAACCCCAGTTGCATGGCGACGATCGCGACGCCGAGATAGGCGAAGAGCCACCCGTTGGGCGCTTCGTCCCAGCCGAGCACGCGATGGGTGAACAGCGGCAGCACCGCCTCCAGCGTGACGATCACCGATCCGAATATCAGCGCGGTCAACGCCAGGCGGTGCATCCACTTCGGCCGCAACAACTCCCGCCACCGCACCGCAGCGGGCATCGGATCGGCGGCCCTGTCCGGGCTGCGGGTTTCGGGCAGTAGGGCCCAGATCATGGCCGTGTTCCCGAAGGCCAGCACGGTGGCAGCCCAGAACGGCGCGGTGGTGCCCAGTGCCGACAGCGCGCCGCCCAGCGCCGGGCCGACCACGTAGGCGATGCCGATGGCAGCCGCGAGGTACGCCATCGCCTGCGCGAGCCGAGTGGGGTTCACCCGGTCGGCGACCGCCGCCTGGCCGACGCTGACGATCGCCGCACCGAACCCGCCGACGATCTGGGCGGCGAACAGCGTGGCCAGGGACCTGGCCAGGGCGACCATCGCAAACGATGCCACCGAGAGTGCCAGGGAGACAACGATCACCGGTCGACGGCCGAACCGGTCCGACAGTGCGCCGAGCAGCGGCGCGCAGCCGAGTTCGGCGGCCGCGAAGGCGGTGAGCAGTCCGCCCACCGCCAGCGGTGTCGCGCCGAGGCGACTGGCCCACAGCGGCAGCAGTGGCGCCATCAGCTTCCAGCAGGTGAATTCGACGAAAATCCCGGCTGTCACCGGGGCCATCGGCGACCGCATCAGCGACGCGCGGATACGGTCATCGGCTGACCGTTGGCGGCCTGCAGCAGGCAGATGACCGTGCTCGGCTTCGGGTTGTCGGAGGTGCGGTCCTGGTCGGAGTCGATGAGATACGTTATGGCGAACGGACTCTCATTGAGCGGCTGCCCGGTGTAGCCGCTGAATCCGGCGGCGCACTCGTGGTTGGCGATATCGGCGACGGCGTCATTCACCGCCACCGGGACGCGGGCGTAAACCTCGGACTGATGAGCGACCGCACAGTTCACCACCGCGACGTCGACCACGCTGGGATCGCTCGGCGGCGGGTCGGCCAGACAGTCGCCGACCGCGAGGTCGATCCATCTCTCGGTGCGCGGCGCGATGGTCGTGGCTGGAACCGGTTGCGCTCGCACGGCGCTGGTACTCGCTGGAACTCGGCTGGAGGGCGGCGCAGCCGGCTCACCGCGATGGGCAGCGCAGGACGGCAGCAACACCAGCGCCAGCAGCAGGGTGCTACCGCAGCCGGTTCGCAGCGTAGTCCGCTCCCTGGTCGACTATCCCCTCGTCGGGATAGGTCATGTGCGCCGAGAAGTTCAGCCCCTCGGAGCAGACCGGATCTTCCTGGGCGCACAACTGGATGGTCTTGCCCGCATAGAGCGGGCCGATCACCACCTGCGGTTGGCCGAGGAAGTTCATCGCCCGTTCATTGGGGGTGCCGAAGAGGACGACGGCGGCAACGTGGTCGGCGATCTCGGGTGGCATCGGCTGCGGCACCTCGGCAGCGTCGACTCCGTCGGGCACCGCGCTGGAGGTGACGAAACCCATCACCGCCGCACCCTGGGAGAACCCGCTGAGCACCATGCGGGTCTTCGGGCACTTCGCCGCCACGGTCTCGATGACAGAACTCGCATCCCGGACGCCCTCGACACCGGTCGGCCAGTCGTTGCTGGCCGGGTAGTTGACCGCGTATACCCGCAGCGACTTGGGGGCGATCCTGGAACCCAGCGCGTCGACGAACGCCTTCCCGGTCGGGCCGAGGCCGGGATCCTCGTCGGTGCCGCGGGCGAAAATCGTCTCCACGTCGGGGCACGAGTCGGAGGTGGCGGGCGTGGGTGCGGGCTTGGGCGGGGGTGCCGACCTGGCCGGGGCAGCGGCGGCGTGTGCGATCCCAGTCAGCAGAACCGCAACACCAGCAACGCCGGCGAAACGGCTGATCTGATGTGCGTTCACATCTTCATGCTGACACACGGGGGTGAAATTCCTGGTCAACCGGCCCGCTGCCGCAACGAGAAGATCAGCGCGGCGAGAAGTGCGAGCAACTGGATCACGATCACCGAAGCCACCAGCGCGCCGGTCGAGACGTCGTAGAGCCAACCGGTGAGCGCGCCGCCGGCGGCGGTGGCCGCACCCAGGCCGGCGGCGAACACCCCGTAGGCGGTGGCCCGACGCGGCGGTGCAACCAAGTCGGCGACCACCGCGCGCAGCGTCGATTCCTGGATTCCCACGGCTGCGCCCCACAGCAGTGCGCCGGCCACCACCATGGCGACGTTGCCGGTGAAAGCGAGCGTCGCGACCAGGGCGGACAGAATCGGCAGTGCGGCCAGCACCGCACCCTTGTCGCCGGCGATCCGGTCGTAGCACCAGCCCGACGCCAGGGCGGCCAGCGCGTCGGCGCCCATCGCGGCCGCGTAGACCACCGGCACCGCGGCCGCCGGCAGAATCCCACGGGTGACCATGTGAAAGGACAGCAGCCCGAAGGTGGCGAAGCCGATCATGGTGACGGCGGTGAATCCGCAGTACAGCCAGAACGCGGCGGGCAGCGGTGCGTTCGGCTCCCCACCGGCCGAAGGTTGGCCCCGCGCGGTGTCTTTTCGGTCGTCCTGTTGGTCGTCCAGCTCGTAGCCCGCGGGGTTGCGAACCCGCAGACGCAGCCAGAACAGCAGCGCCAACGCCGCTGCGCCGGGCAGTGCGAGCACCCCCAGCGCGGGGGCGTAGTCATCGTCGGTGGCGGCCAGCACTGCTGCGACCGTCAGTGGCCCGATCACCGCGCCGAACTGGTCGAGCGCTTCGTGTACGGCGAAACCACGGCCCCGGCCGGTGACCGCGGTGGCGTGCGACAGCAGGGTGTCCTTCGCCGGGCTGCGCACCGCCTTGCCCGCCCGCTCGGCGATCACCAGCACGCTGGCGCTCCACAACGCGCCCGCGATGCCGAGCAGCGGAACGGTGACCGCGGTCAGCGCGTAGCCGGCGATGGTCCACGCCCAGAACCGCTGGGTCCGATCGGCCAGGGGCCCCGACACCAGCCGCAGCCCGAGCGCCGCGGCCTCGCCGACACCGGTGACGACACCGACGACCAGGCCGGTCGCGCCCAGCGAGGCCAGCAGCGGGCCGGTGATCGACCGGGCGCCCTCGTAGACGAAGTCGGCCAGCAGGCTCACCACGCCGAACACCGCGACGAACCGCCACGCGCTCAGTGTCGGGTAGCGCGACCCGGCACGGCTCATCGGGACGGCACCTCATCCACGTGATCAGATGCTAAGGGCTTGGGTGCCGGCTCGGGGCGCCGCGCCAAACGACCCGCCTCACCCGCTGCGGAAATACCGGGAAACGGGCTGGGTGGGCGATAACTTGTATGCGGATGTGTCTTATTGGTCGTCGTGTGGCCGCGAACCGGCCACCACGGGAGGCGGGACCGGCATGGCGGATGCAGCGACCCCGGCGATAGGGCTGTCGGTGGGCGCCACCACGCTGGTCGCGGTCACATCGGAGCGCGCCGTCACCCGCAGGCCGGTGATCACGCTCTATCGAGACCATGCGCCTCAGGTCGGGGTCCCCTCCGAGACTTCGGCGAATCCCGACGATCCGGGGCTGGTGATCACCGACTTCGTCGACCGGGTCGGAGATGCCGCGCCGATAGTGGCGGGCGACGAGTCCACGCACCGCCCGGAGCAGCTGTTGGCCGACGGCCTGCATGCGCTGACCTATGCTACGACCGGGCAACGCCCGCCGTCGTCGGCGGTGGTGGTGACTCACCCGGCCCACTGGTCGATCACTTCGGTGGACGCGCTGCGAACCGCGTTGAACCGGGTGCCGGAATGGTCGCAGCAACCGGTGTCGTTGATCTCCGACGTTGCCGCCGCGCTGGCTGTGCTGCGGGCGAGTCCCGGTCTGCCTGCGGACGGGATCATCGCCGTGTGCGACTTCGGGGGCAGTGGAACCAACATCACCCTCGTCGATGCCGCGCGCGACTACCGGATCGTCGGTGCGACCGTGCGGCATAGCGGTTTCTCCGGCGACCTGATCGACCAGGCGCTGCTCAATCATGTGGTGGACGACCTGACGACGGGCGGGTCGTTGGACAGCACGGTCGCGATCGGCTCGCTGACCGGTCTGCGCAACCAGTGCCGCAGTGCCAAAGAGCAGCTCTCGACGAACACGGTGACCGAGCTGAACGTCGATGTGCCAGGCTTTCACGGCGGCATCTGGCTGACCAGGGCGGAGCTCGATGGCGTGATCCGGGAACCGTTCGACGGATTTCTTACCGCAGTGCAGGAAATGCTGCAGCGCAACAGATTCCAGACCGATGACTTGTCGGCGGTTGCGACGGTCGGCGGCGGCGCGAATATTCCCGCGATCAACACCGGGCTGTCACAACACCTGGGCGTCGCCGTCCTCAGCTCACCGCGACCGGAGTTGGCTGCGGCCCTCGGCGCGGCGCTGGAGGCTTCGCAGGGTTCGGACGTGGCGGCAGGCGAGGGTGCGCTGCCCGCATGGGTATCGGCCCCGGCCTCGGCCTCGGCCGGATCGAAACCGGTGATCGCGCCGCCGGCTGAAACCGAAGCTTTCTCCGCACCGGCAGCTTCCGGGTGGGCTCCGTTCGCAGACGGCTCGACGCCCGCGCCGGAGGAGCTGTCGATGCCGGCCGCGCCAAGATCGGAGCCCCCGACCGAGCACGAGCCGGGTGATTACGAGTCGGGTGGCTATGAGCCGCTCCCGGGTGGGTATGAGTCGTTCCCGTCCGGGGAGACCGGTGCCTCGGTCTCCTGGTACCGCCGGCCGCTGCCAGTGATCCTGGCCTGCGCGGTGGCGGTGCTGATCGCCGGTGTGATCGCGGTCCTCGCCCTGCGTCACGCGGCCAGCACGGAACCGGCGACGCCGATGATCACCACCGATACGACATCGGCCACCCGGTTGCCGAGCGTGCCGTTGGAGCCCCCGCCACCGCTGCTCCCATCCGGCGAACTGCCGGGCGAACCGCCGGTGCCGCCGGCCGAGCCACCGGCGAACCCGGAGATTCCGACCAGTGAATCCCAGATGTTCCCGGAGATCCCGACGATGTTGCCGCCCGCGTCGCCGGTGCCCCCGCCCGCGCCGGCGACCCCGCCGGAAGCGCCCGAGGCTCCTCCCGCCCCTTAGCGGCGGCGCCGGCAGCTGCCGGGTCAGTGGCCGCGCGCCACCCAGTCGTCGTAGTGCACCAACTCGGCGCCCACCTCGGTGGTGTCGCCGTGGCCGGTGTAGACGACGGTGTCCGGTGGCAACGTGCCGAGCCGCCCGGATATCGACGCCAGGATGGTCGGAAAATCGGAGAATGAGCGCCCGGTTGCTCCGGGTCCGCCGGCGAACAGGGTGTCTCCGCTGATCACCGCCGCCAGGTCCGGCGCGTACCAGCACATCGACCCGGGGGAGTGCCCAGGGGTGTGCAGGGCATACAGCCTCATGCCCGCGACCGTCAATGTCGTGTTGTCAGAAGCCGGCCGGAATTCCTTGTCCGGGTGAGTCATCTGCCACAGCATGTCGTCGGCCGGGTGCAGCAGCACGGGCGCGTCGAAGCGCTCGCCCAGCTCCGGCGCCACCGTGATGTGGTCGTTGTGGCCGTGCGTGCACACCACCGCCACCACTTTGCGGCCGCCGACAGCATCGACGATCGGCGCGGCGGTGTGGGCGGCGTCGAATACGACCACCTCGGAGTCGTCGCCGACGATCCAGATGTTGTTATCGACTTCCCAACTGCCACCGTCGAGTTCGAAGCTGCCGTGGGTGACCACCCGCTGGATGCCGGTCATTCGAGCACCACGACCGAGCGCAGCACCTCGCCGCTGTGCATCTTGTGGAACGCCGACTCCACGCCGTCGAGCCCGATCCGCTCGGAGACGAACTTCTCCAGTGGCAGCCGGCCCTGCAGGTACAGGCTGATCAGGGTGGGGAAGTCGCGTTCGGGCAGACAGTCGCCGTACCACGACGACTTCAACGCGCCGCCGCGCGAGAAGAAATCGACCAGCGGCATGTCCAGCCGCATGTCTGGAGACGGTACCCCCACCAGCACAACGGTTCCGGCCAGATCGCGGGCGTAGAACGCCTGCTTCCAGGTCTCCGGGCGGCCGACCGCGTCGATCACCACGTCGGCGCCGAAACCGTCGGTGAGATCCTGAATCGCCTGCACCACCGCGTCATCGGCGTCACCACCGGCCTTGTCGGCCTGGACGACATGGGTGGCGCCGAACTCGCGTGCCCAGTCCAGTTTGGTGGCGTCGGTGTCGACGGCGATGATCTGCCTTGCGCCGACCAGTGCCGCCCCGGCGATGGCCGCATTGCCCACCCCGCCGCAGCCGATCACCGCGACGGTGTCGTCGCGGCCGACGGCGCCGGTGTTGATCGCGGCTCCGATCCCGGCCATCACCCCGCAACCCAGCAGGCCGGCCACCGCCGGATCCGCGTCCGGGTCTACTTTCGTCGCCTGTCCGGCGTGCACCAGTGTCTTCTCGGCGAACGCGCCGATGCCCAGTGCCGGGGTGAGTTCGGTGCCGTCGGTCAGCGTCATCGGCTTCGACGCGTTGAACGTGTCGAAGCAGTACTGGGGACGCCCGCGTTTGCATGCTCGGCACTGGCCGCACACCGCCCGCCAGTTCAGGATCACGAAGTCGCCCGGGGCCACCGCGGTCACGTCCGCGCCGACGGCTTCCACCCTGCCGGCGGCCTCGTGGCCCAGCAGGAACGGGTAGCTGTCGTTGATGCCGCCCTCGCGGTAGGTCAGGTCGGTGTGGCACACCCCGCAGGCGATCACGTCCACCACCACGTCACCCGGTCCCGGGTCGGGGATCACGATGTCGACCACCTCGACCGGCTCGCCTTTGTTGCGGGCGATGACGCCGCGCACCGTCTGACTCATGCCGGTCAACCTACCTGGGTCCCCGGTAGCCTGTTCAACCATGACCACCGTTGACCGCAGCGCAAGCG
>DASTNJ010000121.1:0-2273 GCA_035721065.1 Mycobacterium sp.
GATTCGCTTGGCGTCCGGCCGGGTCGCGCCACACCTGGGCGACCGCAGTCATCCTACCGAGGCGCGACATACCGCGGTAGGAATGCGGTCGAGCGAGTCGGGCGCGGGTGACCGCTCGTTGTCGCGGCGATGGTCGAGTTCACGGCCGAGGGACGCGGCCGCCCGGGTGAGGCCTCGATGATCGGTACCGGGCTGCGCCGATGGCGTGACCGGTGGGCCGAACCGGCGGTCTTTTCCGGGTTCGTGGCCGGTTGCGCGCGGACGCCGACGAGGGCGCTGCCCGCCCGATCGGGTACGTGCCCTGCACCACTACTGGTGGGTCGAGGGTCGCGAGTCCGGCGCCGGTCACCTGCGACACGGGCAACGTGGCCTCGCGCCGGGTGATCGAGGCCCATGGTGGCGTGCTCGAGGACGAGCGCCACGGCAAGCTGCGCTACTGGCTGGCGACGCCCGGCTGAGCTGTCGCGCCGGCGGGCGGTCCGGACCTAGGCGCGGGTGACCTTGCCGGCCTTCAGGCAGGACGTGCACACCGTGATCCGCCGGCGGGTGCCGGGCGCGACGAGGGCGCGCACCGTCTGCACGTTCGGGTTGAACCGGCGGTGGGTGCGCCGGTGGGAGTGTGAGACCGACATGCCGAAGCCGGGCCCCTTGCCGCAGACATCGCAGACGCTGGCCACTGTCGGCCTCCTTGGACGCGCAGGCGCGCGCATGAGTCGGGTTCTCGGGTACCGCCGCCCGGAGCAGGGCAACCGGCACAGTCTAACGGCTGGCCAGCCGCCGCAGCAAAACGCCGCGTTGACTCATCGAAAATGTCCGCGTAGCGCGTGTCGTTGACTCATCTGAAGATGCCCGGCTGCGTGGCTGAGGGGATGGGGCTGGAGATGGGTGCGCGCAGGCAGGTGACCAAGGAGATGAAGGGCCGCTATCAGCGGGGTTCGCGGGTCGAGCGGTCGGCGATTCTGGACGAGTTGTGTGCGCTGACCGGCTGGCATCGCGACCACGCCCGCAGGGCGATCCGGACGGCTCCGGCGCCGGGGCAGCCGCGCCGGCCACGCAAGCGGCGGGAGCCGGTCGTGAAGTACGACGAGGCGGTGATCGCGGCGCTGCGGGTGTGCTGGGCCACCTTGGACGGGCCGACCGGCAAGCGGCTCGCGCCCGGGCTGCCGACGCTGGTCGCGGCGCTACGCCGGCACGGCGAACTGGACATCGACGATGTCACCGCGCAGCTGCTGTGCGGCATGTCGGCGGCCACCATCGACCGCAGGCTGGCCGGCGACCGCAAGAAGCTGGAACTGAAGGGTCGGTCTCACACCAAGCCCGGCTCGCTGCTGAAGTCGCAGATCCCGATACGGACCTGGGCCGACTGGGACGAGAACCGGCCCGGGTTCGTCGAGATCGACCTAGTCGGGCACGAGGGCGGTGACGCCAACGGAGACTTCGGCTGGAGCTTGACGGTCACCGACATCGCCACCGGCTGGACCGAAGTCCGCTCCGTGCGCAACAAGGCCGCCCGGCACGTGTTCGCCGCGCTGGTGGCCATCCAGGCCGCGTTGCCGTTCCCGCTGCTGGGCATCGACTCGGACAACGGCAGCGAGTTCATCAACGCCCACCTGCTCACCTGGTGCCTCGACAACAAGATCACCTTTACCCGGTCGAGGCCGGGCAACAAGAACGACGGCTGCCACGTCGAGCAGAAGAACTGGGACATCGCCCGGCGCACCGTCGGCTACTGGCGCTACGACACGCCCGGCGAGATCGAGCTGCTCAACCAGATCTGGCCCACCCTGTCGGTGTTGATCAACCTGTTCACCCCGCAGCAGAAACTGATCTCCAAGACCCGGGTCGGCGCCAAGGTCACCAAACGCTACGACCAGGCCCAGACCCCGTACCAGCGGCTGCTGACCGACGCCGCCGCGCACCCCAACGACCCGGCCCTCGACGACATCGACGCCCGCCAGCTCGCCACCCTGCTCGAAACCACCAACCCCGCCGCGGTCCGCCGCCAGGTCGGACAACGCTGCGCCACCCTGCTCGAACGCGTCCGCCGCAAGAGCGTCACCCGCCGAGCCAAAGCCAACCGGGCCTACGTCTCCGGCACCAAGACCAAACGCGCCGACGGCAGCCTCGTCATCAGCACCCCGAAGCGGGCAAATCCCGATGAGTCAACGACTCAATCCAAGCGGGCATCTTGACATGAGTCATCGGGGCGCGCGCGCCGGGCCCGGGCGGGGAATCCGGAGAAATACGGCGGCGGCGTCGTGCGTTGCGGTTTG
>DASTNJ010000122.1:0-43003 GCA_035721065.1 Mycobacterium sp.
CCCAGCTACATCCCAACCCCGATCCTCCGGAAACCCCGACACCACATCACAACCCCCCACCACCACATCCCACAAATCCTCCGGCGACCCCACCCCACCCGGAAACCGACAACCCAACCCCACCACCGCAACCGGCTCAGACGAACGGGCCTCGAGCTCGGCGACACGTCGCCGCGAGCGACGCAGGTCGACGGTGAGCCGTTTGAGGTAGTCCACGTGCTTGGCGGTGTCCGCGGTCGGTTGGCTGCCGTGCGGCGGTGAAGCGGGATCGGTCATTTCGAGTCGGGTCCTTCGGAATTCGTAGTCACCACGGTGAGCTCACGCGGACGATGGTTCAGCGACTCGGCCCCGTCCTCGGTGACGACGACGATGTCTTCGATGCGGGCGCCCCACTGGCCCGGAAAGTAGATTCCCGGTTCCACGGAGAACGCCATCCCCGGTGCCAGCGGCAATGTGTTGCCGGTGACGATGTAGGGCTCTTCATGCACGGACAGCCCGATGCCGTGTCCGGTGCGGTGCACGAAGTGTTCAGCGATGCCGGCCTCGGCCAGCACGTCGCGGGCGGCGGCGTCGATCTGCTCGGCGGTGACACCCGGTCGGATCGCTTCGACGGCAGCCTGCTGGGCTCGCTGCAGCAGGGAATAGCACTGTGCCACCTCTGGATCCGGCTCGCCGATGCTGTAGGTGCGCGTCGAGTCCGAGTGGTATCCGGGTTCCCAGGCGCCGCCGATGTCGACGACGACGACATCGCCGGACTGCAGCTTACGATCGGAACATTCGTGGTGCGGATCGGCGCCATGCGGGCCGGAGCCGACGATGACGAACGCTACCTCGGAGTGGCCCTCGGCCACGATCGCATCGGCGATGTCCGCCGCGACGTCGTCTTCGGTGCGGCCGGGAACGAGATACTCCGGAACCCGCGCATGCACCCGGTCTATGGCCGCACCGGCTTTCCGGAGCGCGTCGATCTCGCCGGCGTCCTTGACCATTCGCAGATCGCGCAGAACATCGGTGGCCAGCGCCGGCACCGCGCCGAGTAGCTGGGCCAGCGGTAGCAGATGCAGTGCGGGCATCGCGTCCGTGACCGCACATGTGCCAGATGCGGGGCCGCCCAACGCATCTGCCACCATCCGGTACGGGTCGTCGCCGTCCACCCAATCGACGACCGCGAGGCCCAGGTCGGCCACGGCCGACTCGGTGAGCGACGCCAACTCCAGCCTCGGCACCACCACGGTGGGTGCTCCCGCGGCCGGCAGCACCAGGGCGGTGAGCCGCTCAAAGGTCTGTGCTCGCGACCCGGTGAGGTACCGCAGGTCATAGCCCGGGGTGATCACCAGACCGGCCAAACCGGCTTCGGCTGCGGCGGCGGCCGCGGCGGCCAGTCGACGGGCGTAAACCGCGTGGCCGAATCGGCGGGAACCCATGGCCAACAGGCTAACCTGACGGTCATGTCCGCCCCCGTGCTGCTCCTCGACGGCGCCAGTATGTGGTTCCGGTCCTACTTCGGTGTGCCCGCGTCGATCACCGCGCCGGACGGACGGCCGGTGAACGCGCTGCGCGGTTTTCTGGACACGATGGCCACGCTGATCACCCGATACCGTCCGGCCCGGCTGGTGGTGGCCCTGGATCTGGATTGGCGGCCGCAGTGGCGGGTGGACCGCATCCCCTCCTACAAGGCGCACCGGGTCGCTGACGAGCAACCGGCGATCGAGTCCGACACCGATCCCGACATCGAGGACGTGCCTGACGAATTGACCCCTCAGGTCGACATGATCATGGATGTCCTCGACGCCTTCGGGATCGCGACCGGCGGCGCAGAAGGGTTCGAGGCCGATGACGTGCTGGGCACGCTGGCGGCCCGCGAGCGCGTCGATCCGGTGATCGTCGTCAGCGGTGACCGCGACCTGCTGCAGGTGGTGGCGGATCAGCCGGTTTCGGTGCGGGTGCTCTATCTGGGGCGCGGCCTGGCCAGGGCGACGCTGTTCGGGCCCGCCGAGGTGGCCGACCGTTATGGCCTGCCGGCTGATCGCGCCGGCGCCGCCTACGCCGAGATGGCGTTGCTGCGCGGCGACCCGTCCGACGGGCTGCCCGGGGTCGCCGGTATCGGCGAGAAGACGGCTGCGGCGTTGTTGACGCAGCACGGCTCGCTGGCAGAAGTCTTGGCCGCCGCCGCCGACCCCGGATCGTCGCTGCCCAGGGGTCCGCGGGCCAAACTGCAGGCGGCAGGCGACTACGTCACCGCCGCGCTGCCGGTGGTGCGGGTGGCCACCGATGCGCCGGTCACACTGTCGATGGCAGCGGACGCGCTGCCGCGCACGGTGGCTGACCCGCAGCGCGCCGCCGATCTGGCGGCCCGGTTGGGTGTCGGTTCGTCGCTGGCGCGGCTGGAGAAGGCGCTGTCCGGCTGAGCCGGCCCGGCGTTACTTGGGCCGGCCGACCTCGTACGTGCCCGAGTTGTCCTGGAAGGTCACCGTCACCTGGCGCTTGGTGCCGTCGATGCTGACCTCGCAGTTGAACGTGTCCCCTTTTTTCACCACCGGGCTCTGCCCGTTGTTGCACTTGACGTCTTTGACGTTCTTGGCCCCGTAGCCGTTGGTCTCGTCGGAGAGAATCTGCTGCACGCCGGTCTGTGCTTTGTCGACGTCGAGCTTGGTGGTGACGAAGAAGCCGGGCTTCCAGAATCCCAGCACCAGCAACGCGGCGATGACGACCGCCAGGCCGGCGGCTCCCAGGGTGGTCAGCGCCTTGGAGCGCCCGCCGCTTTTCGTAGGCGGCCCGAAGGGGTTGGGTTGCTGCGGGTACTGGCCGTACTGACCGGGCTGGCCGTATTGGCCGTACTGCCCCGGCGGGCCGTATTGGCCGGGCTGGCCGAACTGGGTGGGCTGTCCATACTGAGCAGGCTGGCCGTACTGGGCGGGCTGACCGTACTGGGTGGGCTGGCCAGGCTGTGGATACCCGGGCCCGGCGGACGGGTACTGCGGTGTCTGCGGCGCGGCTCCATAGGCCGTCGGCTGCTGGTACTGGGGCGAGCCCGACGGGTCGTAGGCCGGCGGCTGCCAGGCGGACTGAGACTGGCCCGGGTCCGACGGCGGCTGCCACTGCTGTGCCGGATTTTGCTCAGATCCTTGCTGGTCTTCCCCCTGACCGGGCTGCTGAGGTTGCCAGGGCTGAGTCGGGTCGTACCTCTGCGGTCCGCTCATCGTCGTTCGTCAGTCCTCTCACTCCCCGGGTGCAGGTCGCCGGGCATACATCGCGGCGCCCGGGCCAGCCTACCCGGCATCAACAGCCACGACTCCGCGCAGAACCGTGTCGATCGCCTGTTTCGCGGTGATCCGCAGGTCGGGGTCCGGAGCCGCGTTGCGGAGCTGATCCAGCAGATCGATCACCTGCCGGCACCAGCGGACGAAATCGCCCGCCGACAGTGCTGAACCACTGCCCGCCACATCCGAAGCCGCGAGTGCCCCGGCGAGGTCGCCGGTGCGGGCCCAGCAGTATGCGGCCGCGACGAATCCCTCGTCGGGCTCGCGAGTCGGGGTGATCCGGTGCCGGCGTTCGTCGGCTCGCAGCGCCTCCGACAGCTTCTGGGTCTGCCGCAGGGCCCGGCGAACCGGCACGCCGACCGGGTCCGGGCCCGACCGTTCGCCCGGCCCGCGCGCGGTGTGGTCGCCGCGTGACTCGTAGAGCACTGCGGAGACCACCGCCGCCAGTTCGGCGGGCTGCAGGCCGTCCCAGGCCCCGCCGCGCAGGCACTCGGCGATGAGCAGGTCGCTCTCGCTGTAAATCCGGGCCAGCAGCAGCCCGTCGTCGGTGACCTGCGGATCATGGGCTGCCCCAGGTGGGCCGGCTGAATCGTCAGCGGACGTCCGGATGAACCCGCGCTCGGTGAGCAGGCCGACGATCCGGTCGAACGTGCGGGCCAGCGAGTTGGTGGCCGCAGCCACCTTCTTGCGGGACTGCGCATTGTCGGTTTCGACCCGCAGGTAGCGCTCGGCGGTGCGGATTGCGGTGTCCCGGTCGGGGGCGCGGTGCGCGGCATGCTGGCGCAACTGCTCGCGCAGCGCCGCCACCTCCGGGTCCGTGGCGGCGTCGTCGGCCCGCGAGCCGCGCCGGCGGTGCTGGTTGTGCCGGCTGTGTGGTTGCGCGGCGTCGGGCAGCCCGGCCGCCGCCGAGCGCAACGCCGACGCGAGATCCCGGCGGACCCGCGGCTGGCGGTGTTCCACCCGTTTGGGCAGCGTCATGGATCCCATCGGCGACGTGCCTCCGGGATAGTCCGCCGACGAGATCCGGCCGGCCCACCGGTTCTCGGTCAGCACCAGCGGGCGTGGTTCGCTGCTCTCCCGATCGGCTTCGAGCACCACGGCCAGCCCGCCGCGACGGCCGTGATTGATCGTGATGATGTCACCACGGCGCAGCGCTGCCAGGGCGTCGTTGGCGGCCTGGCGGCGTTGCAGCCGCGAGGCGCGGGCCTGCGAACGCTCGCGTTCGGAGAGCTGCGCGCGCAGTCGCGCGTAGTCCAGGATCGGTGCGTCGGCCCCGCCGAGTTCGGCCGCGATCTCGTCGAGCATCCGCTCTCCGCGCTCGACCGCGCGCACCAGCCCGACCACCGAGCGGTCGGCCTGATATTGAGCGAACGACCGCTCCAGCAGCCGGTGCGCCTGCTCGGGCCCCATCCGGTGCACCAGGTTGATCGTCATGTTGTACGACGGGGTGAACGAACTGCGCAGCGGGAACGTGCGGGTGGATGCCAGGCCGGCGACGTCGCCGGGGTCGGTCGTGTCGTCGGCCGGGTTCCAGAGCACCACCGCGTGCCCCTCGACGTCGATGCCGCGCCGGCCGGCCCGGCCGGTCAGCTGGGTGTACTCCCCCGGAGTCAGCGGGGCGTGCTGTTCGCCGTTGAACTTCACCAGCCGCTCCAACACGACAGTGCGGGCCGGCATGTTGATGCCCAGCGCCAGCGTTTCGGTGGCGAACACGGCTTTGACCAGGCCGGCGGTGAACAGCTCCTCGACGGTGTGCCGGAAGACCGGCAGCAGTCCGGCGTGGTGGGCGGCCAGGCCGCGAAGCAGCCCCTCCCGCCACTCGTAGTAGCCGAGCACGGCCAGGTCGGTGTCCGGCAGATCGCCGCACCGGTGGTCGATCACCTCGGCGATCTGCGCCCGCTCCGCCTCGGTGGTCAACCGCAGTGGGGAGCGCAGGCACTGACCGACCGCGGCGTCGCACCCGGCCCGGGAGAACACGAAGGTGATCGCCGGCAGCAGCCCCGAGGCGTCCAGCAGCTTGATGACGTCCGGCCGCATCGGCGGCCGGTAGCCACCCGGCCGGCCGCCCCGGCCGTGGTGGCGCCCGCCGTGGGATCGGCGTGGTTGCCAGTCGACCAGCCGATCCGCTTCCCGCCGATGGTCGATGTGTCGGGCGAGTTGCGGGTTGACCTGCCGCCGGTGGCCGGCGACAGTGCCTTCTGCGGCCCTGCCGGCGCCGTAGTCGAACAGGTCGAACAGCTGCTTGCCGACCAGCATGTGCTGCCAGAGCGGAACCGGCCGGTGTTCGTCGACCACCACCGAGGTGTCGCCGCGCACGGTCTGGATCCAGCTGCCGAACTCCTCGGCATTGCTGACCGTGGCCGACAGGCTGACCAACCGAACCTCCTCGGGCAGGTGCAGGATGACCTCCTCCCAGACCGCCCCGCGCATCCGGTCGGCCAGGAAATGCACCTCGTCCATCACCACATAGGAAAGCCCTTGCAGTGCAGGGGAATCGGCGTAGAGCATGTTGCGCAGCACTTCGGTGGTCATCACCACCACCGGCGCGTTGGCGTTGACCGACAGGTCGCCGGTGAGAAGTCCGATCCGGTCCCGGCCGTAGCGGGCGGTCAGGTCGGTGTGCTTCTGGTTGCTCAGCGCCTTGAGCGGGGTGGTGTAGAAGCATTTGCCCCCGGTGGACAGCGCCAGATGCACCGCGAACTCGCCCACCACGGTCTTGCCGGCACCGGTCGGCGCGCAGACCAGAACGCCGCGGCCGGCTTCCAGCGACTGGCAGCCGCGCTGCTGGAAGTCGTCGAGCGTGAACGGCAGCTCGGCGGCGAACCGGGTCAACTCCGCCTGGCTACTCATGCGGGGACGGGATGCGCGCCGGCGCCTCGATCACCGACGCCTGGTCGTCGGGCAGCTCGGCTTCGGCTTTTTGGGCTTCCCGCCGCGCCTTGCGCTTGTCGTGCAGCCGGGCAACCTGGATCGCGAACTCCAGCAGCAGGGTCAGCGCGGAGCCGAGCGCGATCATCGAGAACGGGTCCGATCCCGGGGTGAAGATCGCCGCGAACACGAACATCGCGAAGATCAGGCCGCGCCGCCAGGACTTGAGCTTGGCGTAGGTCAGCACACCGGCCATGTTGAGCATGACGATCAGCAGCGGGAACTCGAAGCTGATCCCGAACACCACCAGCAGGTTGACCAGGAACCCGAAATACTGGTCCCCCGACAGCGCCGTCACCTGCACGTCGCTGCCGACGGTCAGCAGGAAGTGCAACGCCTTGGACAGCACCAGGTAGGCGAGCACCGCTCCGCCGACGAACAGCAGCACCGCGGGTACGACGAACGCCACGGCGAATCGACGTTCCTTGCGGTACAGGCCGGGGGTGATGAAGGCCCAGAGCTGGTAGAGCCACATCGGGCAGGCCAGCACGATGCCCGCGCCCAGGCCGATCTTGAGTCGCAGCATGAATTGGTCGAACGGCGCGGTGGCCAGCAGCCGGCATTTCCCGTCGCTGATGTCGGCCCGTGCCGAGGCCGGCAGCGCGCAGTACGGGTGGCGCAGCCACTCGCCGAGGCTGCCCAGCCCGAAGAGTGAATGCGAGTACCAGACGTATCCGAGCACGGTCGTCAGCACGATGGTGGCCACCGAGATCAGCAGGCGGGTACGCAATTCGGTGAGGTGGTCGACGAGCGACATCGTCCCGTCCGGGTTGGTGCGTCCGCGGCGCACACGAGGGTCGAGCCGGCTGAGAAAGCGGCGACGGAATCCGGCGGTACCCACGATCAGTCGACGCTCGGTATGGCGCTCGCGCCGGCAGCCGCCGATGCCGGGTTAGGCGGAGCGTCCATCCGCCGCCGGGGGGTCGACCCGCTCGGACTGCACCGCGGTGGGGTTAACCGGGCCGGCCGACGCATCAGGATTGCCGTCGCTTTGCAACTCGTGCATCTCGGACTTGAAGATTCGCAGCGACTTGCCCAACGAGCGCGCCGTGTCGGGCAACCGCTTGGCGCCGAACAGCAAGATCACCACGATCAGCAGGATCGCCCAGTGCCACGGACTCAGACTGCCCACTTCGGATACCTCCAGACGTCGCCACGATGCTACCGCAGGTCCGCCTTCCCCCGCCCCGCTCAGGCCCCGGACTGCTGGTACGCCGCCACCGCGGCGTCCGCGGCCTCGCGCACCCGGGCGACCAGCGACTCCGGTGCCAGCACCTGCACCTGACTGCCCAAACCCAGCAGCAGCCGGGTCATCCACTCGTCGGAGGCGTAGGTCATCGCCACCTCGGTGTACCCGTCGGCCGACTCGCCGAGCAGCCGCATCGGGTAGTAGTCGAACATCCATGCCGCCGACGGAGCCACCCGCAGCGTTGCGGATGGGAACGACTCGTCACCCTCGAACAGGGCCGTGTCGGTGCCGGCCTGCACGGCCGGCACCGGTGGTGACGACGATTCGTCGAGCACCTCGGCGGAGTCGATGCGGTCGAATCGGAACAGCCGGACACCTTCGGCACTGCGGCACCACGCCTCCAGGTAGCTCTGGTCGGACAGCGCCGCAACCCGGATCGGATCGACCACCCGGTGGCTGCTGGTGTCCCGCGACGCCGAGAAGTAGTCGATGGCCAGGGCTCGATGCCGGTTCACCGCGTCGCGCACCGCGGCGACGGCCGGCGTCTCACTGGGTGCCGGAGTGACCGGCGGGCCGCTCGCGGCACCCACTGAGCTGGTAGCGGCCTCGATTTTGGCGCTGGCGGTGCGTGCGGCCTCGGGGTCGACCAGGCCGGGCAGTTCCGTCAACTGCCGCAGCGCCACCTGCACCACAGCCGCTTCGATCGAGGTGAGCCGCAACGGGCGGTCCATCCCCGCCGAGAACGTCACCCCGAGGTAGTCGTCGGTGATCTCCAGATCGATGAGGTCACCGGGCCCGTGGCCGGGCAAACCGCAGCCCACCCATAGGGTGTTCAGATCGGCGATCAGCTGCTTCTTGCTCACGCCCAGGTCGGCGGCGGCCTTTTCCGGGCGGACCCCGGGATGCGTTTGCAGGTACGGAACCAAATTCAGCAGCCGGACCAGGCGATTCGACAGTTTTGCCATCAGTGCTGCTCCCCTGCCTGGCCGCGGAGCCGCGCCAGCACGTCGGCGCGCAACGACTCCGGCTCCAGCACGATCGCGTCCGCGCCGTAGCCGGCGATCTCCCGGGTCAGCCGGTCGGTAGACCAGAGCTCCAGTTCGACCACCTCGCCTGTCCGGCCGGCGAACTCGGCCTGCTCGACCACTTTGCCGACGCGACGTAGCGCAACGGCACGGCCGTCCGCCAGCCAGACCCTTGCCGTGACGCCGGTGGGGGTCTCCTTGATCGCGTCGGCGACGATCTCGCGCACGTCGGCGTCGTCGGGCTTGCGAACCGAGTTCGCCGGGCCGATCGTCACCACCTCCGCGCCGATCCGCGATGACCGGAAGACGCGGACGGCGTCACGGTCGCGGTCCCAGCCGGCCAGATACCACCGGCCCCGGTCGGTGACCACGCCCCACGGCTCGACGGTTCGGGTGACATAGGGCTCGGCGCTCGACGGGCGGTGCGGAAACTGCACGGCCTGTCCCGAATCGATGGCGTTCAGCAACGCTCCGAGGGCCTGCTCCGACCCGCGGATACCCGGCAGTGCCGCCGGGGAGGCGAACGACACGATGTCGTCGGTCGTGTCGACGTCGACACCGGCGGCGCGCAGCTTGAGTAACGCGCCCTGGGCGACGTTGGTCAACTCCGGTGACTGCCACAACTGCATCGCGACCGCCACCGCCGCGGTTTCGTCGGTGCTGAGCGTGATCTCGGGCAGGTTGTAGGCATCCCGATTGATGCGGTAGCCCTCGGTCGGGTTGAGCGTGGAGATCCGGCCGGTCACCAGCGGGACACCCATGTCGCGTAACTCGTTCTTGTCACGTTCGAACATCCGGGAGAACGCTTCGTCGGTGCGGTCCTGGTATCCGGCGATCAAGGTCCGGATCTTGTCGGCGGGGATGAAATAGCGGGTGTAGAGCAGGTAGATGACGAGGTTCATCAGCCGCTCTTCTTTGCTGATTTTGACTTTCTCGGCCGGTGCCACGGCAAGCAGCTTAAGCGTTACATGCTCGCGATCAGCCGCTTTACCCGCTCATCGGTCGACCGGAACGGGTCTTTGCAGAGCACGGTGCGCTGGGCCTGATCGTTGAGCTTGAGGTGCACCCAGTCGACGGTGAAGTCCCGGCCGGCTGCCTGTGCGGCGCTGATGAATTCACCGCGCAGCTTGGCGCGGGTGGTCTGCGGCGGGGTGTTGACGGCCGCGTCGATCTCCTCGTCGGTGGTGACCCGGGCGGCCAGACCCTTGCGCTGCAGCAAATCGAAGACGCCGCGCCCCTGCTTGATGTCGTGGTAGGCCAAGTCGAGCTGGGCGATCTTCGGGTCGGACAGCTCCATGTTGTAGCGGTCCTGGTAGCGCTGGAACAGTTTGTGCTTGATCACCCAGTCGATCTCGGTGTCCACCTTGGCGAAGTCCTGGCTTTCGACGGCGTCCAACTGCCGGCCCCACAGGTCGACGACCTGCTTCATCTCCGGGTTGGTCTCCCGGACCCGAACGTGCTCGACGGCTCGGCTGTGGTACTCGCGCTGGATGTCCAGTGCGCTGGCCTGCCGCCCGCCCGCCAGCCGTACCGGACGCCGGCCGGTCAGGTCATGGCTGACCTCCCGGATGGCGCGGATCGGGTTGTCCAGTGAGAAGTCCCGGAACGACACCCCCGCCTCGATCATCTCCAGCACCAGCGCCGCACTGCCGACCTTGAGCAGCGTGGTGGTCTCGGACATGTTGGAGTCGCCGACGATGACGTGCAGGCGGCGGTACTTCTCGGCGTCGGCGTGCGGCTCGTCGCGGGTGTTGATGATCGGACGGGACCGGGTGGTGGCGCTGGACACCCCCTCCCAGATGTGCTCGGCGCGCTGCGATAGGCAGAAGGTGGCGGCCTTCGGGGTCTGCAGCACCTTGCCGGCGCCGCAGATCAGCTGTCGGGTCACCAGAAACGGCAGCAGTACGTCGGAGATCCGGGAGAATTCACCGGCCCGCACGATCAGGTAGTTCTCGTGACACCCGTAGGAGTTGCCCGCGGAGTCGGTGTTGTTCTTGAACAGGTAGATGTCACCGCCGATGCCCTCGTCGGCGAGCCGCTGCTCGGCGTCGATCAGCAGTTCTTCCAGCACCCGCTCGCCGGCGCGGTCGTGGGTGACCAACTGCACCAGGTTGTCGCACTCGGCGGTGGCGTACTCGGGATGGCTGCCCACGTCCAGGTACAGCCGGGCACCGTTGCGCAGGAACACGTTGGAGCTGCGGCCCCAGGACACGACCCGGCGGAACAGATACCGGGCGACCTCGTCCGGTGACAGCCGACGATGACCATGGAACGTGCAGGTCACGCCGAATTCGGTCTCGATCCCCATGATTCGCCGCTGCACGTGATCGAGCGTACTTGCTGCGCGACGGCGATGGGGTCAACGCGGTGCGTCCGGCGCGGTTTCGGTGCTGCCGGTGCTTTCGGAGCTGCCGTCGGGGTCCCCGGCATCCCCGGAGTCCTTGGCATCCAGGGTCTCCAGCACGACCTCGGCCACCCGTTTCATCGTCGTCCGCCGGTCCATTGCCGCGCGCTGAATCCATTTGAAGGCTTCCGGCTCGGTCAGACCGTGCTTGTCCTGCAGCACGCCTTTGGCCCGTTCGACAAGTTTGCGGGTCTCCAGTCGGTCCGACAGCGTCGCGATTTCGCGTTCCAGTGCCGAGATCTCGTGCGAGCGGCTCAGCGCCAGTTCGATGGCCGGGACGAGGTCGCTGATCGCGAACGGTTTGACCAGATAAGCCATCGCCCCGGCGTCCCGGGCCCGCTCCACCAGCTCACGCTGGCTGAACGCGGTGAGCATGACCACCGGCGCGATGCGCTTGCCGGCGATCTCCGACGCCGCGTCGATGCCGTCCCGGCCGGGCATCTTCACGTCCATGATCACCAGGTCCGGCTGCAGCTGCTCGGCGAGGTCGACCGCCTGCTGACCGTTGTCGGCCGCACCGACCACCTCGTATCCCTCGTCGCGGAGCATCTCGGTCAGATCCAGTCGGATCAGCGCTTCGTCCTCGGCGATCAGAACCCGGTGGGCCGGGCGGGGTTTGGGGTCGGTCGTCGAGGCGGCGGTCATGACGCCATTGTGGCCCGCGCGGCGGCATGTGGCGACCGGCTTGGTGGCAAATGTCTAGTGATATTCAGCGCACGCCGGGCCCGGCGGCATCGTCTAAGGTGGGAGACCGCGACCGAGGACGAACACAGCAGGTGCGTCAAAGCCCTCGTATCCCAACTGGCAGAGGAAACGGACTCAAAACCCGTCCAGTGTGGGTTCGAATCCCACCGAGGGCACCACGGCAAACTACAGGTCGGCAACTGACAACAGCCGAATTCACTGTGGTTCCGATGCAACGCGGAGACAGAATTGCATCCGGGACGTTACTATGAACTCCCATTCGGTATGCATCAAACCCCTGCCGAAACGTGACAGCCAGTATGGCTGTTCGGTTGAGCAGGCGCGAGGACAGCGCCCCAGCGCGCGGTAGGGAGAATCGTCGATGTACAGCGTCGCGACCAGGACGGCCGTGCGGGGCAGGCACCGGCTGCGCAGCAAACACCGGCTGCGCAGCGGCGTCATGGTTGTCACCGTCACGGCCGGTCTCGTCGCCGTCCCGATGGGGAGCTCGCGGTTAGCCGGCCTGTCAATGGCCGAGATCCGCCTGACCAGTGGCGATAGTCCGCTTGCGCCGCTCGGCGAGGGTACCGCACTTGTCATGGGGGCCACCGGATTCTCGACGCCCTCGCAACGGTGGCTCGATGCCGTCAACACGCTCTACCTGCAGCCGCACGGTTTCGTCGTGACCAACGGCTCCAGCAGCCCGATCGCTTCCAGCGACCCGACCGACCTCGGCAATTCGGCCGACCCCGGCGGCCCGGCCGATGCCAGCAACCTGCAGCCGCTGACTACGCCGGAGTTGATCGCCCCCTTCCTGCCGACAGCCGTATACGCGCAGAACCAGGGCGCGGCGGACGTGACCGCGGCGGTCGAGAACGCGATCGCCGGCAAGTCACCCGAAGAGCTCGCCGCGAACCCGGTTGTGGTCGTCGGCTATTCGCAGAGCGCCGGCTTCGCCCGATTCGCGATGGAACAACTCCAGGCCCAGGGCGTACCCAGCAGTGACGTCCACTTCATCCTGCTCGGCGACCCCGCCAACCCGAACGGGGGCGTATTCGAGTTCAGCCAACCGTCGCCCTACAACATCCTGACCCCGCTGGTCGCCAGCCCGACGCCGGACAACCTCTATCCGACCGACGAATACATGATCGAATACGACGGCGCCGCCGACTTCCCGGCCTACCAGGGCAACCTGCTCGCCGACGCCAACGCGCTCTGGGGCATCTTCTGGAACCACCTGACCTACCTGGGTCTGAGCCCCGAGCAGATCGCCAGCGCCACCGCCGTGCCACTCGCGGACGGTTCGCTGACCCAGTACTACGTGATCCCGGCTCAGGTCTTGCCGATTCTGGCTCCGCTGACGCTGAGTCCGGGCGGGCAGGTGCTCTACGACCTGCTGGAACCCGACATGCGGATCTTGATCAACCTGGGCTACGACAACGGCGGCGACCTCAGCCAGGGCTGGAACGACGGGCCGGTTCAGTTGTCGAACCTGCTCGATGTTCTCCAGGCGTTCCCCAGCAATACGAACTGGTCCGACGTCGCCACCGCGCTGGTCCAAGGTTGGCAGCAGGGCGTTACCGCCGCCGCGGCCGCCCTGGCGGACCCGCAGACCTACCTCCAGTCCGTCACCGATGGCCCGGCACTGGGGCCATTGCTGCAGGAGGCATACGTCGGCAGCTTCACCAACAGCCCGGACCCGACGTCGCTCTGGGACCTGTTCTTCCCGACGACGGGCGAGCCCGCCCTGTCTCCCGAGGAGACGGTCACGTCGCTGAACAACGCCCTGACGTCGCTCGACGACGCCATTTCGGGGGCGTTTTCGCACCTCTGAACGCGGCCGGCAGCACCGCGGCGGGTCCGGAGCGGGGTGCCAATCGTTCCGGCGGCACCGGTGCGATGCGGCCGGGATCGTGCCAGCATTGGCCACATCGAGCACGCCGATAGAACGGTAGAGACACAGCAATGACCGCAGCACCAGACGCGTCGGCGATCGAATCCCGGGTCGGCCACTACTACCAGATGGACGGCACCTACCTGGTCGGCCGGGAGAAGCTGCGCGAGTACGCGCGCGCGGTGCAGGACTACCACCCCGCGCACTGGGATGTCGCCGCCGCCGCGGAACTGGGCTACCCGGATGTGGTGGCGCCGCTGACGTTTACGTCGACTCCAGGCATGAGTTGCAACCGGCGGATGTTCGAGTCGGTGGTGGTCGGCTACGACACCTACGTGCAGACCGAGGAAGTCTTCGAACAGCATCGCCCGATCGTGGCCGGTGACGAACTGCACGTCGACGTCGAACTGACGTCGGTGCGCAGGATCGCGGGCCGCGACCTGATCACCGTCACCAACACCTTCACCGACACCGCGGGCGAACGGGTGCACACTCTGCACACCACCGTCGTCGGGGTCACCGCGGAGGAGGTCGACGCGGAAGTCAAAGCGGCCGTGCAGAAGGTGATGATGCACGACGTGAACGTGATGGCGCCCGACGAGTCCGCGGCCGCCTACCGGAAGACGGTGCGTCCCGAAGGTGCGGTCACGATCGCCGAGGCAGGCGCCACCCGCACGCCGGGCACACTGTCCTTCGATGACCTCACGGTTGGCGACGCGCTGCCGGTGCATCACACCGGGGTGTCGCGCGGCGACCTGGTGAACTATTCGGGCGTGGCCGGAGACGCCAACCCGATCCACTGGGACGAGCACCTCGCCAAAATGGCCGGGCTGCCCGACGTGATCGCCCACGGAATGCTCACCATGGGTTTGGGGGCCGGGTTCGTCTCGGCCTGGTCGGGCGACCCCGGTGCTGTCCTGCGCTACGCGGTGCGGCTGTCCCAGCCGCTGATCGTGTCCGCGGCCGAGGGCGGCGATATCGAGTTCAGCGGGCGGATCAAATCACTGGACCCGGAGACTCGCACCGGCGTCGTCATCGTCGCCGCGAAGTCCGGCGGCCGGAAGATCTTCGGCCTGGCGACGCTGGACATCCGCTTCCGCTGACCGGGGCGCCCTGCGCGCCACACTGGACCGGTGAACCGCCAGCTCATAGGCTTGAAGCGTGGCAATGAGGCGCACCCGGGCTCGGTCGGCCAAAACGGCGACCCCCGATCGCCGTTCGCAATGCGTCCCTACGGGAACGCGGCACGACACCGTCCAGGCGTCCCGGCGGCACCGGATTCTGAAGGCCTCGGTGTGGATCGCGGCTTCCATCAACGTGGTTTTCGCCGTCCTGCAACTCGCCGGCAATCCAAGCGCCTGGTGGATCAGCGTGGTCAACTTGATCACCGCCGCGCTGTTCATGCTGACGCCCCGGTTGTGCCGATACGGCGATGTCGTCGGTCCGCTGGCATTCCTCGGCATCGCCTACGCCGCGATCGGCGCCATCGGCGCGACGGTCGGAACCGCTTCGGGCATGCAGTTCTACTTCCTGGTCTCGGCGACGATCGCGGTGCTGATCCTCGGCGGTGAGCACATCGCCCTGGCTGCCGCGGCGGCCGGAGTGGGCGCGGGTCTGGCGATCGCCCTGCAGTTCATCGCGCCCGACGACACCGGGATACAGCCGCCCTGGCTGATGACGGTGTCGTTCGTGTTCGTGGTCGCGTCCGCATGCTTCATGGTGGTGGCGATCATCTGGTTCGCTGGTCGCGAGATCGCCCACGCGGAGGCCGCCATGGAGGCCGAGTACGAGCGATCCGAGTCGCTACTGACCAACATCCTGCCGCCCGCCATCGCCGAGCGACTGAAAGATCCGGCGACGGGGGTGATCGCCGACAGCTATGACGACGCCTCGATCATGTTCGCCGACATCGCACATTTCACCGAGCGGGCCAGCCAGACCGCGCCCGGCAAGTTGGTCGTGTTCCTCAACCGGCTCTACACCGACCTGGATCGACTGACCGATCGTCATGGGCTGGAGAAGATCAAGACCACCGGGGACTCCTACATGGTGGTCAGTGGCGTGCCCAACCCCCGCGCAGATCACCTGGAGGCGCTGGCCCGGCTGGCACTCGACATCGCAGACACCGTCGCGGGTCTGCATGACCCACTGGGGCAGCCGCTTTCACTGCGGATCGGGTTGGCCGCCGGGCCGGTTGTGGCCGGTGTGGTCGGTGCGCGCCGCTTCTTCTACGACGTCTGGGGCGACGCGGTCAACCTGGCCTCCCGGATGGAATCGACCGACAACGAGGGCCGGATTCAAGTGCCACAGGACGTCTACGAGCGGTTGAAAAGCACGTTCGTCTTCGAGGAACGCGGCAAAGTCAACATCAAGGGCAAGGGCGTCATGCGCACCTGGTTCCTGATCGGTGAACGCCCACCCGCTGATGACGGCCGGGCGGCGCAGCCGGTGCTGTCGACGCAGGCACACTGACTGCCGGCGGGTCACCCCGGTGCCGGTAAGGTGCCGAATCGGATTGGTATGCGGGGTAAGGAGAACGGCGTGGCGAAGTGGGCTGCTGTGTTCGGATCGCTGATCGGGGCCGCATTCACCGCGAACGGATACCGGCCGCTGTTCAAACGGGGCTACCCGTCGCTGTACGCCTTCGCATGCGGCGTGTTCGCCTCGGAGCTGCCGTTGCAGCTGATCGCCACACAGTCGGCGACGTTGGCTGCGGTGTCTCGCCGACTGTCTCCCCGGGCGCGATGGTTCAGCTGGCTGGTGTCGGCCGCATCATGGTGCGGGCTGCTCGGGTTGAATCACTTCGGGCGCACCGCGGATGTGACCTTGCGCGTGGCGCTCGACAGCGAACTGGGCCAGGACCGCCGCACCGGTTCGAATGGCCCCTGGAAGCGGCCGGGGCCGGCTGCGGCCGCCGTCGAGGCACCGGGAACACTGCGGATGCTGCGGGCATACCGGGACTTCGCCCGTGACCGCGATATCAGCTACGGCGAGTACGGCCGCCGGAACATGCTGGACATCTGGCGCCACCCCGACCTGAGTCGCGACGGCCGCGCCCCGGTTCTGCTGCAGGTTCCCGGTGGCGCGTGGATGGTGGGAAGCAAACGTGGACAGGCGTATCCGCTGATGAGCCATCTCGCCAGCCTGGGCTGGGTGTGCGTGTCGATCAACTATCGGCTCAGCCCCCGGTCGACCTGGCCGGACCACATCGTCGACGTCAAGCGCGCGATCGCGTGGACCAGGGAGCACATCGCCGAGTGCGGCGGCGACCCGGATTGGATTGCGATCACCGGCGGTTCGGCGGGCGGTCACCTGTGCGCATTGGCTGCGCTCACGGCGGGCGACCCGCAGTTCCAGCCGGGCTTCGAAGATGCCGATACCAGCGTCCGGGCCGCGGTCCCGTTCTACGGAATTTACGACTTCTCCGGCGGCGTCGGCACCTTGCACCCGCAACTGGTCCCAGCGCTCCAGACATACGTGTTCAAGCAGAGCCGTCGTCGTTTCCCGGATATCTACCAGACCGCATCGCCGATCAACCACGTCTCCCCCGCTGCACCACCGTTTTTCGTACTGCACGGAAGTAACGATTCGCTGGTGCCGGTCAGTCAGGCTCGTGATTTCACCGCGCGGCTCCGCGCGGTCAGCGAGCAACCTGTCGTCTACGCCGAATTGCCCTACGCACAGCACGCATTCGACGCCCTCGCCTCTGCCCGCACCCGCAGGGTTGCGGTTGCAGTCGAACAGTTTCTTGCCGAGATCTACGCTCCACTCGGTGCCGCACCCAGGTCTGCCTGACTCGTCTGCGTGATCGAAAGCTTTTCTTTCGGCCGCGGCGCATGCCACAATGCCGCAATGACAACCGCCACTGCCCCGACGCTGCTGCCGCACTTGTGGAAATCGACGCTGATATCCGGTGTCCTGTCGCTGATCCTGGGCGTGCTGATCTTGGAACGGCCGGGTGCGTCCATTCTGATCGCCGCGATCCTGTTCGGCGTCTACCTGTTGGTGACCGGTATCGCGGAGGTGATTTTCGCGTTCAGTCTGCCTGTCGCGTCAGCGGGTGCACGAGTGCTGCTGTTCATCAGCGGGGCGGCGTCGCTGGTTCTGGCAGTGCTGTGTTTCCGGCACTTCCATTCCGACGAAGAAGCCGTAGCCGTCCTCCTACTGGCGATCTGGATCGGAATCGGATTCATCTTCCGTGGGGTGGCCACCACGGTTTCGGCGATCAGTGACCCGGCGCTGCCCGGCCGCGGCTGGCAGATCTTCATGGGGGTGATCACCCTGCTCGCCGGAATCGTGACCTTGGCTTCGCCGTTGGCGTCCCTGGTCGTGCTGGCGCTGGTCGTCGGTATCTGGCTGATCGTCATCGGGAGTCTCGAGATCATCACGGCGTTCAAGGTTCGCCGTGCCTCCACAACAGTGGGCAAGGTGCTCTCCGGGCAGTCATGACGGAACCGCACCGACAGTCCGAACAGCCCGCCGACGGTAGTCATCTACCGCCTTCGTACAGTGGCGCCTATCCGGCTCCCTACCCCGGTTACCCGACGGCACCGGAGATCCCGCGGAACGGTCTGGGAATAGCCGCGCTGTCGGTCGCTGTGCTCGGGCTGGTGGCCTCGCCATCGGTGCTGGGCGGTGTCGTGCTCGGGGTCGTCGCGGTCGTCCTGGGCTTCGCCGGCCGGGCCCGGGCCAATCGCGGCGAGGCCGACAACGGCGGAGTCGCGGTAGCGGGCGTGGTGCTCGGCTTTCTGGCCGTGGTGACCGGAATCGCTTTTGTCGTCATCTATTTCAGCTTATTCAAGAGCGCCGGCGGCGACCAGTACCTGCACTGCATGGAAAACGCCGGCTCGGATCGGGCCCGGCAGCAGAAGTGCACGGACCAATTGCGCGATCAGGTCGGCGACAGGTTCGGTGTGACCCTCCCGCCGGCAACTCCGCAGCGATAACGCGGGCCGAGCAGACCACCCCGGGCAGTCATGACGCGCTGGGAAAGTATTTCACCAGGCCCTCCTGGACCACCGTGGCGACCAATTGGCCCGAGCGGTCGAAGAAGTGCCCGGTTCCCAGACCCCGGGAGTCGGTGGCCACCGGCGACGACGTCGAATACAGCACCCAGTCGTCGAACTGAACCTGTCGGTGAAACCACATCGAATGGTTGGCGCTCGCCGCGAAGATCCGGTCGAAGCCCCAGGACAACCCGTGGGTGGTGATGATCGAGTCCAGCACAGTGGTGTCCGATGAATACACCATCAGCGCGGTGTGCAGCACCGGATCGTCTGGTACCAGCCCATCGGCCTTGACCCAGACCCGGTTGTGGTCGAGCCGGTCGCCCTTGTTCCGCATCACCCAGGACGGGTCGTTGGCGTAACGCCAGTCGATCGGGTGCGGCGCGTTGACGAATCCCGGGACGATCTCCTCGAAGCCGACTAACAGCTCCCGAAGCGGACTCAAGGTGTGCGGCTCGGCCACTTTCGGCGCTTCGACGGCGTGCTCCAGGCCGGGACCGCCGGACATGTAGGCGACCATCGCCGACGCCAGCAGGGTGCCGTTCTGGACCGCGTCGACGCGGCGGTTGGCGAAACGACGTTCGTCACGCAGTCGCACCACCTGGAATTGGATGTCTTCGCCGGTGTCACCGCCGTTGATGAAGTGCACCGACATCGCGCTGGGCGGCAGGTCATGGACCAGGGTGCGGCCGGCGGCGACGAACGCCTGTGCCATCAGTTGACCGCCGAAGGTGCGCATCGGCGTCTTGCTCGGATGCGTGCCGTTGAAGACGTTGTCGGTGACGCGCTGGAGATCCAGCAGCGCCAGCAATTCCTTGAAATCCGGGTTGGGTTCGTCCATCCGGTCTTCTATCCGGGCTTTCCCGGTCACTAGACGTCGTCCTCGCCGATCCGGTGCATGTGGATCAGGTTCGTGGAGCCGACGGTGCCGGGTGGTGCGCCGGCTACGACGATCACCACATCACCCCGCTGGTAACGGCCGAGTTCGAGCAGCGACTTGTCCACCTGGCGGATCATCTCGTCGGTGGTCTTCAGCTCTGGAACGATGAAAGTCTCTGTTCCCCAGGTCATCGCGAGCTGGCTGCGGATCTCGGGCCGTGAGGTGAAGGCGAGCAGCGGTAGCGGGGTGTGCAACCGGGCCAGTCGGCGCACGGTGTCGCCGGACGTGGTGAACGCGACCAGCGCCTTGGCGTTGAGCCGCTCGCCGATCTCGCGTGCCGCAAATGAGAGAACCCCCGCCTTGGTTCGCGGAGTGTGTGTCAACGGCGGGGCAACCGTCGAGTTCTCCTCCACCGCATGGACGATCCGGCTCATCGTGCGCACCGCCTCCAATGGATGCTTGCCCACAGCCGTCTCACCGGACAGCATCACCGCATCGGCGCCGTCCAGCACCGCATTGGCGACATCGGACGCCTCGGCCCTGGTCGGGCGGAAGTTTTCGATCATCGACTCAAGCATCTGGGTGGCGACGATCACCGGTCGCGCGTTCTCCCGGGCCATCTGGATGGCCCGCTTCTGCACCAGCGGCACCGCTTCCAGCGGCAGCTCGACACCCAGGTCGCCGCGGGCGACCATCACCGCGTCGAACGCCAGCACGATGGCTTCCAGGTTGTCGATCGCCTCGGGCTTCTCCAGCTTGGCGATCACCGGCACCCTCCGCCCGACCCGGTCCATCACCTGGTGGGCCAATTCCACGTCGGACGGAGAGCGGACGAACGACATGGCGACCATGTCGACACCCAGACGCAGCGCGAACTCCAGATTCTCGATGTCCTTCTCGGACAGGGCGGGCGCGGAGACGTTCATTCCCGGCAGGGAAATGCCCTTGTTGTTGCTGACCGGTCCGCCCTCGGTGACGGTGCAGACCACGTCGTCACCGTCGACGTGGTCCACCACCAGTTCCACCCGGCCGTCGTCGACCAGCACCCGGTCCTGCGATGCGGCGTCTTTGGCCAGATCTTTGTAGGTGGTGGAAACCCGATCATGGTCACCGGGGCAGTCGGCGACGGTGATCCGCACCGTTTCGCCGGCCGACCAGTAGGAGGGGCCGTCGGCGAAACGCCCCAGCCTGATCTTCGGTCCCTGCAGATCGGCGAGCACGCCGACCGCGTGGCCGCTGGCGTCGGACGCGCTGCGCACCCACTCGTAGGAGGCCTGGTGATCCGGGTAGTCGCCGTGGCTGAAGTTGAGCCGCGCGACATCCATGCCTGCCTCTACCAGCGCTCTGACCGCCTCTGCGCTGTGCGTCGCCGGGCCGAGGGTACAGACGATTTTTCCGCGCCTATTCACCTCGACAGCATAAACGCGTCCGGCGGTATCGGCAGTGCGCCGGCCGCACCGACGGCCCGCCCAGGCCCGGCTATCCGGTCAGCAGGGTTGGCGTCAGCGGGAAACCAGGCAGGTTGCGCACCACCGTCCAGATCAGCGTTGCGGTCACGACGACCGTCGCTGTCGCCACCGGCCAGAAGGTGCGATCCCCCATGCGGCGCAGCAAAATCCACGACGCCAGAGCCGGGATTCCGGTCAACAGGAACACGTTGTCCAGCACGGCTCCCGCAAGATTCGCGTGCAGCAGGTCATGGACCATGCGAAGTCCGCCACACGCCGGGCAGTTCCAGCCGGTCAGCAGCCGGAACGGGCACGGCGGATACACCGAGCCCGGCCGGTGCGGATCCACTGAGCCGACGTAGGCGAACGCCGCCACCACCAGCGCACCGGCACCGGCAACAGTGCAGAGCCGGGATCGTGGCGGCGCTTTATCTTGCACGGCGGCCCAGCCAACGCCGCCGTGGCTTCCGGCCCGAGTCGCCCGGCGTACGCGCAGGCACTTTGGCCGGCTTCGCCCGCTGCTCGGTACGCACTCGCCAACGCGGCGCCGATTCCTCGCCCAAATCGGCATCGCCCTCGGCATCGGTATCACCGTCGGCCTCGGCGGAGTCGGTATGCTCCGCTTCCGGCTCGATGGGCCGCAGTCGCCAGCGCGGGGCCGGCTGTTCAACCGGACCGTCGTCGATCTCGTCCTCCGGCGTGGCTTCTTCGGGCGCCTCGTCTTCGGTGTCGGGTTCGTCGGCTACCGGTTCTTCGGCGTCGGGTTCTTCGGCTACCTGATTTTCGTCCGCCGGCTGATCTTCCGGTGGCCCCTCGGCGGTGCGCTCCTCGCTCGCGGTCGCTTCAGCGACGGGTCCCTCAGTCGGGGGTTCTTCGGCTACCTGTTCCTCAAGAGCGGGTGTCTCGGCGGCTGGTTCTTCAGCCTCCGTCTCTTCCGGAGCCGGCTGTTCAGTCGCGGCTTCTTCGGCTACTTGCTCCTGGTCGGCGGTCTGTTCTTCTGCGGGTTCCTCTTCCGCGATCGCTTCAGCGACGGGTCCCTCAGTCGGGGGTTCTTCAGCTGCCTGCTCCTCAAGAGCGGGTGCCTCGGCGGCTGGTTCTTCAGCCTCCGCCTCTTCCGGAGCCGGCCGTTCAGTCGCGGCTTCTTCGGCTACTTGCTCCTGGTCGGCGGGCTCCTGGTCGGCGGGCTCCTCTTCTGCGGGCTCCTCTGCCGCGATCGCCTCAGCAGCGGGTTCCTCGGGTTCGACCTGGTCAGTGACGAGCTCTTGAACTGTGGTTTCTTCTGCGGCCGGTTCTTCAGCAGCGGGCTCTTCGGCT
Organism: Mycobacterium sp.; assembly: GCA_035721065.1. Taxonomy (GTDB): domain Bacteria; phylum Actinomycetota; class Actinomycetes; order Mycobacteriales; family Mycobacteriaceae; genus Mycobacterium. The sequence goes on from DASTNJ010000122.1 coordinate 22,033, forward strand.
TCCGGCTCGACCTGCTCGACCACGGGTTCTTCAGCTGCTGTCTCTTCCGGAGTCGCCTCGGCTTCTTCGGGCGCCTGTTCCTCGTCGACGGCCTGATCTTCTGCCGGCTCGTCTTCCGCGGTCGCCTCAGCATCGGGATTCTCGGCGGTGGGTTCCGTTGCTTCGATCTGCTCGTCGGCGGGTTCCTCAGCGGCAGGCTGGTCCGCGACCGATTCTTCAGTTGCAATCTCTTCGGCTACCGGCTCCTCTTCCGCCGTCTCTGCGGCCGTGTCATCGCCGTCAGCGGAGTCAGCGGCCAGCGCACCGCTCGACGAAGCTCCGACGGCCGCCAGCTCATCAGCCGGTTCCGGGGTCGGCTCGGGAGTCTCGGCCTCCTCTTCGTCCCGCCAGGCACTCGCAAGCACCGCCGGATCTTCCCGGCCCTTCGGGGCCAGAATGATGTAGATCGCCGCGCCGAGGAACACGAACGTTGACGTGAACGAATTGATCCGGATCCCGTCGATGTGGGTGGCGGTGTCGTCGCGAAGCAGTTCGATGGCGAAGCGGCCGACACAGTAGCTTGCGACGTAGAGCGCGAACAGTCGGCCGTGACCTATTTTGAATCGACGGTCAACGTAGATCAGCAACACGAACACCAGTACGTTCCACAGCAATTCGTACAGAAACGTAGGTTCGACAACCTTCACCAGCTCGCCGGTCGACACACCGTCGACGAGATTGGAGGAGATCTGTCCATCGGCGTTTTTCCGGTTGAAAATCCGCAAGCCCCACGGAAGCGTCGTCGCACGACCGTAGAGTTCTTGGTTGAAGTAGTTGCCGATCCGGCCGATCGCCTGCGCCAGGATGATGCCGGGCGCGATCGCGTCGCCGAACGCCGGCAGGGGGATGTCGCGCCGCCGGCAGGCGATCCAGGCACCGACTCCGCCGAGCGCCACCGCTCCCCAGATACCCAGCCCGCCGTCCCAGATGCGCACCGTCGCAGCAATTCCGGCCCCGCCGTCGCCGAAGTATGTGCGCCAATCGGTCATCAGGTGATACAGCCGGCCACCGATGAGGCCGAACGGCACCGCCCACACGGCGATGTCGTAGATCACCCCCGGTTCACCGCCGCGAGCCTGCCAGCGCCGGTCCCCGATCAGCAGGGCCGCCACGATGCCGACGATGATGCACAGCGCATAGGCGCGGATCGGCAGCGGTCCGAGGTGCCACACGCCACGAGCCGGGCTCGGGAAGGACGCCAGCAGAGTCGTCGTCATCGTTGCGGATTCCTTTGCCGTACACCGCCAGCGAGTTCTTGGGTCAGCGCACGCACGGCGGGCAGACCGTCGGCGAGTGCGCTGACCAGGGCGGAGCCGACGATCACGCCGTCGGCGTAGGCGCCGATTTCGGCTGCCTGTTCCGCGGACCGCACCCCGAGGCCCACGCCCACCGCGATATCGGAGATCGAGCGCACCCTGCCCACCAGTTGGGGCGCAGCGTGCGAAACCGCATCACGGGCGCCGGTCACACCCATCGTCGATGCCGCATAAACGAAACCGCGGGAGGCTTTGACCGTCGCTGCCAGTCTTTCGGGCGTCGATGACGGCGCAACCAGGAAGATTCGGTCGAGATCGTGGCGATCTGATGCGACCAACCACTCGTCCGCTTCGTCGATGATCAGATCGGGAGTGATCAGGCCTGCGCCACCGGCTGCGGCCAGGTCCCGGGCGAATGCGTCAACTCCGTAGCGTAGCACCGGATTCCAGTAGGTCATCACCACCGCACGGCCACCGGCCCCACTGATCGCCTCGACCGCGGTCAAGGCGTCGCGGACGCGCACCCCACCACGCAGCGCGGTCTCGGTCGCGTGGGCAATGGTCGGGCCGTCCATCCCCGGGTCGGAATACGGGATGCCGACCTCGATGAGGTCGCAGCCGGACTCGACCAGGGCGGTCATCGCCGCGATCGAACCCGGCACGTCCGGGTAGCCGGTCGGAAGGTAGCCGATCAGGGCGGCCCGATTGTCCTGCCGACAGCCGGTGAACATCGGCGCGAGTTGACCGGCGGTATTTTGCGTGACCGTCACCGGCGGTCACCGCCCAGCAGGCCGAACCACTTGGCGGCGGTCTCGACGTCTTTGTCCCCGCGGCCGGACAGGTTCACCACGATGACTGCGCCCGGCCCCAGTTCGCGTCCCAGTTCGAGGGCTCCGGCGATTGCGTGCGCGGACTCGATGGCCGGGATGATCCCCTCCGTCCGGCACAGCAGCCTGAACGCGTCCATCGCCTGCGCGTCGGTGATGGGCCGGTACTCGGTCCGTCCGCTCTCCCGCAGCCAGGCGTGCTCGGGGCCCACCCCCGGATAGTCCAATCCGGCTGAGATCGAATGGGATTCGATCGTCTGGCCATCCTCGTCCTGCTGCAGGTAGGAGAATGACCCGTGGAAGGCACCAGGTGAGCCACCCGCGAATGCGGCTGCATGCCTGCCGGTTTCGACACCGTCGCCAGCCGCTTCGAATCCGATCAGGCGCACGCCCGGATCGTCGAGGAACGCATGGAATATGCCGATCGCGTTGGATCCGCCGCCGATGCAGGCCGTCACCGCGTCGGGCAGTCGCCCCGCCTGGTCCTGAATCTGCACCCGGGCCTCGAGGCCGATGACCCGCTGGAGGTCGCGCACCATCGTGGGGAACGGGTGTGGGCCGGCCGCCGTGCCGAAGCAGTAATAGGTGCTGTCGGCGTTGGTGACCCAGTCCCGGAAGGCCTCGTTGATGGCGTCCTTCAGGGTCTGCGACCCCGAATCCACCGAGACGACCTCGGCGCCCAGTAACTGCATCCGGGCGACGTTCAGTGCCTGACGCTCGACGTCCACCGCGCCCATGTAGATGACGCAGTCCAGGCCCAGCAGCGCGCAGGCCGTCGCGGTGGCGACCCCGTGCTGGCCGGCGCCGGTCTCGGCGATCACGCGGGTCTTGCCCATATGCTGGGCGAGCAGTGCCTGTCCGATCGCATTGTTGATTTTGTGGGATCCGGTGTGGTTCAGGTCTTCCCGCTTGAGGAACAGCCGTGCACCCGCAGCGTGGCCGGAGAGCCGGGTCGCCTCGTAGAGCGGCGAGGGGCGGCCGGTGTAGTGGGCCTGCAACCGGTCGAGCGTGTCCAGAAACGCCCGGTCGGTGCGCGCCTTCTCGTAGGCGGCCGTCACCTCTTCGATGACCGCCATCAACGCTTCTGGGACGAAGCGGCCCCCGTACACCCCGAAGTGGCCCCGCGCATCGGGATCGCGGCCGCTCGGTTCGGCCACCCCGAAACTGGCGCGGGGAAGCTTCTCGGCGGGAAAATCTGTCGTCATCGCTGGCGGCACGCGGCTCATCGACAGCTAGCGAGAAGGCTTCGGGCAGGACGGGTGCTTGCCTGCACTGACCAGGTCGGCAACCGCTGCCCGCGGGTCAGCGCTGGTGACCACGCCCTCGCCGACCAACACCGCGTCCGCACCCGCTCCGGCATATGCGAGCAGATCGGCGGTGCCCCGCACCCCGGATTCGGCGACCTTGACCACGTCGGTGGGCAGCCCCGGGGCGATCCGCGCGAAGCAGTCGCGGTCCAGCTCCAGCGTCTTGAGATCGCGGGCGTTGACTCCGATGACCTTCGCGCCGGCGCTGAGTGCCCGGTCGGCCTCATCCTCGGTGTGCACTTCCACCAGTGCGGTCATCCCCAACGATTCGATGCGGTCGAGCATCGACACCAGGGCGGGTTGCTCCAGTGCCGCGACGATCAGCAGCAGCATGTCGGTGCCGTGCGCGCGCGCCTCGTGAATCTGGTAGGGCTGAACCACGAAGTCCTTGCGCATCACCGGGATTGACACCGCGGCGCGGACGGCGTCCAGATCCTCCAGCGTGCCGTTGAACCGTCGCTGCTCGGTCAGCACACTGATGACCCGCGCGCCACCGTCCTGGTAGGCGCAGGCGAGTTCGGTCGGGTCGGCGATGGCGGCCAGGTGTCCCTTCGACGGGCTGGCGCGCTTGACCTCGGCGATGACGGCGATGCCGGGCTCGCGCAACGCGGCCAGCACGTCCAACGGCGGTGACATCGCCTCGGCTGCGGCTTTGATTTCGGCCATGCTGACGACGGCCTCGCGGGCGGCAACATCGGCGCAAACTCCTTCGATGATGGAGTCGAGCACGGTTGCCGAACTCATGCCTGCCGGGTCCTCTCCTGCGGTCGTAAACGACGTCGTTGAAGGTCTGCCGAATGTGTACCGAAAACGTTCATCGAAGGGTAACGACCGTCACCGCACCGGATGTCACCGCCCCTCGCGGTCCGGTCCGGCGGGCGTATCGGCGGCGTCCTGAGTGGGGTCTTGAGCGGGATCTTGGGTAGGGTCACAGCCCTCGTCGAGAGCGTCCCAGATCATCCGCTCCGACATGTCCGGGACCTGGGGGGCGGCCGGATCCAGCTGGGACTGCGCCCGGCGGGCGGCCGGCGTGACGTACCGGGCGGCGCTCGGGGTGCCGTCGCCACGGTCGCCCGCCGCCGAGCGCATCAGCAGTACCGCGCCGGTCAGGATGCACACCGCCGCGACGCCGGTGAGCGACGCGCCGAGGTAATGCCGCTCACTGCCGACCAGGGAGACGATCGGGACGTCGGCGATCTCCGCACCGCGGGCGATCACGTCGGCGGCCACCCGCACGCTGACCGCCAGGTATCCGGCCGCCAGGCTCGCGGCCGCCGTCAGGATCGCGAGCACCCGCAGTGGCCGGCCCCGTACCGCGACCGCGGCGACGGCCGCGGCCAGCGATAACAGCGCCAATGGCAGCAGGGCGGTCGACCAGGAAGCACCGGCGACGGTGAACTGCCGCGGTGGTCCGAGCCCGTCGGCTGACCGGATCACCACCCACGGCAGCCGCGCGGCACCCCACAGTGCGGCGGCGGCGACCACCAGCAGCAGCTGCGCCAGCCGAACCTGCCGCAGCAGCCGGGCCCGTCGCTGCCCGGCAGGGGCGTCAGCCATCCTGCTTCGCCCCGGGAGCGGCAAGCGTCTGCGCTGCGGCGACCGCGGCCAGCACCGCGCGGGCCTTGTTCGCCGCCTCGGTGTATTCGTAGGGGCCGTTGGAGTCGGCCACCACCCCGCCGCCGGCCTGCACGTAGGCGGTGCCGTCGCGCATCAGGGCGGTGCGGATGGCGATCGCGAAGTCGGCGTTGCCGGCGAAGTCGAGGTAGCCGACCACGCCCCCGTACAGCCCGCGCCGGGTCTTCTCGACCTCCTCGATCAGCTCCATCGCCCGCACCTTCGGCGCCCCGGACAGGGTGCCGGCCGGAAAGCAGGCGGTCACCGCGTCCAGCGCGGTGCGGTCCTCGACGAGGGTCCCGGTCACCGTCGACACCAGGTGCATGACGTGGCTGTAGCGCTCGATGTGGCTGTAATCCTCGACCCGGACGGTGCCCGGCACGCACACCCGGCCCAGGTCGTTGCGGCCGAGGTCGACCAGCATCAAGTGTTCGGCGAGTTCCTTCTCGTCGTTGAGCAGGTCCTTTTCCAGCTGGTGGTCTTCCTCCTCGGTCTGTCCGCGCCACCGGGTGCCGGCGATCGGGTGGGTGGTCGCCCGGCCGTCCTGCACGGTGACCAGCGCCTCCGGACTGGACCCGACGATGGAAAAGGCCACCGACCCATCCTCACCGGGAACCTGGAGCAGGTACATATACGGGCTCGGGTTGGATACCCGCAACATCCGGTACACATCGATCGGATCCGCCTGGGTCGCCATCTCGAACCGCTGCGATGGCACCACCTGAAACGCCTCACCGGCTTCGATGTCGCCGACGAGCCGTTCCACAATCCGGCCGTACTCGGCGACGCTGCGTTGCTCACGGAACTGCGGCTCGGGCCTGCTGAAGGTGGCGACCGTCGACGGAAGCGGCCGGCTCAGCGCCGCGGTCATCACATCCAGCCGGGCCACGGCGTCGTCGTAGGCCTCGTCCACCCGTTCATCGGTGCCGTTCCAGTTGACCGCGTTGGCGATCAGGGTGATCGTGCCCTCGTGATGGTCGACGGCGGCCACGTCGGTGGCCAGCAGTAACAGCATGTCCGGCAGGCCGAGGTCGTCGACGGTCAGCTCGGGTAGCCGCTCCAGCCGGCGGACCAGGTCGTAGGCGAAAAAGCCCACCATCCCGCTCGACAGCGGCGGCAACCCGGGCAGCGGAGCGGTCGCCAGCAGGCGCAACGTCTCGCGCAACGCCTGCAGCGGATCCCCCCCGCTGGGGGCGTCCTGCGGGACCGCGCCCAGCCAGGCCGCCGCACCGTCACGCACCGTCAGCGCTGTCGGCGCGCCGGCCCCGATGAACGACCACCGCGACCACGACCGGCCGTTCTCGGCGGACTCCAGCAGAAAAGTGCCGGGACGGCCGGCGCCGAGCTTGCGGTACGCCGACAAGGGCGTCTCGGCGTCGGCCAGCACCTTACGGGTCACCGGGACAACCCGGTGCCCTGCGGCCAGATACCGGAAGTGCTCCCGGGACGTGGTGCCGGCGTGGATGGTCTGCACCGGCCCATCTTCCCAGACGAGCCGGCCGGGACTGGCGTAGCGTAGCGGCGGTGAAAACCGGTGACACCGTGGCCGACTTCGGGCTCCCCGACCAGACCGGGGCGTCGCGCAAGCTGAGTGAGCTGCTCTCCGGCGGGCCGGTGGTGCTGTTCTTCTATCCCGCGGCGATGACGCCCGGGTGCACCCGCGAGGCGTGTCACTTCCGGGACGTGGCGGCCGAGTTCGCCACCGTCGGGGCGTCCCGGGTCGGGATCAGCGTCGATCCACCTGCCAAACAAGCCAAGTTCACCGACATGCACGGCTTCGACTACCCGCTGCTGTCCGACGTCGATGGCGCGGTTGCGCGCCAGTTCGGGGTCAAGCGCGGCCTGCTCGGCAAGCTGCTGCCGGTCGCACGGACCACGTTCGTGATCGACACCGACCGCACCGTGCTAGGAGTGATCTCCAGCGAGTTCAATTTCAACAGCCACGCCGACCGGGCGCTGGAGCTGCTGCGCAGCCGGTGATCCGGCTCGCCGGGCGCGGTCCGGCCGTCGCCGCTGGTGGCGCGGTTAGGGCTGCAGTTTGGTCAGGACTTGTTCGTGTAGCAGGGTGTTGGTGGCGATGGCGCTGTGGCCGTGGGGTCCGGGGGTGCCGTCGAGGTTGGTGAAGGTGCCGCCGGCTTCGCGGATGAGGATGTCGACGGCGGCCAGGTCCCAGACGGAGACGGCGGGTTCAATGGCGATGTCGATGGCGCCTTCGGCGAGCAGGCAGTGGTGCCAGAAGTCGCCGTAGGAGCGGACTCGCCAGACCGAGTCGGTCAGGTGCAGGAATTGGTTGCGCAGGCCGCGGTGGGCCCAACCGGTCATGCCGGCGAACGACAGGCTGGCCGCGTCCAGGTCGGCCACCGCCGACACCGATAGCCGCTGGGCGGGGGTGCCGGCGATCGAGCCGTAGGCGCCGTGGCCGGTGGCGGCCCACCAGCGCCGGTCCAGGGCGGGGGCGCTGATCACGCCGACGGTGGGGATGCCGTCGTGCAGCAGGGCGATCAGGGTGGCCCAGATCGGGACGCCGCGCACGAAGTTCTTGGTGCCGTCGATGGGGTCGATGATCCATTGGCGGCCGGTGAAGGATTCGGTGCCGCCGAACTCCTCGCCTAACACGTCGTCGTCGGGGCGTTCGGCGGCCAGGGCCTGGCGCAGGGCGGTTTCGGTCGCCTGGTCGGCGTCGGTGACCGGGGTGAGGTCGGGTTTGGTGTCCACCCGCAGATCCAGGGCGCCGAAGCGGGCCATCGTCAGCGCGTCGGCACGGTCGGCCAGCGCCAGCGCCAGCGTCAAATCCTCATCCATCAACACCACTCCCATTCCTCACCGCACCCGGAGAACCTCGCCGCAGCCCTAACCACCCGGAAATCCGCGGATAGCCGGCGGCTCCCGAAGATAGGGTCAGTAGGCAGGGCGCCGAAGCTGGATTGCGACAGCGCCCTGACGATGCTACCTTACTATCGTTCGTTCGAACGAACAGTAGTTCAGAGCCGCACCACCCGAGAGGTCTTCGCCCGTGTCTGACTTTCCCTACTCGGATCGCTTCGTGGTCAACCGGACCTTGCCGGAGCATGGACGCACGCGTGCCGAGGTGCTGGCCGAACTGCGCGAGATGGCCGCCGCCGAGGACCGGACCTGGGAGGTGGGCAAGGTCTCCGGGACCATGTATTGCGGCGACCACGAGCACTACCGCTTCCTCGACGAGGTGTTCGGGCTGTTCGCCCACGTGAACATCCTGCAGCGCGACATCTGCCCCAGCGCAACGAAATTCGAGGGTGAGGTGATCGCCATGGCGCTTGATCTGATGCATGCCGGGGCGGTCACTGACACCGAACCGGCCGGCATGGTGACCACCGGCGGAACCGGCAGCATCATCCACGCCCTGCTCGCCTACCGGGAGCATGCGGCCAAGCATCGGGGCATCAGCAGACCGAACTTCATCAAGCCGGAGACGGGGCATCCGGCCTTCGACAAGGCGTGTCATCTGTTCGGCATCGAACTGCGCAAAGCGCCGATCGACCCCGAGACCACGCAGGTCGACGTGGGCTGGGTGGCTGACCACATCGATGAGAACACGATCGCGATCCTGGGCTCGGCCTGCAACTACGGTTACGGCACGATCGACCCGATCGCCGAGCTGGGCGCGCTGGCACTGGAGCGCGGGGTCGGCCTGCATGTGGACGGATGCCTGGGCGGGTTCGTGTTGCCGTTCGGCGAAGAGCTGGGATATGACGTGCCCCCCTTCGACTTCCGCGTCCCGGGAGTGACCAGCATTTCGGCGGACAACCACAAGTACGGCTACGCACTCAAGGGCGCCTCCACCCTGTTGTTCCGGGACAAGGCCTACCGCAACGCGCAGTACTTCTACCTGCTGGACTGGACAGGCGGCAAATACATGTCGCCCGGGATCGAGGGATCGCGCTCTGGTGGGTTGGTCGCCGCCGCGTGGGCGTCGATGGTGGCGTTGGGTCGTGAGGGGTACCGCGGCTACGCCAAGGCGATCTTCGAAACCGCGGCGGCGATGCAGGACGCGGTGCGCTCGCATCCCGAACTGCGGATCATGGGCAGCCCGACGTTCTGCTTCAGTTTCCGCTCCGACGAGTTCGACATCTATCACGTCGCCGACGCGATGAAGCCCAAGGGCTGGCGGTTCAACGGCCAGCAATACCCCAACGCCATCCACATGGCCGTCACCCGGCCGCAAACCCAGCCCGGCGTCGTCGAAGCCTTCACCGCCGATCTGGCCGAGGCCGTCGAATACGCCAAGGCCAAAACCGCCAACGGTGAGGCGCCGGTCAGCGCCGCGGTCTACGGCGGCGTCCCCGGCGGGTTGACCGACGACACCGCGCAGTTCATCGAGGCGTTCATGGAGCAGATGCTCGACACCCAGCAATCCCTGCCGCCGTGCTGATGGGCGCCGTCCCTCGCAAGCGGGTGGTACCCCCACCTCCGCATCGCTGCGCTCTGCCTCGTCGGCGGCGCGTCTGATGGGCGCCGCTGTGCCGGCCGGGCGGGCAGATCGGCTGGTGCTGGCCGTCGATCTGGGAACCGGTGGCCCCAAGGTGGGCTTCGTGACGCTGGACGGCACCGTGGCCTGGTCGGACCACATCGCCGTCGACACCACGTTCGGAGCGGACGGGCCGAATGTTTCAGCCACCCAGGACGCCCAGGTGTGGTGGCAGATCATCGTCGAGGCCACCCGCCGCGGACTGACCGAAGCCGGCATAGCCGGGGATCAGGTGGTCGGGGTGGCGGTCACCGGGCAGTGGGCCAGCACCGTGCCGGTGGCCGCCGACGGCACCCCCACCGGGCCGTGCGTGATGTGGATGGACACCCGCGGCGCCGCGTACAGCGCCGCGGCCCTCGGCGGGCGCCTGCAGGGCTACAACGCGCGCGCACTGGCCACCTGGATCCGCCGCAACGGCGGCATGCCCACCCGCAGCGGCCAGGATCCGGTCGGCCACATCCTGCACCTGCAGCACGATCGGTCGTCGGCACGCTGGTTCCTGGAGCCGGTCGACTACCTGAGCATGCGGTTCACCGGCCGCGTCGCCGCCTCGCCGGCGTCGATGATGGCCGCGTGGCTCACCGACAACCGCGACCTCGCCACCATCGACTACGACCCGGTGCTGGTACGGCTTTCCGGTGTCGACCGTTCGAAGCTGCCGCCGCTGATGCCGACGGGCTCCATCATCGGCCCCGTGGCTCCTTGCGTGGCCGCCGAGTTGGGCATCTCGCCGCGCGCCAGGGTGGTCACCGGCACTCCCGATCTGCACAGCGCCGCCGTCGGCTCCGGCGCGGTGCGCAGCCGCGAGCTGCACATGGCGATCAGCACCACGTCATGGATAGGCTGCCCGCTGCCGCGCAAGAAGACCGACATCTTCCACCAGATGACCACGGTGCCGGGTCTCGACCCGACGGACTACTTGCTGGTCAACAGCCAGGACACCGCCGGCCGCAACCTACAGTGGTTGCGCGACACCATTTTTGACGAACCTCGTCCCGCCTATGACGCCCTCACCGAGCTGGCCGCCGAAGCGCCGCCGGGATCCAACAGGGTGATCTTCACCCCGTGGCTCAATGGCGAACACTCCCCCATCGACGACCGCCACGCCCGCGGCGGCTTCCACAACCTGGCCCTGGCCACCTCCCGCGCCGATCTGGTCCGCGCCGTCCTGGAAGGAGTCGCCTACAACAGTCGTTGGCTGCTGCAGCATGTCGACAAATTCGCCGGCACCGACCGGCACACCCCGATCCGGATCATCGGCGGCGGGGCGCGATCCGACCTGTGGTGCCAGATCATGGCCGACGTTTTCGACCGCACCGTCGAACGGGTCGCCGACCCGCTGAACGCCCAGCTGCGCGGGGCTGCCCTGTTCGCCGGAATCGGCATGGGCGAGTTGCGCCGAGACGAACTGCGCGACCTCATCCCCGTCGACTCCACGTTCCGCCCCAACCAGGCCAACCGAACCGCCTACGACCAGCGATACGCCGAATTCCCGCGCCTCTACAAAGCGCAAAAGAGCATGTTCGCTCGCCTCAACGGCTGAATGGGGCGCACGTGATGCAGCAGTCGAACATGTGCGGCGACGGCCCGTCGGCAACGCGCTACACCCAGACATTGGGCGGAGTCGGCTACCACTTCGACGGGCTGATCGACCTGCTGGCAAAAGCCAGCCCGCAACGGTCCGGCGATGAGCTGGCCGGATGCGCGGCCACCAGCGACGCCGAACGCGCCGCCGCCCAATGGGCACTCGCCGACGTCCCGCTGGACACCTTCCTGACCGACCTGGTCGTGCCGTATGAGACCGACGAGGTGAGCAGGCTGATCATCGACCGGCACGATCGCGACGCGTATCGCACCGTGTCGCATCTGACGGTCGGCGGTCTGCGCGACTGGCTGCTCGAGGTGAGTGCGACACCGACGGCGGCCCAGACGCTGCGCCGGGTCGCGGCGGGCCTGACACCCGAGATGGTCGCCGCGGCAAGCAAACTCATGCGCAACCAGGATCTCATCGCGGTTGGCAGAGCCGCCTGTGTCACCAGCGCATTCCGCACCACCGTGGGGCTGCCCGGCCGGCTGGCGACCCGACTGCAGCCCAACCACCCGACCGACGATCCGCGCGGCATCGCCGCGGCCACCCTGGACGGGTTGCTGCTCGGCTGCGGTGATGCGGTGATCGGCATCAACCCGGCGACGGATTCCCCGCAGGCGACCGCGGATCTGCTGCAGTTGCTCGACGAGATCCGGCTGCGCTACGACATCCCGACCCAGTCCTGCGTGCTGTCACATGTGACCACGACCATCGGGTTGATCGAGAAGGGCATCCCGGTCGATCTGGTGTTCCAGTCGATCGCGGGCACGGAGGGCGCCAACCGCAGTTTCGGGGTGACCATGGACCTGCTGCGCGAGGCCGACGAGGCGGGACGGTCGCTGCAGCGCGGCACCGTCGGGAACAACGTGATGTACTTCGAGACCGGCCAGGGATCGGCGCTGAGCGCCGGGGCGCACCTGGGCGCCGGCGGCCGGCCGGTCGACCAGCAGACCCTGGAGGCCAGGGCCTACGCGGTGGCCCGTGAATTCGCGCCGTTCCTGGTCAACACCGTCGTCGGGTTCATCGGCCCGGAGTATCTCTACGACGGCAAGCAGATCATCAGGGCCGGCCTGGAAGACCACTTCTGCGCCAAGGTGCTCGGCCTGCCGATGGGCGTCGACGTCTGCTACACCAATCACGCCGAGGTCGACCAGGACGACATGGACACCCTGCTCACCCTGCTCGGCGCGGCCGGCTGCAATTTCGTCATCACCGTGCCCGGCGCCGACGACGTGATGCTGGGCTATCAGAGCACCTCGTTCCACGATGTGCTGTACCTGCGACGCACCCTGAGACTGCGTCCGGCGCCGGAGTTCGAGGAATGGTTGCGCCGGCTCGGCATGGCCGACGAGTCCGGCCGGGTGCTGCCGGCCGGGGCGGAGAGTTCACCACTGCGTTCCCTGGCGGGGCCGGGGTGAGCGGTACAGCCGAACCGGTGGACCACTGGCAGAGCCTGCGGAACCACACGAGGGCGCGGATCGGACTCGGCCGATCCGGCGACGCGACGCCGACCCGCAGCGTGCTGGAATTCAACGCGGCGCACGCCCTGGCCCGCGACGCGGTGCATGAACAACTCGACGTGCCCACACTGACGCACGGGATCGCCGAACTCGGGCTCGGTCAACCCACCGTCGTGACCAGCCTGGCCCGCACCCGCGGCGAGTATCTGCGGCGTCCGGACCTGGGCCGGTTGCCCGCCGACCTGAGCGGAATCTCCTGCACCGGCGCTGAATTGGGCTTCGTGCTGTGCGACGGGTTGTCACCGGGCGCACTGATGCGGCATGGGGTGCCGCTGCTGCGCACACTGGCCGACGTCACCGGTGCCCGCTACTCGATCGCCCCGCCGGCGATCGCCACCCAGGCGCGGGTGGCGCTCGGCGACCACATCGGCCAGGCCATGGGAGTGCAGACGGTGGTCGTGCTGATCGGCGAGCGGCCCGGCCTGTCGGTGGTGGCCAGCATCGGGCTGTACCTGACCCACCTGCCGCAGCCTGGGCGCAACGACGCCGAACGTAACTGCGTATCCAACATTCATCCGCCGGACGGACTGGGCTATGCGGAGGCGGCGCGCGTCATCGACTCGCTGATCGCCGGTGCGCGACGACTAGGACGGTCGGGAATCGATGTGAAGGACACGTCGGCGGGTGGACTCGGTGCGGCCGGCGAAATCGCGATCGACACGCGGTGACCGCGTCACCGGTGATTGGCCGTCCGGCCCGGCGGCAAGATCAGCCGGACGATGAGGGTTGCCAGTTCTTCTGGTTGTTCTCCGGTGGCAAGGCGGCGTAGCGCGAAGCCGTCCATCAGTGCCATCAGCATCGTCGCGTCGCGCTTCGGATTCGCTGCACCGAGTGCGTTGAGGGTTGCAGTGGCGAGCTCGTCGTAGGCCGCGTAGCAGCGTTTCGCGGTCTCCCTCGCGTCCGCGTCCCTGGCGGCGTGCAGGTACAACTCGAACTGGGCGATCTGCTCGTGGCTGGTGACAGCGAACTCGACGATGTCCTGGGCTCGCTTCGCGGCGTCTTCGGCGCTGATCTCGTCGTGCTCCAACGCGGTCGTGATCACCGACAGTCGGTCGACCTCGCCGGTCACAAAGGCAGACAGGGCCTCGCCCAGCAGTTGACGCTGCGACAAGAAGTGATAGGTGAGCGTGCCAAGGGAGACGCCGGCGGCATTGGCGATACGCCGGTTGGTCAGGCCGCCGATCCCGTGCTCGCCGATCAGATCCAACGTGACGTGCATGATGTGCGAACGGACGTCACGGGAGCCGTTCGTGTTACCCATGGGCACTGATGCTGTCACGACCGGGTGCCCACGGCGGGATTGAGGCCCCGATTCGTCCCCGGACATGTCGCGCGCACTGCCGCCAGGCCCGCTGAATCTCGTATCGTTCATTCGAACGACCGCTATGTTAGTGTCATCTGCGTCACATTGCCGCCCGCATCGGGAGGGATCGCGAAGATATGGTTGGTCGTCTCGGCGTTCGGGTGAATCGGTGTTCGGTTGGTGTGAGCGCGGCGGTCGGGGTGGCTGTCGGACTGGCGCCGGTGCTGGGGGCCCCGGTGGCCGGCGCCGACGGCTGGGACGACGTCATCGATGCCGCGTTGTCGCCGGCGGCGGACGCTGCGACGGCGTCGGGTCTGGCGGCGGCCTCGACCGCCGATGCCGGCGGTGAGATTGGGCAGGCCTTGCAGGCCGACTCTTACCTGTCGCTGCACACCGCCCTGGAGGACTGGATCCACAGCTCCGAGGGCCAGCAGGTCGACGCTGTTATCAACAAGGCCGTCGGGGTGTTCTTGATCGGTGACGGTGCCGCCGGAACAGCAGCGCATCCGGCCGGAGGTGCTGGTGGGCTGTTGTTCGGCGACGGCGGTGCCGGCTGGAATTCCACCGAGGCCGGTGTGGCCGGCGGCGTCGGCGGGGCCGGCGGCGCGATCGGCAACGGTGGCGCCGGGGGCGCCGGGGGTCTGGGTGCTGACGGCGGGGACGGCGGTGATGGTGGGCAGTGGCTGGGCAATGGGGGCGACGGTGGTGCGGCCGGCCGTGGTGCGGGCAGCGACGGCCTGCCGGCTCTGGGCGGGGCGGGCGGCAATGCGGGCGGGCTCGGTGAACACGGTGCGGTGGGCCAGTTCGGCATCATCGCCGGCGTTTCGCCGAGTGGCAACAGCGCGCTGACCGCCACCGGCAACTGGCTCACCAACAGCGACGGGCAGGCGGTGATCCTGCACGGCGTCAACATGGTCCAAGCCGGCAAGGGTGCACTCTTCCTTCCCTCCGATATCACCAATGACTCCGCGGCGTTCCTGGCCGCCAACGGAGTCAACGCCGTGCGGGTGGGTGTCCAGTGGCAGGGGTTGGAGCCCGAGCCCGGTGTCTTCAGCAGCGCCTACCTGGCCCAGATCGACCAAGCGGTGCAAATCCTGGCCAACCACGGCATCCGTTCCGTCCTCGACATGCACCAGGACGGATACGGCTCGGAAGTCGGGTTCGATGGTGCTCCGGCCTGGGCAACGGACACCGGCGGGCTCCCTAATCTCAACACCGTGCCGTTCCCGTTCGGATACCCGCTGAATCCCGCCGGGAACCATGCCTGGGACACCTTCTGGGCGAACGGACAAGTGGCACAGGGTATTCGGCTGGAGAACAACTACGCGCAGATGTGGCAGCACGTCGCCGAGTACTTCAAGAACGACCCCGATGTGGTCGGCTACGAGATCATGAACGAGCCGTGGGCAGGCTCCCAGTGGCTGGGAACCCTATCGGGCAACCCGCAATTCGGCACCCAGGTGCTGACGCCGTTCTACAACCAGGTCGACTCGGCCATCCGGTCCGTCGACCCGGCCACGCCGGTCTTCTTCGAACCCAACGTCCTCGAGCAGGAGGCCGCGCCGATCAACCTGGGCACGGTCAACGACCCGAACAGCGTGTTCTCGTTCCACCCCTACTGCCTCACCACGGCCCTGATACCGACCAGCAGCTTGGGCTGCGCGGCATACGAAGACCTCCTCCAGGGCGGGGCAGAGACATACGCGAAGGCCCACGGCATTCCGGCGATGCTCACCGAATGGGGTAACACCACCAACACCGACACGCTGAACACGACGATGAACGAAGCGAACCACAACGGATTCGGCTGGCTGTACTGGGAATACGAAAACCTGGTGCATACCGTCGGCCAGCCGCCGACCGGCAGCAACGTCGATACAGCGCTGCTGGACACCCTCGCCCAGCCCTACCCACAGGTGGTCTCCGGCACCCCGGGAGCCTGGTCGTTCGAGAACGGAACCTTCCAGTTCAGCTACTCCACCGCGATGCCCGCCGGCCACGGCGACTTCCCGGCCGGCTCGCAGACCACCATCGCGGTGCCGGCCACCAATTACGCCAACGGCTACCAGGTCAGTGTCACCGGCGGCCACGTCGTCTCGGCCGCCGACGCCCCCGAACTGGTCATCGCCTCGAACAGCGGCGCCAGCGCCGTCAGCGTCACCGTGACCGCGGCGTCTGCTGCCGGCGCGAAGTAAACGTCTGCGATCCACCAGATCCGAGAGGAACTACCGGAATATGACTCGCCGTCGCGGCATCCAGGTGGCTCGCCGTCCGGTGGGGTTGGGTGTGGCCGCGGGCGTGTTTGTGGGGTTGGGGTTGGCGCCGCTGGTGGGGGTTGCGGTGGCTGGCGCCGATGGTTTGGAGGATGTGGTCGATGCGGCGTTGTCGCCGGTGCGCGACGCGGCGGCGGCGTCGAGCCTGGCGGCGGTGGCCTCGACCGCCGATGCCGGTGATGACGTCGCGCAGGCTTTTCAGGCCGACTTCTACCTGCCGCTGCACACCTCGCTGCAGGACTGGATTCACAGTTCCGAGGGCCAGCAGGTCGACGCTGCCATCAACAAGGCGGCAGGGGTGTTCTTGATTGGCGACGGGACTGCCGGTACGGCAGCGCATCCCGCCGGCGGTGCGGGTGGCGTGTTGTTCGGCGACGGCGGTTCCGGCTGGGATTCCACCGAAGCCGGCATAGCCGGTGGCGCCGGTGGGGCCGGCGGAGCGATCGGCAACGGGGGCGCCGGCGGTGTCGGCGGAGCCGGTGCCGACGGCGGGGACGGTGGTGCCGGTGGGCAGTTCCTGGGCAATGGGGGCGACGGTGGTGCGGCCGGCAGTGGTGCGGGCAGCGATGGCCTGCCGGCGCTGGGCGGGGCCGGCGGCAACGCCGCTGGACTGGGCGAGCACGGTGCGGTCGGCAACGCTGGCACGCTGACCGGCGCGACATCGAGTGCCGTTGTCCCGGCGTCGACCGCGGGCACCGACGGGCCGGAGGTGTTGCCGCTGAGCACAGCCGGCAGCTGGATCACCGACGCCGACGGGAAAGTGGTGATCCTGCACGGACTGAACCAGATCGACAACCTTCCCCCGTATGAAGCATCCGCGGACGGATTCGGCGCTGACGATGCGGCGTTCCTGGCCGCCAACGGTTTCAACGCGGTGCGGCTGAACGTCGAATGGTCGGCCGTAGAACCCGAGCCGGGCGTCTTCAACGACGCCTACCTGGCCTCGATCGAACAGACCGTGCAGATGCTCGGCGACCACGGCATCGTCACACTGCTCGACATGAACCAGGGCAGCTACAGCGAGGTGTTCGGCGGCCAAGGCGCGCCGGCATGGGCGGTGCAGACCGGCGGACTGCCCAACCCCAGCTTCGGGTTCCCGGCCAATTACGTCCTCAACCCTGCGGAGAACCATGCCTGGGATGCGTTCTGGGCCAACTCGCACGCCCCCACCGGGGTCGGACTCGAGGACAGTTTTGCGCAGATGTACGAGCATGTGGCGAGCTACTTCAAAGGCGATCCAGACATCCTCGGCTTCGGAATCCTGAACGAACCGTGGCCGGGGACGCAATGGCTGTCGACCGCATTGGGCAGCCCGCATTTCGACACCCAGGACCTGACGCCGTTCTACAACCAGGTAGCGTCGGCGATCCGGGCTGTCGATCCGACCACGCCGATCTTCTTCCAGCCGAACATCTTGTTCGGCAACCTTCCGGTGAACACCGACCTGGGCACGGTGGACGCCTCGCACACCGTGCTGTCGTTCCATCCCTACTGCCTGACGACCAGCCTGATAGGCGACAGCAGCCTTGGCTGCCTACCGTACGAGCAGCTGATCGACGGCTGGGCGCAGGACTATGCCAAGGCACACGGCATACCGGCCATGATCAGCGAGTTCGGATCCACCAACAACCTGACCACCATCGCCGACGAGAGGCAGGTCGCCGACCAGAACGGGCTGAGCTGGCTGGAGTTCTCCTTCACCCAGGGTGGCAACCCGACCACCACGGGTCAACCCGCACTGGTCTTCGACCTGGACAAGCCGCCGGTGGGTGCCAATGTCGACACCGGCAAGCTGGACGCGCTCGTTGAGTCCTACCCGCAATTGGTCGCGGGCACGCCGGGCAATTGGTCGTTCGACTCCAGCACCGGCACCTTCAACTTCAGCTACTCCACCGGGATGGCCGGCGGTTCAGGCGAATTCGCTCCCGGCTCGACGAGCACGATCTGGGTGGCGCCTAGCGACTATCCCAACGGATACCAGGTCAGTGTCACCGGCGGCCACGTCGTGTCGTCCGCCAACGCCTCCCAACTGGTGATCGCCTCGAACGCCGGCGCCAGCACCGTCAGCGTCACTGTTACCGCCGCGTCGGGTGCCAGCGCGAAGTAAAAGCGGTCAACGGGTCAGTCGGCCGGACCTAACAGCGCATCGGCATCGAAGCAGCTGTGCTCACCGGTGTGGCACGCCGCGCCGACCTGGTCGACCTCCAGCAGCACCGTGTCGCCGTCGCAGTCCAGCCGCACCGAATGCACATGCTGAGTGTGCCCGGAGGTCGCACCCTTGACCCATTGCTCGCCGCGGGACCGTGAAAAGTAGGTCGCCTCGCGGGTTTCCAAGGTGCGGGCCAGCGCGTCGTCGTCCATCCAGGCGACCATCAGCACCTGCCCGGTGCCGCGTTCCTGCGCGACGGCGGCGAACAGCCCGTCGGCGTTGCGTTTCAGCCGTGCCGCGATCGCCGGATTCAGACCGGTCATCGCACCGTGATCCCCTCTGCGGCCATCGCCGCCTTGACCTGGCCGATGGTCAGTTCCCCGAAGTGGAACACGCTGGCCGCCAGCACTGCGTCGGCGCCGGCGAAGACGGCAGGCGGGAAATGCTCGACCGCCCCCGCGCCACCGCTGGCGATCACCGGCACACCCACCGCAGCCCGCACGGCCCGCAGCATCGGCAGGTCGAATCCGGCCTTGGTGCCGTCGGCGTCCATCGAGTTCAGCAGAATCTCTCCCACCCCGAGTTCGGCGCCGCGGGTTGCCCATTCGATCGCGTCGATGCCGGTGCCGTTGCGTCCGCCGTGAGTGGTCACCTCCCAGCCCGATGGGGTGGGCGGCGAACCCGCCGGTACGGTGCGGGCGTCGACGGAAAGCACGATGCACTGCGAGCCGAACTGCCGGGCCAACTCGGCCAGCAGTTCGGGCCGGGCGATCGCCGCGGTGTTCACCGACACCTTGTCGGCGCCGGCCCGCAGCAGCACATCGACATCATCGACGCTGCGCACCCCGCCGCCGACGGTCAGCGGGATGAACACCTGATCGGCGGTGTGCCGCACCACTTCCAGCATGGTGGCCCGCCCCGACGACGACGCGGTGACGTCGAGAAAGGTCAGCTCATCGGCGCCCTCGGCGTCGTAGGCAGCGGCGAGTTCGACAGGATCTCCGGCGTCGCGCAGGTTGGCGAAGTTGACCCCCTTGACCACCCGGCCGGCGTCGACATCCAGGCAGGGAATCACCCGGACCGCCACGTCGCAGCGCGAATCCATCTCAGTAGTCCTCCGGTGAGCCGACAGTGCGGACGATATTCCGCAGCTGCTCGTGTACGCCGGGTGCGGCGGCCAGCGCGGACCGGGACTCAACAGTCCAGTCGGCGCCGGCCAGGTCGGTGACCACGCCGCCGGCGGCGCGAACCAGCGCCACGCCGGCCGCATGATCCCAGACGTGGTCGCCGAAACTGATTGCCCCGCCCAGTATTCCGTCGGCGACATAGGCCAGGTCGATCCCGGTCGCTCCGTGCATGCGCGGGCGCGACGTCACCCGGCTGATGTTCTCCAGCAGCGCCTGCCGGTAACGTCCCGGGAACCGTCCACGCCAGTCGATGTTGAACGTGCCCACACCGACCAGGGATTCGGCCAGCTGCGCCGGGCGCAGCGGGTGCTGGGCGACCCCGTTGGTGATCAGTGGGCCGCCGGAAACGGCCGTGTAACGCTGATCGGTGAACGGTAGCCAGGTCAGCCCCGCTACCGGGACGCCGTCACGCAACAGGCCCAGCAGGATCGCGGCCATCGGCGATCCGGCGGCATAGTTGAACGTTCCGTCGATCGGGTCGAGCACCCACACCAGGCCCGTGTCGGCGGGTGGGCCGCCGAATTCCTCACCGTGCACATCGATTCCGGTGGCCGTCATCAGAGCGTCGGTGATCTGCCGTTCCAGTGCGAGATCCACCTCGGTGGCGAAGTCGTTGCCGCTCTTGCGCACCGCCGAGTCGGCCCGGTGGCCGGCGATGAACGGCTTGGCCGCGTCGTCGAGAATCCTCGACGCCTCGGCCACCAGTGCCTCGAGGTCCGCGGAGTCCAGTGCCATCGCTATCTACCCGCGCATCGCGGCGAGTGCTTGCGGCAGGGTGAACCGTCCGGCGTACAGCGCCTTCCCGACGATCGCGCCCTCTACCCCGTCTGCGGTGAGCGTGCCGATCGCGCGCAGGTCGTCCAGGCTGGACACGCCTCCGGAGGCGATCACCGGCGCATCGGTGCGGCTCGTGACGTCGCGCAGCAGATCCAGGTTGGGGCCGCCCAATGTGCCGTCCTTGGTGACGTCGGTGACGACGTAGCGCGAACACCCCTCGCGGTCAAGACGTTCCAGCACCTGCCAGAGGTCACCGCCGTCGGTCTCCCATCCGCGACCACGGAGTCGGTGTGCGCCGTCCACGACCTGCACGTCCAGTCCGACCGCAACCTTCTCGCCGTATTCGGCGATGGCCTGTGCGCACCACTGCGGGTTCTCCAGGGCGGCGGTGCCGATGTTCACCCGGGCGCAGCCGGTGGCCAGCGCCGCGTCCAGCGACGCGTCGTCGCGGATCCCGCCGGAAAGCTCGACCCGCACGTCGAGCCTGCCGACCACGTCGGCGAGCAGTTCCCGGTTGGAGCCGCGGCCGAACGCGGCGTCGAGGTCCACCAGGTGGATCCACTCGGCGCCGTCGCGCTGCCAGCCGAGCGCGGCATCCAGCGCTGAGCCGTACTCGGTCTCGCTGCC
>DASTNJ010000123.1:0-2344 GCA_035721065.1 Mycobacterium sp.
TGCGGGCCGGAGAACTCGCTGTTGAGCATGATCAGCCGGGCGCCGACCCGGGCGCAGCCGTAGTTTGCGATCAGGAACCAGCGGTGGTTGCGAGCCAGGATCGCCACCCCGTCACCGCCGCGCACGCCCATCGCGAGCAGCCCGTTCGCTACCGCGTTGGTGGCGTCTTCGAGCTCCTTGAAGGTGAAGGTGCCCTCGTCGTCGATGACGGCGGCGTGGTGCGGGGTGCGGCGGGCATTGAGGGCGGGAATCATGCCCAGCTCCCCCCAGCGCACGGCGTCGGCGATCGCAGTCGCAATGACCTGCGGCGACTCCAGCTTCAGCACGCCGGATTCGAGGACTTTACGCAGATAGTGCAGTTCGGCCGAGCCCCGCTCGGCGTACTGCTGGAGTTTCGCGACGAGCTGCCCGGGTAGGTCAGTGAGATTAGGCATGGCCTCACCTTAGGTGACCTTGGTCGCAGTGCCACCCGGAATTACCATCGAGCTCATGGCCGGTCGGCTGACGCTGGAGATCGGGGCCCGGCAGGTCGTCGTCACCCACCCGGACCGGGTGGTCTTCCCGGGCGGCGGCGGTTCACCGCCGCGCACCAAGCTGGACCTGACCCGCTACTACCTGGCGGTGGCCGACGGCGCGCTGCGCGGTGTGGCCGGACGCCCGATAATCCTCAAACGCTTCGTCAAGGGCATTAACACCGAGGCGATCTTCCAGAAGCGCGCCCCGGCCAACCACCCGGACTGGGTGGCGGTCGCCGAACTGCACTACGCGTCGGGCCGGTCGGCCGCCGAAGCCGTCGTCGACGACGCCGCCGGCCTGGTCTGGGTGGTCAACCTGGGTTGCATCGACCTCAACCCGCACCCGGTGCGCACCGCCGATCTGGACCATCCCGACGAACTGCGGGTCGATCTGGATCCGATGCCTGGGGTCGAGTGGCCGCAGATCCTGGATGTGGCCGCCGTCGCGCGGACAGTGCTGGAAGACCACGGACTGACGGCGTGGCCGAAAACGTCGGGGTCGCGCGGCTTTCATATCTATGCCCGGATCGCGCCGCGCTGGCCGTTTGCCCAGGTGCGGCTGGCCGCGCAGGCCATCGCCCGTGAAGTCGAGCGGCGCGCTCCGCGGATCGCCACCAGCCGCTGGTGGAAGGAGGAGCGCCAGGGGGTATTCGTCGACTTCAACCAGAACGCCAAGGACCGCACGGTCGCGTCGGCCTACTCGGTGCGGGCCACCGGCGACGCCCGGGTGTCGACACCGCTGTGCTGGGACGAGGTCGCCGGTTGCGACCCGGCCGCGTTCACCATCGCCACCGTGCCGGACCGGTTTGCCGAGATGGGTGATCCCTGGGCCGGCATCGATGACACCGCCGGTGGCCTGGACTCGTTGCTGGCGCTGGCCGAAGAGCAGGGTCCGGCGGAGAAGGCGCCGAAGGGTACCCGGCGCAACCTGGACGGGCGCCGCACTTCGCCGCTGCCGCTGATCGAGATCGCGCGCACCAGGACCCGCGACGAGGCGATGGCCGCCCTGGACACCTGGCGCGGCCGTCACCCCGCCGCCGCGAAAAAGCTGGCACCGACCGACGTCCTGCTCGACGGGATGCGCGGGCCGAGTTCGATCTGGTACCGGGTCCGGATCAACCTGCAGCACGTCCCGGCCGATCAGCAGCCGCCGCAGGAGGAGCTGATCGCCGACTACAGCCCCTGGGCCGGTAGGTCCGAGGCATAACGGTCGGCGCTATCGGACACCGGCCGTTGAGTAGCCTCAGCTGGTGACCGTCTACTTGGTGATCCGGGACTTCGACAACGAGGCTCGCCAGGAGGGTCCGGAACTCGTCAGGGCGGAACCCGAGTTCGTGGGTGCTGCGCTACAGCGCTTCAGGCCCGGCCAGCAGGCACTGGTGGCGGAGCTGCAGAAGTTGCTCGACGATGCACCGCCAAGGGTTTTCGACTTCGACGACCCACAGATACTCATGTCCCGTCGACTGCTGTTCATTGCCGAAGAGCTGTCGGTGCAGTTCAGCGCATACGACGACGAGACAAAGGAGGAAGCGCGGTATGCGCACTACGACCGTCCCGAGGACCCAATCCGGTTCTCCGACTGACGGTTCCGAATCTCGCCTAGGAGGAACAACCATGACAGCACTCGGCGGAACATTCGCACTGACCCCGGACCTGACCGTCCACCGGATGGGCTACGGGGCAATGCAACTGGCCGGCCCCGGCGTCTTCGGCCCGCCCAAAGACCACGACGCCGCGATCGCCGTGCTGCGCGAGGTGATCGAGCTGGGGATCACCCACATCGACACCAGCGACTTCTACGGTCCGCACGTCACCAACCAGATCATCCG
>DASTNJ010000124.1:0-2005 GCA_035721065.1 Mycobacterium sp.
TCCCCGACGGTCAGTCGGCGGCGTCGCTGAAGCTAGACGGCACCGAAGTCTTCGACATCACCGGCATCACCGCGCTCAACGAGGGTGTCACTCCGGCCACCGTGCGTGTCACGGCGACCGGGGCCGACGGCAGCGCAACAGAGTTCACCGCGGTGGTGCGGATCGACACCCCAGGCGAAGCGGACTACTACCGCAACGGCGGCATCCTGCAGTACGTGCTGCGCAACATGCTGAAGGCAAAATAGCCCGCGCGGACTGCGATCACCTGATGCCTAAGGTCAGCGAGGATCACCTGACGGCGCGGCGCCGCCAGATCCTCGACGGCGCCCGCCGCTGCTTCGCCGCCTACGGGTACGAGCAGGCCACCGTGCGCCGGCTGGAGCAGAGCACCGGCCTGTCGCGCGGCGCGATCTTTCATCACTTCCGCGACAAGGACACGTTGTTTTTCGCGCTGGCCCAGGAGGATGCCGCCCAGATGGCGGAGTTGGCGGCCCGCGCCGGCTTGATCGGGGTGATGCGCGACATGCTGACCGCGCCGGACCAGTACGACTGGCTGCTCACCCGGCTTGAAATCGCCCGGAAACTGCGCCACGACAAGGCATTTCGGCAGGGTTGGACGGACCGGTCCGCCGAACTCGCCGCCGCGACGACGGAGCGGCTGCAACGCCAGAAGCAGGCCGGGCGGTTGCGCGACGACGTCCCCGGCGACGTCCTGCACTGCTATCTGGACCTGGTGCTGGACGGGCTGGTGGCCCGGCTGGCTTCCGGCGAGGACCCGCAGCGACTCACCGCGGTGCTCGACCTGGTGGAGGATTCGGTGCGGCGGCGGTAGTTCGCCGCGCTAGTTCCCTGCCGAGTAGTCGTAAAAGTACTCGACACGTCGGGCTTTTGAGGGCTTCGTGTGCCGGTTCGCCGGGGTTTAGCGCGGCCGGGTGCGGTGGTTGGGCCCGCCGCGGCTGCGCATCGCCGCACCCGACTCGCGCAGCAAGCTGTGCACGGATCCATAGGACCGCCCGGTGGATGCCGCCAGGGTGCGGATGCTGGCCCCGCCCTCGTAGGCGCTGCGTAACTCGCCCAGCAGTTGATCGCGTGGCTTGTCCAGTTTTGTCATCGGCACCTTCCCCGATGTGCGTTCCACTAGCCGACGGGTTCAGCGTAGGAATCCGCCGTCGGCGCCGGGCGGGTTTGGCCGAATTCAGCTGCAATTCCCCGCCGTTGTCGAGTGTGCAGCCCTGGCGGGACTCTCGCCGGGTGGCCGCCGCTGGCGCGCAGTGAACCCAGCGGCCAACCAGATCAGGCCAGTTCGATGAGGTCGCGGTAGTCGGCCGACCAGTAGTCCTCGGTGCCGTCGGGCAGCAGCACCACCCGCTGCGGATCGAGGGCTTCAGCCGCGCCCGGGTCGTGGGTGACCAGCACCACCGCACCGGCGTAGCTGCGCAGCGCGTCGAGCACCTGCTCCCGCGACGCCGGATCGAGGTTGTTGGTCGGCTCGTCGAGCAGCAGCACGTTGGCGGTGGAGGCGACCAGCCCGGCCAACGCCAGCCGGGTCTTCTCGCCGCCGGACAGCGTGCCGGCCGGCTGGTCGAGTTGCGCACCGCTGAACATGAACGCGCCGAGCAGGCTGCGCAGGTCCTGCTCGGCTGTGTCGGGTGCGGCGTGAACGGTGTTCTCCCAGACCGTCGCGGCGTTGTCAATGGTGTCGTGCTCCTGGGCGAAGTAGCCGACCTTCAGCCCGTGCCCGGGCTCGAGCGCCCCGGCGTCGGGGCTTTCGGCGCCGGCCAGCAGCCGCAGCAGGGTGGTTTTGCCGGCGCCGTTGAGGCCCAGGACCACCACCCGTGATCCGCGGTCGATGGCCAGGTCGACCCCGGTGAATACCTCCAGCGACCCGTAGGTCTTGGTCAGCCCGGTGGCGCAGAGCGGTGTGCGGCCGCACGCCGCCGGGGTGGGGAATTTGATCCGGGCCACCCTGTCGGCCGCCCGTTCTTCGTCCAGCGCAGCCAGCATC
>DASTNJ010000125.1:0-10735 GCA_035721065.1 Mycobacterium sp.
TCCGGCCGCGGCGGATCGGTGTCCGGGCACGCCCCGGAGACGAACGCGGCCTGGAAGGCCACCAGCTCACCGGACGGCGTAGCGACGTATCCGGTACCGGGGATGTTCGGCAACTGATGGGCGTCGGGAACCCCGATCACCGCCCGAGATTCGGCGGCGGACAGCGTTTTCAGACAGATCCGGTAGGACAGGTGCGATTCCAGTCCGCGCAGCCTGCCCTCGTCGAGTCGCTGGCTGGCCAGCAGCAGGTGGATTCCGAGCGACCGGCCCAGCCGCCCGATCGCGGCGAACATCTCAGCGAAATCGGGGTGCTGGCTGAGCAGTTCGGAGAATTCGTCGACGATGACGAACAGTGCGGGAAGCGCCGCCAGCGGCGCCCCGGCGTGACGGGCGGCGGAGTACGCGGCGGCGCTGACAAAATTGCCGGCAACGCGCAGCAGCTCCTGACGGCGGTTCATCTCCCCGGCCAGCGCGTCCCGCATCCGGGTGACCAGCGGTGCCTCGTCGGCGAGGTTCGTGATCACCGCGGCGACGTGGGCGGCGTGTTCCAGGCCGAGAAACGTTGCCCCACCTTTGAAGTCGACCAACACCAGGTTCAGGATCTCCGGCGAGTGCCGAACGATCATGCCCAGTGCGATCGTGCGCAGTAGCTCCGACTTTCCCGACCCGGTAGCGCCGATGCACAGCCCGTGCGGCCCGATGCCGTCCTCGGCAGCCTCTTTGATGTCCAGGTCGATAGCCTCGCCGGAGGCGGTGCTGCCAATCGGAACCCGCAGCCGATCCCGCCTATTCAGGCTGGCCCACTGGCTTTCCGGGTCGAATCGGGCGAGGGCTCCCGCCGGGGAGCCGATGCCCAGCAGATTCGGCCAGTGCGGCCGGCCCGGCCGGCCAAACCCCACTCCCCCCGCCGGCTCGGCCACCCGGTAGCCGGCCAGCCGGCGGGCGCATGCCGCCGCCTCGGTGAGATCCATCCGGTCCGCCTGCACGCGCAATTCGCTCTCATCGTCGCCACGCACCGTCAGCATCTCCTCGGTCAGGTGCAATCGCATACCGGGCTCCGGCGTCTGATCGGCACCGTTACTGCCGGCCCGGACGACGGTCACGCCCGCCGCGACAATCCGTTCCGTGCCGTCGGCCGGCTGGCCGTCGACGATCACCAGCACATGCGCAGATACGGACAACTCGGACAGCGCAGCCTCAGCGGCAGCCAGGCTGGGGTACACCATCCGGGCCGGGCCGGCGGCATCGACGGCGTTCGGATGCCGGTGGTGCGGCAGCCATTTCAGCCATTCCCAGTCGGTGCCGGAGAATCCGGAGGCCACCGCGGCGATCAGCAGCAGATCGGGTCCGTGCAGCACGGCGAGCTGGCAGACCAGCGCGGCCATCAGCCCGCGGACGCTCTCGCGATCGCCGGCCACGTTCACCACCCGGCTGCCCAGCAGCGGCACTGCGATCGGTACGTCCGGGACCGTGGAGTGGACGTCCAGGAAGCTGCGCAGTGCGGCGTCGGCGACCGCATCCGGCAGATCCGCCCGGTCGCGCTGCGGGGGCACCAGCAGGGTCGCCAATGGCGCCGACCCGACTCCGGCCCGCACCAGACCGAAATCGGGGTCGCTCGGTCGCCGCTCCCACATCCGGGGTCCACCAGCCAGTGTCCACAACGCGTCCGGGCACGGGTGACTCCATCTCAGTGACAACCGTTGCGCTGCCGCGGTTTCGGTAACCGACTCACGCAGGCCGGACAGATAGTCCAGGTAGCCGTCCCGATCGGCGCCGATCATGGTGCCGTGACGGATCCGCCATCCGCTCGCCGCGGTGGCGGCGCCCGACACCATCATCAGCAGCGGGAACATCAGCAAGGCCGGGTTGCGCATCGTCCCCGAGTGGTAGGTGATCGCCATCAGCGGCACTGTCACCGCCGCCAACATCACCGGCAGCAACCGGGTCAGGGTCGACCGCCGAGATGGCACCGGCTCCCGCGGCGGCGGTGCGGCGAGCGCGACATCGCCGGTCGGTAATGCCGGCGGCGGGATGCGCGGCGGACGAACGAAGGGGGCCGTCGCCGTCATCGCGCCCCCTCATCGGATCGACTGCGGCACACGGTAGGCAGCGCCGGAGCCGGCCACAAGTCGGCGCCACAAGTCGGCTGTGGAAGGCGGCACACATCGGCCGGGTGGCCACGCTAGCTTTCCGGTATGCAACTCAACGCTGCGCCGGTGGCCGGTCCGCGCCAGGAGCTGTGCCGGGTGACGGTGCACGCCGACGGAACACAGGTCGACCTGACGCTGCCGATGGCGATGCCGATCGCTGCGCTGCTCCCGGCCATCGCCGACGTGATGGGCATAACAGGGGTCGGGGAGTCACCCCACCGCGGGCGACCTGCCGCCGGTGCGGCCCAGCCGTTCGGGCTGTCGCTTCCCGGGGCGGCGGCGCTGGAAAGCTCGAAGACATTGGCCCAGCACCACATCCGAGATGGCATGCTGCTGCTGCTTACCCGGACCGCTGTCAAAGCTCCGGCGCCACGGTTCGACGACCCCGCCGAACTGGTGTCAACCACCGTGCGCGCAACGGCCCAGCCGTGGACACCGGCAGCGGCCCGGCTGACCGCGGTGCTGACCGCGGGCGGGCTGGCCGGGATCGGGGTTGTGCTCGCGGCGCGTTCACATTCGGCCGCCACAGGTGGCGTGGCCGCCGCCGGTGCTGGGTGCGCACTGGTCGGCGCGATGGTGGCAAGCCGCGGGTATCGCGACACCGGTGCCGCCCTGGCGCTGGGGCTGCTGGCGCTCGGGTTGGCCGCGGTCGCCGGCTTCGTAGCCGTGCCCGGTGCACCGGGGGCGCCGGGCCTGCTGCTGGGGGCCACCGCTGCCACGGCGGTCGGGGTGCTGGTTGGTCAGGTCACCGGCTGCGACGGTCCGGCCGTGACGGCCCTGTGCTGTCTGTCGGCCCTGGTCGCCGCCGCCGCACTGGCGGTTGTGCTGACCGGGGCATCGATACAGGTGGCTGGTGCGGTGTCGACGGTGGCCTCGATAGGTTTGCTGCACGCGGCCAGCCGGATATCGATTGCGGCCGTGGGGCTTGGTCACCCGCGGCAACCGGGCACCGGCACCGGCGCCGTGCGCGCCCACCGCCTGCTGACCGGCCTGGTTGCCGGGCTGGCGGCGCTGGCCGTGCTGGGTGTGCTGGGCACCGCCGCCGGGGTGTACGCCAGCGGCACACCCCGCTTCGGCGGTGTCGTGCTCGGCACGGCGGGCGGCATCGCGCTGCTGCTGCAGACCCGCTCACATGCCGACCGGTCCCAGATCATTGCTTTGGTCGCGGCCGGAATCACCGCGCTCGGCGGGTCTTTCGTCGCCGCGGCGGCTGCGGCGCCGCAGCAGGCGGCGTGGCTGGGCGCGGCGGCCGGAGCGTTCGCGGCGGCCACCCTGCGGCTGGGGTTCGCCACGCCGGCATTGCCCCCATCGGCACGCCGTGCTGTCGACCTGCTGGAATATCTGGTGTTGGCCGCGTTGGTGCCGTTGGCCGGTTGGATCTGCGGCTGGTATCACGCAATCCGCAGCCTCGGCCTGGCTTGATCGTGCACCCAACACTGCGGGCACGGCTGGCGCGGCTGGGGCCGATAACGCTGCTGGCCGTGCTCTCCGCGGTGCCGCAGTGCATCGTGCCACCGTCGGCGCATGCGGTGTCGCCGCCGCCGGTCGACAAAACCTTGCTCCCCGCCGCGGCACCACCCGCACCGCCGCGGCCGACCGTGCAGCGCGAGGTATGCACGGTACCCGCCTTCGACCCGCAGCGCGCGGGAGCGCCGACCCAGCTCGACGGCCTCGGCCTGCCCGCCGTCTGGCGGCTCAGCCGGGGCGCCGGCCAGCGGGTTGCGGTGATTGACACCGGCGTGGCGCCGCACCGGCGATTGCCCGGCCTGGTGGCCGCCGGCGACTACGTATCGACCGGTGACGGCACCCAGGACTGCGATGGTCACGGCACCCTGGTAGCCGGAATCGTCGCGGCCAGACCGTATTCGGCAGCCGACAAGTTCAGTGGTGTTGCTCCGGATGCAACCGTGATCGCTATTCGCCAGTCCAGCACCAGGTTCGGCGCGGCCGACGACCCGTCCCGTGTCGGTGTCGGTGATGTGGACACCCTGGCTGCGGCGGTGCGCACCGCTGCTGATCTGGGCGCGTCGGTGATCAACATCTCCTCGGTGGCCTGCGCGCCCGTGGCGTCAGGGCTCGACGACCGCGCGCTCGGCGCCGCGCTGGCCTACGCGGTCGACGTGAAGAACGCCGTCGTCGTGGCTGCCGCGGGCAACACCGGTGACGGGCAGGCATGTCCGGCCCAGGGCGATCACGCCGGTGGTGTCACCGTCGCGGTCAGCCCGGCCTGGTACGACGACTACGTTCTGACGGTCGGATCGGTGAACGGCGACGGCGCCCCTTCGGCGTTCACGCTGCCCAGCCCGTGGGTGGACGTCGCGGCACCCGGCGAGGCGGTGCTGTCGCTGAGCCCGGTCGGCGATGCCACGACGAACGCGGCCGACACCGTCGGCAGCCAGCGGGCCCCGGCGCCGATCTCCGGAACCAGCTACGCGGCGCCGGTGGTCAGCGGGGTGGCGGCGCTGGTCCGGTCCCGGTTTCCAGCCTGGTCAGCGCGCCAGGTGATGGACCGCATCAGGGCGACCGCGCATCGCCCGCCCGGCGGCCACGACCGATTCATCGGCGACGGGGTGGTCGATCCGCTGGCCGCGGTCAGCGCCGACACACCGGCCCCGGCGGCACCCGGACCTGTCGGGGCGCCGCCACCCCTCGACGTGCCGCCCGCGGCGCCGACACAAGAACCGTCCGGCCGGACCGCCGCGTTGACCGGTGCCGCCGCGCTGCTTGCCGCACTCGCGCTGGCCCTGACCGCCCATGCCGCGATGGGCCGGCTGGGCTCGTCACGGCGGCCCGGTGTGCCCGGCATCGACCACGTCCCGGGCGACTAGGGCGTTTTGCCGACTCAGCTGCGGACCCGCCGGCAGCCCCGCGAGCACCGGCCAGGGAACGGACGCCGGGACCGCGGGCAGACCGAGGCTGCGTGCCGCGTCGTCATCACCGACGGTGAACCGCACCCCGGTGCCGGTCACCAGGTAGCGGGCTCCGTCGGCCGGCCCGGCGACTGCTGCGGCACGCAGGTAGGCGCAGCGGCCGGGCGGCAGATAGACCCCGTCCAGCGCCGGGCCGTCGCCGTCGGCCTGCGCCAGGGCAACCGGCGCCTGACCGGCCGGCAGCGGCAGACCGGCACCGGCCGACACGATCAGGCCGGTTTCGCCGCCCGGCAGCCGGGTCCAGGTCACACACAACGCGGCGGTGTCGCCGACCGGCACAGTCCGATCAAGGAGATCGGGATTGGCCGACACCTCCGGGATGGCGTTCAACAGCCATGCGGAGACCCGGCGCGGCGGCACCCCGTCCCACCTCAGCACACCGGCCATCACCGGATCATCGAGATTGACCACCATCCGCCGGCCCTTATGCACCAGATAGGCGGTCGTCTCGGCCTGTGAACCCGACCGCAGGAGGATCGGACCCGAATCAGGCCGGGCCGGACCGGCAGCCGGTGGGCCGTCGCCGGTGATCTCTGCGGCCAGGACCGTGGTGGCCGGCGCCGCTCCGGCGGTGTCGCACACCGACCAGGTCGAGGTGTCGGACAGTGCCGCGCCGAGCAGTTGCGGAGCGCCCGGGATGCCGAGCAGCGGCCCGCGCGTCATCCGGCCGATGTCGGATTCGCGCACCGGGCGCGGGTCCGCGTCGGTCGCCGCGACCAGGCGGGCCGAGGCCAGGTTGAGCACCGGATGCCAGGTGTCGCCGACCCGCACATACAGCGCCCCGGTCTGCCGGCCCATCACGATGCGTGCGTCACCCACGTCAGGCTGCGGCCACAGAAATGCCAACACCACGCAGCCGGCCAGTGTGAGGATCGTCACCAGCGAGCCGGCCAGCAGCGCCTGGGGGCGGGCCGGCACCGCACACATATCCCCGCCGAGCAGTGCCCGTTCCATGCGGCGCATGACAAACCGCTGATCACGCAGGTCATGAAGGTTGTTGCCCGGTGTCTGCATCGTCGATCGTCCCGCCATGCGCCCCCTGAGTCCGGTGCTGCCGACGGTATGCCGGAAGCCGGGCACGCACTTCCGGTCATCCACAGGGGGCTGTCCGGCCGGAGGACGTTTCCCTGGTCGGCGGGGGTGCCGGTAAAATCCCGGTATGCATCTGGAACCATCGAACCCCGCAGTTTTCCGCACGGCCCGGCGGTGGGCGACGCTCGGATCGGCGGCGCTGTTGGCGGCCGGCGTTCTGGTTGTCGCGCCGAGCCTGGTCCCGTCCGCGCTTCCGCCGGCCACAGCCTACGACTGCCCGCAAGCCGAGGTGATCTTCGCCCGCGGCACCGGCGAGCCGGCGGGCATCGGCCGGGTCGGCGAGGCCTTCGTCGACTCGCTGCGCCAGCAGACGCCGCTGGACGTCGACGTGTACGCGGTGAACTACCCGGCCGGCAAGCTGCAGTTGCACGGCACCGACGGGGCTAACGACGCCATCAATCGCATCAGGGCCGCGGCGGACCAGTGCCCCGACACCCAACTGGTGCTAGGCGGATACTCGCAGGGTGCTTCGGTGGTCGACATCGTCACCGGGACGCCGGTCCTCGGCAGAAAGTGGGGCAACCCGCTGCCAGCCGAGTACGCCGGTCAGATCGCGGCAGTGGCGACATTCGGCAACCCAGCCGACCGCGACACTCCGATCAGCAAGGCCAGCCCGCTGTTCGCCGCCAAGGCCATCGACCTGTGCAACCCCGGCGACCCGATCTGCCACGACGGTCCCGGCAACGAGTGGAACGACCACACCGACGGCTACATCCCGGCCTACACCAGCCAGGCGGCGAACTTCGTGGCCGGCAAGCTGGCCGCCGGTAACCTGCCCGGCCCGCCGCCGGCCGGGTGAAGTCTGAAGCACGCGTTGAGAGATCATTTAGCACGCCAATATTTCTTCCCGCTAGCATCGTTCGGTGTGAAGACACGTCGCCGGCGGAGAGTCATCTCATTGGTTGGCGCGACGGCGGCACTGCTGTTCGGACCGCTGCTTGTGACGCCGCTGACGGCGACGGCCTCAGCGGACGGGTGCCCGGACGCCGAGCTGGTGTTCGCCCGCGGCACCAACGAGCCGCCGGGTATCGGCCGGGTCGGTGATGCACTCGCCAGCGCTCTGCGCCAGCGGACCTCGATGAACATCGGAACCTACGCGGTGAACTATCCGGCGAGCTACAACTTCGCAACCGCGGCCGAGGGCGCCAATGATGCCAGCGGGCACATCCAATACATGGTCGACACCTGCCCGGGCACCCGCCTGGTGCTCGGCGGCTACTCCCAGGGCGCCGCGGTGATCGACGTTCTCACCGCCGCGCCGATAGCCGGCTTCGGGTTCAACCAACCGCTGTCTCCGGAGGCCGCCGATCACGTCGCCGCGGTGGCCCTGTTCGGCAACCCGTCGGATCGCCTGGGCGGCCTGGTGCCTTCGCTGGGCCCGCAGTACACGGCCAGGACCATCGACCTGTGCGCCGGGGGGGACCCGGTCTGCTCCGACGGCCGCAACTGGGGCGCCCACACCTCCTACGTCCCTGGGATGACCAGCCAGGCGGCCGGGTTTGTGACCGGGCTGCTGTAGTCGCTCAGATCAGCGCCTACGCAGGTCGCCCACTGGACGCGTTTTGCTCGCGCGGCGGATGATGTCGAGATGAGAACTGAAATGACACCCAGCCCAGATCGTCAACTCGAAGACAAACAGCGCGCCCTGTGGGCGCTGGGCGACTACGCCACGGTGGCCGAAGATCTCGTCGCGAGCCTGGGCCCGTTGCTGGTGCAGGCAAGCGGCATCGGACCCGACGACCGCGTCCTCGACGTCGCCGCCGGTACCGGTAACGTTGCGATACCAGCCGCACTGACCGGTGCGGAAGTGGTCGCCAGCGACCTATGCCCACAGCTACTGGACCGCGGCAAAACCCTGGCCGGCGCCCGCGGAGCCGATCTGCGCTGGCAGGTGGCAAACGCGGAGGCGCTGCCGTTCGACGACGGCGAGTTCGACGCCGTACTGTCTTGCGTGGGCGTGATGTTCGCCCCACACCACCAGCGCGCAGCCGACGAACTGGTGCGGGTTTGCCGCCCCGGCGGCAGGATCGCGCTGATCAACTGGACGCCCGAGGGCTTCATCGGGCAGATGTTCGCCACGATGGCGCCGTATCTGCCCGCCCCGCCGGCCGGGGTGTCGCCGCCGCCGCTATGGGGGCGCGAGGAGCATGTCCGGCAGTTGCTGGGCGAGCAGGTTGTTCAACTCTCCGCGCGACGACAAACGCTACGGGTAGACGTCTTCGTCGACGGGGCAGCGTTTCGCGACTTCTTCAAAACCTATTACGGACCCACGATCTCGGCGTACGGCGCCATCGCGTCCGAGCCCGCCCGAGTCGCCGCGTTGGACACCGAACTCGCCGCGCTGGGAGATCGTCACCTCGCCGGATCCCAGTCGATGGAATGGGAGTACCTGCTGGTCACCGCTGAGCGACGAGCACATTGAAGCACCCCGGATCTCGTTCCGAACAGGCCGGCACGAAGCTCAGCCACTACGCAGGTCGCGGGTGACCGCCACCCTGGCCGCCAGCTGATCGTCCGGCGGGTAGTCGACGGCCACCAGCGTCAGCCCGCGGGCCGGCGCCGCAGCGAAGTCGCTCGACCGGCGAGTCGCCGACAGCAGATCGCGACACCAGGATGCATCGCGCCGGTGCTCACCGACGGCCAGCAGCGCCCCGACCAGGGAACGCACCATCGACCAGCAGAATGCGTCGGCACTGACCTGCGCGGTGACCAGATCGCCGTCTTGCGTCCACTCCAGCCGCTGCAGATCCCGGATGGTGGTGGCGCCGTCGCGGTGCCGGCAGAACGCCGCGAAGTCGTGCAGCCCCTGCAAATCCCGCGACGCGGCGGCCATCGCCGCGATATCCAGCGGGCGTGGCCATGGGGTGACAAAGCGAGCCTGGTGCGGATCCACCCCGTGCGGGGCAGTCGTCAAGCGGTAGACGTAGTGGCGGCGCAACGCCGAGAACCGGGCGTCAAAACCGTCCGCGGCCCGCGCCACTTGGCGCACCCGCACGTCGGCCGGCAGGAAGCGAGCCAGCCGCCGCACCAGCGGCCGGAATTCAGGCTCGCCGTCGCGCCGGGTGCGCGGGTGTGCGTGGCGCAGTGCCGAGACCGGGACGTCTACGTGCGCCACCTGGCCGGTCGCGTGCACGCCGGCGTCGGTGCGACCCGCACCGAACAGTCGCACCGGGGTGCGGAACACGGTCGACAGGGCGTCTTCGAGGACCCCGGCGACGGTACGCTGCCCGGCCTGCACCGCCCAGCCGGCGAATTCGGTGCCGTCGTAAGCGATGTCGAATCGAAGCCGGACGACCGGCGAATCAGGACTCGTCGGTGGCCTCAGCGGCTTCAGGGGCTTCGGTGGCTTCCGGAGCCGTGGCGTCGGACGCCGGAGCCTCAGCGTCGGCAACCTCGACGGTCTCGGCGGACGCTGCCGCCACCGCCTCGGCCTCGACTTTCTCGGCGGGCTGCTCAGCAGGCTTCGCAGCGGGCTTGGCAGCCCCCGCTCGGCGCGCCCGCTCGGCCTCGGAAGTCGCCGTCTTCTCCCGAACCAGTTCGATCACGGCCATCGGGGCATTGTCACCCTTGCGCGCCTCGACTTTGATGATGCGGGTGTAGCCGCCGTTGCGGTCGGCGAAGTGCGGCCCGATC
The DNA here is from genome assembly GCA_035721065.1 of Mycobacterium sp. Classification (GTDB taxonomy): domain Bacteria; phylum Actinomycetota; class Actinomycetes; order Mycobacteriales; family Mycobacteriaceae; genus Mycobacterium. The sequence goes on from DASTNJ010000125.1 coordinate 9,806, forward strand.
TCGGCGAACAGCGAGTGCACCACATCCTTGTCGCGAATCTTCTTGAGCACCTCACGCCGGTTGTGCAGGGTGCCCTTCTTGGCATGCGTGATCAGCTTCTCCGCGTACGGTCGCAGCGCCCGCGCCTTGGGCTCGGTGGTGGTGATCCGGCCGTGGGTGAACAGCGAGGTGGCCAGGTTGGCCAGCAGTGCTTTCTGGTGCGAGGACGACCCGCCGAGTCGGGGGCCCTTGGTGGGCTTGGGCATTGCTGATGCTCCTGTTTGTCGGGCTAAAACTAAGTTCGATGGTCCGGTTCCTCAGCCCGCCGCTGGCGCGGCGCGCTTCGTCACCGAACTAAAGCTGTTCGGTTTCGGCGTAGTCCTGGTCGTCGTAGCCGCCCTCGAGCGACCAGGTTCCGGTCGCGACGTCGTAGCCGGCCACCTGCGACGGGTCGAAGCTGGCCGGGCTGTCCTTGAGCGACAGGCCCCGTTGGTGCAGCTTGACCTTGACCTCGTCGATCGACTTCTGGCCGAAGTTGCGGATGTCGAGCAAGTCCGACTCGGTGCGGCCGACAAGTTCGCCGACGGTGTGCACGCCCTCGCGCTTGAGGCAGTTGTAGGACCGCACGGTCAGGTCCAGGTCATCGATCGGCAAGGCGAACGACGCGATGTGGTCGGCTTCAGCCGGCGACGGCCCGATCTCGATGCCCTCGGCTTCGACGTTGAGTTCGCGTGCCAGACCGAACAATTCGACCAGGGTCTTGCCTGCCGAGGCCAGCGCGTCGCGCGGACTGATCGAGCTCTTGGTCTCCACGTCCAGCACCAGCTTGTCGAAGTCGGTGCGTTGCTCGACCCGGGTCGCCTCCACCTTGTAGGTGACCTTGAGCACCGGCGAGTAGATGGAATCGACCGGGATGCGGCCGATCTCGGCGCCGGAGACCTTGTTCTGCAC
>DASTNJ010000126.1:0-37010 GCA_035721065.1 Mycobacterium sp.
TAGTCGTCGATGCAGCCGTTGCCCTGGAAGACCACGGTGTGCTGTGTTCCGTTGAAGGTGAGCAGTCCGCTGTGCAGTTGCTCGGCCAGGTCGACGCCCGCCTGGTACGGCGTAGCCGGGTCGTGGGTGGTCGACACCACGATGGTCGGCGGCAGGCCGGGCGCGGAGATGACGTGCGGCTCACTGGTCGGCGGCACCGGCCAGAACGCGCAGGTGCCCATCGGCGCGTCGCCGGTGAACTTCCCGTAGCTCATGAACGGCGCCACCTCGCGCGAGCGCCGGTCCTCCTCGATCACTTCGGCGCGGTCGGTGATCGGCGGCTGGTCGACGCAGGTGACTGCGACCCGCGCATCGGTGGCGTTGGTGTAGTGGCCGCCTGCGTCCCGGCGCATGAACAGATCGGCCAGCCCCAGCAGCATGTCGCCACGCCCGTGGGTCAACTCGGTCAAACCGTCGGTCAGGTGACTCCAGAAGCTCGGCGAGTACAGCGCCATCAGGGTGCCGATGATGGCGTCGCTGTAGCTCAACCCGCGCGGATCCTTGGTCCTGGCGGGTTTGCCCACTAGCGGATTGACCAGACTGTGATAGATGTCGACCGATTTGGCCGGGTCGGTGCCCAGCGGGCAGGTTGACGCTTTGGCACAGTCCGCCGCGTAGTCGTCGAATGCTCCCTGAAACGCCGCGGCCTGTCGCAGGTCTTCTTCGACGGGGTCGGCGTTCGGGTCGACGGCACCGTCGAGGATCATCGCCCGCACGTTCTGCGGATAGGCCTCCGCATAGGCCGAGCCGATCCGGGTGCCGTACGAATAGCCCAGGTAGGTCAGTTTGTCGTCGCCGAGCCCGGTGCGGATTGCATCCAGGTCCCGGGCAACGTTGACGGTGCCGATGTTGGCCAGGAAGTCCTCGCCGTTCTTCTCAACACAGCGTGCGACGTAGGCCTTGGTCTCGTCCTCGATTTGCTCGACGCCCGCGGGACTGTAGTCGACCTGGTCCAGCTCGCGCAGCCGGTCGTTCTCGGCGTCGGAGTTGCACCACACCGCCGGCCGTGACGACGCCACCCCCCGCGGATCGAAGCCGACCAGGTCGAATCGCTCCCGGACCTGGGATGGGATAGTCGAGACGAGCCCCACCGCGGCTTCGATACCGGACTCCCCCGGTCCGCCCGGGTTAACCAGCAACGAGCCGATCTTGTCCCGGGTGGCGGGGAACCGAATCATCGCCAGCTGCGCGGTGCCACCGTCTAGGCGGTTGTAGTCGATCGGCACCGCGATGCTGCCGCACCGCGCGTCACCGGGGACCTTGACGGTGGTGTCCGGGGACAACCGGCACTTCTCCCACTGCACCGGCTGACCGATCCTCGGCGCCGAGAGGACGGCGCGGCCGCTCGTCACGCGAGTGCAGCTACCGACCGTGCATACCGCCGCCGCAATCACGATGCAGGCCAGAACGCTTCGGGCGATCCGGCCACGGGGACGGGGCATGACACCCCATGCTGCCATGCGCCGACTGGAAGTCACTGCGCCGTCACTGGATCGCGTCCAGCAGTTCCTCCATCCCGACGGCGAAGTCGTCGGCCAGGTCCCACAGGTCGGGCAGCAGTTCCGGACAGGAGATAAGCCCGACGTTCAGCTTGCCGTTCAGCGACAGCACGGTGACATTGAGTCCCGAGCCGTGGAACAGCGGGCCCAGCGGGTACATCGCCTTGACCTCGCCGCTGAGGAAGTACAGCGGTTCCCGCGGGCCCGGCACGTTGGAGACCACCAGGTTATGCACCGGCCGGCTGGCGGTCAGTGAACTGCTGGCGAACATCCGCATCGCCAGCCCGAACACCGCGGGCGCGGCGAACTGACTCCAGTCCTGCAGCAGCGTCGCGCCGATCGCCGAACTGTGTTCCTTGGCGACCGCGTTCGCCTCGGCGATGGCCTCCAACCGCGTGGCCGGGTCGGCGATCTGGGTCTCCAGCTTTGAAAAAAGCCCCGACACCTGATTGCGGCCCGGCCGGTCGGACTTGCCGTGCACCGACACCGGCACCTGCGCCACCAGCGACGTGTCCGGCAGCTCGCCCCGGTCGGCCAGGAACTTGCGCAGCACCCCCGCCACCAGCGCCATCACCACATCGTTGACCTTGACTCCGAAGTGGTCCTTGACCTTCTTGATGTCGCCGAGATCCAGCTGGGTATAGGCGATGTTGCGATGGCCGGTGATGGCGTCGTTGAAGACGGTCCGCGGTGCGGTGAACGGCCGCGCCATGGCCGACCCGGCACGCGCCCGTTGCACGGTGTTGAGCACCGACGACACGGTGCGTGGCAGCACGTTGGCCAGGTGCAGTGGCCGGCTGACGAACCTGGCCAGCCCGCCGGCGATAATCTCCAGCTCACTGGCGTCACCGGGACCGTCGACCGGGTCCGGCGGCGGCGCGTCGGCCTGGAGGCTGCACAGCTGCGACATCAGGTTCGCGCCGGTCACCCCGTCCATGCTGGCGTGGTGCATCTTGGCCATGACCGCCAGCCGCTCTCCCGGCGGCGTGTCGGCGTCCTCACTTCTCAGGCCCTCGATCACCCACATCTCCCACAGCGGGCGGCTGCGGTCCAGCTGCAGCGAGGCGATGTGGCCACAGATCTCGGACAGTTCGATCCGCCCGCCCGGCGACGGCAGCCCGATGCGGTGCAGGTGATGGTCTATGTCGAAGTCCCGGTCCTCCACCCAGACCGGGTGGTCCAGGTTGAACGGGCTGTCGGCGATCTTCTCGCGGAACTGCGGCATAGCGGTGATCCGCAGCGCCAGTTCGTCGCGAAGCCGGCGAAAGTCGTAACCGCCCGGCATCGTCGAGGTGTCCAGTTCCAGGATCGAGCAGACGTGCATCGGCTGCGTGGGGGTCTCAAGGTAAAGGAAGCTGGCGTCGAGTCCGCTGAGCCATTGCATGATGGAGAGCGTAGTCGGCGTCGCTCCGGCGGCTGCGGTGTGAGGAAATCCACTGCAGCCGCTGTTCAGCTGAGCTGATGCGACATGGCAGACTGGGTGACGTCAGACGACCCGTGGACCCGTGCAGGGCCGCGAGGATCGACCCGGCAACCGTTTCAAGGGGTAACCCATGTCTGAGCACACCGTCTACGGCGCTTCCCACGGCGCGGCCACCGCTGAGCCGGTGACTGGATCCGCCCCGAAACCGCGAACCCGTACCCACCACCTGCAGAAGATGAAAGCCGAAGGCCGCAAGTGGGCCATGCTTACCGCCTACGACTACTCGACCGCCCGGATCTTCGACGACGTGGGCATCCCGGTGCTGCTGGTCGGCGACTCGGCCGCCAACGTCGTCTACGGCTACGACAGCACGGTGCCGATCTCGGTCGACGAGCTGATCCCGCTGGTGCGCGCGGTGGTGCGCGGTGCGTCGCAGGCACTGGTCGTCGCCGACCTGCCGTTCGGCAGCTACGAAGCGGGGCCGGCGGCCGCACTGGCCACCGCCACCCGGTTCATGAAGGAGGGCGGGGCGCACGCGGTCAAGCTGGAAGGCGGCGAGCGCGTCGCCGACCAGATCGCGACCCTGACCGCAGCCGGCATCCCGGTGATGGCCCACATCGGCTTCACCCCGCAAAGCGTCAATACCCTGGGAGGCTTCCGCGTTCAGGGCCGCGGCGACGCCGCCGAGCAGACCATTCACGACGCGATCGCGGTCGCCGAGGCGGGCGCTTTCGCCGTCGTGATGGAGATGGTGCCCGCGGAGTTGGCCACCCAGATCACCGGCAAGCTGACCGTCCCCACGGTCGGTATCGGCGCCGGCGCCAACTGCGACGCCCAGGTTCTGGTCTGGCAGGACATGGCCGGGCTCACCGACGGCAAGACGGCGCGCTTCGTCAAGCGCTTCGGTGCGGTCGGCGAGGAGCTGCGCCGGGCCGCCGCCCAGTACGCCGACGAGGTGCAGACCGGGGCGTTCCCCGCCGAGGAGCACAGCTTCTGAGCCGTCCGCCATCCCCGCAGATGTGACACGCTGGGGTTATGCGCAGCGGCGAAGACATCGCACCGGAGCCGGTCATGGATCCCGTCCATCGCGCGCTGGCAGAGTACGTCGACGAGCTGTTGGCGTGGGACCGTGCGGTGCGTGCCGACGCCGACGACGCCGTGCACCAAATGCGGGTGACCATCCGCAAGATCCGCAGCCTGCTGGAGGTCTCCTGGCCGGGGCCGGCGGCGGCCGAGCCCGGCGATCACGGCTGGATGCTCGACGATCTGCGCTGGCTGGCCACGCTGCTGGGCGCGGCCCGCGACGCCGAAGTGCTGGCCGAGCGCTACCAGCGTGAACTCGACCGGCTGGAGCCGCAGTTGGTGCGCGGCCCGGTGCGGGAACGCCTGGTGGACGAGGCGATCCGCCACTATCAGGCGGGGCGGCAGCGATCGCTGATCGCGATGGATTCGGTGCGCTATTTTCGGATGCTGGACGGTCTGAGCGCACTAATCGCCACACCCGCCGTGGCCGGCCGGCCTGCCTGCTCGACGCCGGTCGCCATCGACGTCGCCTACCGGCGGGTGCGCAAGGCCGCCAAAACCGCTGCGCAGGCCGCCGGTAATGCCGACCGCGACGAGGCGCTGCACCGAATCCGCAAGGGTGTCAAGCGGTTGCGCTATGCGGCCGACGCGACCGGGGAACCGCTGGTGGCGGCGCGGGCGAAGGTAATCCAGACCCTGCTCGGCGATCACCAGGACAGTGTGGTCAGCCGACAGCATCTGCTCCGGCAGGCCGACGCCGCGTTCGCCGCCGGCGAGGACACCTTCAGCTACGGCCTGCTTTACCAGCAGGAGTCCGACCTGGCCGACCGTTGTCGCACGCAGCTGGACCAGGCGCTGTCCGAGCTCGACCAGGCGGTGACGGAGGGCGGACGAGTTGGCCTGTAAGCCGGATTCTGTCCCGCGCCGCTAGGGCGCGGCGGCGACCATCCATCTGGACACACCGTCACCGGGTGCCTCGAGCGGCCTACCCGCAGGCTCGGGCGAGCAACCCTCGAACGCCTGCGCGACCGCACGAATGCGGCCTTCTTGGCCTTGCTTCGGGTGGGGTTTGCCTAGCCATCCCGGTCACCCGGAATGCTGGTGCGCTCTTACCGCACCGTTTCACCCTTACTACCTGAGTAGCGGTCTGTTTTCTGTGGCACTTTCCCGCGGGTCACCCCGGATTGCCGTTAGCAATCACCCTGCTCTGTGAAGTCCGGACTTTCCTCGACCCGCCAAACACGGGCCGCGGCCGCCCGGCCAACTCGTCCGCGTTGGCAGATTCTACGCCGCGCGCAGGCCCGGGCAGCCCGACAACACCTATCGTCGATGACGCAAGCCGAGAAGGGAGCCTGCCGATGCCGCCGAACCGGTGGGAGAAACGCGTCGCTGCCGGCGACTGGGACGCCATCGGCGCCGAGGTCAACGACTACGGCGGCGCGCTGCTCCCCCGGTTGCTCACCGCCGGCGAGGCGGCCCGGCTGCGTCGGCTCTACACCGACGACGGGAGGTTCCGCAGCACCGTCGACATGGCGCGTCACCGGTACGGCTCCGGGCAGTACCGATACTTCCAGGCGCCCAACCCCGAACCCGTCGACGATCTCAAACAGGCGCTGTACCCGCGGCTGCTGCCGATCGCCCGGGACTGGGCCGCCAAGCTGGGCCGGGAAGCACCCTGGCCGGACAGCCTCGAGGACTGGTTGGCCCGCTGCCACACGGCGGGTCAGAGGAAATCGACTGCGCTGATGCTGCGGTACGGCCCGGGCGACTGGAACGCTCTGCACCGGGATCTATACGGCGAGTTGGTGTTTCCGCTTCAGGTGGTGATCAACCTGAGCATCGTGGACACCGACTACACCGGAGGCGAGTTCCTGCTCGTCGAACAGCGCCCTCGCGCGCAGTCACGCGGCAGCGCAATGCAACTGCCGCAGGGTCACGGATATCTGTTCACCACCCGCGACCGACCGGTGCGATCGGTACGGGGCTGGTCGACGGCACCGGTGCGGCACGGTGTGTCGGTGGTCCGCTCGGGTGAGCGCTACGCACTAGGCCTGATCTTTCACGACGCCGCTTGAGGAACGCCGCCTGCGCGCGCGCCGGCTAAAAAGCGGTGCTGCCGGCCGGTTGCAGCACGAATCCGTGCTCGCCGGAGGTGGTGTCCAGGCAGGCGAGCAGGTGCTCGACCCCGACCGCGCAGGTCACGTTCTGGTAGGACACCTTCTGCCCGGTTTCCAGCAGCTTGCCGGTGTTGGGCAGCTTGGGCGGCCGACCGTCGCAGTCGCCGTAGGTGTTGCGCTCCAGCCGGTAAGCCGGCCCCGCGGAGCGGACCGCCCCCAGCACACACTCACCAGGGTGCAGCCGGCCCCCACCGCCGCCGCTGAACGGCGCGTTGATCATCCCGGGCATGGTCCCGTCGCAGTTGATTCCCTGAGATTGCCCGGGGACCAGATCCTCCCCCGCGTAGAAGCTGCACACGACGTTGTCCGGTGTGGAGAAGTTCAACAGCCGGGAACTGCCCGCCTGTAGGTGCACGAAGTAACCTTCCGCCGGCACCGGCGCGAAGAGCAGCAGGTTGGGAAATCCGGGCGGCGGGTCCGCCGAGGCGTACTGGGGCAGCGGTGCGGTGACCGACAGCGTCGCGGCAGCCAGTGTGGTGACGCAGCGCCGGGCAACCAGGCGAATCTTCGCGCCCATCGCATCCTCCGCAGTCACGTCGGGTCCGGAACACCGGATCTCGGGTACGTGCCGCTGACAGCCTACTGCCTGGCAACCCGATCAGCGCGGTCCTGCACCGGCTTACAGCACCTTATAAGCCAAGCCCCGACCGGGCGAGATGGATCAAAGATCGAGGCCCAGCTCGGCGCCGAGCGGGGCGATCATGCCGTAGGCGATGGCGAACGGGACCAGCGCCGTTGCGGCGGCGACCGCCAGGCCGATGCCGCCGGCCAGGTCGCCGGCTGCCGCGTCCTGCGCGATGAACTCGCCCAGGACGACGAGCAGGGTGGTGGTCAGCGCGTTGACGGTGTCGAGGTCCGGGAGCAGCGTCGAGTAAGCCCTCGAGAGATCCCCGCTGAAATCGTTGACGAGGTCGAGTAACGACGGGCTGGTGGTCGTCGTGTCCGTGGGGTCCACATCGAGCCCGGATCCACCGGATGTCACGTTGTCCGGGTTCTGCAGTTGCTTCATCGCGTCGCTGATGCCCTGCTGCAAGCCGTTGCTCAGCGCGGTCGACAGTTCCGTCATGCTGATGTTGCTCGGGAAGCCCGCGGCGATCGTCGTCGGCACGTCGGCGTCGCCCTGGTTCCAGCCGTCGGTGATGCTGCCGTAGCCCAGATTCACCAGAATGCGCATGTCCGGCTCGAGCAGATCGTAGAGCGGCTGACCGATCACCGGGATCGACTGCAGCGGCTGCAGCAGCGGCAGCTCGGGGTTCGTGACCATGTAGTAGTTGGCCATCGTGTCGGCCGCCGACGTCGGTAGCTGGATCGTGTCGCCGCCCTCGGCCACCGGCAAAAGCTGCTGCGCCGTCAGGCTCTGGTATTGGCTGTGCGCGAAGACGATGCCGAAGATCGCGTTGAGGTCCGATATCAGGTTGGTCGAGTACTGCGGAAAGTCGGCGAAGCCGTCGTATTCGATCACGTAGTTGTCGGTCGGGTAGAGATCCGACGGCATGGCGCCGCTGAACGTGACGCCCAGGCTGGGCACGGTCGGGTCCTGGCCGTCGACCGGGATGTGGAAGCTCTCCAGCACCCCGCCGTTGGGCGAGCTCTCGTTGCCCACCAGCACGAAGTGCACGTCGTCGCTGGGCACGCCCTGGGCCTGCAGTTCGGGCATCAGCAGCGATGAGATCACCGAACTCTGCGACCAGCCCCAGACCACGATCGGGTTCTCGGGGCCGACATCGCCGGTGGCCATCTGGTGCAGGATCGATTGGTCGAGGATCTGTTGCCCCTGTGCCTCCGACGTGTCGAACGGCAAGGTTTTCACCCCGGTGGTCGGCTGCAATCCCTCGGGGGTGAAGAACGACTGAGCGTCGCCGGTGAAGCCGCGCGGCGCCAGGTACAGCGAGTTGGCCAGGTCCACGTAGGACTGGGACGGTACCGGGGTGCCGCTGCCGCCGATCACGAATGCGACGCCGCTCCCCAGCGGCGAATCCGCGTTCACACTGGTGAGCTGCACCGCACGGGACTGCGTTCCGGGTGACGGCGGTGTCACCGGGGTGACGGCGATGATGCTCGCGCCGGCGAGGGCCAACACGGCGGTCGCATAGGGTCGAAGCCCTGCGCTCACGTTGACTCCTCGTTCAGATGGACGGCATGACGAGCATAGCGAGCACTGAGAGGATTCTGTGGAAAATGGACGAGTTGCAACGCGGCCCGAGACCGGGTTGCAACCGTCAGGCGGATCCGGCCAGGTAGCTGGTCTCGTTGACCAGCCGCACCGCCGTCGCCCCGTCGGGGTAGAACTCGGCGATGCTCAGCGACGCGAGATCCAGGTGCAGCCGGTAGAGGATGCCCGGCCCGGCGTCCAGCGCCATCCGCAGCAGCATCTTGATCGGCGTCACGTGCGACACCACCAGCACGGTCTCGCCCGGGTGCTCGTCGACGATCCGGTCCCGGGCCCGCACCACCCGCCGGTGCACCGCATCGAAGCTCTCGCCGCCGGGCGGCGTGGCGCCGGTGTCGGCCAGCCAGCGCCGATGCAACTCCGGGTCGCGCTCGGCGGCTTCGAGGAACGTCAGTCCCTCCCAAGCACCGAAATCGGTCTCGGTCAGGTCGTCGTCGACGGTTACCGCCAAGCCGAGCGCGTTGGCCGCCGCGGTGGCGGTGTCGCGGGCCCGCTGCAGCGGCGATGTCCGGACCGCCGCGATGCCACCGCGCGCCGCCAGGTATTTCGCGGCCGCTTCGGCTTGCCGCCGGCCAGTCTCGGTGAGGGCCGGGTTGCCGCGCCCGGAGTAGCGCCGCTGAACGGACAGTTCGGTCTGGCCGTGACGAAGCAGCAGCAGTCGGGTCGGCTTCCCGCGGGCGCCGGTCCAGCCCGGCGCGGCAGTAACCTTCTCGGTCTCCTCGGCCTTCTCGCCCTGTTCGGCTTTCCCGCCCGTTTCAGCTGCCGCTTCCGGCCTCGGCACCCCGGCGGCATCATCCATCGCCTCGTTGGCCAGCCGGTCGGCGTGTGAATTCCGTTCGCGGGGAAGCCATTCGTAGCTGATCGATGCGAACCTCGATGCCAGCGCCCGGGCCTGTTGGTGCAGCGGAGCCAGAGCCGGGTGCTTGACCTTCCAGCGGCCGGACATCTGCTCGACGACCAGCTTGGAGTCCATGAACACCGCGACCTCGGCGGCCCCGAGTCGCACCGCCTCCTCGAGGCCGGCGATCAGACCCCGGTATTCGGCCACGTTGTTGGTGGCGCGCCCGATCGCCTCCTTGCTCTCGGCCAGCACCGTCATCCGGTCAGCCGTCCACACCACCGACCCGTAGCCGGCCGGGCCGGGATTGCCCCGCGACCCGCCGTCGGCCTCGACGATGACCTTCATCGGCCGCTCATCGAATCGTCACTGGCCGAAATCCTTGACCCGCAACAGGATCGCCCCGCACTCCGGACAGCTCAACACGTCGTCATCGGCGGCCGCCGAGATTCGGGCAAGCTCGCCGCGGTCGATCTCGATCCGGCAGGCTCCGCACTGACGCCCGTGCAGCGGGCCCGCGCCCGCACCGCCGGCTGAGCGCTTGCGCTCATACAGCGCCAGCAGCTCGGCATCGAGCCCGGCGGCCAGTTCGTCGCGGCGCGCCGCGCGCTGCCCACGGGCGGCCTCCACCTCGGTCAGCGCGCCGTCCAGCGCCTGCTGAGCACCGGCCAGATCGGATTGCAGCGCCTCGACAGCGGCCGACCCTGCGGTTTGCTGAGCCTGCAACTCCTCCCGGCGTTCCATTACCTCCAGCAGCGAGTCCTCCAGGCTGGATTGGCGCCGCTCCAGCGTCTCCAGTTCGTGTTGCAGGTCGGCGACCTGCTTGGCCTGCACGGTGCCCGCCTGCAGCATGGAGCGGTCGCGGTCCTCCCGCTGGCGCACCGCGTCGATCTCCGACTCCAACTTCGTCACCTCGGCGTCCAAGTCCTCCAACGCGATTCGCAACGCGGCGAGCCGATCTTCGGCGGCGGTGTGCTCAGTCTGGATGCGGTCGTATTCCTGCCGTTCCGGAAGGTGGCCGACCCGATGGCTGATCCGGGCCAGCTCCTTGTCCAACTCCGCCAACTCCAGAAGCGAACGCTGTTGCGCCACTTCAGCCTTCATCGGCCTCCTCCTCCAGGCTCCGCTGGTTTCGCCGCCAGGTTCCACGGATCGGTGCGCACCTCGCAGACGCGCACCGGCAGCGCGGTGCCGAAAGCCGACCGCAGCACCTCGGCGGCCTGCGCGCACCACGGGTATTCACTGGCCCAGTGGGCCACGTCCACCAGGGCCATCGCCGATGCCCGGCGGTGTTCGTCGGCCGGATGGTGGCGCAGGTCGGCGGTGACATAGGCCTGCACGTCGGCGGTCACCGCCGCACCCAGTAGCGAATCGCCGGCGCCGCCGCACACCGCCACCCGCGACACCACCAGGTCCGGATCCCCGGTGGCACGCACCCCCCACGACGTGGCCGGCAACGCGGCGCCCACCCGGGAGACGAACGTGCTCAGCGGTTCGGGCCGGGACAACGTGCCGATCCTGCCCAACCCGGTCCCTTCGGGAAGCGGCTGCAGCGCGAACACGTCGAAAGCCGGCTCCTCGTAGGGGTGGGCGGCCAGCAGCGCGGCGCGAACCCGACCGCGAGCACGCGCCGGGGCCACCACCTCGACGCGCTCCTCGGCCACCCGCTCGACCGTTCCGACCTGACCGATCACCGGCGACGCACCGTCGCCGGGCAGGAACTGCCCGATGCCCGGCACGCTCCAACCGCACTGCGAGTAGTCACCGATCCGGCCGGCACCGGCCGCGAAAACCGCCTCCCGCACCGCCTCGGCGTGCTCGGCCGGCACGTAGATCACCCACTTGTCGGTGTCCGGCGCTCCGGCCGCCGGGTCCAGCACCGCCTCGACGGTCAGGCCGAGCGCGTCCGCCAACGCGTCCGACACCCCCGGCGATGCCGAGTCGGCGTTGGTGTGGGCGGTGAACAGCGAGCGTCCGGTTCGGATCAGCCGGTGCACCAGCGCACCCTTGGGGGTGCTGGCCGCCACCGTGTCCACCCCGCGCAGCAGCAGCGGATGGTGCGCCAGCAGCAGCGCGCCGTCGGGCACCTCGTCGACCACCGCCGCGGTCGCATCCACCGCGACGGTCACCGAATCCAGCACGTCGTCGGGGTCACCACAGACCAGCCCGACCGAATCCCACGCACTGGCCAGGCGCGGCGGATAGGCAGCCTCCAGCACGTCGATGACGTCAGCCAGCCGCACGGTCACACCTGCAGACAGTAGTGCGCCACCCGGCGGCCACGGCGCATCGGGGAGAATGGGTCCGTGTCCGAGCCTGACGGCCCAAGCCTGCACATCACCTTCGTCTGCACCGGCAACATCTGCCGGTCGCCGATGGCCGAAAAGATGTTCGCCCACCAGATCGCCGAGCGGCGGCGGTCCGACGCCGTCCGGGTCACCAGTGCCGGCACCGCGGGCTGGCATGTCGGCAGGCCCGCCGACCAGCGCACCAACCGGGTGCTGCGCGACCACGGCTACCCCACCGACCATCGCGCCGCGCAGGTCGGCGCCGATCATCTGGCCGCAGACCTGATCGTGGCGTTGGGCCGCAACCACGTTCGGCTGCTTGAGGATCTGGGTGCGCCGGCGGAGCGAATCCGGATGCTGCGGTCGTTCGACCCCCGCTCGGGTTCGGTCGCACCCGATGTCGAGGATCCGTACTACGGCGGCCACGTTGATTTCGAGGAGGCGTTCGCCGTGATCGCGGCCGCGCTGCCAGGTCTGCACGACTGGGTGGACAAGCAGTTGGGGCATCCCGGGAGCACGTGATGCGGCGATGGGCATTTCTGTTACGTCCGAGCTGGCTGGCCCTGGCGGTCGTGGTGCTGGCCTTCGCCTACCTGTGCTTCACCGTGCTGGCGCCGTGGCAACTTGGCAAGAACGCCGCCACTTCACGGGAGAACAGCCAGCTCGAACGCGCACTGAAGGCCGAACCGGTTCCGTTGACAACGCTTCTGCCGCACCAGGATTCGGCCGCACCGGACGACCAGTGGCAGCAGGTGACCGCGACCGGCCGGTATCTGCCCGACGCGCAGGTCCTGGTCCGGTTGCGGGTGGTCAACGCGGAACCCGCGTTCGAGGTGTTGATGCCGTTCGCCGTGGACGGCGGACCGACCGTGCTGGTCAACCGCGGCTACGTCCGGCCCGTGGAAGGTTCGCGGGTGCCGCCGATCCCGGGGCCGCCTCCTGGGACGGTGACCATCACCGGACGGCTGCGCGACCCGCAGCAGCCGGTATCCGGCAAGGATCCGTTCACCGAGAACGGCATCCGACAGGTGTACTCGATCGACACCGCTCAGGTGGCGACCCTGACCGGGCAGCCGCTGACCCGGTCCTATCTACAGCTGATCGACGGTCAGCCGGGCGGGTTGGGCGTTATCGGTCTGCCGAACATCGATGCCGGGCCGTTTCTGTCCTACGGCATCCAGTGGATCGCGTTCGGCGTCATCGCCCCGATCCTGCTGGGCTACTTCGTGTTCTCCGAGGTTCGGGTCCGGCGCGCGGGCATGCCGGACGCCGGCGCAGCGACCGAACAGCAGGGCGCCCCGCAGACCGTCGAGGAGAAACTGGCCGATCGCTACGGGCGGCGGCGTTGACGGCTGGACACGGCCGTCCCGCACCGATCATCGCCCTGCCCTAAACGGGCGTCGCGACGGTTGTCGACTTAGGTCTCGACTCGACCACAAAACCTTGTATGACAGAAATGTAACTCTATCATCAGCACTTCTTGATATTAGATTTGAGATGCAACTATCGTCGCTGTGTGCCTAAAACGGATTGCGACAACCGCAGCCTTGCGCTGAGCCTGAGCCGGCTACTGAGCCGCCGAGTCCGCGACCACGAGATCGCCGTCGCCCTGGACCTGCCGGTCAGCACCTACGGTAAACGCAAAGACAAGGTCGATTTCCCCACCTTCGATGAGCTGCGCCGGGTCGCCGACCGCATGGGTGTCGATGAAACCGTCCTGCTGGTCGACTTCGGCTACCTCGACATCACCCAGCTCAACGACAAGTTACAACAGCGCTACGCCGCTTACCGCAACGCCATCGACGTCATCGCCTCGATGCGTCACGACTGACGCCGCGTGTCGGTGGCCGGTGATCTGCTGGTCGGCGGAACCAAAACCGGAAGGAAGCGACGATGGCCACACGCCTGATCGACCGGATCCTGGTCGCCACGGCGGCCGCCGGGCTGGCTATCGCTCCGGCCGCCGGCGCTGACCCCGGGATGCCCGGCGGACCCGACACCCACTGCAAGGGCTACGGACTCGGCAACACCGCGATGGCGTGCGATGGTCCGATACAGCCCGACGGCACCTGGCGGCGCTGTATGCAATGGCAGCCGCAGCCGTTCTTCAACGGCGAGGGCGGCATGGGCGGGTTCATCCCCGGCGGGAGTGACTGCGTGACGCTGGGCGGTGAAAACCCCCCGCCCAACCCGTTCACGCCGCAGAATCACATCGACGGCTAGACACCGCGGTCCATGATCGCCGGCCGTTCGCGCAGGCCCAGGGGGTGGCGGTATGCGTATCGATCGTGGATGGCTGGTAGCGGGGTTCGTACCGGCATTGCTGGCCGGACTGCTCGCGCCCCCGGCTTGGGCGGCGGTCCCACTCGGCGGCGGGTCCGGCATCACCGTCAACGGCACCCCGTGCACCCTGGCCACCATCGGGCATGACCGCTCCGGTGAGCTGGTCGGTCTGACCTCCGCCCACTGCGGCGGCCCCGGCGCCCAGGTGGCCGCCGACGGCGCGGCCGGCACCGTCGGCACCGTGGAATCCACCAACGACGGCCTGGATTATGCGCTGATCAAGTTCGATCCGGCCAGCGTGACACCGGTTGCCAACGTCGACGGTTTCCCGATCAACGGCATCGGGGGGTTCCCCCCGGGCCTCTTTCAACCTATCTGCGGGCAAAGCAGCGCCACCGGCCACGGCTGCACCAACCACGTGACCGCCTTCCCTGGGTGGCCGGCCCTTGATCCGGCAAGCGTCTACGTGGGTGGGTGCCGAAACCCCGCCGACCAAGGGACACCGGTCACTGCCAACGACCTGCTGATCGGGATGGTCCGCAACTCCGGACCGCCGATCACCTCATTGCGCTGCAACTTCGCCTTTTTACCGAATGGCGGGATCTGCGCGGAGATCGTGTCGATCCCCGCGATCCTCGACGACCTCAACGCCAAAGGCGGGCCGGGAGCCGGGTTCGCCCCGGTGTAAGCCATTGACCTGCATTGACCCCGGTGGGCGCGGACGGGATCGAACCGCCGACCGCTGGTGTGTAAAACCAGAGCTCTACCGCTGAGCTACGCGCCCCGCCTCGGGCAGGCTACCCGGCTGGGCACTTGGCGCCCAAAATCGACCGGCAGGCATGTGCCAAGCCGCCAGATCGCACTCACGCAGGGGAAGTGCGAGTGGCTCCCTGCGTGACTGCGATCTCGCGCAGTTCCCGGGCCGCGTGGGGAAGTCACCCCTGCAGCGCGGACAGCGCGTCGATCCACAACCGCTGGTCACGAGTCTCGCCGGGCCCCTTCATCTCGGCGAACCGGATGATCCCGGACCGGTCGACGACAAACGTGCCGCGGTTGGAAAAGCCGGTGTCGGCGTTGAACACCCTATAGGCCTGGCTGACGGCGCCGTGCGGCCAGAAATCCGACAGCAACGGGAACAGGAAGCCGCTCTCGGCCGCCCAGACCTTGTGGGTGGGCGGCGGACCCACCGAGACGGCCAGCACCTCGCTGGCGTCGTTCTGATAGCTGGGCAGCGAATCGCGCAACTGATCCAGCTCGCCCTGGCAGATTCCGGTGAAGGCCAGCGGGAAGAACACCAGCAGCACGTTCTTCGCGCCCCGATAACCGCTCAACGTGACCGGCTGGTGGTTCTGGTCGGGCAACGTGAAATCGGGCGCCTCGGCGCCCACGGCGAGCATCAGCGCTTGCCCGTCCGCGACTTGGGTTGCACCAGCCGGCTGGCGCTCCAGTTGCCGAGGTTGACCGACGAGGTCGGCATCAGCCCGGCGGTGGGCGCGGCCTCGGCGATCTCGGCCGGCAGCACGTGGCCGGGCCGGCCGGTCTTGGGGGTCAACACCCAGACCACACCGTCGTCGGCCAGCGGGGCGATGGCGTCCATCAGCGTGTCCACCAGGTCCCCGTCGCCGTCCCGCCACCAGAGCAGCGCCACGTCGACCACCTCGTCGGTGACCGTGTCGTCGAGCAACTCCCCACCGCAGGCGTCTTCGATGTCGGCGCGGATATCGTCGTCGGCGTCGTCGTCCCAGCCCCACTCCTGGACAACCTGCTGTTTGCCGACGCCCAACTTGCGGGCGTAGTTCGGTGCGTCATCCGCCGCGACCACCGTGCGACCTCCTTCGACCGTCAGTGCGCCCTGCGCTGGGCATCATCGTCGCACAGCACCGGATGCCCCGTGCGATCGAATCCGCCGCCTCAATAGCTTTTGCAAAGCTCGATGCCCTTGCCCCGGACGTTGTTGAGTTCTTCCTTACGCGAGTTGTACACCGGCGTCGGCGCGTGGCTGGAGATCGCCTCGGCCAGCGAACGTGCCGACTCCGCATACGAGTTGAACACATCGCGAAGTTCGGGCGACAGCACGTCGTTGACGGCGCCGGAGATCGTCTCGGCGCTGGTGTTGAGTGCCTCGATGGCCGGGCCCGCGGTGCCGCTCACGTCACCGCCGCTGTTGAAGGCGTCGACGTATTTGTTCACCGTCTCGACAGCCGTGGTGCTGCTGTTCGCGAACCGCACACATGCCCCGCGCACCGCCTGGGTGGTCATCGACTGCCGCCGCTGAGATTCGCGGCTGCTCGACGTGGCCGCAGACGCCGACACCGACGAGCGGTAGGCCGGTGCCGCCGACGTGTCGACGTTCGCGTCACCGCCCACGATGGTCGTGCAGCCGACGACCCCGAGCGCACATGCGGCGGCGACACCGACCACGAGTGCCGCGACTCGAACGCGTGCCGCCGCCGGAGCGCGCCGGAAGCCACGCCATCGCCTCAGCACACCTTCAAACGTTACCGGGTTGACGGGCCGGGCCCCCCGGTGGTGCCGGTGGTACCGGTGGTGCCGGTACGGCACGATGGAGGCACCCAACCGGGTATCGAACGATTACCCCGCGCAGCCACGGCCACAAGCCGGAGAATGACCGGGGAATCAGACGCCACCGCCAGACCAAGGAGTAGCGCGTTGACCACCGAGATCGCCAACCACAACCTGATCCGAAACCCAAGCAGCGCAGTCGAAGCCGACCGTGTGCGGGTGATCCGCGAAGGTGTGGCGTCGTACCTGCCTGACATCGACCCGGATGAGACCTCGGAGTGGCTGGAGTCGTTCGACGAGTTGCTGGCCCGCTCGGGGCCGGCGCGTGCCCGCTACCTGATGCTTCGGCTGCTGGAGCGCGCGGGTGAGCAGCGGGTGGCGATCCCGGCGCTGACGTCGACCGACTACGTCAACACCATCCCGACCGAACTGGAGCCGTGGTTTCCCGGCGACGAGGACGTCGAGCGCCGCTACCGCGCCTGGATCCGGTGGAACGCGGCCATCATGGTGCACCGTGCGCAGCGGCCGGGGGTCGGCGTCGGTGGGCATATCTCGACCTACGCGTCCTCCTCGACGCTCTACGAGGTCGGGTTCAACCATTTCTTCCGCGGCAACTCGCATCCGGGCGGCGGCGACCAGGTCTTCATCCAGGGCCACGCCTCGCCGGGCATCTACGCGCGGGCGTTCCTGGAGGGGCGGCTGACGCCGCACGACCTCGACGGGTTCCGCCAGGAGCACAGCCATCCCCCGGGCCTGCCGTCCTACCCGCACCCGCACCTGATGCCCGACTTCTGGCAGTTCCCGACGGTGTCGATGGGGCTGGGCCCGATGAATGCCATCTACCAGGCCCGGTTCAACCACTACCTGCACGACCGCGGCCTCAAGGACACCTCCGACCAGCACGTGTGGTGCTATCTGGGCGACGGCGAGATGGACGAGCCGGAGAGCCGGGGCCTGCTGCACGTCGCCGCCCTGGAGGGGTTGGACAACCTGACCTTCGTGATCAACTGCAACCTGCAGCGCCTCGACGGCCCGGTGCGCGGCAACGGCAAGATCATCCAGGAACTCGAGTCGTTCTTCCGGGGCGCCGGCTGGAACGTGATCAAGGTGGTCTGGGGCCGCGAATGGGACGCGCTGCTGCACGCCGACAAGGACGGCGCCCTGGTCAACCTGATGAACGTCACCCCCGACGGCGACTACCAGACCTACAAGGCCAACGACGGCGGCTATGTTCGCCAGCACTTCTTCGGCCGCGACCCGCGGACCAAGGCGCTGGTGGAACACCTGTCCGATGACCAGATCTGGGGCCTCAAGCGCGGCGGCCACGACTACCGCAAGGTGTACGCCGCCTATCAGGCCGCACTCGAGCACAAGGGCCAGCCAACCGTCATCCTGGCCAAGACGATCAAGGGCTACAGCCTGGGCAGCTATTTCGCCGGCCGCAACGCCACCCACCAGATGAAGAAGTTCCGCCTGCAGGACCTCAAGGACTTCCGCGACGAGATGCGCATCCCGGTCTCCGATGCCCAACTCGACGAGAACCCCTACCTGCCGCCGTACTACCACCCCGGCGAGGACGCACCGGAGATCCGCTACCTACTGGAGCGACGGCGCAACCTGGGCGGCTTCCTGCCGGCTCGCCGAACCAAGTCGACGCCGCTGCCGCTGCCCGGGCCGGAAACCTACCAGCCGCTGAAGACCGGATCCGGAAGCCAAGAAGTGGCCACCACCATGGCGGTGGTCCGCGTCTTCAAGGAACTGTTGCGGGACAAGAACATCGGGCCGCGGATCGTGCCGATCATCCCCGACGAAGCCCGCACCTTCGGGATGGACTCCTGGTTCCCCAACTTGAAGATCTACAACCGCAACGGGCAGCTGTACACCTCGGTCGACCATGAGCTGATGCTCGCCTACAAAGAGAGCGAAACCGGCCACATCCTGCACGAGGGCATCAACGAAGCCGGCGCCGCCGCGAGCTTCCTGGCGGTCGGCACCTCCTACTCGACGCACGACCTGCCGATGATCCCGCTCTACATCTTCTATTCGATGTTCGGCTTCCAGCGCATCGGCGACGAACTGTGGGCCGCCGGCGACCAGATGGCGCGCGGCTTCCTGTTCGGCGCCACCGCCGGGCGCACCACGCTGACCGGCGAGGGACTCCAGCACGCGGACGGACATTCGCTGCTGCTGGCGGCCACCAACCCGGCGGTGGTGTCCTACGACCCGGCGTTCGCCTACGAGGTCGCCCACATCATCGAGAGCGGGCTGGCGCGGATGTACGGGGAGGACTCGGAGAACGTCTACTTCTACATCACCATCTACAACGAGCCCTACGCGCAACCGCCCGAGCCGGAGAACCTGGACCTTGCAGGTCTGCTGCACGGGATCTACCGGTATCGGACCGCAGCCGAACCCCGAACGAACACCGCCCAGATCCTGGCGTCCGGGGTGGCGATGCCCGACGCACTGCGCGCCGCCGACCTGCTGGCCGCCGAGTGGGACGTGGCCGCCGACGTGTGGTCGGTGACCAGCTGGGGCGAGCTGAACCGCGACGGGATAGCCGTCGAACGGGAGCGGCTGCGCCACCCGGAGCGGACACCCGGCACGGCCTACGTGGCCCGGGCCCTGGCCGATGCGGCCGGTCCGGTGGTCGCGGTGTCGGACTGGATGCGCGCGGTGCCCGAACAGATCCGGCCGTGGGTGCCGGGACGGTACGTGACACTGGGCACCGACGGGTTCGGTTTCTCCGACACCCGGCCGGCCGCCCGCCGCTACTTCAACACCGACGCCGAATCCGTGGCGGTCGCCGTGCTGGAGGCGCTGGCCGCCGACGGCGCCGTCGACCCGTCGGTGCCGATCGCGGCAGCGCGCAAGTACCAGATCGACGACGTGCTGGCCGCCCCCGCGCAGACCTCCGACCCCGGCGTCGCGTGAGGCCACCGTTCACGTGCGGGCATCCAGCACGTCACAGGCGGCCGGCAGCGCCTCCAGCAGCATTGCATCGGCGGTCAGCAACGTGAGTCGTTCCACCGTCGCCTGCGCAACCAAAAGCGCATCGAAGGGATCCTTCTGGGGCAGTGCCGCGATGTCGGACGCGAGGGTGTGACGGCGCGTTACGGCCAGGTCGCGCAGCCCTGATCGGTCGATTGCGCCATCGAGGTCGTCCGGGAGTGAGATCTTGCCGATCGCCGCCTTGATGGCCAGTTCCCAGGTGCTGGCCGCGGATATGTAGACGACCCCGTCCCGCTGGACGCGATCCCGCGCCCGAGCGCCCAGCCGTGGACTGTCGTCGAGCAGCCAGAGCACCACGTGGGTGTCGAGCAGCAGGCCGTTCACGCCAGACCGAACAGGGCGTTGACGTCGTTGTCGGCATCGTCGAAATGGTCTGCGTCGTAGCCGAGCCGACCGGCCAGGCCGCCGAAGGCGATGTCCACCCGCACATGCGGAATGAGGTCAGCCACCGGCCTGCCGGCGCGGGCGATCGTAATGGTCTCGCCGTGCTCGACACGCGCGAGCAAGTGCGACAAGCGAGTCTTCGCATCGTGGACGTTGACGGTCACCATGATCGAAGTTTATCGAACTTAGTCCACTCGGACTAACTTTTGTGCGCACGACCCCTGGAGATTTTGGATGATCCGTCCAGGAATTTGGCGTAACTTTTAGACATGGCCGACAATGGTCCGACGCTGCCCCGCTCCACCCTGGATTTGCTCGACAGTGTGCCGGAGGCGCTGCTCAAGCGACTGAAACACTATTCGGGCCGGCTGGCCACCCAGGCGGCTGCGGTGATGGGCGACCGGCTGTCGTTCTTCGACGAGTTGGAGGCATCGCAGCGGGCCAGTGTCGCGCTGGTCGTGCAGACGGCCGTCGTCAACTTCGCCGAATGGATGCAGGACCCGCGCGGCAACGTCGGTCACACCGCGCAGGCGTTCGAACTGGTGCCGCAGGACCTGACCCGGCGCATCGCGCTGCGCCACACCGTCGACATGGTGCGGGTCACCATGGAGTACTTCGAAGAGGTCGTGCCACTGCTGGCCCGCTCCGAGGAGCAGGTGACCGCGCTGACGGTGGGCATCCTCAAGTACAGCCGCGACCTGGCCTTCACGGCCGCCTCCGCCTACGCCGACGCCGCCGAGGCGCGCGGCACCTGGGACAGCCGGATGGAGGCCAGCGTGGTGGACGCGGTGGTGCGCGGTGACACCGGACCCGAACTGCTTTCCCGGGCGGCCACGCTGAACTGGGACACCACCGCCCCGGCGACGGTCGTGGTGGGCACCCCGCCCCCGGGCGGCGACGCCTCGTCGAGCGAGAAGGCCTGCCAGAACGTCCGCGACGTCGCCGCTCGCCACGGACGCGCGGCCCTGACCGACGTACACGGCACCTGGCTGGTGGCAATAGTGTCCGGACCGCTGTCGCCGACCGAGAAGTTCTTCGCCGACCTGCTCGGGGCGTTCTCCGACGGACCGGTGGTGATCGGCCCGACCGCCCCGACGCTGACCGCGGCCTATCACAGCGCCAGCGAGGCGATCTCCGGGATGAACGCCGTCGTCGGGTGGACCGGGGCGCCACGACCGGTGCTGGCCCGCGAGTTGTTGCCGGAACGCGCGTTGACCGGGGACGCGGCGGCGATCGCGGCGCTGCACACCGACGTGATGCGGCCGCTTGCCGATGCCGGGCCGGCGCTGACCGAAACGCTGGACGCCTACCTGGACTGTGGCGGCGCGATCGAGGCCTGCGCCCGCAAGTTGTTCGTTCATCCAAACACCGTCCGCTACCGGCTCAAGCGGATCGCCGACTTCACCGGCCGCGACCCCGCTCAGCCGCGAGATGCCTACGTGCTGCGGGTCGCCACCACGGTCGGCAGGCTGGCCAACAGCGAGCAGCACGCCACGCCCGGCAGCGGTAGTGTTACCCAGGCCACTTGGCAACGTGCCATAGCGCCGCCGGAACCGCCGGACGTGCACCAGGCCGGTTGACCGCTGGTCAGGAGGTCGCGGACCGGTATCGAACATGTCGCATCAAAAGACTGTTTTGTAGGGTCTCCACAAAAACATAAGACAATGTTCATAATCTGGCACATCCGTGAAACTGCCGTTCACAATGTTCTCTTAAAGACGTGATTGCGTTGCTCGCTCCCGGACAGGGATCGCAGACCCCCGGCATGCTCTCGCCCTGGCTGGAATTGCCCGGCGCGACGGAGCAGATCGCCGCATGGTCGCAGGTCAGCGGCCTGGACCTGGCTCGGCTGGGCAGCACCGCGACCGAGGAAGAGATCACCGACACCGCGGTCACCCAACCGCTGGTCGTGGCGGCCACGCTGCTTGCGCACGCGGAACTGACCAAACGGGGCTTGCTCAGCGGGCACCGGGAAAATTTGATAGTCGCCGGCCACTCGGTCGGCGAGATCGCCGCCTACGCCATCGCCGGCGTGCTCACCCCCGACGACGCCGTCATGCTGGCCGCCACCCGGGGCCGCGAGATGGCCAAGGCGTGTGCTGTCGAGCCGACCGGCATGTCCGCCGTTCTCGGCGGCGACGAGGCGGAGGTGCTGGCCCGGCTGGAGCAACTCGACCTGGTGCCGGCGAACCGTAACGCGGTCGGACAGATTGTCGCCGCCGGCCCGCTGACCGCCCTGGACAAGCTCGCCGAAGACCCGCCCGCCAAGGCCCGCGTCCGCAAGTTGGCCACTGCCGGCGCGTTCCACACCCGGTTCATGGCGCCGGCGCTGGACGGCTACGCCGCCGCGGCGGCGGGCGTCAGCACTCAGGAGCCCACCGCTACCCTGCTGTCCAACTTCGACGGCCAGTCGCTGCCGTCGGCGGCGGCGGCGATGGAGCAACTCGTCGCCCAGCTGACCCGGCCGGTGCGCTGGGATCTGTGCGTCGAGACCATGCGCCAGCGTGGTGTCACGGCGATCGTGGAGTTCCCGCCCGCAGGCACGCTCACCGGCATCGCCAAACGCGAGCTTCGGGGGGTTCCGACGCACGCGGTCAAAACCCCCGCAGACCTGGACGGGCTGCAGGGGCTCTAGGCGGCCTCAGGTTGCTACGCAACCCGATCCACCAGCACAACCACATACGAACGAATACGCAGTTGAAGATGTAACAACATCCGCGTGACCACGCGGAACCAACCGAAGGGAAACACCACAGTGGCTGCCAGCCAAGAAGAAATCATCGCCGGTCTCGCCGAGATCATCGAAGAGGTCACCGGTATCGAGCCGAGCGAGGTCACCGTCGAGAAGTCGTTCATCGACGACCTGGACATCGACTCGCTGTCGATGGTCGAGATCGCGGTGCAGACCGAGGACAAGTACGGCGTGAAGATCCCCGACGAGGACCTCGCCGGTCTGCGCACCGTCGGCGACGTGGTCGCCTACATCCAGAAGCTGGAGGCCGAGAACCCCGAGGCCGCCGCCGCGCTGCGCGAGAAGTTTGCGTCGGAGAGCAAGTGACGGCATCGAAGCCGGCTGTGCTTTCAACGGCCAACGGCGGTTACCCCAGTGTGGTGGTAACCGCCGTTGAGGCGACCACGGCGCTGGCCGGCGACATCGAGGGCACGTGGAAGGGGTTGTTGGCCGGCGAGAGCGGCATCCACATCCTCGAGGACGAGTTCGTCACCAAGTGGGATCTGCCGGTCAAGATCGGCGGCCACCTCAAGGACCCGGTGGACGACCACATGGGCCGGCTGGACATGCGGCGCATGTCCTATGTGCAGCGGATGTCCAAGCTGGTCGCCGGCCGGCTGTGGGAGAACGCCGGCAGCCCCGAGGTTGACCCCGACCGTTTCGCGGTCGTGATCGGCACCGGGCTGGGTGGCGGCGAGAAGATCGTCGAGACCTACGACCTGATGAACGAGGGCGGCCCGCGCAAGGTGTCGCCGCTGGCCGTGCAGATGATCATGCCGAACGGCGCCGCCGCGGTGGCCGGTCTGCAACTGGGCGCCCGAGCCGGGGTGATCACCCCGGTGTCGGCGTGTTCGTCGGGATCGGAGGCCATTGCCCACGCCTGGCGCCAGATCGTCATGGGTGACGCTGATTTCGTCGTCTGCGGCGGCGTGGAAGGCATGATCGAGGCACTGCCGATCGCGGCATTCTCGATGATGCGCGCCATGTCGACTCGCAACGACGAGCCGGAGAAGGCGTCCCGCCCGTTCGACAAGGACCGGGACGGATTCGTGTTCGGCGAGGCCGGCGCGATGATGATCATCGAGACCGAAGAGCACGCCAAGGCCCGCGGCGCCAAGCCGCTGGCAAGGCTGATGGGCGCGGGTATCACGTCGGACGCCTTCCACATGGTGGCGCCGGCACCCGACGGCCTCCGGGCCGGCCGGGCGATGACCCGTGCGATGGAGCTGGCCGGCCTGTCCGCCAAGGACATCGACCACGTCAACGCGCACGGCACGGCCACCCCGATCGGCGACACCGCCGAGGCGAACGCGATCCGGGTCGCCGGGTGCGAGAACGCGGCGGTGTACGCGCCGAAGTCGGCGCTGGGCCACTCCATCGGCGCGGTCGGCGCGTTGGAGTCGGTGCTGACGGTGCTCTCCCTGCGCGACGGGGTCATCCCGCCGACGCTGAACTACGAGACGCCGGACCCGGAGATCGACCTCGACGTCGTCGCCGGCGAACCACGGTACGGCGACTATCAGTACGCCATCAACAACTCATTCGGATTCGGTGGGCACAACGTCGCGCTCGCCTTTGGGCGGTACTGACACCCAGCCACGAAAAAGAAAGATTGCAGGATCCATGACTAACCAGTCGACACTGGCTCGGCTTTCGACGGGCAACGGTTTCCCCGACGTCGTCGTCACCGGTTTTGCCATGACGACCGCGCTGGCTGCCGACGCGGAGAACACCTGGAAGGCATTGCTCGACGGCCAGAGCGGGATCCGCAAGCTCGAGGACGCGTTCGTCGAAGAGTACGACCTGCCGGTCCGCATCGGCGGCCATCTGGTCGAGGATCCCGAGTCGTTCGATGCCGGACTGAGCCGGACCGAACTGCGCCGGCTCTCTTACCTGCAGAAGATGTCGACCGTACTGGGCCGGCGCGTCTGGGACAGCATCGGCTCCCCCGAAGTCGACACCCGCCGGCTGATGGTGTCGATCGGCACCGGCTTGGGCTCGACCGAGGAGTTGGTGTTCGCCTACGACGACATGCGGGCCAAAGGTCTGCGGGCCGTCTCGCCGCTGACCGTGCAGAAGTACATGCCCAACGGCGCGGCCGCTGCCGTCGGCCTGGACCGGCACGCCAAGGCCGGTGTGCTGACCCCGGTGTCGGCGTGCGCGTCCGGCTCCGAGGGCATTGCGCACGCCTGGCAGCAGATCGTGCTCGGCGAGGCGGACATGGCGATCTGCGGCGGCGTCGAGCAGCGGATCGAGGCGGTGCCGATCGCGGGCTTCGCCCAGATGCGCATCGTGCTGTCCACCACCAACGACGATCCGGCCGGCGCCTGCCGCCCGTTCGACCGGGACCGCAACGGGTTCGTCTTCGGCGAGGCGGGCGCACTGATGGTGATCGAGACCGAAGAGCACGCAAAAGCCCGCGGCGCCAACATCATCGCCCGGATCATGGGCGCCAGCATCACCTCCGACGGCTACCACATCGTCGCGCCGGACCCCGACGGCCAGAGCGCCGGGCATGCGATGAGCCGGGCGGTCCAGGTCGCGGGCCTCACCCCGGCCGACATCAGCCACGTCAACGCGCACGCCACCGGAACCTCGGTCGGCGACGTCGCCGAGGCCAAGGCCATCAACAACGCACTCGGGCCGCACGGCGGCAACGCTGCGGTTTACGCACCCAAGTCGGCGCTCGGCCACTCGGTCGGCGCGGTCGGCGCGGTCGAATCCATCCTGACCGTGCTGTCCCTGCGCGACCAGGTCATTCCGCCGACGCTCAACCTGGCCAACCTCGACCCCGAGGTCGACCTGGACGTGGTGGCCGGCGAGCCGCGCCCGGGCAACTACCAATACGCGATCAACAACTCGTTCGGGTTCGGCGGGCACAACGTCGCACTCGTCTTCGGCCGGTACTAGCCGGTGGCGAATTCCAAGCATCCAACCGAACCCAATCGAGAAGGAGACCCGAGATGACCACCATGGTCCCCGACACGGTCGACGAATCGCTCGACCCGCGTGACCCGCTGCTGCGTCTCTCGGCGTTCTTCGACGAAGGCAGCGTCGAGTTGCTGCACGAACGCGACCGCTCCGGGGTGCTGGCCGCGGCGGGCACCGTCAACGGGGTGCGCACCGTCGCGTTCTGCACCGACGGCACCGTGATGGGCGGCGCGATGGGCATCGAGGGTTGCACGCACATCGTCAACGCCTACGACACCGCGATCGCCGAGCAGAGCCCGATCGTCGGCATCTGGCACTCGGGTGGCGCCCGGCTGGCCGAAGGCGTGAAGGCGCTGCACGCCGTCGGGTTGGTCTTCGAAGCGATGATCCGGGCCTCCGGATACATTCCGCAGATCTCGGTGGTGGTCGGTTTCGCCGCCGGCGGCGCCGCCTACGGGCCGGCGCTGACCGACGTGATCGTAATGGCACCGGACAGCCGGGTGTTCGTCACCGGCCCGGACGTGGTGCGCAGTGTCACCGGCGAAGACGTCGACATGGCGTCGCTGGGCGGCCCGGACACCCACCACCGCAAGTCCGGCGTCTGCCACATCGTCGCCGACGACGAAGCCGACGCCTACGAGCGCGGCCGCCGGCTGGTCGGATTCTTCTGCCAGCAAGGTCATTTCGACCGCGCCAAGGCCGAAGCCGGCGATGTCGACCTGCACGCGTTGCTGCCCGAATCGGCCCGTCGAGCCTACGATGTGCACCCGCTGATCGGCGCTTTGCTCGACGAGGGGCCGTTCGAGGAGTTTCAGGCCAAGTGGGCGCCGTCGATGGTCGTCGGCCTGGGTCGGCTGTCCGGGCGCACCGTCGGCGTGCTGGCCAACAACCCGCTGCGGCTGGGCGGTTGCCTGAACTCCGAAAGCGCCGAGAAGGCAGCGCGTTTCGTGCGGCTCTGCGACGCGTTCGGGATTCCGCTGATCGTGGTCGTCGACGTCCCCGGCTATCTGCCGGGTGTCGACCAGGAGTGGGGCGGCGTGGTGCGCCGCGGCGCGAAGCTGCTGCACGCATTCGGCGAGGCCACCGTTCCCCGGGTCACCCTGGTGACCCGGAAGATCTACGGCGGCGCCTACATTGCGATGAACTCGCGGTCACTCGGCGCCACCAAGGTGTTCGCCTGGCCGGACGCCGAGGTCGCGGTGATGGGCGCCAAGGCCGCGGTTGGAATCCTGCACAAGCGCAAGCTGGCCGCCGCACCGGATCACGAGCGCGAGGCACTGCACGACGAGCTGGCCGCCGAACACGAGCGGATTGCCGGTGGCGTCGACAGTGCCATCGACATCGGCGTGGTCGACGAGAAGATCGACCCGGCGCACACCCGCAGCAAGCTCACCGAGGCGCTGGCGCAGGCTCCCGCCCGTCGCGGCCGGCACAAGAACATCCCGCTGTAGGGGTTCGTTTCCTCGCGAGCAGACGTTGAAGTCCCCATTCCGGAAACGGGGACTTCAACGTCTGCTCGCCGAACTGGTGCCGAACCGGCCGCGCAGGTAGTGCTCGCGGCAGGCCCGATGAGCCAGCTTTCCGCTGGTGGTGCGTGGGATGCTGCCGGCGGCCACCAGCCGTACATCGGCGACCGCCAGTCCGTGCCGCTGCGATACCGCCGCCCGGATTGCGGCCACCACCGGCTCCGCCTCGACGCGGCCCGCAGCCGTCGCACGCTCGGCGACGACCACCAGTCGCTCGCCGGTGCCGTTACCCCCCGGCAGTTCGTCGGCCGTCACCGAGAACGCCGCCACATAACCGGCCCGCACCGCCGGCGAAGCCGCCGCGACGGTGGCCTCGATGTCCTGCGGGTAGTGGTTGCGGCCGTCCAGGATGATCACATCCTTGATGCGTCCGGTGACGTACAGTTCGCCGTCGAGATAGACGCCGAGATCACCGGTGCGCAGCCAGGCCGCACCGGCCGGTGATCCCTCGGTACGGCTGGCCACCGGCAGAGTCGCCCGCAGCTTGTTGCCGAACACCCGCGCCGTCTCCTCCGGGCTCGCCCAGTAGCCGCTGCCGATGTTGTTGCCGTGCAACCAGATCTCGCCGACGTGGGCGTCGGCCAGTTCCTCCTCCGTCTCCGGATCGACGATCGCCGCCCATTGACTGCGGGCGACCCGGCCGCAGGAGACCCGCGCGACGGCATTCGGCGTGTCCGGCGCGACGCGGACCGCATGACCGGCGGCGAGTTGCTCGCGGTCGAGATACGCGGCACTCGGTTCGGCGGCCAGATCGATGGTCGAGACGAACAGTGTCGCCTCCGCCATGCCGTAAGACGGTTTGACCGCGGTGCTGGGCAACCCGTGTTTGGCCAGTGCCTTGTTGAACGCAGCGATCGAGTCGATGCTGACCGGCTCTGATCCGTTGATCAGGACGACGTTGCTCAAGTCGAACGCTTCGCCGTCGGCCGGGAGCCCTCGCTGCACGATCAGGTCGAACGCGAAGTTGGGAGCCGGCGCCACCACCCTGCCGTGTCGCGACTCGGCTGCCAGCGCCCGGATCCACCGCTGTGGCCTGCGGACGAACGCCATCGGCGACATCAGCGTCGCGTACTCGGCGGACACCACCGGAAAGATGACCATCAGCAGGCCCATGTCGTGGTAGAGCGGCAACCAGCTGACACCATGGGTGTCCCAGTCGTCCAGGCCGATCGCGATGCCCATCTGAACCACGTTGGTGCCTGCGGCCCGGTGGCTGATCTCCACGCCGGTCGGGGTGCGGGTGGAGCCCGAGGTGTACTGCAGGTACGCGGTGTCGTCGGCGCTGACGCCAACGGGGGCGAAGGTGGCGCCCACCGATTCCGGTACCGCGTCGACCGCGATGACTCGGGGGCGGTCACTGCGGGGAATGGTGCGGACGAACTCCCCGACTGCCGCGCCGGCCCCGGCGGTGGTCAAGACGACGGCGGGTGCCGCGTCACCGATCACCGCCTCGAGGCGCTCGGCGTGGCCGGGAAGATCCGGCGGGAAGAGCGGGACCGCGATGTTGCCGGCGATGATCGCGGCCAGGAAGCCAACAACGTAGTCGACGCCGTCCGGCGCGAGTATCGCCACCCGGTCGCCACGGTCGCAGACCTGCTGCAGGCGGGCGGCGATCGCTTTCGTCTTGGCGCCCACTTGGCCCCAGGTCAGCTCGACGGCCTCGCCGTCCGGGTTCTGTGTGTAGTCGATGTAGCGGTAGGCAAGCGCGTCGGAGAATCCGGCGATGTTGCGATCCAGAAAGGAGCCGAGGTTGGTTCCGTCCGGCAGCACGACGCTGCCGTCACCATCCAGGTAGTCGTCGGTCTTCAGCCGACCCCTGAAACCTAGCGTTTCCATTGACAAGAAGTGTAAAGCCGCACGTCCACGTCGTGGCGCTCATCTGCTCGAGTGTGGGGCGCGCAATTCCGCCGAGCCCCTCATGCCAGGAACTCGCCCGCGGCCGCCAACACCCGCTCCCGGTCGGCGGCCACCAGCCCGATGCGGGTGCGCCGGTCCACGATGTCGTCGACGGTCAGCGCACCCTCGTGGGTGACCGCGTACTCGAACTCGGCGCGGACGACGTCGATCCCGTCGGCAACCGGGTCCAGCGGCCGGGCGCAGGCAGCTACCGCGGCGACGCTGCCCGCCTCGGCGCCATAGCGAGCGACCAGGGATTCCGGCAGCGCCGGCGGCACCGGCGACGAGACGGCTGCCGGATTGGCCGGCGCGCCGATCAGCGGCAGGTCACGGGTTCGGCACGGCCCGGCGGAGAGCCCGCGCAGCCGGATCGTGCGGTCGAGCACGTCTTGGGCCATGTACCGGTATTCGGTCAGCTTGCCGCCGATCACGCTGATCACTCCGGACGGCGATTCGATGACGGCGTGGTCGCGCGAGACATCGGCAGTGCGGCCGGTGCCGGTATCCACCAGCGGACGCAACCCGGCATAGGCGCCGATGACATCACGCTCGGTCAAGCCGGTCGCCAATGCGGTGTTCACAGTGTCCAGCAGAAAGCTGATCTCGCCCGGAGTCGGTTGCGGCACATCGGGAACCGGTCCGGGTGCGTCTTCGTCGGTGAGGCCCAGATATACCCGGCCCAGCTGTTCGGGCATGGCGAACACGAAACGGTTGAGCTCTCCGGGTATCGGCACGGTCAGCGCCGCGGTCGGGTGGCCGAATGCGGCGGCGTCGAAGACCAGATGCGTTCCCCGGCTCGGCCGCAGCCGCAGCGACGGGTCGATCTGGCCGGCCCACACCCCGGTCGCGTTCACGACGGCGCGTGCCGAGACGTCGAACGAGCCGCCGCCGAGTTGGTCGGTCAACCTCGCGGAGCTGCCGGTGGCATCCAATGCCGACAGGTAGGTCAGAACCTTCGCTCCGTGCTGTGCGGCGGTGCGTGCCACCGCGGTGACCAGCCGCGCATCGTCGACGAGTTGTCCGTCGTAGGCCAGCAGGCCACCGTCGAGTCCGTCGCGGCGCACGGCGGGCACCAGATCGACGGCCCGCTGCGCTGACACCCGTCGTGACCGGGGCAGGGTCGTCGCCGGGGTGCCGGCCAGCCGCCGCAACCCGTCACCGGCCAGGAATCCGGTTCGCACCAGCGCCCGCTCGCTGCGGCGCAGCGATCCGAGCAGCGGGACCAGTTGCGGCATCGCGTGCACCAGATGCGGGGCGTTGCGGGTCATCAGGATTCCGCGTTCGATGGCACTGCGCCGGGCAATGCCCACATTGCCGGTGGCCAGGTAGCGCAAGCCGCCGTGCACCAGCTTGGAACTCCACCGGCTGGTGCCGAACGCCAAGTCCCGTTTTTCCACCAGCGCCACCCGCAGTCCGCGCGACGCCGCGTCAAGTGCGATCCCGGCGCCGGTGATGCCTCCGCCGATGACCAAGACGTCCAGCGACTCACCGTCAGCCAGCCCGGCCAGCTCGGCGCGTCGACGGGCCGCGTTCAGGGCGGTGGAGCCAGACATGTCGGCCATCAGGACCGATACTGTAACGCGTGACGAATTCCGACGACCTGACACCGCCGATGAAATGGAACGCCTGGGGTGACCCGGCGGCGGCCAAACCGCTCTCCGACGGCATCCGCACTTTGCTGAAACAAGCCCTGGGCGTCGAGGATTCGCCCAGCGCCGAGCCCGACCCGGACCAGGTTCGGTTGCGTCCCGGTTCGCTCGGCGACGCCGACCGGGACGCATTGGCCGCGATCGTCGGGGCGGACCACTGCCGCGTCGGCCACCTCGATCGGCTGCTGCATGCGGGCGGCAAGTCCACCCTCGATCTGTTGCGGTGCAACGGCGGCGGAGTCCAGGAGGCGCCGGACGCGGTGCTGTTGCCCGGAAGCGACGACGACGTCGCCGAGATCCTGGGCTACTGTTCGCAGCACCGCATCGCCGTCGTCCCGTTCGGAGGCGGCACCAGTGTGGTCGGCGGGCTGGATCCGATCCGCGACGAGTTCGCCGCTGTGGTCGCACTCGACCTGCGGCGGCTGAACCGGTTGCTGGCCCTCGACGAGGTGTCCGGCGAAGCAGAACTCGGCGCCGGCGTCACCGGCCCGGAGGCCGAGCGGCTACTGGGCGAGCGCGGGTTCTCACTGGGACATTTCCCGCAGAGCTTCGAGTTCGCCACCATCGGCGGATTCGCGGCGACCCGGTCCTCCGGACAGGACTCGGCCGGATACGGACGGTTCGACGACATGGTCCGCGGCCTGCACGTCATCACCCCGGCCGGAGTGCTGGACCTGGGCCGGGCACCGGAGTCGGCCGCCGGACCCGACCTGCGGGAGCTGCTGATCGGCTCGGAGGGCGTATTCGGCGTCATCACCCGCGTCCGGGTGCGGGTACATCGAGCACCGGAGACCACCCGCTACGAGGCGTGGTCGTTCGCCAACTTCCGCACCGGCGCCGCCGCACTGCGCGCCGTCGTCCAGGCCGGCAGCGGCCCGACGGTCATCCGACTCTCCGACGAGGCCGAGACCGGAGTCAACCTGGCCACCACCGAGGCGATCGGTGAGCAGCAGATCACCGGCGGCTGCCTGGCGATCACCTTGTTCGAGGGCACCGCGGCGCACGCCGAGGCCAGGCACGCCGAGACCCGCGCCATCCTGGCCGAACACGGCGGAACATCGCTGGGTGACGCACCGGCACGGGCCTGGGAGCACGGCCGCTACGGCGCGCCGTATCTGCGGGACTCGCTGCTGGCCGCCGGAGCGCTCTGCGAAACGTTGGAGACCGCCACCGACTGGTCCAACATCGCCGCGCTCAAGACCGCCGTCACCGACGCACTGGTGGGCACGCTGGCCGAGTCGGGAACACCGGCGCTGGTGATGTGCCACATCTCGCACGTGTATCCGACCGGCGCATCGCTCTACTTCACCGTGGTGGCCGCACAGCGCGGCGACCCGATCGAGCAATGGCGCAGCGCCAAAGCCGCCGCGGCGGAGGCGATCATGGACACCGGAGGCACCATCACCCACCATCACGCCGTCGGCACCGACCACCGGCCGTGGATGACCCGGGAGGTGGGCGAGCTGGGAGCAAAGGTGCTGCGGGCGGTCAAGGCGACACTGGATCCGGCCGGCATTCTCAACCCCGGCAAGCTGATCCCGTGAAGCCGCGCCGACGACGAAGCAGAGCCGACGACGAAGCAGAGCGCAGCGATGCTGAGGAGTAACGCATGATGCGGAGTGCGATCGGTGCCATCACCCTGCTTACCAATCCCGCTGCGGGGCACGGCAACGCGACCCGGGCGGCGCAGCGGGCGGTGGAGCGATTCCGGCAGCGGGGGGTGGAGGTCGCCGCCGTCGTCGGCACCGACGCCGCCGACGCCGGCCGCCTTGTCGGCGAGGCCGTGCACCGGGGCACCGACGCCCTGGTCGTGGCCGGCGGCGACGGGATGATCGCCATCGCGCTGCAGGCATTGGCCGGCACCGACATTCCTCTGGGTATCGTGCCGGCCGGCACCGGAAACGACCATGCCCGCGAATACGGCATCCCCACCGGGGATCCGGCCGCCGCTGCCGATGTCATCGCCGACGGCTGGACCGAAACGGTTGACCTGGGCCGCATTCAGCACGACGGCGGGACGACCAAGTGGTTCGGGACCGTCGCGGCAACCGGATTCGACTCGCTGGTCAGCGACCGGGCCAACCGGATGCGCTGGCCGCACGGCCGGATGCGCTACAACCTGGCGATGCTGGCCGAGATGTCCCAGCTGCGATTGCTGCCGTTCCGGCTGGTGTTCGACGGCCCCGACGGGCATGCGGAGATCGAAACACCGTTGACCATGGCGGCTTTCGGCAATACCCGCAGCTACGGCGGCGGCATGCTGATCTGCCCGAACGCCGACCACACCGACGGCCTGCTCGACGTCACGATGGTGCACACGGCGTCACGCACCAAACTGCTCCGACTGTTCCCCACCGTATTCAAGGGCACCCACGTCAATCTCGACGATGTCACCACGTCGCGAGTCCGGTCGGTTTACGTGGAATGCCCCGGCATCAACGCCTACGCCGACGGCGACTACGCCTGCGGCCTGCCGGCGGAGATTTCGGCGGTCCCGGCGGCACTGCAGATCCTGCGCCGCCCTGCTCCACCGCCGGACGTCACGCCGGCGTGACGCTCGCCGCCGGGCGGCACGCCGCGTGAAGCTCACCGCGCCGCTGCGCGCTGCTCGTTCGAGGCTCGGGCCATCGCAAGAAAATCGAGCCGCCACAGCGACTGGAAAAGTTTGCGGCCGATCTCCTGCACGTCGGCCGGGCCGGCACGCAAAAACTCCGGGCTTTCGGCCACCCGCGCGATGATCTGCCGGATCGTGCTGTGGCCGTCGATGTTCCGGGCGTACGGCAACTGTGTCGGACTCAGACGCATGCTCCAGTTCGGCCGGAAGATCGTGTCATCGGAGAGGCCACACCGCATTCGCATCATCGGTATGTAATCCAGGCAGGAGTCCGTCGAGAAGTCGACGGCGTAGGACTCCTTCGGCCGGTCCGGACGGCAGGCGATGAAGAAGTGGCACGCCGCGAATACGTGCACACGCTCCATCACGGACCAGAGCTCGGCCTCGGGCAACGCGGTCACCGCTGTGTCGAATGCGTTCCCGCCGCTGGCCGCCCCGTGCGAGTAGTAGGGCGAATTCAACAGCCAGCCCTGAAACTCCAGCCCGGCCTTGTTGACCAGGTCGACGCAGTCGTCCACCGTGAAGCTGCGGTCGCGGCCGTGCAGGAATGTGTCCACGATCGCCGCGTCGTACTGCAGTTCCCAGTCCCCTTCCACCTTGAAATAGGTGCGCAGCGGATGCTCGGCCGGCAGCATCGCGATCACTTCTTTGACCATTTGGATCGAGGCGTCGTCCTGGCGCAGTCCCATGTCGCGGACGATCGACTGCAGCAGTTCGACACCGATGCGTCCGTAGCGGGCGTAGAGGGTCAAGCCGATCGCGCCGTCCCGGCGCAGGCAACCGGCGATCGCGTTCATCCCCCGCTGCGGATCAGCCAGGTGATGCAGCACGCCCGTCGACACGATGAGATCGAAATCCAGTCCCAGCGTCGGCACCTCCTCGACGGGGAGCAGGTGCACCTCCAGGTTCCACAGGCCGTACTTTTCCTTCAGGTATTGCTGGTGGTCCAGCGACGGCTGGCTGATGTCGACGCCCACCACTTTCGCGCCGGGGTTCATGAACGCGAACGTGGCCGCCTGGTTGGTGCCGCATCCCGCGATCAGGATGTCGAGATCCGGCCGGTATTCCCGGTCGGGCCACAAGATGCGGTGGAAATGGGACGGATCGAACCACTGCCAGCGGTCCTGTGCCCACTCTTCGAGGTTCTCTATCGGCAGCGGGTATCGCCAGCGTTGATACTGACGGGCGACGACATCGGCACGCGGATCCTCAGACACCTGAACACCGGCTCCTCGGCGGTCGGACGGCTCAGGCGGTCAGCCTACCCCGCGGCTGAGCCAGGCGACCTCGGCGCCGTCGCCACCGTGGCGGTACGGCTCGAGGGCTTCGTCCCACGCGGTACCCAGCACCGAATCCAACTCCGCGGCCAGCGCATCGGCACCGGCGGCCATCATCGTGCGCAGCCGCATCTCGCCGACCACCACGTCGCCATTGGCGCTCATCGCGCCGTGCCACAGCCCCAGCTGCGGGGTGTGGCTGAACCGCTGGCCGTCGACACCGGCGCTGGGATCCTCGGTGACCTCGAACCGCAACACCGACCAGGAGCGCAGCGCATTGGCCAGGCGCGCCCCGGTGCCCACCGGGCCGACCCAGTTGATCACGGCGCGCAACTGCGCCGGCATCGCCGGCTGCGGTGTCCAGTTGAGCTTCGCCGGCGCCGCACGGGTGCCCAGGGTCGAGGTCAGCGCCCACTCGACATGCGGGCAGACCGCCGCGGGCGACGCATGGATGTACACCACGCCGCTGGTCGCGTCAGCGAGTTGATTCGACGCACGCATCAGTTGCTCCTTCGGCTCCACAAGGGACGTCTTCCCCAACGACCTGGTGGATGCGCCCGGAGGCGAGATGCTGCGAAAACATTCGGTTGTTCAGTGTCGTGTGTGTCTATTGTGCCCCGTGAGGCACGTGTTGCGCTAGTACTTGGTCAGTTTTCAGCCCGTGGTTTCGCCCACTCGGCGATCACCGCGTCAGCCAGAGCCGGCCACAGCGGGCGGGCCCAATCCCCGAAAACACGGTCGGTGAGTACGATCAGCACCAGCTCTGTTTCCGGATCCACCCAGGTCAGCGTGCCTGATTGGCCGAAATGCCCGTAGGTTCGGGGCGAGTTGGCGCTGCCGGTCCAGTGCGGTGACTTGCCGCCGCGGATCTCGAAACCGAGCCCCCAGTCGTTGGGCCGCTGCACCCCGTAACCGGGCAAAACCCCGTCCAAGCCGGGAAACTGCACGGTTACCGCCTCGGCGTGCAGTCGCGCCGACACCGTCCGCGGCGCCAGCAGATCACCGGCGAACGCCACCAGATCGGCGACCGTGGAGGTGCCACCGAATCCCGCCGCCGCGGCGCCGCCGTCCAGCCGACTGGCCGTCATGCCCAGCGGCTCGAACACCGCCCCGGCCAGGTAGTCGCCGAACTCGATGCCGGAGGCCCGCTGCAGCGCCTCGGCCAGCACGCCGAAGCCGTAGTTGGAGTACACCCGGCGGGTACCCGGCTTGGCCATGGTCCGGTCGGAGTCCGGCGCCAACCCCGACGCGTGCGCCAACAGGTGCCGGACGGTCGATCCGGGCGGGCCCGCCGCGCCGTCCAGTTCGATCGCCCCCTCCTCGACGGCCACCTGCACTGCCCGCGCCACCAGCGGTTTGGTCACCGAAGCCAGGGCGAACGGGCGGCTGGTGTCGCCGTGGGCAGCCAATACACCGGAGGGGCCGACCACCGCAGCCGCGGCGTTGTCGACCGGCCAGCCGGCCAGCACGTCCAGGGCGCCTGAGGTCCCTATCGAGTCCGGCGCGTTCACTTATGCGCGATGTAGTGGTATTTGCCAGGGTTGGCTTCCAGTTCTTCGACCGTCACGTCGACGAAACCGGCGTCGCCCAGCATCGACGTGGCCAGCTGCCGACCCCACATCGTGCCCAATCCGGCACCGTCGTAGGCCAGCGACACCGACATGCAGTGCATCGTCGACACCGTGTAGAGGTGCGAGGCCAACGGCATCCCGATGTTCTCCTCCAGTCGGCTGGAGCCGCGGACGTCGACCATCAGCAGAATCCCGCCAGGCCGCAACGAGGCATGGATATTGGCCAGCACCCGCGCCGGCTGCGCCTGATCGTGCACCGTGTTGAACGCGGTGATCAGGTCGTAGGCCTCGACCGCGGCGGCGCCCACTGCGGCCGCATCACGCTGTTCGAAGGACACGTTGGTCAGCCCGAGCGCGGACGCCTCGGCAGCCCCGGCCGCCAGCGCCTCCGCGGAGAAGTCGACCCCGGTGAACCGGCTGGCCGGGAATTCCCGGGCCATCAGGTTGATCGCATGCCCGCTGCCGCAACCGAAGTCGGCGACGTCAATGCCGGCCTTCAGCCGGTCCGGCAGCCCGGCGACCACCGGCAGGATGTCGGAGATCAGCACCGTGTCGAAGACCAGCGCGCTGTGTTCGGCCTCCATCTCGTGGAACCGCGGATATTCGCTGTACGGCAGGCCACCGCCGCTGCGGAAGCACTCGATGATCCGGTCCTCGACCTCGCCGAGCAGCGGCACGAACATCGTGGTCGCGGCGAGATTGCGCGGGCCGGCCGCCCGGGTCAGTGCCGCGGCGCGGTGCCGGGGCAGCACGTACGTCGCCGTTGCCGGGTCGTAGTCGACGATCCGTCCGGTGACCATGCCGCCCAGCCATTCGCGCACGTAGCGCTCGTTGAGCCCGGCGGCTCCGGCGATCGCGGCGGAGCTCGACGGGGCCAGCCCGGCCATCGTCTCGAGCAGGCCGGTCCGATGTCCGATGCTGACCAGCAAGGCAACACTGGCATCGTCGACGATCCGCACCATCCGCTTGAGGAACTGTCTGGCGTCCTCGTCGTCGTGGCCGTCGTTCGCGGATCCGCTTGCGCTGCGGTCAACGGTGGTCATGGTTGAACAGGCTACCGGGGACCCAGGTAGGTTGACCGGCATGAGTCAGACGGTGCGCGGCGTCATCGCCCGCAACAAAGGCGAGCCGGTCGAGGTGGTCGACATCGTGATCC
>DASTNJ010000127.1:0-23987 GCA_035721065.1 Mycobacterium sp.
ACCTCGCTAGGTGAGGCGTCTGCATGGATATAGGCCACTGACCCCGAACGTCGAAAGACGCCCCGGGTCAGGACAGCTCTTCCCGGCTTAAGGGTTGAGCCCAAGTGGCTTCCGGGACAACCGGATACGCCGTGTGGTGCCGAAGCTCTGACGAGAGGGGTGCGGGCATCGGGCCCTTGGCCCGGTCCTCCCATCCCTTCGTGCGTTCGTACCGGCACCCGCGCGTGCCCCGGCCCGAGGAGGTGAGAGCGACATTGAGTCCGAGTGATAGTCCCTATCCCAGATCGATGACCAAATCGTTCGAATCTCTCCCGGGCGCGGTTTTCACCTTCTGATCACTGCCGTCCAGTGAGTTGATCGGCACATTTCCCACCAACGGACGTGTGCGGCTGAAGCCTGCGCGCAGCACGCATGACATCCCGGATTGTGCTGTGACGCCTAAGGTTTGATTCGTTCCCCGCGTCCGACTACGGGCCTCGGTGGGTCTCGATCCTGGGTGCGACCGGGCCACAATCGCCCATCGTCGCTGCGGCTCGACCAACAGTTCACGTCCACCTTCCGGTGAGGGGCGGCCAAAGGCGCTCCGCCACCTGAACAGTCATCGCAATCACTACGAACCGAGGAGCACCACAATGGATTTCGGAACACTTCCGCCGGAGGTCACTTCTGCTCAGCTGTACGCCGGCGCGGGGCCCGCGCCGATGCTGGCGGCCGCTTCGGCCTGGGACAAGATGGCCGCCGAGATCTGGTCGGCGTTCGAGTCCTACGAGTCCATCATCGCCGGGCTCGCCAACGAGGGATGGATGGGTCCGGCATCGACGGCGATGGCCGCCGCCGCGGCCCCGTTCGTGACGTGGCTGCGCACCACGGCCAAGCAGGCCGAACAGACCGCCACCCAGGCCAAAGCCGCGGTCGCCGCCTACGACGCCGCCCACGCGGCGATCGTCCCGCCGGCGGCGGTCGCCGCGAACCACACCCAGCTGGCCGCGCTGACGGCGACCAACTTCCTCGGCCAGAACGGTCCGGCCATTGCGGCCAACGAAGCCCAATACGGCGCGATGTGGGCCAACAACACCGCGACCATGTACGGCTACGCCGCCAATTCGGCTGCGGCGACGAAGGTGACCCCCTTCGGTGCGCCGATGCAGAACACCAACCCGGGCGGGCAGGCCAACCAGGCGGCCGCGGTCGCCCAGGCTAACGGCTCGGCGGCCGGCTCCAGTGCGCAATCGACGCTGTCCCAGGCGATTTCGGCGACGCCGAACGCGC
This sequence comes from Mycobacterium sp., assembly GCA_035721065.1. Taxonomy (GTDB): domain Bacteria; phylum Actinomycetota; class Actinomycetes; order Mycobacteriales; family Mycobacteriaceae; genus Mycobacterium. Next base: position 1,270 of record DASTNJ010000127.1, read on the forward strand.
TGCAGGCGATGGCGTCGCCGGCACAGTCCGGAGCGGTTGACCCGTTCTTCGAAAACATCGCGAGCATCTTCGGTCTGCAGCCCGGCGACGTCGCCAACGCGATGTCGAACATCGGCAGCAGCTCCTTCACGCCGATGTCGCTGGCCGGCATCACCCAGATCGGTGCCGATGCGGCCGTCATGCACAGCGTCGCCAACGGTGGCGTCGTCGGCCCGTTCCACGGCATTATCCCGGGCTGGGGCGGGATCGACGAGCTGCTCCCGCCGGCCGGGATCCAGCCGTCCCTGCTGGCGCCGGGCTCGGGCATCTCCGCGGTCACCCCGGGCGCCATGGGCATCGGCGGCCTGGCCAGCCAGGTGAGCGCCGGAGTGGGGAAGGGCACCCTGGTCGGGTCGCTGTCGGTGCCGCCGAGCTGGGCCGCTTCGATTCCGACCGGAACGCCCCCGGCCGCGTCGACCGCACTGGTGTCCAGCTGGGCGTCCGCCGCGCCGGCCGCCGAGGCTGCCGGGATGCCGGGGATGCCCGGGATGCCGTTCGCCGGTGCCGGGGCCGGTCGCGGGTTCGGCTTGGTCGCACCCCGATACGGTTTCAAACCGACGGTGATGGCACGGCCGGTGGTCGCGGGCTAACGCCACCGCCCGGCAGCCCGGCCGCCGAACCGGCGGCAACCCGGCCGGTCGGGCCTGTGGACGGAAAAAGGGGAGAGGACTGATGCAGACGCTGAGCATGGCCGATTTCGCACTGCGGCTGGCCGTCGGGCTGGGCTGCGGCGCGGTGATCGGCCTGGAGCGGCAGTGGCGGGCACGGATGGCCGGGCTGCGCACCAACGCGCTGGTCGCCACCGGCGCCACGCTGTTCGTGCTGTACGCGGTGGCCGCCGACGACACCAGCTCCACCAGGGTGGCGTCCTATGTGGTGTCCGGGGTTGGGTTCCTCGGTGGTGGGGTGATCCTGCGCGAGGGGTTCAACGTCCGCGGCCTGAACACCGCGGCCACCCTGTGGTGTTCGGCGGCCGTCGGCGTGCTGGCCGCCTCCGGGCACCTGGCGTTCGCGCTGATCGGCACCGGGGCGGTCGTCGGCACCCACCTGCTGCTGCGGCCGCTGGGCCGGCTGATCGACCGGGACAACCACGAAGAGGAGGACGAGGGCCAATCGCCCTACCTGGTTCAGGTGGTCTGCCGGCCGAAATCCGAGAAGTACGCGCGCGCCCAGATCGTGCAGCACATAGCCAGCAACGACCTGGTGCTGCGTGGTGTGCACACCGGGCAGGGCGCCGACGACAGCATTGTGCTGACCGCGTATCTGCTCGTCAACGGTCGCGCGGCAGACCGGCTCGAGCGCCTGGTCGCCGAGCTGTCGTTGCAGCCCGGTGTCTTTGCGGTGGACTGGCACACCGACGACCAGATCAGGGGAATACCGTTGTCGCCGTCGGAGTAACCTCCCTGCGGTGGACGTGATCGCCCGGTTCTGGTCAGTGCTGCCGCCGCCGATGCGCGACCCGGTGCTATTCGCGATCCCATTCTTCCTGCTGCTGCTGATGCTGGAATGGGCCGCGGCGGCCAAACTCGACGCGCTGGAATCGGCCGACCAGCGGCCGCCGGCCGGCTCGTATCGCACCAGGGACGCGCTCACGAGCATCTCGATGGGGCTGGTGTCGGTGGCCACCACGGCCGGCTGGAAATCGATTGCGCTGCTCGGCTATGCGGCCGTCTACGCCTACCTGGCGCCCTGGCACCTGGCCGCGACCCGCTGGTACACCTGGGTGATCGCCATCGTCGGCGTCGACCTGATGTATTACTGCTACCACCGGATCGCCCACCGGGTCCGGCTGATCTGGGCGACACACCAGGCGCATCACTCCAGCCAGTTCTTCAACTACGCCACCGCGCTGCGCCAGAAATGGAACAACAGTGGAGAGATCCTGGCCTGGATCCCGTTGCCGCTGCTGGGAATTCCACCGTGGATGGTGTTCGCCGGCTTCTCGGTGAACCTGATCTATCAGTTCTGGGTGCACACCGAGCGGGTCGGCACACTGCCGCGGGTGTTCGAGTTCGTCTTCAACACGCCGTCGCACCACCGGGTGCACCACGGCATGGACGCCGAATACCTGGACCGCAACTACGGCGGCATCCTGATCCTCTGGGATCGGCTGTTCGGCACCTTCGCGCCGGAACGGTTCCGGCCGCACTACGGGCTGACCACCCAGGTGGACACGTTCAACATCTGGTCGCTGCAAGTGCACGAGTACGTGAAGATCGCCCGCGACGTGCGGTCGGCCGGCTCGCTGCGTGATCGGCTGGGGTTCGTCTTCGGCCCGCCCGGCTGGCGCCCGGCCACCGCCGGGCCGGTGGCCGACGGGGTTCGCCAAGAGCCGAAACCAAGGCGGTCGGCACGGGCTAAGCTCGCAGGTTGACAACCAACGATTGCGCGCCCGGCGCTGGCCGGGACGTCGACCAGAAGGGTTACAACGTGGGACAGAACGTGGGAGACACGCTCGCCGCCGGCCGGAAGCTCGTCAAGGGGGACTCGCTGACCTCGAAGAACGGGGCTTACACCCTGACACTGCAAGACGACGGCAATCTGGTGCTGGCGGCGCAGGGCAAGGCGATCTGGGCCAGCGGGACCAACGGGCAGGATGTGGCGCGCGCCGAGCTGCAGCAGGACGGCAACTTCGTCGTCTACACCACCGGCGACAAGCCGGTGTGGCACACCGACACCAAGGGCAAGAAGGATGTCCGGCTGGTGCTGCAGGACGACCGCAACCTGGTGCTGTACTCGGGCGATGCGGCCGCGTGGTCGAGCAAGACCGACACCGACGCGCCACCGCCGCCCGCCCCGGCGGAAGCCGCTCCCGCGCCCGAGCCGGAGGCGGCCCCGGCCGCCCGCACCTACACGGTGGTCGCCGGTGACACGCTGTTCGCCATCGCCGAGCGGTTCTACGGCGACGGCAACAAATACCCGGAGATCGCCAAGGCCAGCGGCATCGCCAACCCGGACCTGATCCACCCCGGCGACGAGCTGACCATTCCCTGATCTGCTGACAGCGCGGCGGCCCAGACCCGATGCGGGCTGGGCCGCCGCCCCGTTCGACCGGAGGTGACGATGCGCGGACCGGTGGTTCCGGCGCTACTGGCCTTAGCACTGGTTGTCTGGTCGCCGCCGCCGGCCGCGCGGGCCGACCCGGTGCCGGTGTTCCCGGGGATGGAGATCCACCAGGACAACCATCTGTGCACCCTGGGTTACGTGGACCCGGTACGGCGGATCGCGTACACCGCCGGCCACTGCCGCGGGAGCGGGCCGGTCACCGATCGGGACAACAACTACATCGGCGAGCTGGCCACCTTCGCCGACAACACGCCCACCGGCACGACGGTCAACACCGACCAGGTGATCGCCGACTACGAGCGCATCACGCTGGCCGCCGACGTCGCCGTGAACGACATCCTGCCCGGCGGCCGCCGGCTGGTGTCCGAGCAGGGAGCCGGCGTGGCACCCGGTGACCCGGTGTGCCATTTCGGGGTGGTCACCGGGGAGACCTGCGGGAGCGTCGAAGCCGTCAACAACGGATGGTTCACCATGAGCCATGGCGTGCAGAGCCACCGGGGCGACTCGGGTGGACCGGTGTACATGGTCGACGGCCTCGGCTCGGCCCGGATCGTGGGCCTGTTCAACAGTGTCTGGGGGGATTTCCCGGCCGCGGTGACCTGGTCGGCTATCCCGCAGTAAGTCGGTCATACGGAGGTGAGGATGGCCAGCACGGAGTTGCGCATCGCCAACACCCGGGTCTTCGACAGTGCCGACGGCCGGATCACCGGACCGTGGGACGTCACCGTCCACGACGGACTGATCGCGTCGGTGAGCGCCCCGTCCGGCGCCGAGTTCTCGGGTGTGACCATCGACGGGACCGGCAAGACCCTCATCCCAGGGCTGATCGACGCGCACTGGCATGCCGCGTTCACCGCGATCCCGGCGGTGACCGCACAGCTCAGCGAGGTCGGTTACGTGTTCGCCCACGCGGTGGCCAGCGCCGAGGAGACGCTGCTGCGCGGATTCACCACTGTCCGCGACCTGGGCGGGCCGGTATTCGGCATCAAACAGGCCATCGACGAGGGCACCATCGCGGGCCCGCGCATCTACCCGTCCGGCGGTTTCATCTCCCAGACCGGCGGCCACGGCGACTTCCGGCTGCCCAACGAGGTGCCGCGCGGCATCGCCGGTCAGCTCAGCTACAGCGAGATCATCGGTGCGGCGGTCATCGCCGACGGCGAAGCCGAGGTGCTGCGCGGAGCCCGGGAAATGTTGCGGCGCGGTGCATCCCAGATCAAGCTGATGGCCGGAGGCGGTTGCGCGTCGGTCTACGACCCGCTGGACGTCGCCCAATTCACCGAGGCCGAGATGCGGGCGGCGGTGGCCGCCGCGGAGAACTGGGGTACCTACGTCACGGTGCACGCCTACACACCGCGGGCGATCCGCACGGCCGTCACCGCGGGGGTGCGCTGCATCGAGCACGGTCAGCTCATCGACGAGGAAACCGTTGCGCTGCTCGCCGAAAAGGACATCTGGTGGTGTCTGCAGCCGTTCCTCGACGACGAGGACGCGGTGCCGCTGCCGCCGGCCAACCGGGCCAAGGCATTGCAGATGTTCGCCGGCACCGACACCGCCTACCGGCTGGCGATCAAACACGGCGTCAAGGTCGCATTCGGAACCGACACCCTGTTCGATGCGAAACTCGCCGCCCGGCAGGGCGCCCAGCTTGCCAAGCTGACCCGCTGGTACACGCCCGTCGAGGTGTTGCAGCAGGCGACCATCCGCAACGCGGAACTGCTGACGATGTCCGGACCGCGCAACCCCTACCCGGGACGGCTTGGGGTGGTGGCCGAGGAGGCCCTGGCCGACCTGATCCTGGTCGACGGCGACCCGATCGCCGACATTTCGCTGATCACCCGGCCCGACGAGGCGTTTACCGTGATCATCAAGGACGGTCGGCTGGTCAAAGGTCCGGCAGAGCAGCGATGACCACCCAGATTCCCGAGACGGTCGACGCGGACGAGGTGTCGTCGTGGTCGGAAGACGTCGACGTGCTGGTGATCGGCTTCGGCATCGCCGGCGGCTGCGCGGCGGTGAGTGCTGCCGCCGCCGGCGCCCGGGTGCTGGTGTTGGAGCGCGCGGCCGCCGCCGGCGGCACCACCGCGATGGCCGGCGGGCACTTCTACCTGGGTGGCGGCACCGCCGTGCAGCAGGCCACCGGCCACCCCGACAACCCCGACGAGATGTACAAGTACCTGACCGCGGTGTCCCGCGAACCGGAGCACGACAAGATCCGGGCCTACTGCGACGGCAGCGTCGAGCACTTCGACTGGCTGGAGGGCTTGGGTTTTTCCTTCGAGCGCAGTTACTACCCGGAGAAGGCGGTGATCCAGCCGGGCACCGAGGGCCTGATGTACACCGGAAACGAAAAGGTGTGGCCGTATCGGGATCAGGCGGTGCCGGCGCCGCGCGGGCACAAGGTGCCGGTGCCCGGCGACACGCAGGGCGCCAAGCTGGTGATCGATCTTCTGCTCAAGCGGGCCGAATCACTGCGCGTGCCAATCAGATACGAAACCGGTGTGACGGCACTGATCACCGACGGCTTCGGCGCGGTGACCGGGGTGATGTGCAAGCATTTCGCCGAAACCTCTGCGGTGAAAGCGAAATCGGTGGTGATCGCGGCGGGTGGCTTCGTGATGAACCCGGACATGGTCGCCCGGTACACGCCCAAGCTGGCGGAGAAACCGTTCGTGCTGGGCAACACCTACGACGACGGTCTCGGCATCCGGCTCGGCATGTCGGCCGGCGGCGCCACCAAGCACATGGACCAGATGTTCATCACCGCGCCGGTCTATCCGCCGGCGATCCTGCTGACCGGGATCATCGTCAACAAGCTCGGCAGGCGGTTCGTCGCCGAGGACTCCTACCATTCGCGCACTTCGGGATTCGTGATGGACCAGCCGGACAGCGCGGCTTTCCTGGTCGTCGACGAGACCCACCTGCGCAAACCGCAGGTGCCTCTGGTTCCGCTGATCGACGGCTGGGAGACGCTGCCGGAGATGGAGGCGGCGCTGGGCATTCCGGCGGGCAACCTGGCGGACACGCTGGAGCGTTACAACACCCACGCGGCGGCCGGGGAAGACCCCGACTTCCACAAGCAACCCGAATTCCTTGCGCCGCAGGACAAAAGTCCGTGGGGAGCCTTCGACCTGTCACTGGGCAAGGCGATGTACGCCGGGTTTACCATCGGCGGGCTGGCCACCTCGGTGCACGGCCAGGTGCTTTGCGACGACGGCGCAGCCGTGCCCGGCCTGTACGCGGTCGGCGCGTGCGCGGCGAACATCGCCCAGGACGGCAAGGGCTACGCCAGTGGGACTCAGCTGGGGGAGGGCTCGTTCTTCGGGCGCCGCGCCGGAGCGCACGCGGCGAAAGCCGCGGGTGTGCAGGTGCGTTGAGGTACAGCGCCGGAGCGCACGCGGCGGGTCTTCGCGGCTGACAGCCTTAGAAGGGTAGATCGATGGCGGTCGACACGTCCGCAACCGCGGGCAGCGGATCGGCGACAGGCAGCGAGTCCAGCATCGTCGGCAATTGGAGGGCGGCCTTCTGGCCGAGACTGAACGCGGCCATCGCGCCCGACATCGGCAGGCTGGTGGCCAGTGACGAGCCCACCGACGACAGCGGCGATGCCGCCGCCGCGGCGTTCTCGGTGCCGTCGATGAGCAGGTCGTTGGCGACGAATGGCTCGATCAACGGGGGCTGTGCCCACGGAATGCTCTGCGGCAGGACGTCAGCGGCGGGTTCGGTGACACCCGGAACGCCGTCGAACTGAAGACCCATCGGCTCGATGAGCATCGGGCCTGCGGCCGGCGGCTGCGCGTCGAGGACCGCCCGCGACGACGTGTGGCGCGGTGCCGCATCGGCTGCTCCATCGACCAGATGGGCGCCGATCCCGAGCAACGCCAGCCCGGCGAGCCCGGTAGCCACCCCGGCAAGCATCCCGTCGACAGTCACACGCATTGGTCCTCACTGAACTATATAGATAGCTAATCTATCATTATTGCTCCCGTGGGCCAATGTGACATGCGCTACGGGCCCGGTCCATGTGCGCGAGCAGACGCGAAAGCCCCGCCGCCTCGGCGTGTCGGGGAGCTTTTGTGTCTGTTCGCGCGTGGGGTCGCGCTAACAGACGCGGGGGGTCGCGCGCAAGGCTAGACCGCTGCCGGCTCCGGCCGGCTCAACTCCCACCGGCCCTCACCGAGCAGCTCGAGCAGGTGCTGGTGGTGCTGCTCCAGCGTCCGCCGGTGGCTCACGCTGACCACGACGGTGTCCGGCAGCTCGGTGCGCAACAGCCGATACAGCGTCAACTCCAGGCCCTCGTCGAGCGCGGAGGTCGATTCGTCGAGGAACACCGCCTTGGGCCGGGCAAGCAGCACCCGGGCGAACGCCACCCGCTGCTGCTCGCCGGGCGAGAGCACCTTCACCCAGTCGGCGACCTCGTCGAGCCGTCCGATCAGGTGCGGCAGTGCCACCTTGACCAGTGTCTCGGCCAGCTGCGCGTCGGGAATGTCGCCGGCCGACGACGGATACGAGACCACCGCGCGCAGGTTGCCCAGCGGAACATACGGCAGCTGAGACAAGAACATCGTCTCGTGGTCGTTGTCCGGCCGACGCAGCGTGCCGGAGGTGTACGGCCACAACTGGGCCAGGCTGCGCAGCAGCGTGGTCTTTCCGCTGCCGGACGGGCCGGTGATCATCAGCGCCTCGCCGGCATCGAGGCGCACGTCGAGCGAGTCGACCAGCGGATCACCGTCCGGGGTGCGGACCTCCACGTTCTCGATGGCCACCGACCCGTCCTCGCTGGGCAGGGCGAGCAGCTCGGGCAGCTCGCGGGCGGTCTTGTTGACCTGCACCAGCCCGTGCAGACGGATGATCGCGGCCCGGTAGCCGGCGAAGCTGTCGTAGGCGTTGCGGAAGAACGACAGGCCGCCCTGGATGTTGCCGAACGCGCCCGCGGTCTGGGTCACGTCGCCGAGCGCTATCTGACCGGAGAACAGCCGCGGAGCCTGGATCACCCACGGCAGCGGGACGATCGCCTGGCTCACCGACAGGTTCCAGCCGGAGAACCCGATGGTCCGGTTCACGAACCGGTAGTAGTTGGCGATGATCGCGTTGAACCGCTCCCGAAGCTGCAACCGCTCGGCCAGCTCGCCCCGGTAGAAGGCCACCGCCTCGGCGGCGTCGCGCACCCGGACCAGGGCATACCGGAAGGCGGCGTTGGTGAGCTCGTTGCGGAAGCTCAACTGGATCAGCGGGCGGCCGATGCCGAACGCGACCACCGTCGCCACCAGAACGTAGAGGATGACCGTCCAGAACATCGCGCGCGGGATGTCGACCCCGAACAGGGTCAGCGTGCCGGAAAGATTCCACAGGATGGCGGCGAACGACACCACCGACACCACCGACTCGACCGCGCCGAACAGCAGAATGTTGCCGGTTCCGTTGGCCGGCGTGTTCGGGTCGGCGCCGAGGCCGGCGGTGAAGATGTCGATGTCCTGCTGGATGCGTTGGTCGGGGTTGTCGATGGCGCCCTCGAGCGCCTCCTCGAACGGGACGTCGGTGACGCCCTGGATGGAGCCCTCGACGAAGTGGGAGCGGTAGTAGGCCCGCCCGTTCAGCCAGTCACCGGTGAGCCGGTCGGTGAGCCAGACGCGCCAGGCGACCATGAAGTGCTGCGCCAGGTAGATGTCGAGCATCACCCGCGCCACGTGCAGCGTCGCCATGATGCCGAAAATCGCGAACGCCACCCAAAAGCCGTGCACGCCAGAGCGTTTCACCTCGTCGTTGCCGGATGCGGCGCCCTGGAAAGCGGTCTGCATGGCGGTGTACATGTCGTTGCTCTGGTAGCTGAACAGCACGTTGAGCCGCACCGCGATGATCACCGACAGCAACAGCACGCCCAGCATCAGCCAGACCCGGATGCTGTGCCGGCCGGTGAAGTAGGCGCCGGAGATCTCCCAGAACTGCCGCGCCCAGGGCACCACCGCCCGCAGCACCACCAGCACCACGATCACGCAGATCGCGCTGATCGTCCAGGCCATGGCGACCCATGCCAGTGAGTCGCTCAGCGCGTTGCCCCAGTCGATGGACGGCTTGAACAGCTTGGTGTCCACTTCGATGTCTCCTTACCGCCGGGCAGCGTCCCCGGCCGGCACCAGATCAAATCCCCTGCGCGAACCTACCGCAGCGCCGGGATCCCGGCGCGGGCGCGCACACCTGCCGGCCGTGTCGGGGTGGTCGCATCGCCGGCCCGTGAGGGAGCAACTGGGCACGTTCGGCGCAATGGTCGGTCGCGTACGGTTGTGCTGTGCCAAAGCAGTCAAAGCATGCCGATGCCACCAGCGCCAGACCGGGCCGGTTGAGCGGTAAGTTCTGGAAGCTGCTGGGCGCCAGCACCGAGAAGAACCAGGCCCGCTCGCTGGCCGAAGTCGCCGCGGCCGACGAGTACACCGAAAAGGCCGCCGCGCTCGACGACAAGCAGCTGAGCAAGGCGGCCAGGCTGCTCAACCTCAAGGACCTGGCGGCGTCGCCCGACATGCCGCAGTTCCTGGCGCTGGCCCGCGAGGCCGCCGATCGCAGCATCGGGCTGCGGCCGTTCGACGTGCAGCTGCACGGTGCCCTGCGGATGCTGGTCGGCGACGTGGTCGAAATGGCCACCGGCGAGGGCAAGACGCTGTCCGGGGCGATCGCCGCCGCCGGGTACGCGATCGGCGGCCGGCACGTGCACGTCGTCACCATCAACGACTACCTGGCCCGCCGCGACGCCGAATGGATGGGCCCGCTGCTGCGGGCGCTGGGCCTGACCGTCGGCTGGATCACCGAGGAGTCGACTCCGGCGGACCGGCGTGCGGCCTATCAATGCGACGTCACCTACGCGTCGGTCAACGAGATCGGGTTCGACGTGCTGCGCGACCAGCTGGTGACCGACGTCGACGACCTGGTCTCACCCAATCCGGACGTGGCGCTGATCGACGAGGCCGACTCGGTGCTGGTCGACGAGGCGCTGGTGCCGCTGGTGCTGGCCGGCACCACCCACCGGGAGACGCCGCGGCTGGAGATCATCGACCTGGTCGGCAGGCTCACCCCGGACGTCGACTACGACACCGACGACGACCGTCGCAACATTCACCTCACCGACACCGGCGCGCGGAAGATCGAGCGGGCGCTCGGCGGGATCGACCTGTACTCCGAGGAGAACGTCACCACCACGCTGACCGAGGTCAACGTCGCGCTGCACGCGCACGTGCTGCTGCAGCGCGACGTGCACTACATCGTGCGCGACGGCAGGGTGCAGCTGATCAACGCCTCCCGCGGCCGGATCGCCGCACTGCAACGCTGGCCGGACGGGCTGCAGGCCGCGGTGGAGGCCAAAGAGGGCATCGAGACCACCGAGACCGGCGAGGTGCTGGACACCATCACGGTGCAGGCGCTGGTGAACCGCTATCCGACCGTGTGCGGGATGACCGGCACCGCGCTGGCCGCCGGGGAGCAGCTGCGCCAGTTCTACAAACTCGGCGTCTCCCCGATCCCGTCGAACAAGCCGAACATCCGCGAAGACGAGACCGACCGGGTCTACATCACTGCGGCGGCCAAGAACGACGCCATCGTGGAGCACATCTCGCAGGTGCACGCGACCGGGCAGCCGGTGCTGGTCGGCAGCCATGACGTGGCCGAGTCCGAGGAGCTGCACGAGCGGCTGCGGCGGCGCAAGATTCCGGCGAAAGTGCTGAACGCCAAGAACGACGTCGAAGAAGCCCAGGTGATCGCCGAGGCCGGCAAGCTCGGCGCGGTCACCGTGTCCACCCAGATGGCCGGTCGGGGCACCGACATCCGGCTCGGCGGGTCCGACGAGGTCGACCATGACCGGATCGTCGACCTGGGCGGGCTGCACGTGATCGGCACCGCTCGCCAGCACACCCAGCGGCTGGACAACCAGCTGCGCGGCCGGGCCGGACGCCAGGGCGACCCGGGCTCGTCGGTGTTCTTCTCCAGCTGGGAGGACGAGGTCGTCGAGAGCAACCTGGACGAGTACAAGCGGCCGATGGAGGCCGACGAGAACGGCCGGATCCTCAGCCCCAAGGCGGCCGAACTGCTCGACCACGCCCAGCGCGTCGCCGAGGGAAAGCTGCTCGACATCCACGCCAACACCTGGCGCTACAACCAGTTGATCGCCCAGCAGCGCACCATCATCGTGGACCGGCGCAACACCCTGCTGTCCACGCCGACCGCCCGCGAGGAGCTGGCCGAGCGGTCGCCGAAGCGCTACCAGAAGCTGGTCAAAGAACTCGGCGAGCAGAAGCTGGAGAAGATCTGCCGGCTGATCATGCTCTACCACCTGGACCGCGGGTGGGCCGACCACCTGGCGTTCCTGGCCGACATCCGGGAGAGCATCCACCTGCGCGCGCTCGGCCGGCAGGACCCGCTCGACGAGTTCCACCGGATGGCGCTGGACGCGTTCGCGTCGCTGGCCGCCGACGCGATCGAGGCCGCCCAGCAAACCTTCGAGACCTCCGACCGGATCGCCCAGGAGCCCGGCATCGACCTGTCCAAGCTGGCCCGGCCGACGTCGACGTGGACCTACATGGTTCGCGACAACCCGCTCACCGACGACACGATGGATGCGCTGAGCCTGCCCGGTATCTTCCGGTAGCCGATAGGGTCGCCTCATGCAGCCCGGGTCCGGCGCCGATGCGATCCAAGACCGGGTGCTGACGGTGCCCAACCTGATCAGTGCGATCCGGCTGGTGCTGATCGGGGTGTTCGTCTACGCCCTGCTGGTCACCCGGTCCGATGCGCTCGCGGTGGCGGTGCTGATGGTCGGCGGTGTCTCGGACTGGGCCGACGGGAAGATCGCCCGGCTCACCGGGCAGATGTCGCGGTTGGGCGCGCTGCTCGACCCGGCCGTCGACCGGCTCTACATGGTGGCGGTGCCGATCGCGTTCGGGCTGCGCGGCCTGGTGCCGTGGTGGATCATCGGCACGCTGCTGGCCCGGGACGCCCTGCTGGCCGCCACCTGGCCGGTGCTGCGCAGCCGGGGGCTGAGCGCGCTGCCGGTGACCTACGTGGGAAAGGCCGGCACCTTCGCGCTGATGTCGGCGTTCCCGCTGATCCTGCTGGGGCAGTGGGACGTTCAGTGGAGCCGGGTGGTGCTGGCCTTCGGGTGGGCGTTTCTGCTCTGGGGCCTGGGTATGTACCTGTGGGCGTTCGTGCTCTACCTGCTGCAGGTGGGGATGGTTGCCCGCCGGATGCCGAAGGTCAACCATGGCTGACCCGTTCTTCGCGCTCAGCGGCTACGACGGCGCGGGCCGCGGTGCCCACGAGGCGGGCCGGACGCCGCGGTTCGCGATGCCGTCGCTGCTGCGCTCCTTGCTGTCGGAGCACCTCGACCCCGGGTACGCCGCGGCGGCGGCCGACCGCGACCGCCGCGGCGAGCCGGTGCGGCCAGGCTGGGCCCGCGTCGCCGACTGGGGCTGGCAGGGGCTGGCGGCGCTGCTGGTGGCCGTGCTGTTCGCCGTCGCGGTCGCGCAGGCCCGATCGGTGGCTCCCGGCGAGCGCAGCGCCCAGCAGCTGCTGGCCGGCAACGTCCGGTCGGCGCGGGCCGAAACCGGTGCGCTGACCGAGCGCCGCAACGCGCTGAGCGCACAGGTCGACGACCTGGAGCGGCAGCGGCTCGCCGATGACGCGCAGGGGCGACGGGTGCTGGCCGGCCTGGACTCGCTCAGCCTGGCGGCGGGCAGCACCCCGGTGACCGGCCGCGGGCTGTCGGTGAAGATCACCGACCCCGGGGTCGAGCGCAACCTCTCCGATGCGTCCAAGCAGCGGGTCTCCGGCAGCCGGCAGATCATCCTCGACCGCGACCTGCAGCTCGTCGTCAACTCGCTGTGGGCCAGCGGCGCCGAGGCCATCGCGGTCGACGGTGTCCGGATCGGACCCAATGTGACCATCCGGCAGGCCGGCGGCGCGATCCTGGTCGACAACAACCCGGTCAGCAGTCCCTACACGGTGCTGGCGGTCGGGTCGCCGCAGCACCTGCAGCAGGGTTTCGACCGCAGCAACGGGCTGTACCGGCTGCGGCTGCTGGAGGTGTCCTATGGGGTCGGGGTGAGCGTCAGCACCGCCGACGACCTGAGGTTGCCGGCGGGCGCGGTCCGCGAGGTCAGGTTCGCCAAGCAGACCCGAGGCCGGTGACGCACGTGCCATCGAACGAAGACAGGGGAGCCGGACGCGGATGATCGGTATCGCGGCGCTGGTCGTCGGCATCGTGTTGGGCCTGGTCTTTCACCCCACCGTGCCGGAGGTGGTGCAGCCGTATCTGCCGATCGCGGTGGTCGCCGCGCTGGACGCGGTCTTCGGCGGGCTGCGCGCCTACCTGGAGCGCATCTTCGACGCCAAGGTGTTCGTGGTGGCGTTCGTGTTCAACGTCCTGGTTGCCGCGCTGATCGTCTACGTCGGGGACCAGCTGGGTGTCGGCACGCAGCTGTCCACCGCGATCATCGTCGTGCTGGGTATCCGCATCTTCGGCAACGCGGCGGCCCTGCGCCGCCGGCTGTTCGGGGCCTGACCGGCATGAGCCACCCGACCGACGAGCCCACCCCGCACGGCCGGCATGAGCTGCCGGCCGAACTCGACGAGGCGAACGCCCGGTGGTGGCGCCGGCGCCCGCCGGGCAGCGCGCGACGAGGCCGAACCCAGCTGGTATTCGGCGCGCTGGCGATACTGCTGTGCCTGCTGGCCGGCGTCGCCGTGGTCACCCAGGTCCGCAACAACGAGTCCACCGACGCACTGGAGGCGGCCCGGCCCGCGGACCTGTTGGTGCTGCTGGACTCGCTGCGGCAGCGAGAGGCCGCGCTGCGCACCGAGGTCGCCGAACTGCAGGAGACACTCGACAGGCTGCGGCAGTCGGGCAGCAGCGACCAGGCCGCGATCGAGAACGCGGAGGCCAGGCTGGGCGCGCTGGCGATCATGACCGGCACCGTGGGCGCCGTCGGGCCGGGTGTGACGGTGACCATCGACGACCCCGGCCACGGGGTGACACCCGAGGCGATGCTGGACGTGATCAACGAGCTGCGGGCCGCGGGTGCCGAGGCGATGGAGATCCACGGATCCCAGCCGGAGGCACCGCAGGCCGTGCGGGTCGGGGTGGACACCTGGGTGACCGGCGAGCGCGGCGCGCTGGATTTCGACGGGCGGACCCTGGCGCCGCCGTATTCGGTTCTGGCGATTGGCGATCCGCCCACCCTGGCGGCGGCGATGAACATTCCCGGCGGCGCGCTGGACAGCATCAAGCGGCTCGGCGGGGCGATGACGGTGCAGCAGGCCGACCGGGTTGAGGTGACCGCCTTGCGGGAACCGAAACCGCGCCAATACGCTCAGCCCGTCAAGTGAGAGCCACCGGCAGAGAACAGGAGCACCGTTGAGCGCCGAGAGCCGAGTCCCCGCCGACCTGCACTACACCACCGAACACGAATGGGTTCAACGCACCGGTGAGGGCACGGTGCGGGTGGGTATCACCGACTTCGCGCAGGCCGCCCTCGGTGACGTGGTTTTCGTGCAGCTGCCCGACGTCGGCGCCGAGCTGACCGCCGGGGAGGCCTTCGGCGAGGTGGAGTCGACCAAGTCGGTGTCGGACCTGTACGCCCCCGTTTCGGCGAAAGTGGTTGCCGTCAACGGGGATCTGGAAGCCAACCCGCAGCTGGTGAACTCCGACCCGTACGGGGCCGGCTGGCTGCTCGACCTGCGGGCCGAGGGGACGGCGGCCGGGGCACTGGAGGAAAGCCTGGCCGGGCTGATGGACGCCGACGCGTACCGGGGCACGTTGCCCGAATGAATCCTGTTAGGGTGCCTGCTACCCCGGCGCGGATGGGTGCCGGGTGTGCGGGGGAGAGCCGGTCCGACCGACCCGGTCGTCAATCCCGTGGCACGGGGCGCATTACGGACGACTGCGCGGTACGGTCAACGGATCGACGGTATCGTCAGAGCGATGTGTGCCGGGCGGGCGTGAGCAGGCAATGCGGCAACAGCCAATGAGGAGCAGCGGGTGACGGAGAACGATAACGGCCAGATTGAAGAGCCGATCGTGGAGACCACTTCGGTTTTTCGTGACGACTTCCTGAGCGAACTGGACGCTCCCGCCCAGACGGGCGGCCAGACCTCGCTTGCCGGTGTCGAGGGGCTGCCGAGCGGATCGGCACTGCTGGTGGTCAAACGCGGCCCGAACGCCGGATCCCGATTCCTGCTGGACCAGGCTGTGACCTCGGCCGGGCGGCACCCCGACAGCGACATCTTCCTCGACGACGTCACCGTCAGCCGTCGGCACGCCGAGTTCCGGCTGGAGGGCAGCGAGTTTCAGGTCGTCGACGTCGGCAGCCTGAACGGCACGTATGTCAACCGGGAACCGGTCGACTCGGCGGTGCTGGTCAACGGCGACGAGGTGCAGGTCGGCAAGTTCCGGCTGGTGTTCCTCACCGGCCCGGACACCGGCGAGAACTAGGCCGGGCAGGCCAGCCGGTGACATCGCCCGATAGGCCCGATAGCCCCGACCTGGGCGAGATGTCGATCGGCGCCGTGTTGGACCGGCTGCGGCCGGACTTTCCCGACATCACGATCTCCAAGATTCGCTTCCTGGAGGCCGAGGGTCTGGTCACGCCGGAGCGTGCCGCGTCGGGATACCGCAGATTCAGCGCCGACGACTGCGCCCGGCTGCGTTACATCCTGACCGCCCAGCGCGACCAGTACCTGCCGCTGAAGGTGATCAAGGAACGACTCGACGAATCTCCCGAGTTGCCCCGGCCCGTGCCGCGGTTGGTGTCGGTGGCCACCGGCGAGACCGTGGCGCCGACCCGGGTCCGGCTGAGCCGGGAGGATCTTCTGGAACGCTCCGGGGTGCCCGAGGACCTGCTGCGGGCGCTGCTCAAGGCCGGGGTGATCACCACCGGGCCGGGCGGTCTCTTCGACGAGCACGCGGTCGCCATCCTGCAGTGCGCGCAAGCGCTGGGTGAATACGGTGTGGAGCCGCGTCACCTGCGGGCGTTCCGGTCGGCGGCCGACCGACAGTCCGACCTGATCGCGCAGATCGCCGGTCCGACCGGCAAGGCCGGCAAGGCCGGCGCCCGCGACCGGGCCGACGACCTGGCGCGTGAGGTGGCGGCGCTGGCGATCGCCCTGCACACGTCGCTGCTCAAATCCGCGGTGCGCGACGTGCTGCAGCGCTGAGGACTAGACTCTGCCGTGCGGCCGGATGCGTGGCATTGTGGTTGTCTGGCCGTGGGTTTGCACCGGGTCCGGCAGCGGCACAGGCAGATGCGGAGGGCGAAACTCAGATGGGCGAAGTGCGCGTGGTCGGTATCCGTATCGAGCAGCCGCAGAACCAGCCGGTGCTGCTATTGCGGGAAGCCGACGGTGACCGGTACCTGCCGATCTGGATCGGTCAGGCCGAAGCCGCGGCGATCGCCCTGGAGCAGCAGGGGGTCGAGCCGGCCCGCCCGCTGACCCACGATCTGATCCGGGATCTGATCACCGCGCTCGGGCATTCGCTGAAAGAGGTGCGGATCGTCGATCTGCAGGAGGGCACCTTCTACGCGGACCTGATCTTCGACCGCGGCATCACGGTGTCGGCCCGGCCGTCGGACTCGGTGGCGGTGGCCCTGCGGGTCGGGGTGCCGATCTACGTCGAGGAACCGGTGCTCGCCGAGGCCGGCCTGCTGATTCCCGACGAGGGCGACGACGAGACCACCGGTGCGGCCCGGGAGGACGAGGTCGAGAAGTTCAAGGAATTCCTGGACAGCGTCTCGCCGGACGATTTCAAGGCCACCTGAGGCGCCACCGATCCCGGCGACCCGCTGCGCGTAGCTGCGCTACGCTTGCGATCGCCGCACAGCCGCGTCACGGATTCGTCTCATCTGGCTCTCGTCTGGTTCCGGGATCCCGACACGCCCGAGGCAAAGCGCGGCGGGGGCGCCCGGGCGCTCATACTTGAGCTACGACTTGACGAGTTTTGACCGTACTTGATGGTTCTGCGGCACGACGGCCAGCCGAAAAGCGTATGCTCACAACCGACTCGGGCTAGAGCACACGCGGCCACCGGCTAGCCGGGTGGCAACGAGCGCGATCGGCGAGAGGAAGCATGGTGGCTGATCAACCGCGGCAGGGCGAACTGGACCTCACCGGCCAATCCGGTTCGGAGGAGTCCGGGGTTGCCGTGACCGCCCCCGACCGCCCCGAAGCCGGCGCGCCGGTGCAGGAAGCGGTGCAGGCCGGGCTGTTCCCCGACGATTCGCTGCCCGACGAGCTGGTCGGCTATCGGGGGCCGAGCGCCTGCCAGATCGCCGGAATCACCTACCGCCAGCTGGACTACTGGGCCCGCACGTCGCTGGTGGTGCCGTCGATCCGGGGCGCGGCCGGGTCCGGCAGCCAGCGGCTGTACTCGTTCAAAGACATCCTGGTGCTCAAGATCGTCAAGCGACTGCTCGACACCGGCATCTCACTGCATAACATCCGGGTCGCGGTCGATCACCTGCGCCAGCGCGGGGTGCAGGACCTGGCCAACATCACGTTGTTCTCCGACGGCACCACGGTGTACGAGTGCACCTCCGCCGAGGAGGTCGTCGACCTGCTACAGGGCGGCCAGGGGGTGTTCGGCATCGCGGTCTCGGGGGCGATGCGCGAGCTCAGCGGCGTGATCGCCGACTTCCCCGGCGAGCGCGCCGACGGCGGCGAGTCGATCGCGGCCCCGGAGGACGAGTTGGCCAGCCGTCGCAAATACCGAGACCGCAAGACCGGCTAGTTTCCTTCTCCGCGATCGTGCGCACCTGTACATGTCTCGCGGCGTGTCGCCGTACGAACACGCACACTCGCGGTGGCCGCAGCGCGCAAGCGCGCGGCAGCACCCGGTAAACTGGCCAGCGCATCACGCCCGCGCGGGAGAGTTTCGCGACAGCCAGCCGCGAACGCCGAAGGAGCAACACCTCTCCGTCAACCTCTCAGGCCCAGGGACCGCCCGGGGTAGCGATGCCTCTGGAAAGTGGCGACGGCCGGTGACGGTCCCGCCCGCCGATGGGGAAAGGCGCCCACCACGCACGGCGTGATGAGCCAAGCCGAAACTCTCAGGCGCCCGGTGCACGGGTGAGGACAGAGGGGGAGGGCCAACGTTGCCCGCTATCCCGCAGGAGCCCGTTTTGCCTGAGAACGCCGCGCCCGAGAGCATCGAATCGCGCTACCCGCGCTTCGCCGACCGCCACATCGGCCCGGACTCCGACGCCATCGCCACGATGCTGGCCGTGATCGGGGTCGACTCGCTCGACCAGCTGGCGGCCAAGGCCGTGCCGGCCGACATCCTCGACCCGCTGACCGCGGCCGGAACGGCCCCCGGCCTGGACCTGCTGCCGCCGGCCGCCGGCGAGGCCGAGGCGCTGGCCGAACTGCGGGCGCTGGCCGACCAGAACACCGTCGCGGTGTCGATGATCGGCCAGGGCTACTACGACACGCTCACCCCACCGGTGCTGCGGCGCAACATTCTGGAGAATCCGGCCTGGTACACCGCCTACACGCCGTACCAGCCGGAGATCAGCCAGGGCCGGCTGGAGGCGCTGCTGAACTTCCAGACCATGGTCGCCGAGCTGACCGGGCTGGAGGTCGGCAACGCGTCGATGCTCGACGAGGGCACCGCGGCCGCCGAGGCGATGACGCTGATGTACCGGGCCGTGCGCGGGAACACCAACCGACTGGCCGTGGACAGCGACCTGTTCACCCAGACCGCCGCGGTGCTGGCCACCCGCGCCGAGCCGCTGGGCATCGAGATCGTCACCGCCGACCTGGCTGACGGCCTGCCGGACGGCGAGTTCTTCGGGGTGATCGCGCAGCTGCCCGGTGCCAGCGGACGGATCGTGGATTGGACGTGCCTGGTCTCCGACTCCCACGACCGGGGTGCGCTGGTGGCGATCGGGGCCGACCTGCTGGGCTGCACGTTGATCACCCCGCCGGGCGAGATCGGCGCCGACGTGGCGTTCGGCTCCGCGCAGCGGTTCGGGGTGCCGATGGGCTTCGGCGGCCCGCACGCCGGATATCTGGCGGTGCACGCCAAGCATGCCCGCCAGCTGCCCGGCCGGCTGGTCGGCGTCTCGGTGGATGCCGAGGGTTCGCCGGCCTACCGCCTCGCGCTGCAGACCCGCGAGCAGCACATCCGCCGCGACAAGGCCACCTCCAACATCTGCACGGCGCAGGTGCTGCTGGCGGTGATGGCGGCGATGTACACCAGCTACCACGGCGCCGGCGGGCTGACCGCGATCGCCCGCCGGGTGCACGGGCACGCCGAGCGGATCGCCACCGCGCTCGGTGAGGCGCTGGTGCACGACAAGTACTTCGACACCGTGCTGGCCCGGGTGCCGGGCCGCGCCGACGAGGTCGTCGCCGCAGCCAAGGCCGAGGGCGTCAACCTGTGGCGGGTGGACGGCGACCACGTCTCGGTCGCCTGCGACGAGGCCACCACCGACGCCCACGTGGCGGTCGTCCTGCGGGCGTTCGGGGTGCAACCGGCCAAGCCGCGAACTTCCGACATCGCAACCCGCACTTCGGAATTCCTGGCCCACCCGGCGTTCACCGACTACCACACCGAGACGGCGATGATGCGCTACCTGCGGTCGCTGGCCGACAAGGACATCGCGTTGGACCGCAGCATGATTCCGCTCGGCTCGTGCACGATGAAGCTCAACGCCGCCGCCGAGATGGAGCCGATCACCTGGCCGGAGTTCGCCCGTCAGCATCCGTTCGCACCCGCCGCCGACACCCCGGGGCTGCGGACGCTGATCGCGCAGTTGGAGACGTGGCTGACCGAGCTCACCGGCTACGATGCGATCTCGCTGCAGCCCAACGCCGGCTCGCAGGGGGAGTACGCCGGCCTGCTGGCGATCCACGCCTACCACGCCAGCCGCGGCGAATCCGACCGCGACGTCTGCCTGATCCCGTCCAGCGCGCACGGCACCAACGCGGCGTCGGCGGCGCTGGCCGGCATGCGGGTGGTGGTGGTCGGCTGTCGGTCCAACGGCGACGTGGACCTCGACGACCTGCGCGGCAAGATCGCCGAGCACGCCGGGCGACTGGCGGCGCTGATGATCACCTACCCGTCCACGCACGGCGTGTACGAGCATGACATCGCCGAGATCTGCGCGGCGGTGCACGACGCCGGCGGTCAGGTCTACGTCGACGGCGCCAACCTCAACGCGCTGGTCGGGTTGGCCCGGCCGGGCCGCTTCGGCGGCGACGTCAGCCACCTGAACCTGCACAAGACGTTCTGCATTCCGCACGGCGGCGGTGGGCCGGGCATCGGCCCGGTGGCGGCGCGCTCGCATCTGGCCCCGTTCCTGCCCGGCCATCCGCTGGCGCTGGAACTGCCCGGCGGCCACCCGGTGTCGGCGGCGCCGTACGGGTCGGCGTCGATCCTGCCGATCACCTGGGCCTACCTGCGGATGATGGGCGCCGACGGGCTGCGGGCGGCGTCACTGACGGCGATCACCTCGGCCAACTACATCGCCCGGCGGCTCGACGAGTACTACCCGGTGCTCTACACCGGCGAGAACGGGATGGTCGCCCACGAGTGCATCCTCGACCTGCGCGGCATCACCAAGTCGACCGGGGTGACCGTCGACGACGTCGCAAAGCGTCTGGCGGACTACGGTTTTCACGCCCCGACGATGAGTTTCCCGGTGGCCGGCACGCTGATGGTGGAGCCCACCGAGAGCGAGAGCCTGGCGGAGCTGGACGCGTTCTGCGAGGCGATGATCGCCATCCGCGGTGAGATCGACAACGTGGCGGCCGGACTCTGGCCTGTCGATGACAACCCGCTGCGCGGCGCGCCGCACACCGCGGCATGCCTGCTGGTCGACAAGTGGGAGCATCCGTACACCCGCGAGCAGGCCGCCTATCCGCTGGGCAAGGGCTTCCGGCCGAAGGTGTGGCCGCCGGTGCGGCGGATCGACGGCGCCTACGGCGACCGCAACCTGATGTGCTCGTGCCCGTCGGTGGCGGCATTCGCCTGATCGGTGTCGATGATCCCGGTCAGGGGCGGGGCGGCGGAAACCTCGACGGCGGTCAATTCGATCGCGGTGCTGGTGACCCAGGCCGGCGGTGAGGTGATCAGCTGGAGCAGCGCGAACGCGATGAGGCCGCTGCCCAGCGCGACCAGAGCAGCGATGGCGAAGGTACGAAGCGATGCCACGGAATCATCCCCCGGCTGGTCGGTAAAGCTTTACTTCAGGTTGAATTTGCGACGGTCGAACTCTAGCCGCAGGCGAGACCTGTGTCACAGAAAAACGGAGAATTCTCGTCGATATCGAAAATATTGATGCCTGAAGCGACGGGTGCGGTCCGTGATTCTGCTGTGATCGACTGCCCGCCCGCGTCTTGGCCGAAGCTCAGGTAGTCCATCTTGACGCGGTACAGCGTGGCTTTCAGGATGAACTCGACGTCCACGGAACGAGCTGTTCCGGCTGCGTGTCGACTGTTGTGACGCGATTTCGCGGCTGACGGACACGCAGTGAAAATAATTTTGGAAGTTTAACTGACGTTAAGACAGTCACGGCTTACTCTGACAATATCGCTGGGCGGGCCAGCGGTATTCAGGAACGGAAGTCGTGTCATGCAACAGGTACTTCGCCCCTATGCGACCGCGGGCATCGCCCTGGTGGGAGCCGGCCTCATCGTCGCCACCCCGGTGATCCGGCCGGCCCTGTCGACCGGCCCGGTGGCCCTGGCCACCGAGCTGACGTCAGTGTCGTACACAGACGTTTTCAACGAGGCGAGCTCGAACCTGAACACCATCTTCGAGCACATGGACTCGTCGGCCGTCAACCAGGTCTTCAGCGATCTGTCCACCAACCCGGCCGGGGTGATCGCGGCGCTGTCGAACATCACCCCGGAAATCACCACCACCCTCACCGGCCTGCCGGCGACGGTCTCGCTGCACATGCCGTCGGGACTGGCGCTCGCGGTCGACATGTTCGGAGCGGTGCTGGCCGGCATGATCTCGGCCAACCAGGCCGCCGCGGATCCGTCGACCTTGACCGGCGAGGGCCTGCCCGCCCTGTTGAACGGGCTCCTCAACGGCCAGCAGAACGTCAGCCTGCTCGACGGCATGATCAAGATCCCGATGCTCAACGGCCTGTTTACCCCGACGGAATCGCCGCTGGAGATCGACCTGAACCTGGGCAAGCTGCTGGACACCCTGGGCCTGGGCAACCTTCCGCTGACCAACCTGGTCGGCGACAACCTCAGCGGCCTGGAAGACGCGCTGAAGAGTCTGCTCGGCGGGGTGCAGGGCACCCTGGGCGGCCTGATCAACGCCCTGGGCCTCAGCGGCGACAAACTGAGCACCCTGCTCGGCGACGGCCTCAACGGCCTCACCCTGAGCGGCCTGCTGGGTGACCTCGGCCTGGGGAATCTGCCGCTGGGGAGCACCAGTCTGACCGGCCTGCTGGCCGACTTGGGCCTCAACTCGAGTACCAACCTGAACAGCCTGCCGCTGGACACGGTGCTGACCGCACTGGGCGTCAACCCCAACGTCGACATCGGCTTGAGCAGTCTGCTGACCAACCTGGGCTTCGGCAGCCTCCTCAACGAGGGAATCGGATCGCTGATCCCCTCGA
>DASTNJ010000128.1:0-2637 GCA_035721065.1 Mycobacterium sp.
CGGTCTGTTTTCTGTGGCACTTTCCCGCGAGTCACCTCGGATTGCCGTTAGCAATCACCCTGCTCTGTGAAGTCCGGACTTTCCTCGACTGGACTGCCAGCCGCGGCCGCCCGGCCAACTCGTCCGCGCTGCTCACCGTACTACGCCGCGTGCAGGTTTGTCAGGCTCAGCGCGACGGCGACCTCCATCTCACTGATTTCGATCCGCGCCGGACCTCTCGGCAGCGGCGGAGCGGTCGAACGATAGGTGGCACCCGTCGGGGTGATGAATTGCGCTGTGTGCCTGCTGTTTTCACCGATACTCGGCTCCACCCGCCAGCCGGGGGCTTCCTTGACGTAGTTGCACTGTTCGCAGCTCCCAAGGCCGTTGGTTGCCGTTGTCCGCCCGCCACCCGCCCACGGTTGGGCATGGTCGCGGTGCCGGATCGGCGCGTCGCAGTAGGGGGTTCGGCACCGCTGATCCCGCAGCCCGATGAAGCCGGCCAGCCCGCGCGGAAATAATCGCGTCCGCGACTCCATGGCCACCAGCGCCCCGGAACGCGGATGGGCATAGACCCTCCGCAGCGTCGCGCGCGACAGTTTGTCGCCGACGGCGGCGGCGATCAGGCCACGGGCTACGGCGGCCGGGATCGGACCGTAGTCGGCGATGTCTGCCGGGGCATCGCCGCCGCCGAGCAGCGTCTCGTCGGAGAGCACCAGGTTCACCGCGATCGGCGTGGCGATCGCGGTGCTGCGGCCGGTGACCCGCTCGACCAGCGTGTCGGCCATCACCTGACCGCGCCCCCGACCGTCGGAAGAGCCATCGGCCTCGCGGCGCAGCGCCGCATACACCGACACGCCCTGGGCAACCGGCAGCAGCGCGGTCAGGTAGGTCATGGTGTCCGGCGCCGGCCGAAGAGTGACCGTTCGTTCGCTCTCGGCTTTGGCGGCCCGCTCGACGACGGCATGCGGGTCTAGCCGGTAAGCGATCGCCTTGGCGGCCGCCGCCACCCGGGCATCACCCATCCCGACCAGGTCGGACCGCTCTCCGCACAGCTCGGCGTCGAGCACACGCCGATCGTCCACATCCAGACAGGCGCTTTCCCGCACGATCAAGGTGGCCCGCCACTCCGAGAGCGCACCGGTCTCCAAGGCGGCCAGGGTGTGCGGCATCTCGTGGACCAGCGCCCGGGCGAAACCCAGGTGTCGATTACCGCGAGCCGGCGAATCGCACCGCGCCAGCGCGATCTCGCTGGCCACCCCGCGGCCTCGGCGCGCCGCCGGCATCCCGGCCGCGGCCTCCGCGGCCCGGCGGGCCGCATCCAGGGCAGCCGCGGCGCGGGCCTGGCCGGCCGCCGCCGCACATTTGAGCCGTTCCAGCTGCGCAATGCGCTCGACCAGCACTGACTCATCCGCGTCGGTGTCGACGGCCATCAAACTATCGAACATACTGTCGATAATAGGGCGGGGGTCTGACATGATCGTTCGAGACAGCAGCAGCCATGAAGGGACGCCGACTCCGATGCCGCTCGACCGCTGGGCACAACGCGTTGCCACCGGCAACTGGGACACCATCGCCGCCGACATCAACGATTACGGCGGCGCAGCACTGCCCCGGCTGCTCACGGCGCCGGAGATGGCCCGACTGCGCACGCTCTACGCCGACGACGAGAGGTTCCGCGCCACCATCGACATGGCGCGTCATCGTTACGGCGCCGGACAGTACCGGTACTTCCGTGCGCCCTACCCCGAGCCGATCGATCTGCTCAAACAGGCGCTCTACCCACGGCTGCTGCCGATTGCCCGGGACTGGGCGGCCAAGCTGGGGCGGGACGCGCCCTGGCCGGACAGTCTCGACGAGTGGCTGGATATCTGCCACGCGGCCGGCCAGACCAGGCCGACCGCCCTGATGCTGCGCTACGGTGCCGGCGACTGGAATGCGCTGCACCGAGATCTCTACGGCGAATTGGTGTTCCCGCTGCAGGTGGTGATCAACCTGAGCGAGGCAGGCGCCGACTACACCGGCGGTGAATTCTTGCTCGTCGAACAGCGGCCCCGGGCGCAATCACGCGGCACCACAACACAACTGCCGCACGGGCACGGCTACCTGTTCACCACCCGGGACCGACCGGTGCGATCAACCCGGGGTTGGTCGGCGGCGCCGGTGCGGCACGGCGTCTCCGTTGTTCGATCCGGTGAGCGCTACACGCTGGGGTTGATCTTCCACGACGCGGCTTAGGCGCCGAACCCGGCCAGATACGACGTCTGGTTGACCAGCCGCACCGAAGCCGCGCCGTCCGGGTAGAACTCGGCGATGCTCAACGACGCCAGATCCAGATGAAGCCGGTAGAGGATCCCGGCGCCGGCGTCCAACGCCATCCGCAGCATCGTCTTGATCGGCGTCACGTGCGACACCACCAGTACGGTGGCACCGCCGTGCTCGGCGATGATCCGGTCGCGGGCCCGGCGCACCCGGTGGTGCACCGCGTCGAAGCTCTCCCCGCCGGGCGGCAGGGTACCGGTGTCGCGCAGCCAGCGCCGGTGCAACTCCGGGTCCCGGGCGGCGGCCTCGCCGAACGTCAGGCCCTCCCAGGAACCGAAATCCGTCTCGGTCAGGTCGTCCTCGACTGTCACATCCAGTCCCAGCGCTTTCGCGCTG
>DASTNJ010000129.1:0-17459 GCA_035721065.1 Mycobacterium sp.
GCTGCTACCAGGGTCTGCGGCACCGCCGCGGCCTGCCGGTGCGCGGCCAGCGGACCAAGACCAACGCGCGCACCCGCAAGGGTCCCAAGCGCACCATCGCCGGTAAGAAGAAGGCCAGGTAACCCATGCCACCGAAGAAGGGGACCGCCCCCAAGAAGGGCCTGAAGTCGCGGCGCCGGGAGAAGAAGAACGTCCCGCACGGCGCCGCCCACATCAAGAGCACCTTCAACAACACCATCGTGACCATCACCGACCCGCAGGGCAACGTGCTTGCCTGGGCATCGTCGGGGCACGTGGGCTTCAAGGGTTCGCGCAAGTCGACGCCGTTCGCCGCGCAGCTCGCCGCCGAGAACGCCGCCCGCAAGGCCCAGGAGCACGGCGTCAAGAAGGTCGACGTGTTCGTCAAGGGTCCCGGCTCCGGCCGGGAGACCGCGATCCGGTCGCTGCAGGCCGCCGGCCTGGAGGTCGGCGCCATTTCCGACGTCACACCGCAGCCGCACAACGGCTGCCGTCCGCCCAAGCGGCGCCGGGTCTAGGAGGACTGAAAGAAGATGGCTCGTTACACCGGACCCGCGACCCGCAAGTCCCGTCGCCTCGGGGTCGACCTGATCGGCGGCGACCAGGCGTTCGAGAAGCGCCCCTACCCGCCGGGCCAGCACGGCCGCGCGCGGATCAAGGAAAGCGAATACCGGCTGCAGCTGCAGGAGAAGCAGAAGGCCCGCTTCACCTACGGGGTGATGGAGAAGCAGTTCCGTCGCTACTACGAGGAAGCGGTGCGCCGCGAAGGCAAGACCGGCGACGAGCTGCTGCGCATCCTGGAGAGCCGGCTGGACAACGTGGTCTACCGCGCCGGCCTGGCCCGCACCCGCCGGATGGCCCGCCAGTTGGTCACCCACGGGCACTTCAGCGTCAACGGCATCCACGTCGACGTTCCCAGCTACCAGGTGTCGCAGTACGACATCATCGACGTGCGGGACAAGTCGCTGAACACGGTGCCGTTCCAGATCGCCCGCGAGACCGCGGGTGACCGCCCGATTCCGGGCTGGCTGCAGGTGGTGGGGGAGCGGCAGCGCATCCTGGTCCACCAGCTGCCGGACCGCGCCCAGATCGACGTTCCGCTCACCGAGCAGCTGATCGTCGAGTTCTACTCGAAGTAGTCCGACCCTCGGGGGGACGCCCCGAGTACCCCAAACGGCATCAAATAGCGGGTGCCAGAAGGAGCAACAACCACCATGCTGATCTCACAGCGGCCCACCCTGTCCGAAGAGGTCGTCGCCGACGACCGCTCCCAGTTCGTGATCGAACCGCTGGAGCCGGGTTTCGGCTACACCCTGGGCAATTCGCTGCGGCGCACCCTGCTCTCGTCGATCCCGGGGGCGGCGGTCACCAGCATCCGCATCGACGGCGTGCTGCACGAGTTCACCACCGTCCCGGGGGTGAAGGAAGACGTCACCGACATCATCTTGAACCTCAAGGGCCTGGTGGTGTCCTCCGAGGAGGACGAGCCGGTCACCATGTACCTGCGCAAGCAGGGTCCGGGTGAGGTCACCGCCGGAGACATCGTGCCGCCGGCCGGCGTGACGGTGCACAACCCGGAGATGCACATCGCGACCCTCAACGACAAGGGCAAGCTCGAGGTCGAGCTGATCGTCGAGCGCGGCCGCGGTTACGTGCCGGCCGTGCAGAACAAGGTCTCCGGCGCCGAGATCGGCCGCATCCCGGTCGATTCCATCTACTCGCCGGTGCTCAAGGTCACCTACAAGGTAGAGGCGACCCGTGTCGAGCAGCGCACCGACTTCGACAAGCTGGTGCTGGACGTGGAGACCAAGAACTCGATCACCCCGCGTGACGCGCTGGCTTCGGCCGGCAAGACCCTGGTCGAATTGTTCGGTCTGGCGCGCGAACTCAACATCGACGCCGAGGGCATCGAGATCGGGCCGTCGCCGGCCGAGGCCGACCACATCGCGTCGTTCGCGCTGCCGATCGACGACCTGGACCTGACCGTGCGTTCCTACAACTGCCTCAAGCGCGAGGGTGTGCACACCGTCGGCGAGCTGGTCGCCCGCACCGAATCCGACCTGCTCGACATCCGCAACTTCGGCCAGAAGTCGATCGACGAGGTCAAGGTCAAGCTGCACCAGCTGGGCCTGTCGCTGAAAGACAGCCCGGCCAGCTTCGACCCGTCGCAGGTGGCCGGTTACGACGTCGCGACCGGCACCTGGTCGGTCGACAGCAGCTACGACGACCAGGACTACGCCGAAACCGAACAGCTTTAACGAATTCCGTCCCGGCCCTACCTGATACGGGGGCCGGCCCCATTGAGGAGAAGCCAGCCATGCCCAAGCCCACCAAGGGACCCCGCCTCGGCGGGTCGTCGTCGCACCAGAAAGCGCTGCTGGCCAACCTGGCCACCTCGCTGTTCACCCACGGTCGGATCACCACCACCGAGCCCAAGGCGCGGGCACTGCGGCCGTATGCGGAGAAGCTGATCACGCACGCCAAGAAGGGCACGCTGCACAACCGGCGTGAGGTGCTCAAGAAGATCCGCGACAAGGACGTGGTGCACTCGCTGTTCGCCGAGATCGGGCCGCACTTCGCCGACCGCAACGGCGGGTACACCCGCATCATCAAGGTCGAGGCGCGCAAGGGTGACAACGCCCCGATGGCCGTGATCGAGCTGGTCCGCGAGAAGACGGTCACCTCCGAGGCCGAGCGGGCGCGCCGGGCCGGGGCTGCCAAGAAGCCGGCCGCCGAGAAGACCAAGCCGGCCGCCGAGCCCGTCGAGAAGGCCGAGGCCGAGGTCGAGGCGACGGCTGAGCCTGCCGAAGCCCCGGAGGCCGTTGCGGCTGCCGACGCGGCGGTAGAGACCGAGGCCGCAGAGGCTGCCGACACCCCTGAAGCCACTGAGGCCACCGACGAGTCCTGAGTCGCCGGTCGTCCGGCTTCGGCTCGACATCGCATACGACGGCACCGAGTTCGCCGGCTGGGCGGTGCAGGCCGGGCAGCGTACCGTCGCCGGTGTTCTCGACGACGCGTTGTCGACCGTGTTCCGCACCCCCGTGCGGCTGTTCGGTGCCGGTCGCACCGATACCGGCGTGCATGCGACCGGTCAGGTGGCACACCTAGACGTCCCGGTATCGGCACTGCGCCACGCACACCCGCGGGGAAAGCGGACGGATGACACGGCCGCCGCTGCGGATCCGGAATTCCTGCCGCTGGTTCGGCGATTGGGCAGGTTCCTGCCGGCCGATGTGCGGGTGCTGCGGGTCGAACGGGCCGCCGCTGAATTCGACGCCCGGTTCTCGGCGTTGCGGCGCCACTACGTCTACCGGTTGACGACCGCCCCGCACGGGGTGGAGCCGCAGCAGGCCCGCTTCGTCACGCCGTGGCCGCGCCCGCTGGATGTCGCGGCGATGACGGCCGCGTCGCGAGACCTGTTGGGGCTGCACGACTTCGCGGCGTTCTGCCGGCACCGGGACGGTGCCACCACTATCCGGGATCTGCAGCGCCTGGAGTGGATACGGGACGGTGACATGGTGACCGCCTACGTCAGTGCCGACGCGTTCTGCTGGTCGATGGTGCGTTCCCTGGTCGGTGCGCTGCTGGCCGTCGGTGAGCGCCGCCGCGACGCGACCTGGTGCCGTGATCTGTTGTCGGCGGACCGCCGGTCGAGCGATTTCGCGGCGGCACCGCCCCGCGGGCTGACGCTGGTCGGCGTCGACTACCCGCCGGACGACCAGCTGGCGGCCAGGGTGGCGGTCACCCGCGACCTGCGACGCCGTTGATGCCGGGCTCTTCCGGAGATCGTGCGCGGGTGCGAGTGCGCCGACCCCGGCGATGGGGGCCGTGCCGGGGAACTGCGCAGATAATTTCGCCGTTCGCTTCCACTTCCGCACCCTGGAGATTACCTTAAAGAGAGATGAGACCGCGTGACGGTGGCATGCGGACCAGCGCTGACAACGAGGTCAGAGACATGGTGGGTTGTCCGGACACTAAGTGCGATCGTGGGTGGCGCGGTGCGAGGGCCTGTCACCGGGTAGTCGGTTTGAGTGCCGGTGTCGGTGCGTTTCTGGCGTTGGGCATGACGCCGTTGGCTGCGGCGCCGACGGCCAACGCCGACGAGTTCGATGCGCTTCTCGATCCGATCGTCAATTCGCTGACGGGTTCGCTGGGTGATGCGGCCGGCGGTTCGGTCGCCGACGCGAGCTCGGTGGCGGCCAGTCCATGGGAATCCTGGTTGCAGGGTCTGGATCAGGCCTGGATGAACAGCAGCTTCGGCCAGCAGGTCGACGCCGCGCTCAATGGCTGGTTCCACCAGGTGGTTCCGGGCGCGGCCGCCAGCGACGGTGCTGCGCCGGCGATGAGTCCGAACTTGCTGGTCAACCCCAACTTCCAGATAGCCGACCCGTCCGGGTCGGGCTACAGCGGGGTGACCATTCCGGGTTGGACGGAGACCGGCACGCCGACCGTGATGCAATACGGCACCCCGGTCTCTTATCCGTCGCCGTTGTCGACTCCGTTCCCGGCTTCGACGGGGATATTCGGCTTTCCGCAGACTCCGCCGCCGGGCACCCCGGCCGGCGACGACAATTTCGCCGGTGGCGGACCGGTGGCCACGTCCAGCATCAGCCAGACCGTCAATCTCACCGGTGCGGCCGGAACGCCCTACGAGCTGAGTGCAGACCTCGGCGGCCAATCCTGGGATCCGTCCTACACCACGGTGCAGGTCAATTTCCTCGACGCCAAGGGGGACGTTATCGGCTCCGGGTCGCTGAATCCGGTCACGGTGTGGGATCGCCTGGGCTTCACCGGTTTTCAGCCACGCGATATAACCGGAACGGTGCCGGACGGCACCACCTCCGCGCAGGTGATCACGACGTTCAACGACCACAATGCGGCGCTCGGCAACTACAACGGCTCCTATGCCGCCAACGAGTCGTTCACGGTCGGCGATCCCAGCCTCACGCCGGCGCCGCTCACCCTGCCGACATCCGACGTCGGCCACCTGAATCACGTGTTCCTGATCTACCTGGAGAACCAGGGCAACGGAGCAATCGTGGGCAACCCCAACGCGCCGTACTTCAACAGCCTGATCAAGACAGGAGATTTCGACAGCAACTACTACGCGTTAAGCCATCCCAGCAACCCCAACTACATCCGGATCATGGGCGGATCGGACTTCGGCATCGACTACAACGCCCCCGCGAACTCTGTCAACGCACCCAGCCTGATGCAAGAAATGGATCAGGCGGGCGTACCGTGGGCCGCCTACGAGAATGGCATCGCGCCGGGTACCGTCATAACCTCGGAAACCGCCGCCGCCGCAACGCCCTTCAGCCAATTCGGCTATGTCATCAACAACACCCCGGCCTATCTGCAGGAACACATTTTCCCGCAGGCGAGTCTGTCCGGCGCCCTGCAGAACCCGAGCACGTTCCCGGAATTCGCGTGGGTCAGCCCCAGCGGCGGCACCGGCCCCAGCAATCCACTCGACGGCATTCTCCAGTTTATTGGAGGCGACGTCCTGAGCCTGCCGTACAACCTGCGGAATATCGACCAGTACCTCGAGCAGACGATACCCACCATTGAGAACTCGCCGACGTGGACTGACCCGAACGAGAAGGACGCGATCATCATCACGTTCGACGAGGACAACAACGAACCGTCGCTGGGCATCGGTAACGAAGGCAACAACGTCCCGATGATCGTCATCCCCAACCAGGGCGCGGTGACGGATGGGGGGATGCAAGGCGGTCCCTTCACCACCGACACCTACTACAACCAATACGACCTGATGTCGACTCTTGAAGACACCATGCGTCCCGCGCCGGGAACGCTGGCCCCGCTCACCGACAACGACACGTACGCCCCACCCATGAACGCGTTCTGGAAATGATGCCCCGCACACCACGGTTTGACTGTCGACGGGGGGGTGAGCCCGAGGCGAAACGGCCCGGTGTGGTCGGCCTCGCCTGCTGCCGCTGGTCCGCCGCATCCGAAGAAAATTCTGCCGTTTCGCGTCCACAGTCGCACGCCGGGTAGTACCTTAATGAAACGTGAGACAACGTCACGGGGACGGGCGGTGCAGATCGGCCTGGTCAGGGCGAAATCTCATATTACTGACAAGTAATTTCGTGGGGGCTTACAACGAGGTCGGATACATGGCGGGTCGTCCGGACAGGAAGCGCAATCGTCGGTCGCACAGCGCGAAGGCCCGTCACCGGGTAGTCGGCTTGAGTGCCGGCGTCGGTGCGTTTCTGGCGTTGGGCATGACGCCGTTGGCTGCGGCGCCAACGGCCAACGCCGACGAGTTCGACGCGATTCTCGATCCGATCGTCAATTCGCTGACGGGTTCGCTGGGTGATGCGGTCGGCGGTTCGGCCGCCGACGCGAGCTCGGTGGCGGCGGCCAGTCCGTTCGATGCCGCGCTGGACACGTGGTTGCAGGGGCTGGGGCAGGACTGGGCGAACAGCAGCTTCGGCCAGCAGGTCGACGCCGCGCTCAACGGTTGGTTCCACCAGGTGGTTCCGGGCGCGGCCGCCAGCGACAGTGCTGCGCCGGCGATGAGTCCGAACTTGCTGGTCAACCCCAACTTCCAGATAGCCGACCCGTCCGGGTCGGGCTACAGCGGGGTGACCATTCCGGGCTGGACGGAGACCGGCACGCCGACCGTGATGCAATACGGCACCGCGGTCCACTACCCGTTCGGTTGGTCGATGCAGCTGCCAGGGTCGACGGGGATATTCGGCTTCCCGCAGACTCCGCCGCCGGGCACCCCGGCCGGCGACGACAATTTCGCCGGTGGCGGACCGGTGGCCACGTCCAGCATCAGCCAGACCGTCAATCTCACCGGTGCGGCCGGAACGCCCTACGAGCTGAGTGCGGATCTCGGCGGCCAATCCTGGGATCCGTCCTACACCACGGTGCAGGTCAACTTCCTCGACGCCAAGGGGGACGTTATCGGCTCCGGGTCGCTGAATCCGGTCACGGTGTGGGATCGGCTGGGGTTCACCGGTTTTCAGCCACGTGACATAACCGGAACGGTGCCGGACGGCACCACCTCCGCGCAGGTGATCACGACGTTCAACGACCACAATGCGGCCCTCGGCAACTACAACGGCTCCTATGCCGCCAACGAGTCGTTCACGGTCGGCGATCCCAGCCTCACGTCGGCGCCGCTCACCCTGCCGACATCCGACGTCGACCACCTGAATCACGTGTTCCTGATCTACCTGGAGAACAAGGGCAACGGCGACATCGTGGGCAGCCCCAACGCGCCGTTCCTCAACAGCCTGATCAAGACGGAAGATTACGACAGCAACTTCTACGCGCTGGGACACCCCAGCGACCCCAACTACATCCGGGTGATGGGCGGATCGGACTTCGGTATCGACTACAACCCCGACACGAACGTCGTCAACGCACCGAGCCTGATGCAAGAAATGGATCAGGCGGGTGTGTCGTGGGCCAGCTACGACCAGGGCATCGCCCCGGGTACCACCGACATAACGCCGAGCGACGCCGTCAACGCAACGCCCTTCGGCCTCTTCGACTACGTCCACAACAACACCCCTGCCTATCTGCAGGAACATATTTTCCCGCAGGCGAGTCTGTCCGGCGCCCTGCAGAACCCGAGCACCTTCCCGCAATTCGCCTGGGTCTTACCCGATGAAGACCACAACGGCGAGGGTCCTGTCGACAGTCTGTCCGGCATCGGTCAATTCATCCTCAGCCAGCTCACGAACCAGCAGTACAACGTCGCGGCCGCCGACCAGTACGTCCAGCAGGCGGTGTCCACCATTGAAAGCTCGCCGACGTGGACTGACCCGAACGAGAAGGACGCGATCATCATCACGTTCGACGAGGA
The DNA here is from genome assembly GCA_035721065.1 of Mycobacterium sp. Taxonomy (GTDB): domain Bacteria; phylum Actinomycetota; class Actinomycetes; order Mycobacteriales; family Mycobacteriaceae; genus Mycobacterium. Next base: position 7,868 of record DASTNJ010000129.1, read on the forward strand.
CAACAACAACCTGTCGCTGGGCTTCGGCAACGAGGGCAACAACGTTCCGATGATCGTCATCCCCAACCAGGGCGCGGTGACGGATGGGGGGATGCAAGGCGGTCCCTTCACCACCGACACCTACTACAACCAGTACAACCTGATGTCGACTATCGAGGACGCGTTGCGTCCCGCGCCGGGAACTCTGGCCCCGCTCACCGACAACGACACGTACGCCTCACCCATGAACGCGTTCTGGAAGTAGTGTCTGCTGCACTCCAGATTGCTGGACGGGCCTGACGTTGCCGCCGCGGTTGTAGTGCGGCCCGCGTCCACGACCGCAGCCGCTATCCCGACGCGAACTCCGCGTCAGAGCCGACCGGCGACGAACCCGGCGGCCTGGCTGGTCAGCCCGGGGACGTAGGCGGAGTGGGCGCTCCAGCTGCGGCCGTCGGAACAGATCGGGTCTCCGCCGGCACAGAGGTCGGTCGTCCGCTCGGCGTAAGCCGGGCCCAGCGACGGGACCAGACCGCCCAGCCGGTCCGAGGGGTTGCCGAACAGGGCCACCGCGGCGATGTGATCGGCCGCTTCGGGTGAAAGCGGTTGATTGAATCCGAAACCGCCGATCGGCGCGGCGGTGAGGATGTCGATCACCGCCGCGCCCTGCGAGTAGCCGCCGAGCACCAGTCGGGTGCCGGGGCAGTTGTCGATCATGTACTGGATGTGCCCGCTGGCGTCGTTGGCGCCCTCGGCCGCGGTGGCGAAGTTGTAACTGGCGGGGTAGTTCACCGCGTAGGTTCCGACGTTCATCGACGTTCGCGACCGCAGTGAACCGACGAATGCGTCACCGACCCGGCCGATGCCGGGCGGTTCGCTGGTGCCCCGGGCGAACACCACCTCGGCGTCCGGGCACCCGTCGGCCGACGCCGTCGCCGTCAGCGGTGCGGCGGGCAGCGGACCGATCAGCAGTGCCGCCGCCGCGACTACCGGCCCGACCACCCGTTGCCCGTGACGCGATCTCACACCGGACGATGCTACCGGCAAGAAATATTGGTGTGCTAAATAATCTCTGAACTCGTGGTTCAGACTTCAGCCGGCCGGCGACAGCCCCGGCAGCCCCGGCAGCACAGCGGCCGACCCGGCCGACGGCGGGCCAGGCAGCGCGCCGGCGGCCAGCCTGGCGGCCACGAAGTTCGCCGCCTGGCTGGTGTAGGCCGGGATGTAGCCGTCGGTGTGGTCGCCCCACTCGTTGCCGGGACCGTCGTGGCAGATCGGGTCGCCGGGGTTGCATAGGTCGATGGCCTTGCTGGCGAACAGCGGGCTGGCCTTGCTGATCGGGGCGTCCCGGTCGGCCGGGTTGCCGAACGTCGCGATGGCCGCGATCTGACCGGCGTACTCGGCGGGCAGTGCGTTGCCCCACGTCCGGCCGACGAACGGGGTGCCGGTGACGACGTCCATCACCGACGCGCCCTGCGAATACCCGCCCAGCACCAGCTGGGTGTCGGGGCACTGATCTTTGGCGGCCTTGATGCGGTTGATGGCGTCGTTGGCCCCGTCGGTGGTGTGCAGCTGCAGGCGGCTGGCCGGGTAGTTCACCGCGTACACGTCGATGTTCAGTGGGCTTTGCTGGCGCAGCGCGTCGACGAAGGCCGTGCCGACGCGGCCGATGCCCGGTGGTTCGCTGGTGCCGCGGGCGAAGATCACCTCGGCCTGGGGACAGTCGTAGGCGGCGGCCGACGGCAGCGCGGACGGGGCCAGGCTCGGCGCGACGGTCAGCACGCCGGCCGTCAACAGCGCCGCCGATCCGAGCATCGCCCAGCGGTGGGCGATGCGGAAAAGTGCGGGATTCGATCGATCGAAATGCATACCGGGATTTTACCGGCACCCCCGCCGACCACCGAATACGTCGACCAGCCCTGTGGATGGCCGCGAACGCCCAACCGGCTGCCGGACTACCGTCGGCAGCGCCGGGATTCATCCGGGCGGACGACGGGACGATCGACGATGCAGACACCGGCTGGTAACCGTCGAGACCTTAACAACCTGTGTGACCAGCGGTTCGTCGTGCGCCGCATGGAGCGGGCACTGCTCGGCGGGGACGTCCGGGCGGCGCCGGCTCGGTCCCGGTCGCTGCTGGCCGGGTCATTGGTGACGGTTCTCACACTGGTGGTCTGCGTGGTGCTGGCGTTCCTGTCGCCGCGGCCCACCGTGGAGGACGCGCCGATCGTGATGGGACGGCAGACCGGGGCGCTGTATGTGCGGCTTGGTGACACCCTGCACCCGGTGCTCAACCTGGCCTCGGCCCGCCTGATCGCGGGAACCGACGCGGACCCGCGCCCGGTGCGCGAATCGGACATCGGCCGGATGCCGCGCGGACCGCTGCTCGGCATCCCGGGCGCCCCGCAACTGCTCGGCGCGGCGTTATCCGACACCGCGGCCTGGTCGGTGTGCGACACGGGTGGAACAGCTCCCGCGACGACGGTGATCGCCGGCGCCGGGGCGCCGCCCGGCCCGGCCCGGTCGGATTCGGGCGCCATCCTCATCCAGTCGGGCTCACCGGCGGAGACGACTACGTATCTGGTGCATCGCGGCCGGCGGACGGTGGTGAACCTCGGCGACCCGGCGGTGGCCGGTGGACTGCGGTGGGACGGTGTGCCGCCGCGCCGGGTCTCCGCGTGGCTGGTGAACGCGATCCCGGAGTCGCCGCCCGATCCCGATTCAGCCGGTTTCTCCGATCGGGCCGTGCCGGTGGGCGACGACACCGCCCTGTGCGTGACCTGGGACCGGCGGCCGGATGGTGAGACCGGTCTGACCGTGTCGGTGGGTGCCGGTCTGCCGCTGCCGGCCGGTCAGGCGCCGGTCGCCCTGGCGCAGGCCGACGGGGACGGTCCGGCGCTGGACGCGGTGTCCCTGCCACCCGGGCACTGTGGCTATCTGCGCACCACCGGGGGCGGCGCCCGCTACCTGGTGACCGACACCGGGGTGCGGTTCACCGTCGGTGACGACGACGCGGCGCGCAGCCTCGGTCTGCCGGAAGTCCCGGCGCCGGTTCCCTGGCCGGTGCTGGCCGGGCTGCCGGCCGGTCCGCAGTTGAGTCGGCAGCATGCGCTAGTCGCCCGGGACGTCGTCGACGCCGGGCCGTCGTGACGAGCCCAGCCGGGCCGCCGCGGCGCGGGCGGTCAGCGCCAGCGCCAGTGCAGCGAGCAGTGCGGCGGCACCGGTCAACGCGGCGGCCCGGCCGGACGGTTCCGGTGTCGGAGCTGCGGGCGGCGCGCCGGGTGCCGGCGTCGCGGCAGGGCTGGGTACGGCGCGAGCCGGAGCGCCGGAACTGACCACGGCAAGTGGATCGACCACCCCGTCACCGACGAATCGGTCGTGCCCGCCGGGCGGGTGATGCGCGGTCGACTTGATGCGGTCCATCACCTGGCGCGCCGTCCAGGCCGGGAACCGCGACCGGACCAGTGCCGCCACCCCGCTGACCACCGGCGCCGCGTAGCTGGTCCCGCGGATCGGAGCCGGGTCACCGTGCCCGCCGACGGTGTCGGCCGAGTTCGTCGTCGCATCGCCCACCGGGCTCAGGGACAGCACCGCCTCGCCGGGCGCCGCGACATCCACCCATGGGCTGGGCAGCGTGAACACCGACGGGGCGCCGTCGGTGTTCACCGAGCCGACCGTCAGGACATAGTCGTCGTACCAGGCCGGGCTGACGGCGACGGTGACCTGGTCACCCTGGCCCGGACATACCTGTCCGTCACCGGTGTTGCCCGCGGCCGCGACGACGACGGCGTTCTTCACGTCGACCGCATAGGCCAGCGCGGCACCCAGCGCGCGGTCGTCGAAGCCGGATTCCACGGGCGCACAGGCCACCGAGGAGATGTTGATCACCGACGCGCCCAGATCCGCAGCGGTGCGCACCGCGGCGGCCAGGGTATCCACGTCACCGACACCGGGCCGGGACGAGTCTGCTGCCGCGCCGAACCTGTTGCTGGACTGACGAATCGCGATCACGGTCGCAGCCGGGGCGACACCACTGAACGTGTCGGCTCCCGGATGCATTGTGGCGGCCACGATTCCGGCCACCAGCGTGCCGTGCCCGTCGCAGTCCTGGGTGCCGTCGCCGGTCGACACATAGTCACCGCCGGCCACCAGGCCGGGCAGTCGCCGGTGCGCCGCCACGCCGGTGTCGATCACCGCGACCCGCTGGCCGGCGCCCCGGCTGAGCCGCCAGACAGCGGGCAGACCCAGGCCGTCGAGCTGGCTTGGCGCCGCGACACGCTGCGGGTCGAAGGCGGAAACGATGCATACCTCGCGCTGCACGGTCGGCCACGGCGGTGCCGGCGGTGCGGCGGCGGGCAGCAACGCGTGATCGACCGGCGGCGGCGACACGGCCCGCGCGGGCGGTGGCGCCGCGCACTGCGATACACCGGCGAGCAATGCCACCAGGGTCATCGCGCCGATCCGCGTCGCGGCCCGCCGTGCGGCGTGCACGCTCAAGCCAGGCCGAGGCCGCGGATCGCCTGATACCAGCCGCATACCCAGCCGGCGGATGGCACCAGTGCGATCAGCGCCAGATAGTCCAGCAGATCGAGGGCGCGGCTTGCCGACGGGGACAGCGCCGGCGCGGCGAACCCCCACCGCAGGGTGGCCGCCGCGAGCAGTACGGTCGCAGTCCCCAGCCACCCGGTCTGCTGGGGTGCCGCAACAGACGCCGCGACCAAAGACGCACCGAGGCAGGTGATTCCGGCGGCCGCCAGGGCGACGATCTGGCGCCGGTCGGAATGCGAGCGGGCCTGCAGCAGCAGCGCCAGGCCGCACGCCGCGCCGAACACGGCACCGCCGAGGCGGGGTGGGCTGCCGGCAAGCACCCCGGCCACGGTGCCCACCACGCCCAGCAGCGCCAGCGCCGCGAAAGCGGCGACCAGACCGGTCAGCACGCGGTGCGCGAACACCGCGCCGTTCTCGTCGGCGTCTGCCCACCCTGAACGGCCAAGCCCCGCAACCAGAACCGAGATCCGACCGGAAGAGTGCAGTAGACCCATCGAGGTCACCGCCGACACGGCACCGGCCACCTGGGTCGATGCGCCGGTCAGCACCACCCCCAGTGCGGCCGCAGCGATCAGGGCCGACAGGCAGCACACCGCCGCCAGCACCGGCCCGCCGCGGCCGGTGAGCTGCCCGACCAGCACCCCGGCCGCCGCGGCGGCGGTGGCACCCAGCAACGCACCCGGTGCTCCCGGCGCCCCGGGAACGATGAGGAAGCCCGCGGCGCCGGCCAGGCCGACAGTCAGCAGGCCAAGCGTCATCATGGCTCCGGTTCCGCTGTACGCGCGGCTTGTCAGCAGCGTGCCGAGTAACGCGGCGCCGGATCCGACGCCGGCCAGGCCCGCGCCAAAGAACGAATTCCACTGCGCCGCCAGCACAATTCCGATCCCGCACAGCCAGGCGGCGGTCAACGCTGCGGTCATCCGGGCCGCTGCCGCCGTCCACGGTTCAGCCACCGCGCGCACCGTCGTGGACACCAGTTCCGCGGGATCATCGAACCGCGGCGCCGGTGGTTCGACCGCGGCCCGGGTCACCAGCAGCAGCGAACCTTCCCGGATACGATGCTGCGCCAGTGTCTTCGAGCTGTCCAACGCTGCCGCCCCGGGAAGCGACAGCCGGACCGGTCGCGCCGCGTCGTCGGTAAGGCCGTCGCGAAGGTCCGGTCCGCATACGCTTGGGCCGCCTGTGCCACCTGCGGCGCCCACGATGTCCAGGATCGCCGGAATCAGCGCCGCGATCGGCACCGCCGTCGGCAGGGTCAGGTCGACCTGTGTCTCGCCGGCGTGTACCGCCACCCGGCACATCTCCTGGCCCGGACCGGCCGGCGCCGCGGCATTTTCCCGTTGCATCCCGGCAAGTTAGCGCGATCGCCCGCCCGCTGTGTGCCGCAATCCACAGCTGACTTGTGGCCCCCTGCGCCGCTGCCTAGCGTGTGCCGCAGTCAATCCGGTTCGGGGGTGCGATGACTTCGACGATTCCGTTCGTGCGCCGGCCGCGCGCCGCGGCTCCGGTGTTCCCGGCCGGCGAGGTCGTGGTCGCCGCGCCGCCGCAGCAGCCGGCGCCATCTCGCCGCCCGGCGCTGACCAGACTGCTGCCGGTGCTGCTGGCGGTCGTAGCGGTGCCGCTGATGGCGCTGACTCTGCGTTCCGGGACGGTGCGCAACCCGGCCATGATGATGTTTCCGCTGCTGATGCTGGCGTCGGCCGCCGCCACCGCAGCCGGCGGATGGCAGACCCGCCACGAGGCCGATTTCGCCGCCGATCGGAACGACTACCTGGAGTATCTGTCCGGATTGCGTGCATTGGTCACCGAAACCGCGGCAGCGCAGCGGGTTTCGCTGTACTGGAGTAATCCGCACCCCGATTCGCTGTGGACACTGGCCGGCGAGACCCGGATGTGGGAGCGACAACCGGCCGATCCCGACTTCGGTCGGGTGCGAGCCGGAACCGGGTCGGTGCCGCTGGCGACCCCGCTGGTTTTGCCGCGGCAGGACCGGGCGGACGCGGTGACAGCCGAGGCACTGCGGCGCTTCCTGGACGTCCACGGCACGGTGCCGGACGTCCCGATCGCGGTGCCGCTGCTGGACAACCGAGTTGTGGTGGTCGACGGCGACCGGGAACGCGTCCGCGAGTTGGTGAGCGCGCTGGTCTGCCAACTCGCCGTGCTGCACGGACCCGATGTGTTACTGATCGCGGCGGTGGTCTCCGAGGCCAGGGAAGACTGGGACTGGCTGAAATGGCTGCCGCACCATCGGCATCCGAACGCTGTCGACGCGGCCGGCCCGGCCCGGATGGTGTTCCCCGACCTGACTGTCGCCGAAGGTGTGCTGTCCGGGCTCGCCGTGCCCGCGCATCTGCTGGTGATCGTTGACAGCCACCTGGGCGGCGACGACGCACGGATCGCCGCCGCCGCCGTGACCGTCGTCCGGGTCGGCTGCGACCACTGCAACCGCACGCCGAAGCTGGGTCTGCGATTGCACGTGGCCGGCGAGATGCTGACGGTGCACGGCGGCGATGCGGGCGAATTACGATTGCGGGCGGACCGGATGGATTCCACCGCGGCTGTGGCGTGCGTCCGCCGGCTGGCCGGTTACCGGGTGGCTCGACCGGTCGGCGGATCGACGCCGGGACAACCACACTGGCCGGACCTGCTGGGCATCGGCTGCCCTGGAGGAGGGATCGCCCACTTCGACCCGAGCGAACGCTGGGCCGGCTGGCGTAAACGGGATCGGCTGCGCGTGCCGATCGGCACTGATGCCGACGGTGCCGCCGTCGAACTCGACATCAAAGAGGCCGCGGCGGGCGGGATCGGGCCGCACGGGCTGTGCATCGGCGCGACCGGGTCGGGAAAGTCGGAGTTGCTGCGGACGATCGCGCTCGGCATGATCGTCCGGCACTCGCCGGAGGACGTGAATCTGGTGCTGGTCGACTTCAAGGGCGGAGCAACGTTTCTCGGCCTGGAACGCGCTGCGCACGTCGCTGCGGTGATCACCAACCTCGCCGACGAAGCGCCGCTGGTCACCCGGATGCGCGACGCGCTGGCCGGCGAGCTCAACCGCCGCCAGCAACTGCTGCGCACCGCCGGCAACTTCGCCCATGCTGTCGCGTACTCCGATGCCCGTCGGGCGGGGGCACCGCTGGAGGCGCTTCCCGCGCTGTTCGTCATCGTTGACGAGTTCTCCGAGCTGTTGAGCCAGCACCCCGATTTCGCGGACATGTTCGCCGCCATCGGGCGGCTGGGCCGCTCCCTCGGCATCCACCTGCTGCTGGCCAGCCAGCGACTCGACGAGGGCAGGCTACGCGGGCTGGAATCGCACCTGTCCTACCGGATCTGTCTGAAAACCCTGTCGGCCGCGGAATCCCGGGCGGTGATCGGCGTCGCCGACGCCTATCAGCTGCCGAACATCCCGGGCGCGGGTTACCTCGGTACGCCGTCCGGTGAGCTGCTGGCATTCCGGGCCGCGTTCGTCTCCGGGGCGTGTCCGGACACCGGTCCGCCGCACGCCGACGACTTGTCGCCGAGGGTCGCCTTGTTCACCGCCGAGCCGGCGCTGCCGGCCGCGCGCGCCGCGCCCGGCCCGGACCCGCCAACCGCGGGGCGCAGCATGCTGGAGGCCGTGCTCGACCGGCTGCCAAACACCGGTCCGCGTGCCCGGGAGGTGTGGTTGCCGCCGTTGGCCGACCCGCCGCAGCTGGCAGGCCTGCTCGCCGGGCAGGCGACCGGGGACGACCTCGTGGTGCCGATCGGGATCGTCGATCGGCCGTTCGAGCAGCGTCGCACCGCGCTGCTGGTCGACCTGCGTGCGGCCGCGGGCAATGTCGCGATCGTCGGCGCCCCGCAGTCCGGCAAGTCGACAGCCCTGGTGACGTTGATTCGCGTTCTGGCTGACCGGCACCATCCGTCGCGGGTACAGGTGTACGGCTTGGACTTCGGCGGCGGCGCGCTGGCGGCGCTGCGACCGCTGCCGCAGGTGGGCTCGGTTGCTCTGCGGACACAGCCGGACCTGATCCGGCGGACGGTCGGCTGGGTGGAATCCGTTGTTACGCAGCGTGAGGCACTCTTCGCTGACCGCGGCATCGCCTCCATGGAGCAGTACCGTGTGCTGCGCGCGAACCAGGACCCGGCTTGCGCCGCCGACCGGTTCGGCGACGTCTTCCTGGTGATCGACGGCTGGGCGGAACTATGCCGGGAATTCGACGCACTGGAGGCTGCGATCATCGCGCTCGCCGGTCGGGGACTGTCGTTCGGGGTGCACGTGCTGCTGACGGCAGCCCGGTGGGCAGAGATCAGGCCGGCGTTGCGCGACCGGGTCGGCAGCCGGATCGAGTTGCGGCTGGGCGACCCCGCGGACTCCGAACTGGACCGGCGCCGAGCCGCGCAGGTGCCACGCGACCGGCCCGGGCGCGGACTGACCGACGCCGGGCTGCAGATGCAGATCGCCGCACCGGAGGCCCCGGAGTCGCTGGCCCGCACCGGTGGGCTGCTGCGCGCCCGCTACGGCGATGCCTCGGCGCCGCCGGTTCCGGTGCTGCCGGGGCTGGTGCACCGGGACACGCTGGCCGGACCGGTCGGCGCCATGGTGGTGGGCGTCGATGAGCGCGAGCTCGACGTCGTCACCATCGATTTCGGTGCTCAGCCGCACCTGCTGATCATCGGCGACAGCGAATGCGGCAAGACCTCGGTGCTGCGCATGCTCTGTCGTGAACTGGTCCGGACGTCCAGCGCTGAGCAGACCCTGCTGACGGTGATCGACTACCGGCGCAGCCTGCTCGACGTCGTCGCACCGGACCGCCTGGACGGTTACGCGATGTCGCGCGCCGGGGTGGGCGACCTGCTGCCGCCGCTACTGCAACGGCTCGCCGGGCGAATGCCCGGACCGGCGGTGACCGCACGCCGGCTGCGCGACAAGTCGTGGTGGTCGGGACCTGATATCTATCTGTTGATCGACGACTACGACCTGGTGGTCACCGCCGCCGGCAACCCGCTGACACCGCTGCTGGAGTATCTGCCGTACGCCGGTGACATCGGGTTGCATCTGGTGATCGCCCGCCGCAGCGGGGGAGCGGCCCGC
>DASTNJ010000130.1:0-2626 GCA_035721065.1 Mycobacterium sp.
GCAGCGCGTCGACCTGGGTGGTCAACTCGATGATTCGCTTGATGCCGGCCAGGTTGACGCCCTCTTCATGGGAGAGCCGCTGAACCTCGCGCAGCAGGTCGACGTCGCGCTGTGAATAGCGGCGCCCGCCACCGGAACTGCGCTCCGGACTGACCAGGCCGAGCCGGTCGTAGGTGCGCAGTGTCTGCGCGTGCATGCCGGAAAGCTCGGCGGCGACCGAGATCAGAAACGTCCGTGCGTCATCGGCTGCACTCATGGCCGGTTACCCGCCCATCCGGCCCGCGGGTCGAAACCGCTGGACCGTTCGGCAGCGGCGTAGGCCTCGAGCGCATCCTGCGCGGCACCCTCCAGATTCGGCGGCACCGCGACCTTCACGGTGACCAGCAGGTCGCCGCTGCCGCCGTCGCGTTTCGGCACGCCACGCCCGCGCACCCGAAGGATGCGGCCATCCGAGGTGCCCTTGGGAACCCGCACGCCGACCTTGCCGTCCAGTGTAGGAACCGAAAGAGTTGTGCCCAAAGCTAATTCGGTGAAGCTGACCGGGATCGTGACGGTGAGGTCGTCGCCGTCGCGGCCGAAGACCTTGTCCGGGCGCACCCGCACGGTCACGTACAGATCGCCGGACGGCGCTCCGCGCAGGCCCGCCTCGCCCTGGCCGGCCAACCGGATTCGCTGTCCGTCTTCGACCCCGGGAGGTATCCGAACGTTGATGGTGCGGGTGCGGGCCGCCCGTCCGGTGCCTTTGCACTCCGAACACGGATGCTCGATGATCGATCCGCTGCCCCGGCAATCGGTGCACGGCTCGGAGAAACCGAACGCGCCCTGGTTGCGGCTGATCACCCCGGAGCCGTTGCACGCCGAGCACACTTTCGGGCTGGTGCCCGGCCGGGCGCCGCTGCCATGGCAGTTGGTGCACGGGGCGGCGCTGGTCAGCCTTAACGGCATGGCCACGCCCTTGGTGGCTTCGACGAAGCTCAGCTCGGCATCGGTCTCCAGGTCGTTACCGCGCCGCGGCCGGCTGGGCCGCTGCTGGGCACCGCGCCCGAACAGACCGCCGAACAGATCGCCGATGTTGGCGCCACCAGACTGTCCCGCCTGACCGAACAGGTCGTTCAGATTGAACTCGGCGGCGCCGTCACCGCCCATGTTGAAGCGGCCGTAGTCACCGCCGCCACCACCGAACCTGCGACCGAACCCGCCGCCGGCGAACAGCCGCCGGGTCTCGTCGTACTCCTTGCGTTTGGCCTTGTCCCGCAACACGTTGTACGCCTCGGTGACGGCCTTCATCCGCTCCTCGGCGGCCGCGTTGTTCGGATTCTTGTCGGGATGCAGCTCGGAGGCCAGCTTGTGGTAGGCGCGCTTGATCGCCGACTCACTGGCGTCGGAGGCGACGCCTAACTCCTTGTAGAAGTCCTTTTCGACCCACTCGCGCTGAGCCATTCCGCGTCACCCCCTTCCCTCGTCAACCGTCCTGGGCAGCGTCGCCGGGGCCATCGGGTTCGGCTTCGGCCGTCTCGTCCGTTTCAGCCGCACTGGCGCCGTCACCGTTTTCCACAGCCCCTACAGCTTGTCCGGCTTCGGCGATCGTGTCGACCACCGCGACCATGGCGTGGCGCAGCACCTGCTCGCCGAGCTTGTATCCCTGCCGCAGGACGCTGCCGATCACCGAGACGGTGTCAGCACCGCCGCCGCCCTCATGCTGCACGGCCTCGTGTAGCTGCGGGTCGAATTCGTCGCCCTCGGCGCCGAACGGCGTCAGGCCCAGCGAGTTCAGCACCCCGGTGAGCTTGTCGGCGACCGAGCGCAACGGTCCCGACTCCAGGTCGCCATGGCTGCGTGCCCGGTCGAGATCGTCGAGCACGCCCAGCAATTCGGCGACCACGCCCGCCTTTGCCCGCTCCGCGGACGCCTGCTGGTCGCGCAGCGCCCGTTTGCGGTAGTTGGCGAAATCCGCTTGCACCCGCTGCAGATCAGCGGTGAGCTCGGCGATCTGATCGACCTCGGCGGCCTGGGGCCCGGCCGCAGCGCTTTCACCGGCGTCCGGCGCTTCCGGAGCCAGCCCACCGGGGGCTGGTCCGGAAGCATCCTTGCGGACTTCACCGGTCTCCGGGTCGATACGCCGCTTGTCGGTGACCGTCACCTGCTCGTGCGGGTTGTCCGGATCCGCTGGACCGTCATGGGTCACTGGGCCTCCCGCTCGTCGTCGACGACCTCGGCGTCGACCACATCATCGGCGCCGCCGTGCGACGCGCCGCCACCGGATGCGGCCTGCTCAGCCTGCGCGGCCTCGTACATCGCCTGGCCAAGCGCCTGGGACTCCTGCCCCAGCTTCTCCATCGCGGACTTGATCGCGTTGATGTCGGTGCCCTCCAGCGCCTTCTTGGCGTCGGCGAGCGCACCGTCGACCTTGTTCAGGGTGTCCTCGGGAACCTTCGACCCACCCTCGGCTTCGCGTTGTTCCTTCACGAACTTCTCGGTCTGGTACACCAGCGACTCGGCCTGGTTGCGGACGTCGGCCTCCTCGCGCCGCTTGCGGTCCTCCTCGGCGTGCGCCTCGGCGTCCTTGATCATCCGGTCGATCTCCTCCTTGGACAGGCCGGAGCCCTCCTGGATCTTGATCGTGTTC
>DASTNJ010000131.1:0-23998 GCA_035721065.1 Mycobacterium sp.
AGCCGCTGTCGTTCGCGTCGCTGGACCGCTGGCCGGGCACCGTCGCCGAGTACATGGACACCATGTTCGACCCCGCCATGACCTTCGACGACCTGGCCTGGGTCAAGAGCCAGTGGCCCGGCAAGTTCGTCGTCAAGGGCATCCAGACCCTCGACGACGCTCGCGCGGTAGTCGATCTGGGAGTCGACGGGATCGTGCTGTCCAACCACGGCGGACGCCAACTCGACCGCGCGCCGATACCGTTTCACCTGCTGCCCACCGTGGTCCGCGAACTCGGCGCCGACGCCGAGATCCTGCTGGACACCGGGATCATGTCCGGCGCCGACATCGTCGCCACGATCGCGCTGGGCGCGCGGTGCACCCTGGTCGGCCGCGCCTACCTGTACGGGCTGATGGCCGGCGGCGAGGCCGGCGTCAACCGCGCCGTCGAAATCCTGTCGCAGCAGCTGACCCGGACCATGCGGCTGCTGGGCGTCAGTTGCCTGGAAGAACTGTCACCGGCGCATGTGACCCAACTGCGCCGGCTGCCCCCGATTCCGCCGCCGTCGTAACCGGCGTCCTATCCCTCGCGGCGCACCTCGATCTTGCCGTCGGCTTCGCGGCACTCGAACGCCGGCTGCCCGACGATGGCCGGCCCCTGCAGCAGCGCACCGTCGCGGATGTCGAACTTGGAGCCGTGACAGAAACAGGTCACGGTGTGGCCCTCGAGCGCGTCGCCGCCCTCGCTGAGCGGGCAACCTCGGTGGCTGCACCGGTCGTGGATCGCGTACACCTGTCCGTCGACGCGCCCGAGCAGCACCGGAACGCCGCCGGCGTCCGCGCCGTGCAGCTTGCCCTCCTCGAGTTCGGTTGCCGGCAGCACCGGCGTCCACGCCTGCGGCCCGGAGTCGAACGCCGTCTGGTTGACCCCGACACCGCGGACGAAGGTCATGTGCCCGCCGAGGAAACCCGCCGAACTCAGCACCCCGGCGCCACCGAGTGACAGCAGCGTCGCCGAACCCCGCGAGCCACGGCGCCGTGCGATCAGCGCGAAGCAGTAGAGCAGCAGCGCCACCACATTCACCACCGCATGCACCAGCCCGATCCGACGCGACTTCTCGTCGCCGTATTCGGTGTCCACCCAGTCGGCGGCGCCGCTGAGTGCGGTGGGCACGAACGCCGCCATTCCGATGCCGGTCAGCCGGTTGGCCGCGGCCACACCGGCCCGCGGCGCGAACACGTCCAGCATCGTCGCCGACATGAATGAGCCGACCACCAGTTCGGTCAGCGGCGGATGGGCGGGATGCCCGAGATCGGTTCCGCTGATCAGGTCTTTGAACTTGACCGACTTACTCAGCCAGCCCAACTTGCTGACGAGCAGCTTCGCCGGAGCGTCGAGCATGCTGGCGCGTTCCACCGCGTCGGTCAGTTTGTGGGCTGGGGTGTCGATCGGCATGGCGGTGTCCCCTTTCATGATTCGCTCGCCACAGTACCGCAGCGCTCCGTCCCCACCGGCGGGCTGATCCTGATGACGGCGACCCGCTTCGCCCCGCTGCATACTCAGCGGTGACCCGTCCCCCGCAAGCGGGAGGTGCCCCCAGCGCCCGGCTCTGCCGCGCCGCGCTTGCGATCGCCGCGGCCGCGCTTGCGATCGCCGTCAGGCCAGTGTCGCCGTACCGTCGTCGCGCACCTCGACCGGCGCCCCGGCGATGTCATCGGCGACCGTCGCCTCGGCGGCCACCGGATCGTCGATCACCGCCAGCGTCCGCGCCCCGTCCGGGGTGCGGACCGCCAGGAACGCCTTCTCCGGGCGGCCGTCCCGGTCGAACGGCGTGGTCCACGATTCGACCGCGCCCCGGCCCGCCCACTGCACCGCCACCGGGCGGGTGGGTTCGGCGTCGACCTCGGATTGCACATCCTCCCAACGGAATCCGTCCGGCGGCGGCTCGGTCCCGTACACACCGAAGCTGTGCTTGGTCAAGAACCCGCCGTTGGCGGTGATCAGGCCGCGGCGGCCCGGGTTCGCGACCAGCAGCTCGGCCATCGTCGCGATGGAATGCATCACGTAGTTGTTCCACGGTCCGCCGGCGAAGGTCAGCCCGCCGGTCACCGTCAGCGGCCGGTCCGGGTCGTCGACCGGCAGGCCGAGTTCGGCGGCGGCCACCTGAACCGCCGACGGGAAACACGAGTACAGGTCGACGTAATCGATCTCGTCGATGGCGGCACCGGCCAGCTTCAGCGCCCGGGCGCCGGCGATCCGGATGGCCGCCGAGCCGTGCAACTCGTCGCGTTCGGCGACGGCGTAGGTGTCGTGTGCATCGGACCCCGCATGCGGGTAGACCCAGCGCTCTTCGGGGACCCCGAGGTCGGTGGCGGTCGCGGCCGAGGTCAGGACCAGAACCGCCGCCTGGTCGACCATGTTGTTGGAGTTCATCAACTTGGTGTAGGGCCAGCTGATCATCCGGTTCGCCGGGCCGGGCGTGCGAATCTCCTCCGCGCTGACGGGCTCCCGGATCCAGGCATGCGGGTTGTCCACCGCCACCGAGTTGAACCGTGCCCACAGCTCGGAGATCCGCCGCTGGTGACCGGCGACCGATTCGCCGGCCGCGATCCGCAGTGCCTGCTCGAACAGCGGATAGACGTTCGCCGGCCGAAGCAGTTCGACCCGCTTCTCGGCCGGGCCGAACATCGGTGGATCCTCGCCGTCGGTCTCGGCCAGCGGAACGGACTCGTCCTGGACGGTGAACGCCAGCTTGGCGCCGGCGGCCCGCAGTCGGGTGCGGGTGCGCCACGTCTCGGCACCGGCCAACAGGACCACACCGGCGTCGCCGGCCAGGATGTCCAGGCAGGACTGGTTGACCAGCGATTGCGGCACGTTGCCGCCCACCGCGGTGTAGCGGGTGGCCGGGTGGTCCGCCCCGATCCGCTGACCGAGCAGCAGTCCCGGGTCGCGGTAGTACGCCGAGAACAGGTTGACCACCCGGATCGCGTCGACCGCAGCCAGCACCTTCGCGTCGGCGGCCTCGCGCGCGGCCGCGGCCATCAGGTCCACCGGCTCCAGGATCGTGGCGCCGGAGCCGACGTCGATGTGTTGGTTGACCTGGCCGTAGCCGATCAGCACGGGTGTCCGGGGGTCGATGGGCATGGAGCCACAGTAGCGAGCACTGCGAGCAATGCCGCCCGCGGATTTGCCTCAAGGATTTACAGTGTTGCCCATGATCAATGAGCCGTTCAACGAGACCAAGCCCGGCGGGACGCGCCGGACCGTGATGTCGGCCCTGTCCGGTGTGCTGGTCGGGTCCGCCGTCATCTGGGGTGCTCCGGTCGGTGGCGCGACACCGTCGGTCGACCCCGACTGGGCGAAGGTCCGCTACGAACTGAGCGGCACCGGCGTCGCTGGATATGTCACCTACCAGACCGATCGGGGCCAGTTGCACGCGACGGGTGCGCCGCTGCCGTGGTCGATGGAGGTCACCCGGCGCTCCGAGGGCTCGATCATGACCGCGGACAACTCGCTCAGCGCCCAGACCGCCGGACCCGGCTCGCTCACCTGTGTGATCAAGGTCGACGGGAAAGTGGTCGCCCAGAACAGCGCGACCGGTGAACCGGCCCGGGTGCTCTGCCAAAGCCACGATGGCCGGTCCCCCGAGTCGGCCCACCCGCCGGTCCTGCCGCCAACCGGGCAGTAACGCAGCCGATCCGGCCGGCCGCCACGGCGCTCCGGCACGGGTAAACTGCTAACCCGTGTCCGGTCTTGAGTGCGCACTTCCCTCCCGGCCACATCCGCTGGTGTCGCAACTCGCGGCGCTGCACCGGTTCCGCAGCTACGTCGACGTCGCCGTCGTCGTCGCGGTGCTGGTGGTGACCAACCTCGTCGCGCACTTGACCACACCCTGGGCGGGAAGCTGCACGGTCCCGGCCGCGGCCGTCGGCTTGCTGATCCTGGTCCGGTGCAATGGCCTGAGCTGGGCAGAGCTTGGTCTCAGCCGTGCTCACTGGCGCTCCGGTGCGGGCTACGCGCTGGCCGCGGTGCTGTCGGTGGCGTCGGTGATCGCCGCCGGGGCACTGCTGCCGTGGACGCGGCCGATGTTCCTGAACAACCACTACGCGACCGTCTCCGGTGCCCTGGTCGCGTCGATGCTCATCATCCCGCTGCAGACCGTCATCCCCGAGGAGTTGGCGTTTCGCGGTGTGCTGCAGGGCGCGCTGCACCGGGCCTGGGGATTTCGCGGCGCGGTCGCCGGTGGGTCGGTGCTGTTCGGGCTGTGGCACGTCGCCACCTCGCTCGGGCTGACCAGCGACAACGTCGGCTTCACCCGGCTGTTCGGCGGCGGGTTCGCCGGCATGCTCGCCGGCGTCGTGCTGGCGGTGTGCGCCACCGGTGCGGCCGGCTTCGTGTTCACCTGGCTGCGCCGGCGCAGCGGCAGCCTGATCGCGCCGATCGCATTGCATTGGTCGCTGAACGGGCTCGGCGCGCTGGCCGCCGCCGTCGTCTGGCAGCTGTCCGGCTGAGCAGCGGCCGGGTCAGACCAGCAGCACCGCCGCGCCGGCGATCCGGCCTTCGCTGAGGTCGGACAGGGCCCGGTCGGCCTCGCCGAGCGGGTATTCCGGTGTGGTCACGTCGATGTGGTGCTGCCCGGCGAACTCGAGGAAGGCGCGCGCGTCGGCCCGGGTGTTCGACGTCACCGACCGAATCTGGCGCTCGCAGAACAGATGCCGCTGGTAGTCCAGCGGCGGGATGTCGCTGAGGTGGATGCCGGCGATCGCCAGCGTGCCGCCGCGGTCCAGCGCCGCGCACGCCGGCGGCACCAGATCGCCGACCGGAGCGAACAGGATCGCCGCGTCCAACGGCGCCGGCGGCGGGTCGAAGGCGCCCTGCACCGACGCCGCTCCCAGGGCGAGAGCCAGCTCGCGGGCCCGCGGGTCGCGGGTCATCACATGCACTTCGGCGCCTTGAGCCACCGCGACCTGGGCGGTGATGTGCGCGCTGCCACCGAAGCCGTACAGCCCGAGCCGACCGCCGGTCGGCAGGTCGGCGCGCAGCAGCGCCCGGTAGCCGATGATGCCGGCGCACAGCAACGGCGCCAGCTCGCTGTCGCTGTAGCCGCTGGGCAGATGGTGTGCGAATGCCGCTGGGGCGGTGGCGAATTCGGCATAGCCGCCATCGGCATCCCAACCCGTGTAGCGGGACTGCGGGCACAGGTTCTCCGCGCCGCGCAGACAGTAGGAGCACTGCCCGCAGGTGTGCCGCAGCCACGCGATCCCGACCCGGTCACCGATGTCGAAGGCGTCACCGGCGTCCGCCCCGGTCTCGATGACCTCACCGACCACCTCGTGGCCGGGGGTCACCCCGTCACGGTGCACCGGCAGGTCGCCCTCGGTGACGTGCAGGTCGGTCCGGCACACCCCGCACGCATGCACGGCGACCAGCAGCTCATCCGGTTCCGGCCGGGACACCGGGGCGCTCACCCGGGTCAGTGGCCCGGTGCCCATCGGGCCGGGACGGCCGACCCGCCACGCGCTCATCGTGGCGCTCGCGGTCAGCGATCCGATGGTCATGCCATCCATGGTGCCTGCATCGCTGCCGCACCGCCGCTACAACTTTCGGGCCAGCCCGACCACCCAGAGCAGCACCACTGCCCCACCCAGCGAGACGAAGAAGGTGAACCATTTGCGCCCGTGCTCGACGTCGACGCCCAGCCAGCCCAGCAGCAGTCCGCCCAGGAATCCGCCGATCACACCGATCACGACGTTGAGCAGGATGCCGGAACTGCCGCCCTGCATGATCCTGCTCGCCAGCCAGCCGGCGATGCCGCCGATGACAACGTAGGCCACCCAGCTGACGGCGGTCGGGGTGGACAGTCCCTCGGCGAGATAGCTGACGGGCAAGGCTCCCATGGCAGGCTCCGATCCGGTCCGATTACGCGGGCGCGGCCTGTGGCTGCGCCTGACCCGGCGGCGGAGCCTGAGCCGGCGGCGGAGCCTGGCCCGGCGGCGGCGCCGGAGCGGGCGGTGGCTCGGCGGGGGGCTGCCCCGGCGCCGGCGCCGGAGCTTCGGCCGGCGGGGGCGGCGGTGGCGGGGCCAGCGGACGGATCGACTCGGCCAGCGCCTGGGCCGCACCCTTGTCCACCGGGTTGTTGGCCGTGCCCAGCCAGACCACGAACCAGCGCTGCTTGGGTGCATTCGCCGGAGCTCCGGTGGGCGGGACGTTGCCGATCACACCGCTCCAGATCTGGCCGACCGGCTTGGACGGGTCGGAGAACCTGACCTCGTAGTAGGAGGCCGCCCCGGTCATCCCGGGGGCGTTGAGCTGAACGGAATCCTGGTTCTCCCGGGTTCCGGGGTAGGGCATGAAGAACTCGCCCATGTCCGAGCCCAGCCGGGCGGCCGCCTTGGCGTTGTCGGTCTCCGCGCTGGCGTAGAGCCGCTGGTCCAGCTTGCCCAGCACGATCCGGGTGTCGTTGGCGACCTTGGGGGGCTGGCCCGGCCACGTCGGCTGGCCGGTCTCCTTGCTGAGCAGCGCCGAGCCGTACTCGAGGTGGCTGGTGTCGGACTGCACCCAGCCGGCCGGCACCACGTAGCTGAACCCGTCGGCGGTGTCGTCGACCCGGCCGGGCTCCGGCGCCGCCGGATCGTCGGCGGGCGGCGGCGGCGCGAACGGGTTGGCCGGCGGCGCGAACGGGTTGGCCGGCGGCGGGTTCGCCGGGGCCGGTGCCGGTGGCGGCGGTGGCGGTGGCGGCTCCGGGTCGGCGATCGCCGGGCTTGACGAGATGCCGATGGTGGCGACACCGGTGATCACGGCGGCCAAGGCGGCCGACCAAATACCCCGGTGCGCTGCTGAACGGTCGTGCTTCATGGCAGAGAAACCTACCGTGTCACGTCCGGCGCGCAAGCGCGGGCTGCTTACGGTGTGTCGGAGCAGGCCTGTTCGCTGCTCCGGCGCCGTCAGCGCGGCAGGGCGGCCGGGCGCAGCGCCACTTCCTGGGCTTTGACGCAGAAGCAGACACGTTCACCGGGCCGCAGCCGGAGTTCGGCGGCGGCTTCGGCGGTGATGTCGGCCGCCAGGCCGGGTGCGCCGTCCGGCTGAACCGATCCGCGCACGTGGATCGTCGTCCCCCGTGCGGCCAGCTCGGCCACCGTCACCTCGACATGGTTTCGCGGGCTGCCCTGCGGGATGCCGCGGCACACCGCCACCGCCGCCGCAGTGAACACCGCGACCGCGGTCTCCCCGGGCGCAAGCCCGGCATCCGCGGCCCCCTGCCACCGGTCGCCCCACGGGGTGGTAAGCGCGCCGTCGCCACCGACACACCCGGCGACCAGGTTGAATCCGGCGATCTGCGCCCCGAACCGGCTGCGCGGCGCGGCCAGCACCTCGGTGGTGCGACCGATCTCGGCGATCTTGCCCGACTCCAACACCAGCACCCGGTCGGCCAGCGCGAACACATCGAGCAGGTCATGGGTGATCAGCAACGTCGTGCGATGCTCCCGCGCGACCACACCGCGCAGCACACTGCGCACCGACGCCGCCGCCGTCACGTCGAGGCCGGACAGCGGCTCGTCGAGCAGCAGCAGGTCGGGGCCGGCGGCCAGGGCGCGAGCGATCGCGACCCGCTGAGCCTCGCCGCCGGACAGCCGGCGCGGTCTGCGGTCGGCCAGCGGCTCGGCATCCACCTCGCGCAGCCAGCGGCGCGCCCGCTCGCCTGGGGCCAGACCCGGTTCGCGCCCGGATCGCCGCCACCGGCGACGGCGGCCACCGCCCGCCCCGAACGCCGCGCCGAACTCCACATTGCCGGCCGCGGTCAGGTGCGGGAAGAGCAGTGGATCCTGCATCAGCAGGCCGACCCGGCGCTGCCGGGTGGCGACGTCGATGCCGGCGGCGGTGTCGGTCAGCACCCGCTCGCCCAACCGCACCAGTCCGATATCCGGCCGGAGTAGGCCCGCGATGACGTGCAGCAGGGTTGACTTGCCGGCGCCGTTCGGCCCCAGGATCGCCAGCACCTCGCCGGCGGCCACGCTCAACTGCACGTCCAGGCCACGGTCGGCGACCACCGCGCGGAGCTCCAGCGCTGTACTCACCCGGCACCGACCAGCCGGTGGGAGCCCAGCCCCACCACCACGACCGCGGCCACCGCCACCAGCAGCAGCGACAGCGCCGCGGCGGTGTCGGCGTCGCTGACCCGCTGCAGGTAGATCTCCAGCGGCAGAGTCCGGGTGATCCCGGCGCGCGAGCCGGCGAACGTCAGCGTCGCACCGAACTCACCCAGCGAGCGGGCGAACGCCAGCACGGCTCCGGACGCCAGCCCGGGCGCCAGCAGCGGCAGCGTCACCCGCCACCACACCGCGCCGGGCCGGGCACCCAGCGTCGCCGCCACCACTTCGTAGTCGGCTCCCGCGGTTCGGGCGGCGCCCTCCAGTGCCAGCACCAGGAACGGCAGCGAGACGAAGGCCTGCGCCAGCACCACGGCGGTGGTGGTGAACGCGAGGTGGATTCCGGCGGCGTCCAGATAGTGCCCGAGCAGCCCGATCCGGCCGAAGGCGTACAGCAGCGCGATGCCGCCCACCACCGGCGGCAGCACCAGCGGCAGCAGCACCACCGGTCGCAGCAGTCGCACCACGCGCGCGTCGCTGCGGGCCAGCACCAGCGCCATCGGCACCCCGAGCAGAACACACAGCAGCGTGCTCGCGGAGGCCGTCTTCAAGCTCAGCAGCAGGGCCGTCGTCGACGACGGGCTGGTGATCAGCGACCAGAAATGCCCCCAGTCGACTCTGGCCGCGATCGCCGCCAGCGGCAGCACCACGAACACCGCCCCGAGCATCGCGGGGAGATACACCCAGGCCGGCAGGCCGGCGGATCGCGGGCGCACTAGGGACCGGGCGATCCGGGTTCGGCACCCGGCCGGGCGAAGCCGGCCGCACGCAGGATCCGCTGTCCGGTCGCGCCGGTGACCAGGTCGACGAACTTGCGGGCCAGCTCGGGTTCGGCCGAGTCGTTCAGCAGCGCCACCGGATAGGTGTTCACCGCTTCGGCGGCCTGGGGAAACTCGATCGCGGTCACGCGGTCACCGGCGTTGATCGCATCGGTCCGATAGACCAGCCCGGCATCGGCCTGACCGGTGGTGACCTTGTTCAGCACATCGGTCACGTCCGGCTCCTCGCTGACCGGCCGGATGCGCACCGCCGTGCGCTCCTCCAGTTGCCGGGCCGCCGCACCGCACGGCACCGGCCGCTGGCACAGCACCACGCTCAGCCCGGGTCTGGCCAGGTCCGCGAAAGAAACCAGATGCTCTGGGTTGCCCGCCGCGGTGACGATCACCAGCGTGTTCGCCGCGAACGGCACCGCCTCACCGGCAACCAGGCCGGCGGCGGTCACCTTGTCCATCTGCGCGGTGTTCGCCGAGGCGAACACGTCGGCGCCGGCCCCCTCGGTCAGCTGGGTGGCCAGGTCGGACGAACCGGCGAAATTGAAGTCCACCACCGCACCGGGGTTGTCGGCCTCGAACCGTCGGGCGATCTCGGTGAACGCCGGCTTCAGCGACGCCGCCGCGAACACCGTGACCGACGGCGCGCCGGGGCCGCTGCCGCAGCCACCGGCCAGGCAAACCAGCAGCGTCGCCGCCCCGGTGAGCATGCAGGTCCGCCGCATGGTCGAACCATAGCCAAATCGATGCACAGCACACGCCGAAGGAGTTGCGGCCCTGATTGGGGCGTCGATGCTACTGTCCAGTAACATCTGTGTGAACAGGGAGGTTCCGACGATGGAAGTGCTGGTCACCGGTGGCGACACCGAACTGGGCCGGGTGATCGCCGACCGTTTTCACGATGCCGGTCACGACGTGACGCTGATGGGTGTGGACGAAGACGCGCTCAAGGGCGCCGCCGACCGGCTCAGCGCCAAGATCGTCGTGTGCGACAACACCGATCCGGCCAGCCTGACCGATGCTCGCGGGTCGATCCCGCACCACATCGATGCGATCGTCAACGTCCCGGCGCCGCGCTGGACGGCCGGCGACCCTCGCACCTACTCGATGACGGAGCTGGCGGCGGCGTGGCGCAGCATCTTCGATGCTCATCTGCTGTCGGCCGTGTTGACCGTGCAGACCGTCGGCGACCACCTGCGCTCGGGCGGTTCGATCATCTCGGTGCTCCCGGAGAATCCCGCCGAGGGCAGCGCCGCCGCGGCGGTCAAGGCCGCGCTGGCCGACTGGACCGAGGGGCAGGCGGGCGTATTCGGCACCCGCGGCATCACCGTCAACGTCATCGCGTCCGGCGGTGCCGCACGTCCCGGGTACGACGGCCTGACCGGCACCGCGCCGTCGGCTCCCGACGAGATCGCGCGGCTGGCGCTGTTTTTGACCACGCCTTCCGCCCGGCACATCACCGGCCAGACGCTCCACGTCAGCAGCGGTGCGCTGGCCCATTTCGGCTGATCCGCGGCGTTTCTGCACCCGGTCGTCCCCGGGCGGGCCGGACCCGGGCCCGGATGGGCGCCAGTGGGTAATCACACAGCTGCAGAATGCGACCCCCGCCGACCGGGTCGGCTAGCGTATTGGGGTACGCAGTCGCAGTCAAGGAGCAGCCCAAACCCATGAGTGCCCAGCCCGAAACCGACACTGCGCCGGGGCCGCCAGACCGCCCACAGCACCGCCACCGGGTCGTGATCATCGGATCCGGGTTCGGCGGCCTCAACGCAGCCAAGAAGCTCAAGCGAGCCGACGTCGACGTCAAACTGATCGCCCGCACCACCCACCACCTGTTCCAGCCGATGCTCTATCAGGTGGCGACCGGCATCATCTCCGAGGGCGCGATCGCCCCGCCGACCCGGCTGGTGCTGCGCAAGCAGCGCAACGCGCAGGTGCTGCTCGGTGACGTCACCCGCATCGACCTGGCCGGCAAGTTCGTCACCTCGGAGCTGCTCGGCCACACCTACGACACCCCCTACGACAGCCTGATCATCGCGGCCGGCGCCAGCCAGTCCTACTTCGGCAACGACCAGTTCGCCGAGTTCGCCCCCGGCATGAAGTCGATCGACGACGCACTGGAGCTGCGCGGCCGCATCCTGAGCGCATTCGAGCAGGCCGAACGCTCCAGCGACCCGGAACGACGGAAGAAACTGCTGACGTTCACCGTGGTCGGAGCCGGGCCGACCGGTGTCGAAATGGCCGGGCAGATCGCCGAATTGGCCGCCTACACGTTCAAGGGCACCTACCGACACATCGACTCGACCAACGCGCGGGTGATCCTGCTCGACGCGGCGCCGGCAGTGCTGCCGCCGATGGGCGAGAAACTGGGCCGCAAGGCAGCCGAGCGGCTGGAGAAGCTGGGTGTCGAGATCCAGCTCGGCGCAATGGTCACCGACGTCGACCGCAACGGCATCACGGTCAAGGACGCCGACGGCGCCATCCGGCGGATCGAATCGCAGTGCAAGGTGTGGTCGGCCGGTGTGTCGGCCAGCCCGCTGGGCCGCGACCTGGCCGAGCAGTCGTCGGTCGAACTGGACCGCGCGGGCCGGGTGAAGGTGCTGCCCGACCTGACCGTGCCGGGCCACCCGGACGTGTTCGTGGTCGGTGACATGGCGGCCGTGGACGGCGTGCCCGGGGTGGCGCAGGGCGCCATCCAGGGCGGCAAGTACGCGGCCAGCACCATCAAGGCCGAACTCGCCGGCGCCGATCCGGCCGATCGGGAACCGTTCCAGTACCTGGACAAGGGCTCGATGGCCACGGTGTCGCGGTTCTCGGCGGTGACCAAGATCGGCCCGGTCGAGTTCAGCGGCTTCATCGCCTGGCTGTTCTGGCTGGTGCTGCACCTGGCCTACCTGATCGGTTTCCGGACCAAGTTCCTCACCGTGGTGTCCTGGGCCGGGACGTTCCTGAGCAACCGGCGCGGCCAGCTCACCATCACCGAGCAGCAGGCGTTCGCCCGCACCCGGCTGGAGCAGCTCGAGGTGCTGGCGGCCGAAGCGCAGCGCGGCGCCGAAAAACCGGAGAAAGCGGTCAGCTAGCGGTTCAGTCCCGGGGCGCGAGGTTCTGCAGCCGCACCTGCCCGCGGGCGGCCGTCCGGTCGGCGTCGTCGGTGATCACCACCGACCACAGCTGCTGGCTGCGGCCGCGGTGAATCGGGGTGGCCACCGCGTGCAGCGTCCCGGCGGTGACGGCCCGCAGAAAGTCGGTGTTGTTGTTGACACCCACCACCCTGCCGCCGTCACCCCCGCCGCGCTCCGTGTACCACAGGTACGCGGGCACGCTGCCCATGCTCTCGACGATCGAGCAGTAGACGCCGCCGTGCACGATCCCGGTGGGCTGCAACAACTTCGGTTGCACCTCCAGCCAAGCCCGGGCGCCGTCGGGGGTCAGTTCGGTGAACACCAGCCCGAGGGTGTCGTCGAACGCCGAGTTCTCCTCCGGCGGCATGGGCGGCTTCTGCCAAGTGGACACGATCTCATTGTCTACACCACCGGAGACCGAGGAGGGTCATGCGCGGTTGCCACGCGGGTGCGCCGGGCTCAGCCAACCGTCTGACCAGCAGCGACGCCACGAGGTACGACTGCCGGTAGTAACCGCGGGTAAGCTGGCGTCATTGCTGAGGGGGTGCACCGAGCACATGCCGAAATCGACCCACCTGGGCGACCTCGAACGGGCGGTGATGGACCAGCTGTGGTCCGCTCCGCGGCCGCAGACCGTCCGCCAGGTCCACGAGGCGCTGTCCGAGCAGCGCGATCTGGCCTACACGACGGTGATGACCGTGCTGCAGCGCCTCGCCAAGAAGAACCTGGTCTCCCAGATTCGCGACGACCGCGCCCACCGGTACGCAGCGGCGCACAGCCGCGACGAACTCATCGCCGCCCTGATGGTCGACGCGCTGGACCAGGTCGCCGACTCCGGCGACCGACAGGCCGCCCTGGTGAACTTCGTCGAGCGGGTGGGCGCCGACGAGGCCGACGCGCTGCGCCGGGCCCTCGACGAACTCGAAGCCAAACACCGCAACGCCGAATTCCCTGGCGGTGAGCCCGCATCCTGAGGGAGACTGGCAGCGTGTTCGCGCTGGCCTTCGCCGTCTTGGCGGTGCTGCTCACCGGTCCGGTGCCCGCATTGCTGGCGCGGGCATCCTGGCCGCTGCGCGCGCCGCGGGCCGCGGTGGTGCTGTGGCAGGCGATCGCGCTGGCGGCCGCACTCTCGGCGTTCAGCGCCGGCATTGCGATAGCGAGCCGGCTGCTGATGCCCGGGCCGGACGGTATCCCCACGACGACCATCGCCGGTGACATCGCCAGGCTGGGTGGGCCACTGTGGACGGTGTACCTGACCACGCTGACACTGACCCTGCTGGTGGGTGCGCGTCTGGTGGCTGCGGCGCTACAGGTCGCGATTGCCACCCGACAGCGCCGGGCCCGACACCGAATGCTGGTCGATCTGCTCGGCGATCGCGACGCCGCGCGGCGCGACGGACGCCGGGTAAGCGGCCTGCGGGTGCTGCGGGTCGCCGAGCCACTGGCTTACTGCCTGCCCGGGATGCGTGGCCGGGTGGTGCTCAGCGATGGAACGCTGAGCGCGCTGTCCGGCCCGGAGATCACCGCCGTCATCGACCACGAGCGCGCCCACCTGCGTGCCCGCCACGACCTGGTGCTGGAGGCATTCACCGCGGTGCACACCGCCTTTCCACGGTTCGTCCGCAGCGCCAGCGCGCTGGACGCCGTTCGGTTGCTGGTCGAGTTGCTCGCCGACGACGCCGCGGTGCGAGCCACCGGACCCACTCCCCTGGCCCGTGCGCTGGTGACCTGCGCATCCGGCCACACGCCTGCCGGAGCGCTGGCCATCGGCGGACACGACACGGTGCTGCGGGTGCGCCGGCTGTCCGGGCGGGGCAACAGCAGAACTCTCGCCGCCGCCGCCTATGCCGCGGCGGCCGCCGTGGTGACCGTGCCCACCGTGGCGCTGGCGGTGCCGTGGCTGGCCGAGCTGCAGCGACTGGCGGCGGGGTGAGCCGCTGAGCGGCTGAGCCGCTGAGCCGACACAACCCGCTCCCGCCCGGTAGGTTATCCCCACACTGACCGACAACCCCTGGAGGCGAACAGATGGGCTTGCCCGAATCGCAAAACGGGACAGCCACCGCCCAGATCGGGGTGACCGGCCTGGCCGTGATGGGCTCCAACATCGCCCGCAACTTCGCCCGGCACGGCTACACCGTGGCGCTGCACAACCGGTCGGTCGCCAAGACCGACGCGCTGCTGCGCGAGCACGGCGCCGAGGGCAGCTTCGTCCGCTCCGAGACCATTCCGGAATTCCTTGCCGCACTGCAGAAGCCACGCCGAGTGCTGATCATGGTCAAGGCCGGCGAACCCACCGATGCCGTGATCGAAGAGCTGGCCGCCGCCATGGAGCCCGGCGACATCATCATCGACGGCGGCAACGCGCTCTACACCGACACCATCCGCCGCGAGAAGGCGATGGCCGAACGCGGTCTGCACTTCGTCGGCGCCGGCATCTCCGGCGGTGAGGAGGGCGCGCTCAACGGACCGTCGATCATGCCGGGCGGCCCGGCGAAATCCTACGAGTCGCTGGGCCCGCTGCTGGAGGAGATCGCCGCACAGGTCGACGGGGTGCCGTGCTGCACCCACATCGGCCCGGACGGCTCCGGGCATTTCGTCAAGATGGTGCACAACGGCATCGAATACTCCGACATGCAGCTGATCGGCGAGGCCTACCAGTTGCTGCGCGACGCACTGGGCCTGTCCGCGGCGCAGATCGCCGACGTGTTCACCGAGTGGAACGCCGGCGATCTGGACAGCTACCTGGTCGAGATCACCGCAGAGGTGCTGCGCCAGGTCGACGCGAAAACTCAGCGGCCGCTGGTGGATGTGATCGTCGACGAGGCCGAACAGAAAGGCACCGGTCGCTGGACCGTCAAGTCGGCGCTGGATCTGGGCGTGCCGGTGACCGGCATCGCCGTGGCGGTGTTCGCCCGGTCGCTGTCCGGGTCGGTCCCCCAGCGACGTGCCGCCGCCGGCCTGGCCGCCGGGGCGCTGGGCCCGGCACCCACCGACGCGGTGCAGTTCACCGAGGACATCCGCCGCGCGCTGTACGCCTCCAAGATCGTCGCGTATTCGCAGGGGTTCAACCAGATTCAGGCCGGCAGCGCCGAATACGGTTGGGGCATAACACCTGGCGACCTGGCGACGATCTGGCGCGGCGGCTGCATCATCCGGGCCAAGTTCCTCAACCGGATCAAGGAGGCGTTCGACGCCGACCCCGATCTGCCCGCCCTGCTGGTGGCGCCGCACTTCCGGGAAGCGGTCGAATCGTCGATCGACAGCTGGCGCCGGGTGGTGATCACCGCGACCGGGCTCGGCATCCCGGTCGCTGGTTTCTCCACCGCGCTGTCCTACTACGACTCGCTGCGCGCCGAACGGCTGCCGGCCGCGCTCACCCAGGGCCAGCGCGACTACTTCGGCGCGCACAGCTACGGCCGGGTGGACGCCCCGGGCAAGTTCCACACGCTGTGGAGCGGCGACCGCAGCGAGGTCCCGGTCTAGGCCGGATGCTTGAGAAGATGAGATTTCTCGACGGGCAGCGCCCCGCATACGACCTGACCTACGACGACGTCTTCGTCGTCCCAAACCGCTCGCAGGTGGACTCCAGGCTGGACGTCGACCTGTCCACCCGCGACGGCTCCGGCACCACCATTCCGGTGGTGGTGGCCAACATGACCGCGGTGGCCGGCCGCCGGATGGCCGAGACGGTGGCCCGGCGCGGCGGCATCGTGGTGCTGCCACAGGATCTGCCGATCGAGGTGGTGCGCCGGACGGTCGAGTTCGTCAAAAGCCGCGACCTCGTCGTCGACACCCCGGTGGTGCTCTCCCCCGACGACTCGGTGTCGCATGCCACCGCGCTGATCCATAAACGCGCCCACGGCGCGGCGGTGGTGCTGTCCGAGAACCGCCCGGTCGGGCTGGTCACCGAGTCGGTCTGTGCCGGCGTGGACCGGTTCACCCGGGTTCGCGACGTCACGCTGCCCGATTTCGTCAGCACACCGGCGGGCACCGAACCGCGCAAGGTGTTCGACCTGCTGGAGCACGCCCCGATCGGCGTGGCCGTGCTGACCAACGCCGACGGCACGCTGGCCGGCGTGCTGACCCGCACCGGCGCCGTGCGGGCCGGCATCTACACACCGGCGACCGACGCGCAGGGCCGGCTGCGGATCGCCGCCGCGGTCGGCATCAACGGCGAGGTGGCCGCCAAGGCGGCGGCGCTGGCCGACGCCGGGGTGGACGTGCTGGTCGTCGACACCGCGCACGGCCACCAGGACAAAGCGCTGGAGGCGATCCGCGCGGTGGCGGCGCTGCAGGCGGGCGTCCCGCTGGCCGCCGGCAACGTGGTCTCGGCCGAAGGCACCCGGGACCTGATCGGCGCGGGCGCCGACATCGTCAAGGTGGGCGTCGGCCCCGGCGCGATGTGCACCACCCGGATGATGACCGGCGTGGGCCGACCGCAGTTCTCCGCCGTGCTGGACTGCTCCGACGCCGCCCGCGAACTCGGCGCGCACGTGTGGGCCGACGGCGGAATCCGCCACCCCCGCGACGTGGCGCTGGCGCTGGCCGCCGGCGCGTCCAACGTGATGATCGGCTCCTGGTTCGCCGGCACCTACGAGTCGCCGGGCGACTTGATGGTCGACCATGCCGGCCACGCCTACAAGGAGAGCTACGGCATGGCCTCCAAGCGGGCGGTGATCGCCCGCACCGGCGCCGACAGCGCCTTCGAGCGGGCGCGCAAAACCCTTTTCGAAGAAGGCATTTCGACGTCCCGGATGCGGCTGGACCCGGACCGCGGCGGGGTCGAGGATCTGCTCGACCAGATCACCGCCGGGCTGCGCAGCACCTGCGCCTATGTCGGGGCGACCACACCGGCCGAGCTGCACGAGCGGGCGGTGATCGGGGTGCAGTCGGCCGCGGGCTTCGCCGAGGGTCACCCGCTGCCGCTCGGCTGGTGAGCTGATGCCGATAGTCGCCACCACCGCACTGAGCCTGCTGGCCATCGTGGCGCTGACGGCCGGCACTGCGGCGTTCGTGGCGGCCGAGTTCTCGCTGACCACGCTGGAGCGCAGCAGTGTCGAGGCCAACGCCCGGCGCGGCGGTCGCCGGGATCGCTACATCCAGCGCGCGCACCGCCGGCTGTCGTTTCAGCTGTCCGGCACCCAGCTGGGCGTCTCGATCACCACACTGATCATCGGCTACCTGACCGAGCCGCTGGTGGCGGAGCTGCCACATCCGGCGATGGACGCGCTCGGCGTGCCGGATCGGATCGCCGACGGGGTGATCGCGGTCCTGGCGCTGGCGGTCGTCACGTCGCTGTCGATGGTCTTCGGCGAGCTGGTGCCCAAATACCTGGCGATTGCCCGGCCGCTGCCCACCGCGCGCGCGGTGGCCGGCCCGCAGCTGGGATTCTCGGCGGTGTTCGCCCCGGCGATCCGGCTGACCAACGGCACCGCGAACTGGATTCTGCGCCGGCTGGGCATCGAGCCGGCACAGGAGCTGCGGTCGGCCCGCTCACCGCAGGAGCTGGTGTCGCTGGTGCGCAGCTCGGCGCGCAGCGGCTCACTGGACCCGGTCACCGCCGCGCTGGTCGACCGGTCGCTGCGGTTCGGTGCGCTGACCGCCGAGGAGCTGATGACCCCGCGGTCGAAGATCGTGGCGCTGCAGACCGGCGACACCCTGGCCGACCTGGCGGCGGTGGCCATCGAGACGGGCTTCTCCCGGTTCCCGATCATCGACGGCGACCTGGACGCCACGGTCGGCATCGTGCACCTCAAGCAGCTGTTCGCGGTGCCGTCCGCGCGGCGCCCGCACACCCGGCTGGCCGCGGTCGCCCAGCCGGTCGCGATGGTGCCGTCCACCCTGGACGGTGATGCGGTGATGACGCAGCTGCGCGGCAACGGCCAGCAGGCCGCGATGGTCGTCGACGAGTACGGCGGCACCGCCGGCATGGTCACCGCCGAGGACCTGATCGAGGAGATCGTCGGCGACGTGCGCGACGAGCACGACGACGCCACCCCCGACGTGGTGGCCGCCGGGCGCGGCTGGCGGGTGTCGGGTCTGCTGCGCATCGACGAGGTGGCGGCGGCGACCGGCTACCGCGCCCCGGAGGGCGCCTACGAGACCATCGGCGGGCTGGTGCTCAAGGAGCTCGGCCGCATTCCGCAGGCCGGGGAGACGGTGAACCTGACCGCCTTCGCCCCCGACGGATCACTGGGCGGCCCCGTGCGCTGGCGGGCCACCGTGGTCCGGATGGACGGCCGCCGGATCGATCTGCTCGAGCTGACCCGGCTGGGCCGGCACGGCGACCCGCACGGCGGCAGGCCCGGGGGCCGGTGACGCGATGGGTGACGTGCTGGAGGTGCTGCTGACCCTGGCGCTGGTGGGCGCCAACGCATTCTTCGTGGGTGCGGAGTTCTCGCTGATCTCGGTGCGCCGGGACCGCCTCGAGTCGCTCGCCGAACAGGGCCGGACCAGGGCGGTGACGGTGATCCGCGCCGGTGAACGGCTGCCGCTGATGTTCGCCGGCGCGCAGCTGGGCATCACGGTGGCGTCGCTGCTGCTCGGTCGCATCGGCGAGCCGGCCGTCGCCGACCTGCTGGAACGTCCGTTTCAGCTGGTCGACATCCCCGACCCGCTGCTGCACACCGTCTCCTTCCTGGTCGCCCTGGCGATCGTGGTGACCCTGCATGTGCTGCTCGGCGAGATGGTGCCCAAGAACATCGCGCTGGCCGGCCCGGAGGCCACCGCCATGCTGCTGATCCCGCCGTACCTGGTCTACGTGCGGGCGGCCCGCCCGGTGATCGCGTTCTACAACCGGTGCGCCAACGCGGTGCTGCGCGCGCTGCGGGTCGAGCCGAAAGACGAGCTCGACATCAGCGTCTCCACGGCCGAACTGGGCGAGATGATCGCCGAGTCGGTCACCGAGGGGCTGCTGGACTCCGAGGAGTACGTCCGGCTCAACCGCGCGCTGCGCATCCGCACCCGGGTGGTCGCCGACGTCGCGGTGCCGGCCGCCGACATCCGCGCGGTGCCGGTCGCCGCCGACGGTGCCGGGCCGACGGTCGCCGCCGTGGAGCAGGCGCTGGTGGAGACCGGTTACTCCCGGTTTCCCGTCGTTGACCCGGCCGGGCGGTATCTCGGCTATCTGCACATCAAGGACGTGCTGGCGCTCTGCGACCAGCCGGACGCGGTGGTCGACCTGGCGACGGTGCGCCCGCTGCCGCGGCTGCCGCGGGCGCTGCCGTTGCCCGAGGCGCTGTCCCGGCTGCGCCGCAGCAACAGCCACCTGGCGTTGGTGACGGCTCCGGGTGGCGGCCCGGACAGCCCGGTGGTGGCGATGGTGGCGCTGCAGGATTTGGTGCAGGAGATGGTCGGCGCGGTGCGCGACGGGACGCACCGCACCTGAACTGCTGGTCGCCGAGTGCGTCCGGCGAATCTACCGGCCGGTATGGTGGTTCTTTGCTAATGCGAGGAGGGACTGGATGACGGACCGGGTGTCGGTGGGCAACCTGCGGGTGGCTCAGGTGCTCTACGACTTCATCACCAACGAGGCACTGCCCGGGACAGGGCTGGACCCGGACAGCTTCTGGTCGGGGGTGGACAAGGTCGTCGCCGACCTCACGCCGCACAACCAGGAACTGCTGGCGCACCGCGACGAGCTGCAGGCCCAGATCGACAAGTGGCACCGCCAGCGGGTGATCGAGCCGATCGACCCGGCGGCTTATCGGGAGTTCCTCACCGAAATCGGCTACCTGCAGCCCGATCCCGGCGACTTCGCGGTCACCACCGCAAACGTCGACGACGAGATCGCCGTGCAGGCCGGCCCGCAGCTGGTGGTTCCGGTGCTCAACGCCCGGTTCGCGCTGAACGCCGCCAACGCCCGCTGGGGTTCGCTGTATGACGCGCTGTATGGCACCGACGTCATCCCGGAGACCGACGGCGCCGAAAAAGGCACCGGTTATAACAAGGCGCGCGGCGACAAGGTGATCGCCTACGCCCGCAAGTTCCTCGACGACGCGGCGCCGCTGGCCGACGGCTCGTGGACGGCGCTCAAGGGCCTGGCGGTCGCCGGCGGCGCGCTGGTGGTCACGCTGGTCGACGGGCAGCAGACCGCGCCGGCCGCATCGGAGCAGTTCGCCGGCTACACCGGCGACGCCGCATCGCCGTCGTCGGTGCTGCTGGTCAACCACGGCCTGCACATCGAGATCCTGATCGACCCGGAGTCGCCGATCGGCGCGACCGACGACGCCGGCGTCAAGGATGTGGTGCTCGAGTCGGCGGTGACCACGATCATGGACTTCGAGGACTCGGTGGCCGCCGTCGACGCCGACGACAAGGTGGTCGGCTACCGCAACTGGCTGGGGCTGAACCGCGGCGACCTCACCGAGCAGGTGCACAAGGGCGACAAGACGTTCACCCGCGCGCTGCACGCCGACCGTGAGTTCACGGCACCGGACGGGGGCACGTTGACGCTGCCGGGACGCAGCCTGATGTTCGTCCGCAACGTCGGTCACCTGATGACCAACGATGCCATCGTCGACGCCGACGGCAACGAGATCTACGAGGGCATCCAGGACGCGCTGTTCACCGGCCTGATCGGGCTGCACGGGCTGAAGGCCGGCGAGGACAACGGCCCGCTGCTCAACAGCCGCACCGGATCCATCTACATCGTCAAGCCGAAGATGCACGGCCCCGACGAGGTCGCCTACACCGCCGAGCTGTTCAGCCGGGTCGAGGACGTGCTGGGGCTGCCGCAGGCCACCATCAAGGTCGGCATCATGGACGAGGAGCGCCGCACCACCGTCAATCTGAAGGCCGCCATCAAGGCCGCCGCCGACCGGGTGGTGTTCATCAACACCGGCTTCCTGGACCGCACCGGCGACGAGATCCACACCTCGCTGGAGGCCGGGCCGATGGTGCGCAAGGCCGCGATGAAGAGCCAGCCGTGGATCCTGGCCTACGAGGACCACAACGTCGACGTCGGCCTGGCGGCCGGTCTGACCGGCCACGCCCAGATCGGCAAGGGCATGTGGGCGATGACCGAGCTGATGGCCGACATGGTCGAGCAGAAGATCGCCCACCCGCGGGCCGGTGCCAGCACCGCGTGGGTGCCGTCGCCGACCGCGGCGACCCTGCACGCCATGCACTACCACCAGGTCGACGTGTTCGCGGTGCAGCAGGAGCTGGCCGGCAAGCAGCGCGCCACCCTCGACCAGCTGCTGACCATTCCGCTGTCGTCCAAGGAGCTGGCCTGGGCCCCCGACGAGATCCGCGAGGAGGTCGACAACAACTGCCAGTCGATCCTCGGCTACGTGGTGCGCTGGATCGACCAGGGGGTGGGCTGCTCGAAGGTACCCGACATCCACGACGTGGCGCTGATGGAAGACCGCGCCACCCTGCGGATCTCCAGCCAGCTGCTGGCCAACTGGCTGCACCACGGGGTGATCACCGCCGGCGACGTGCGGTCCAGCCTGGAGCGGATGGCGCCGGCCGTGGATCGGCAGAACGCCGGGGACCCCGCGTACCTGCCGATGGCGCCCGACTTCGACGCCAGCATCGCCTTCGCCGCCGCCGAAGAGCTGATCATGTCGGGCACCACGCAGCCCAACGGCTACACCGAGCCGATCCTGCACCGGCGCCGCCGCGAGTTCAAGGCGCGAGCCTCCGAGTGATCCGGCGCCTGCACCGCCATGGGTAGACACAGCTTCACTGGACCGGACGAGTCCGACGAACCGGAGGAGCCCGCCGGGGCATGGTTCGGCGACCCCGGCAGCCAGGAGCCGGACATCGACTCGTGGGAGGGCATTTACCACCCGGGCCATCCGGATCAGCCCGAGTATCCGGACCACGTCGACGATCCGGACGGCCACGCGGACGCGGGCGACCAGCGCGACCGGGCTGGTCGGGCGGGCCCAGGCGGATATGCCGGGGCGGCCGCGGAGTTCGCGTCCCGGCTGCGCCGCCGGACGCTGGCCAACTGGAACCGGGGGCGCCGCCGGCTGGAGGCATGGCGCCGGGACCGGGACGCCGGCCACTGGCGGGGCGGGCACCGCCGGGCGGACAGCCGCCGCGGGGTCAGCGCCGGGGTGGTCACCGCGCTGGTGGCGGTCATCGTCGTGGTGGGCGCGGTGATCTTGTGGCGGTTCTTCGGCGATTCGCTGTCCCACCGATCCGGGGCCGCCGCGGCCCGCTGCGTCAGCGGCAACCTCAGCGTCGCGGTGGTCGCCGACCCGACGATCGCCGACCACCTGCAGGAGTTCGCCGACCGGTTCAACAAGGCGGCCAAACCGGTCGGTGACCGCTGCGTGTCGGTGCATGTCAAACCCGCCGACGCCGGCGCGGTGGTGGGCGGCTTCATCGGCGACTGGCCGGCCGCACTCGGTGAGCGCCCGGCGCTGTGGGTGCCGGGCAGTTCGGTGTCGGTGGCCCGGCTGACGGCCACCGCCGGCCCGCAGACCGTCAGCGACAGCCGCTCCCTGGTCAGCTCGCCGGTGCTGCTGGCGACGTCGCCCAAACTCGCCGGCGCGCTGGCCAAACAGACCTGGGCGACGCTGCCCGGCCTGCAGTCCACCCCCGACTCGCTGCTCGAGCTGGACCTGCTCGGCTGGGGGTCGTTGCGGCTGGCGCTGCCGATCGACGGCAACGCCGACGCCGCGTTCCTGGCCGGCGAGGCCGTCGACGCCGAGTCCGCGCCGCACGGCGACCCGCCGAGCGCGGGCGTGTCGGCGCTGCGCACGCTGATCGGCGCCCAGCCCAAGCTGGCCGACAGTTCGCTGGCCGAGGCGATGAACACCCTGCTGCGCCCGGGTGACCCGTCGCGCTCCCCGGTGCACGCCGTGGTGACCACCGAACAGCAGCTGTTCACCCGCGCCACGTCGATCGACGACCCCGCGGCCAGCCTGGCCTCCTGGCTGCCGCCCGGGCCGGTGCCGGTCGCCGACTACCCGGCCGCGCTGCTGGCCGGCAGTTGGCTGACCCAGGAGCAGCTGGAAGCGGCCAGTGAGTTCGCCCGGTTCGCCCGCAAGCCCGACCAGCTGGCCGAGCTGGCCAAGGCAGGGTTCCGCGTCCCGGACGTCAAACCGCCGGCCAGTGAGGTCACCGATTTCGCGCCGCTGCCGACGACGCTGTCGGTGGGCGACGAGGCGCTGCGGGCCACGCTGGCCGACGCGCTGGGCACCTCCGGTGCCGCCTCGACGGTGACGATCATGCTGGACCGGTCGATGACGGCCAGCGAAGGCGGCGACACCAGGTTCGGCAACGTCGTCGCCGCGCTGCGGCACCGGCTGCTCGAGCTGCCGCCGAACGCGTCCGTCGGGCTGTGGACATTCGACGGAACCGAGGGCCGCAGCGTCGTCACCACCGGTCCGCTGGCCGACCAGCTGGACGGTACGTCGCGCGAGGAAACCCTGGTCGGCCAGTTGACCGGCCTGCATTCGGCTTCCGGCGGCGCGGTGTCGTTCACCACGCTGCCGATGGTCTACGACGCCGCACTGGCCGGCTATCAGGCCGGGCAGTCCAATTCGGTGCTGGTGATCACCGCCGGCCCGCACACCGACCGCAGCCTGGACAGCACCGGGCTGCAGAATTTCATCCGCCGGTCGGTGGACCCGCAGCGCCCGGTGGCCGTCAACGTCATCGACTTCGGCACCGACCCCGACCAGTCCACCTGGCAGGCCGTCGCCAAGCTGTCCGGCGGCAGCTACCAGAACCTGGCCAGCTCGGCCTCCCCGGAGCTGGCGACCGCGCTGGCCTCGCTGCTGAGCTGACCGGCCAGCGGATCGGCCGCGAGGCGGTCCAGCTCTAACCCAGGTCGGCGAGCAGCTGCTGCGGGATGGTGTCGAACAGCTCGGTGTAGAAGCCGCCGAAGTCGCCCACGCTGATGTTGGCCAGGTCGCCGACACCCAGGGTGTTGAGCAGGCCGTCCAGCGTCAGGTTGTTCAGGTTGCCGAGATTGTCCAGCAGGCTGTTGAGGTCGATGCCCTTGAGCAGGTCGCCCAG
>DASTNJ010000132.1:0-13303 GCA_035721065.1 Mycobacterium sp.
TCTTATGAGCGATGACATCTTGCTGGTCGAGACCGACGACCGGGTATGCACACTGACCCTCAACCGTCCACAGGCACGTAACGCCCTGTCGACGGAGTTGCGCCGGCGGTTCTTCGCCGCCTTGGCAGAAGCCGACCGCGACGAGGCTGTCGACGTGGTGATCCTTACCGGTTCCGACCCGGTCTTCTGCGCCGGGCTGGATCTCAAAGAGCTGGGCAGTTCCACCGCACTGCCCGACATCTCGCCGCAGTGGCCATCGATGAGCAAACCGGTGATCGGCGCCGTCAACGGCGCTGCGGTGACAGGCGGGCTGGAGCTGGCCCTGTCCTGCGACATCCTGATCGCTTCCGAGCGCGCCCGGTTCGCCGACACGCATGCCCGGGTCGGGCTGTTGCCGACCTGGGGACTGAGCGTCCGGTTGCCCCAGTTGGTCGGCGCGGGCCTGGCCCGCCGGATGAGCCTGACCGGTGACTACCTTTCGGCGGGCGACGCCCTGCGCGCCGGCTTGGTCACCGAGGTGGTGCCGCACGACCGGCTGCTGGCCGCGGCACGCGAGGTGGCCGGATCGATCGTCGGCAACAACCCGGCCGCGGTGCGGGCACTGCTGGCGTCCTACCACCGGATCGACGAGGCGCAGACCGCGGGCGGCCTGTGGATCGAAGCGGAGTCGGCCAGACAGTGGATGCGCAAGGCCAGCACTAACGACATCGCCGCTAACCGCGACGCCGTCCTGCAGCGCGGCCGCTCGCAGGTGCGCTAGACCGACCGGCTAGCGAAGCGGGCGGACAACCCGACACGGATTGCCCGCCGCAAGCACCTGCCCGGGCACGTCCCGAGTCACCACGCTGCCGGCGCCGACCACCGCGTTTTCCCCGATCGTCACCCCGGGGCAGACGATCACCCCGGCGCCCAGCCAGGCGTTGTCGCCGATCGTGACCGGGGCCGTCGACTCCCAGCCGGTTCGCCGGGCCTGATGATCGTCGACGGGGTGCAGCGCCGCCAGCAGCTGCACCCGGGGGCCGATCTGGACGTCGTCGCCGATGGTGACGGGTGCGCCGTCCAGCACGATCGCGTCGAAGTTGATGAAGCAGTTGGCGCCGATGCTGATGTAGGTCCCGTAGTCGCACTGGAACCGGGGCAGAATCACCGAGCCCTCGCCGAGCGAACCGAGCAGCTCGCCCAGCAGCCGCCGGCGCAGCTCGTCGTCATCGGCAGCGGTGTTGTTGAATGCCTCGAGCCGGCGCTGACATGCCCGCCGGGCCGCGACGAGGTCGGGGTCGTCGGGCCGGTAGGGCTGGCCGTCGAGCATGCGCTCGACCTGGCTGCTCACGCGTCGTCGTCGGTCGCACTCACCCGGTACGGGTTGGCATCTCCCACCGGTTGAGCACCTTCGCGGATCCGGGCCAGGTCGGCGTCGGCGGCCTGTGCGGCTGCCAGCAGCTCATCCATCCGGTGCGCGGCGTCGGGCACCGTGTCGCGGACGAATGTCAACGTCGGGGTGAATCGCACGCCGGTGCCGGCGCCCACTTTCGAACGCAGTACCCCCTTGGCGCTCTCCAGCGCCGCCGCCGCACCGCCGTAGTCCGGGTCGTCGTCGAGGGTGCGACCCAGCACCGTGTAGTACAAGGTGGCGTCGTGCAGGTCGGCGGTCACCTTGGCGTCGGTGATCGTCACGCCCGCAAGCCGCGGATCCTTGATCTCATACTCGATCGACGAGGCGACGATGGTGGCAATGCGCTTGGCCAGCCGGCGCGCCCGGGCCGGGTCGGCCATTAACGGACGCTCCTACCCATGCTGGTTGGCCTTCTTCGCGTCGCTCATCAGGCGCGTGCCTTCTCGACCAGCTCGTAGGTCTCGATGACGTCGCCTTCCTTGATGTCGCTGTAGGTCAGCGTCAGACCACATTCGTAGCCGTCGCGAACCTCGGTGACATCGTCCTTCTCGCGCCGCAGCGACGACACGGTGAGGTTCTCGGCGACCACGACGCTGTCTCGCAGCAGGCGCGCCTTGGCGTTGCGCCGGATGAGGCCCGAGGTGACCAGGCAGCCCGCGATGTTGCCGACCTTGGATGAGCGGAAGATGGCGCGGATCTCCGCCCGGCCCTGCTCGACCTCTTCGTAGATCGGCTTGAGCATGCCCTTGAGCGCGCTCTCGATCTCGTCGATGGCCTGGTAGATGACCGAGTAGTAGCGGATCTCCACACCTTCGCGGTTGGCCAGTTCGGTGGCCTTGCCCTCGGCGCGCACGTTGAACCCGATGATGATCGCGTCCGACGCCGACGCCAGGTTGACGTTGGTCTCAGTGATGCCGCCGACGCCGCGGTCGATCACCCGCAGTGCCACCTCGTCGTCGACCTGGATACCCATCAGCGCCTCTTCCAGCGCCTCGACGGTACCGGCGTTGTCGCCCTTGAGGATCAGGTTCAGCTGGCTGGTCTCCTTCAGCGCCGAATCCAGGTCCTCCAGGGAGATCCGCTTGCGCGACCGGGCCGCCATGGCGTTTCGCTTGCGGGCGCTGCGCTTGTCGGCGATCTGGCGGGCGATCCGGTCCTCGTCGACGACCAGCAGGTTGTCACCGGCGCCGGGCACCGACGTGAAACCGATAACCTGCACCGGCCGCGACGGGGTCGCCTCCTCCACATCGTGTCCGTACTCGTCCAGCATCCGCCGGACCCGCCCGTAGGCGTCACCGGCCACCACCGAGTCGCCGACCCGCAGCGTGCCGCGCTGAACCAGCACGGTCGCTACCGGGCCGCGCCCGCGGTCCAGGTGCGCCTCGATCGCCACCCCCTGGGCCTCCATGTTCGGGTTGGCCCGCAGGTCCAAAGCGGCATCCGCGGTCAGCAGCACCGCCTCCTCCAGTGACTTGATGTTGGTGCCCTGCTTGGCGGAGATGTCGACGAACATGGTGTCGCCGCCGAAATCCTCAGCCACCAGCCCGTATTCGGTGAGCTGCCCGCGGATCTTGGCCGGGTCGGCGCCCTCCTTGTCGATCTTGTTGACCGCCACCACGATCGGCACATCGGCCGCCTGGGCGTGGTTGATCGCCTCCACCGTCTGCGGCATCACGCCGTCGTCGGCGGCGACCACCAGGATCGCGATGTCGGTGGCCTTCGCGCCGCGGGCACGCATCGCGGTGAACGCCTCGTGACCGGGGGTGTCGATGAAGGTGATCAGGCGTTCGTTGCCGTCGAGGTCGACCGACACCTGGTAGGCGCCGATGTGCTGGGTGATGCCGCCGGCCTCCTCCTCGCGGACCTTGGTCTGGCGGATGGTGTCCAGCAGCCGCGTCTTGCCGTGGTCGACGTGGCCCATGACTGTGACGACCGGCGGGCGGACCTCGAGATCCTCTTCGCCGCCTTCGTCTTCCCCGTAGGTCAGGTCGAAGGACTCCAGCAGCTCGCGGTCCTCGTCCTCGGGAGAGACGACCTGCACGACGAAGTTCATCTCGCTGCCCAGCAGCTCGAGGGTCTCGTCACCCACCGACTGGGTGGCCGTCACCATCTCGCCGAGGTTGAACAGCGCCTGAACCAGTGCCGCCGGGTTGGCGTCGATCTTCTCGGCGAAGTCGGAGAGCGACGCGCCGCGGGCCAACCGGATGGTCTCGCCGTTGCCGTGCGGCAGCCGCACGCCGCCGACGACCGGAGCCTGCATGTTCTCGTATTCGGCGCGTTTCGCCCGCTTCGACTTGCGGCCGCGCTTCGGCGCACCGCCCGGACGGCCGAACGCACCGGCCGCGCCGCCACGCTGGCCCGGGCGGCCACCGCCACCGCCGGGACGGCCGCGGAAGCCGGTACCCGCCGGTGCGCCGGCACCGGCGCCGGGACCGCCTCCCCCGCGGTAGTTGCCGCCGGGACCACCGGGACGACCGGCGGGAGCGCCGGGGCGCCCACCGCCGGGACGGGGGGCACCCGGACGCGGAGGCCGGCCCTGCGCGCCGAAGCCGCCCGGACCGGCAGCCGGCCGAGCCGGCATGTTTCCAGGTGTGACGCCCGGGCGCGCCGGCCGGGGCATGCCCGGTCGGGGAGCTGGCGGGCGGGGAATGGCCCGCTCCACCGGCTGGGCCGACGAGAACGGGTTGTTGCCGACGCGGGGTGTGCGACCACCCGGTTTCGGGGTCGAGGCGGGCCGAGGTCCCGGCGGGGCGGCGGCCGGCGGATGCGCGGCGGCCGGCGGCGCAGGTGCGGCAGGTGCCGGTGCGGCTGGTGCCGCCGGGGCCTCGGGGGATGCCGCCGGCGCTGCGGGCGCGGCCTCGGCCGGCTTGGCGGGGGCGCCGTTGCCGGCTGTCTTGGCTGCGGTCGTGGCGGCCGGCGGTTCCGCCGATTTCTGGGCGGCGGGTTTGGCGCCGCCGAACGACTCCCGCAGCCGGCGGGCGACGGGGGCTTCCACCGTCGATGACGCAGATTTGACGAATTCGCCCTGTTCGCTCAGCCGGGCGAGCACTTCCTTGCTGGTGACACCGAGTTCCTTGGCCAACTCGTGTACGCGGGCCTTTGCCACTACTTCTCCTGTCCATGAGGCGACAGCGGTGGTGGGCCGCGCCTCGGGTTAGCTATGACGCATTGTCATCGGGACTTCACGGTGTGCTCATGTTCTTCGCTACCTGTTCTGTTGCCCGGGCGGAAAGGCATTCGACGTACCTCACCACCGCGGTTGTGTCCGGTGAACCGGCGATGCGCAGCGCTCGAGTGAAAGCCCGCCGCCGGACCGCCTGGTGCAGGCACTCCGGTACCGGATGCAGCCACGCACCCCGCCCCGGCAGTTCGCCCGCCGCGTCGACGGTGACGGCATGATTGCCGTCACCGGTCGACACAGCCACCACTCGCAGCAGTTCGACAACCAACTCTCGCTTCCGGCAACCGATACATGTGCGCACCGGACCGTCGGTGCGGCGGTGCAGACGAGTCTCAGCGACCGGAGTCTTGCGCTGGATCACGGCACAGTCTACCCACACCGTGGAGGTGATCCGAACTATCCGGCCATCGGGGCGACTCACCCGGGTTCGCCGCCCACCTCCAGTTCGTCGGCGGATGGCAGCGGTGGGCGTGGCGCAGACGGGCGGTCGAGGTAGAAGAACGCCGTAGAGGCGATGTCGTCGTGCAGCGGCCGGTAGCGGTGTCCGGACCGCCACCCCAGTGCCTGAATGTCGACCCGCAGTCCGGTGTGGAAGTGGATCGGGTCGGCCAGATGCCAGCGGTACATGCCGAACCGCTGCTGGCTGCGGTACAGCCCGTCCGGCCGCAGGATCTGGTGCAGTCCGAGGAACGGCGTCGAGTAGGCGGTGTAGCCCTGCCCGGGTACGTCGAAGTTCCAGGCGCCGCCGAAATAGTCCTCGGTGCCGGTGCCGCAGATGGTGGGGAACTGCTCGTCGCCGTCCAGGTAGAACTTCACCTCGCCTTCGCCCCACCATCCGGGGCTGTTGACGCCCCAGGCCAGGTAGGTGCCGACGTACTTGCCCGCGCCGGACACCGGATCGAGGATCGGGTGGACCGCGCCGGCGGTGAGCGGATTGCTGCGGTGGAACTGACAGTGCAGGTAGCCGGCGCCGGCCACCGCGGCGGCGCCGGCCTCGTAGGTCTCGTAGCTGATCTGGTAGTACACGGTGGCGGGGCGTGGGCTCAGGTTCTCGCACGTCAGCCGGGCGCGCCGGGGAACCGGCATCGGCCAGTAACAGTTGAAGCCGCCGTGCGGGTTGACCGCTACCGGGACCGAGGACAGCTGTGCGAACTCGCACCAGCCCTGGCCGAAGAAATCGCCCAACGGCACCTCGATGGCGGGTTTGCGGTCGCCGTCCCAGTAGGCGCGCAGGATCAGGCTGCGCCAGTTGCTGTGATGCGTGGTCAACCAGATGTGGGTGATCAGGGCCGGCCCGTCGATGGCCGCCAGTTGGTGGGTGGTGTGCGCGGCGATGTCGACGCTGGGTGAGACCTTCCAGCCCGGGCCCAGGTCGACCGCGCAGGCCGCACCGGTGCCTTCGGTGGCCCGCGCGCCGCCGCCCTTGGCCCCGTCGACGTTCTCCGGGCTGATCGACCGCGACTGTGCGCCGCGCAGTTGCGGCAGCGACCTCAAATCCACTACGCGCGCTTCAGCTCTCGGTCACGGCCACGCCGTGCCACGTGTCAGACACCTCCGAGATCTCAACTCAACCGTCAAATCAGCCCGGCCAGGTCCGTCAGCCCGCTGGAGTCGGCGGCGGCTGCACTCGCCGTATCGGCCGGGCTGTCCCACAGCGTGAAAGGGGCATTGAACAACGTGACGGTATCCGACGTTGCGATGCCCGGGTTGTTGACATAGTCATTCCCGAGCAAGACTAGCGTCATGAAATTAATGCCCGGGATCCCCACAAAAGTGATCAACCGGTCGTTGATCTCAGTCGCCCCATTCGCCAGGCCCGAGTAGGTGCTGTTCGAAATCACGTCGGTGCTGTCCGCCAGGTAGATCGGCGGCAAATTCGGCGGAATGGAGGGGGATCCGAACGTGGTGTTGGTGTCGGTGAACGAGCCGATCACGTTGTTGCTGTTGTTGACGACGTTGTAGAGTTCGTCTTCCTGCCGGTAACCGAAAAACGGGTCGCCGTCGATGGTTTGGACATTCGTCGGCGGCCCGATCGGCCCTCTTAAACCGGGAATGTCCAGCAGCCCAAGGTCGTCGGCGGAGGCGGTGGGAGTGCCGCCCAACGCCGCCGACCCCAAAGCGATGCACATGGCCGCACCGAGCAGGAGCGACCTCGCGAGACGCCCCATCATGCCTCAGAGCAGCGATCCCAGGCCCAGCGACCCGAGCAAATCCGTCAACCAGTTGGGATCGACAAGATCGGCGCCTGCGGTC
Organism: Mycobacterium sp.; assembly: GCA_035721065.1. GTDB lineage: Bacteria > Actinomycetota > Actinomycetes > Mycobacteriales > Mycobacteriaceae > Mycobacterium. The sequence goes on from DASTNJ010000132.1 coordinate 6,828, forward strand.
GAAGCCGAGGCGGCCGGGAAGGTGTCGAAGATCGGAAATTGGTTGTTGAAAAACGTCATGTAGTCGGACGACCCGTCCGGAGTCTTGAGGTAATCGTATCCGAACAGCGTGGTAATGCCCCCGAGGGGCCCAGGGGCCAGCACCGAATAGCTGTCGTATTCCGATCCGTCCCATGCCGCGGCAGTGCCGGTGCCATTGGAGACCACATCCTGCAACGAGTGGGTCGTGCCCGAATCCCAGGATGTTTGCGTATCGTCAAGCGTTCCGACGACGTTGCCATGGTCGAGGACGTTGTAGGGGTAGGTGGCCTGCTGGTAGTCGTAGAAGGGCGGATCCTGGGTATTGGTGACGCCGGTGGCCGCGCCGGCCGGCACGGAACCCGGCGGCAGCTCGTCGCCCCGTTCGCCAATGTAGGCGGCGGCAGCGGCGCTGGTGAACACCGCGGCGGCCAGACCCGCACCGGCGACCGCGCCATAGACAAACCGGCGAGATTTCATCGCACACCCCCAAAACTCAACTCACGTGCTGCTAATGACAGCTACGCACGCTACGCGCACGAATGAGAAATGTCACGCAATTCTCAGGATTTAGTCGGGGCTATTTAAAGGATTATATTCGCGTTTTCGCCTGACTCACGACACGGAGGCAACCCCGTGGCCATGGTCGGGCGCGCCGCCCGAATGTGCCGGTGCGTCGCTGCGGATGTCGATACGCCAGCCGGTCAGCCGGGCCGCCAGCCGGGCGTTCTGACCTTCCTTGCCGATCGCCAGGGACAGCTGAAAGTCGGGGACCACGACCCGGGCGGCCCGGGCGTTCTGGTCGATCACCGTCACCGAAACCACCTTCGCCGGCGACAGCGCGTTGGCGACGAACCGGGAGGGGTCCTCGTCGTAGTCGATGATGTCGATCTTCTCCCCGGACAGCTCGCTCATCACGTTGCGCACCCGCTGACCCATCGGGCCGATGCAGGCGCCCTTGGCGTTCAGCCCCGGAACCCGCGACGCGACGGCGATCTTGGAGCGGTGGCCGGCTTCCCGGGCGACCGCGACGATGTCCACCGACCCGTCGGCGATCTCCGGCACCTCCAACGCGAACAGCTTGCGGACCAGGTTGGGGTGCGTGCGGGACAACTCGATCCGCGGCTCGCGGAGTCCGCGCGTCACACCGATGACATAGCAGCGCAGCCGCTCGCCGTGGTCGTAGCGCTCCCCCGGAGCCTGCTCGGCCTGCCGGATGACGCCGTCGAACCCCTTCGCCTCGGTGCCCAACCGCACCACCACGACACCGCGGGCGTTCTCCCGGGCGTCCCGCTGCACCACTCCCGCGACGATGTCGCCCTCGCGCGCCGAGAACTCCCCGTAGGCCTTCTCGTTCTCGGCGTCGCGCAGCCGTTGCAGAATGACCTGGCGCGCGGTGGTCGCCGCGATCCGGCCGAAACCCTCGGGGGTGTCGTCCCATTCGTTGAGGACGTTGCCGTCGGCGTCGACCTCCCGGGCAAGCACGCGCACCATGCCGGTTTTACGGTCGATATCGATGCGGGCGTCGGTTTCGTGCCCTTCGGTGTGCCGGTAGGCGGTGAGCAGCGCGGATTTGATCGTCTCCACCACGACATCGACCGATATCCCCTTGTCGGCCTCGATCGCGTGCAGCGCGGCCATGTCGATGTTCATCGTCCACCTCCCGTTCCGGTGATCCGGCCCTGCGCCAGCGCGAGTTCCCGCTCGGCCGGCGACGAAAACTCGATTTGCACGACACCGTCGGTGATTTCGGCCAGCGGCAGCTGCCGCAGTTCCCAGTCGCGGCCGGCCCGGATTACCAGAGTCAGTGTCGCTTCGTCCACCTCGCCGATCCGGCCGACGAGCTCCGACCCGTCGGACAGTCGCAACTCGACCTTGCGCCCGCGGGCGCGGCGGAAATGCTTCGGGCTGGTCAGCGGTCGCTCCACACCGGGCGAGCTGACCTCCAAGACGTAGCTGCCACCGCCGTCGGCGCTGTCGAGCAGGTCCGAGGCACGGCGCGACAGCGCAGCAGCGGTGTCCAGGTCGAGTGGAGTGTCACCATCGACGACCACCGTGATCCGCGGCAGCGGTGCCCGCGCATCGATGACGACGTTCTCGATCTCGAAGCCGGCGCGTGCGAACTCTGCGTCGAGCAGTTCGATCACCTGTGTCTGCGAAGGTAGCCCGGTTGCCACGGCGAGCTCCTCATCTTGAGTTGTCCGGCACTCCATCCCCGGCCACCGAACCGATGCCACCTGGGGAATCAGCCTCCAACGATACGCCGGGTGCTGCGGCCGTCGCCGCAAACGCCGAAAAGCGCCCCGCGACCGCGTGACCAGCCAAGCCGCGTCCGTGCCGCAAGCCGACCGGGATGACTCGGGTGGCAGGATGTTGACGTGCCCAGCGCCTTTCCCGCCGTCAGCAGGCGGCGCGTGCTCGCCGGCGGCGGGCTGCTCGCCCTGGCTGTTGCGGCGTCGGCGTGCGGGTCCAGTACCGCACCGATGGTCGATGAGCTTGAGTCGCAGCGGGAGCTGGCCAGCCAGGACAGCGAACTGGCCGCCGCGGCCGCCGTCGTCGCACCCAGAACCGCCGGCCGCGCACTGACGCAGATCGCTGCGGAGCGGGCCGAACACGCCAAGGCGCTGGCCGCCGAGATCGCCCGGCTGACCGGCAAGGCCGTAGGCACCCCGACATCCTCCGAAACGACCACCGCGCCGCCCGCGCCGACCCCGACGGTGGCCGACGTGGTCGGTGCGTTACGCACCGCCGCGGACAGCGCCGGCAAGCTGGCGATCAGCTCCTCGGGTTACCGGGCCGGGCTGCTGGCCTCCATCGCGGCGGCCTGTACCGCGGCCCGCACCGTCGCGCTGGGGGCGAAGCCGTGACGTCGGCAGAAACCGCCGCGGCGGCCGGCCCCGACGGCGCGCTCTGCGACGCGCTGGCCACCGAGTACGGGGTCATCTACGGTTACGGCATCGTATCGGCGCACGTGCCACCGGACCTGAACAAGACGGTGTCCGACGCGATTCACGAGCACCGGGAGCGTCGCGACCGGGTCATCACCATGCTGGCCGCCCGCTCGGTGAACGCGCCGGTGGCCGCCGCCGGCTATCAGCCGCCCATACCGGTCGACAACGACACGGACGCGGCCCAACTGGCGGTCCGGATGGAGGACGACACCGCGGTGGCCTGGCGGGCCGTCGCCGAGCAGGCCGACACCGATGCCGACCGTGAGTTCGCGGTGCAGGCGCTGAGTCAGAGCGCGGTGCTGGCCGCGCGGTGGAACCGGGTGCTGGGCCGCTGGCCGATCACCCGGGCATTCCCCGGCGGCGACGACTAGCACCCCGCTACCGGTGGCTCGCTACCGGCGGATCACAGCGGCGATGTCGGCGGCCAGCGAGTCGCCGACGGCCAGCTGATCGGTCTGGCCGGAGAACCGGTCGCGCAGCTCGATCACACCGTCGGCCCAGCCGCGGCCCACCACCACGATCCACGGCACCCCGAGCAGCTCGGCGTCCTTGAACTTCACTCCCGGCGAGGCCGGGCGGTCATCGAGCAGCACCTCGATGCCCAGCCCGTCCAGCTCGGCCGCCAGGCTCTGCGCGCCGGCGCGCGCGGCGTCGTCCTTGTTGGCGATAACCAGATGCACGCCGAACGGCGCGACCGCGGCCGGCCAGCGCAGCCCCAGCTCGTCGTGCTGCTGTTCGGCAATGACGGCCACCAGCCGGGACACCCCGATGCCGTAGGAGCCCATGGTCAGCCGCACCGGCTTGCCGTCCTCGCCGAGCACGTCCGCGGCGAACGCATCGGTGTATTTGCGACCCAGCTGAAACAGGTGGCCGATCTCGATGCCGCGGGCGCTGACCAGCGCGCCCGCGCCGTCGGGTGACGGGTCGCCGTCGCGCACCTCGGCGGCCTCGATGGTGCCGTCGGGCGTGAAGTCCCGGCCGGCGACCAGGCTGACCACATGGCGCCCGGGCGCGTCGGCCCCGGTAATCCAGCTGGTCCCGTCCACCACCCGTGGGTCAACCAGATAGCGGACGTCGTTGTCCCGCAACGCCCTCGGCCCGATATAGCCCTTCACCAGAAACGGGTACCGGGCGAAGTCGTCATCGCCGAGCAGTGCGTATTCGGCCGGCTCCAGCGCGGCGGCGAGCCGCTTCTCGTCGACCTCCCGGTCCCCGGGCACGCCGACGGCCAGCAACTCCCAGTCCCCGCCGGGTTGGCGGATTTTCAGCAGGACGTTCTTGAGTGTGTCGGCCGCGGTGACAGTGCGTTCCAGGACGCCGTTGGCCCAGTCGACCAGGGTGGCGATCGTCGGGGTGTCGCCGGTGTCGTGGACGACGGCCTCCGGCAGCCCCTCGATCGAACGCGCCTCCGGTCGGGCGGTGATGACCGCCTCCACGTTGGCAGCGTAACCGGACTGTGGGCAGCGCACGAAAGTGTCCTCGCCGATCTCGCTTTCCGCCAGGAACTCTTCGGATGCGCTGCCGCCCATCGCCCCGGATGTCGCCGAGACGATGACGTAGCGTAGGGCCAGCCGGTCGAAAATCTTCTGGTATGCCTCGCGGTGGGCGTGATAGGCGGCGGTGAGGCCGGCGTCGTCGACATCGAAGGAATAGGAGTCCTTCATCAGGAATTCGCGCCCGCGCAGGATGCCGGCCCGCGGCCGTGCCTCGTCCCGGTATTTGGCCTGAATCTGGTAGAGCACCACCGGGAAGTCCCTGTACGAGCTGTACTCGCCCTTGACCGTGAGGGTGAACAGCTCCTCATGGGTCGGGGCGAGCAGGTAGTCGTTTCGCCGACGGTCCTGAAGCCGGAACATGGTGTCGCCGTACTCGGTCCAACGGTTGGTCGTCTCGTACGGTGCGCGCGGCAGCAGCGCCGGGAACAGGATCTCCTGTCCGCCGATTGCGTTCATCTCCTCGCGGACAATGCGTTCGATGTTGCGCAGCACCCGCAGGCCCAGCGGTAGCCAGCTGTACAGGCCCGGCGCGATCGCCCGGACATAGCCGCCGCGGATCAGCAGCTTGTGGCTGGGCACCTCGGCGTCGGCGGGGTCGTCGCGCAGAGTGCGCAGGAACAGCTCGGACATCCGGGTGATCACAGCGGGCCAGCCTATCGGGCGACGCCTTCCGGCCCGCGAGCAGACACTTCCGTACCCGTTTTCGGGTGGCGGATTCATGCGGTGGATGCAACAGCGGGTGGTTTTGACGGGTTGGACAGTAGTTCGTTGAGGGCTTCGGCGGGTGTTTTCCAGTCGAGTGTTTTGCGGGGCCGGTTGTTGAGTTTGGTGGCGACGTAGTCGAGGTAGTCGGCTGGGAAGACCGATAGATCGGTGCCTTTAGCAAAGTACTGGCGTAGCAGACCGTTGGTGTTTTCGTTGGTGCCGCGCTGCCATGGGGAGTGCGGGTCGCAGAAGTAGATGTCGAGTTGGGCTGCTTCGGCGATCGCGAGGTGGTTGGCCATCTCGCTGCCCTGATCCCAGGTCAGGGTCTTCCGCAAGATGGCCGGCAGTTGCGCGGTCTTGGCCACGATCGCCTCCTGGACGGCCAATGCTCCATGATCGTCGGGCAGATACAGCAGCATGGTGAAGCGGGTGGTGCGCTCGACCAGGGTGCCGATCGCCGACTTGCTTTGCGCACCCAGGATCAAGTCGCCTTCCCAATGCCCGGGAACCGCGCGGTCGGCTACCTCGGCGGGCCGCTGGCTGATGTTGACCATGTTCGGGATGCGGCCACGACGCTCACCGGGACGCCGCTGGGGTTTGCGTATCGCCCGCCCGGTGCGCAGACAGGTGTGCAGTTCGCGGCGCAGACTGCCGCGACCCTGCACATAGATGGACTGGTAGATGGTTTCGTGGGACACCCGCATCTCCGCATCGTCGGGAAAATCCACGCGCAGTCGCTTGGCGATCTGCTCGGGGCTGTGCTCGTCGTCAAGACGAGTCTGCACCTCCTCGCGCAGCTTCTCGTTGACCGCCAGCTTGCCCGGTTTCGGTCGGCAGCCCCGGTCCTGGGTGCGCGACTGCGCACCGACGGCGTTGTAGCGCGGTTTGGTGTCCCAGCCGCCGTGCCAGCGGGCGCCGAACCGGTGCCGCGCCCGATATCGGCCGTAGGAAAAGGCATTCCGATCGATCTCACGCATGATCGTCGACGGCGCCCGACCCAGTCGATGTGCGATCGAGCGGATCGACTCCTGCACCCTGACCCCGACCGCGATCTCCGCGCGTTCTTCCAGGGTCAACCGGGGACGTTTACGGGGTCCGTCGTCGGGGAATTTTGGTCTCACACCCCCAGCGTCAGCAAACCACCGCCTCCCGGCCTTCACCGACACACCAACAACCGCCGCGGCCTCAGCAGCCGACAATCCCGACCGGATGCCATCCCAGAACCGACGAACAACCCACGGCCACGACTTCCGATGCACAGCAACCTCCGATTAGGTGGCTGTTGCAATCACCCCCTGAACCCAAGG
>DASTNJ010000133.1:0-57441 GCA_035721065.1 Mycobacterium sp.
GGCGACCCGGCGATCGAGCCCGACGCGACGACGGGCTCAAGCCTGCCGCGGCCGCCCCTGGAGCCCGACGACACCGCCACCGTCCTGGTGCATCCGCTGGCGACCGGTGGGCGGGTGATTCTGGTCGCCGACACCACCGAAGCCGGCGAGACGCTGCGCCGGCTGCGCCAGCTGATGATCGGCGCCGGCGCCGCAACCCTGATCGTGGCGACGGTGCTGCTGGTGTTGGCGAGCCGGGTGACGCTGGCTCCGCTGAAGCGGTTCACCGAGCTGGCCCGCGACATCACCACCGGTGACCGGGGCCGGCGGCTGCGCCCGGATCGCGCCGACACCGAGCTGGGCCGGGCCGCCAGCGCGTTCGACGGCATGCTCGACGCGCTGGAAGACTCCGAAAAGCGTGCTCAGCACGCCGCCGAGGGGGCGCAGCGGGCCGAGGCGCAGGTCCGCCGATTCCTGGCCGACGCGGCGCACGAACTGCGCACCCCGATCGCGGGCATCCAGGCCGCCGCCGAACAGATCATCAGCAACACCAGCCAGGATGCGGCCGAACCCGCGGTCCGCCGCCAGCACCGCCGCGCCACACTGCTGCTGGCCGAAGCGCGCCGGGCCACCCGGCTGGTCACCGACATGCTGGATCTGAGCTACATCGACGCCGGTCTGCCGCTGGAACTCAAGGACACCGATCTGGTGGGCATCATCGACGCGCAAGTCGACCGGGCCGCGCTGCTGGCCCCGCAGCTCAGCATCGACCGCAGCGGCCTGCCGGCGCTGCCGGTGCGGGTGGATCCGATGCGGGTGGCGCAGATCCTGTCCAACCTGCTCGACAACGCCCGCCGCTGCACGCCGCCGGGCGGGCGCATCACCGTCGACGTCGGCCGCCGCAACGGGGTCGGCGAGGTGACCGTCACCGACACCGGCCCGGGCATTCCCGCCGCCGACCGGGAGCGGATCTTCGACCGGCTGGTCCGGCTGGACAGCGCCCGCGGCCGCGATCACGGCGGCGCCGGGCTCGGGCTGCCGATCGCGCACGCGCTGGCCCGGGCCCACGGCGGCGACCTGACCTGCCTGCCGCACGACGGCGGCGCGGTCTTCCGGCTCACCATCCCGGTGCGCCGGTAAGGGCAGACCGGATTTAAGGAGCCCGGTATCCCGGCGGGTTGGGGGAGTCGACCCACAGGTCCACCCCGAGGTCGCCGCCCGGCGTGCAGTCGTACACCGACAGGTCTTTGACACCGGATTCCAGCAGCACGTCCTCGCACAGCACCGAGTTGCCGGTGTACTCGCCCGCCGGCTTGTTGAAGATCACGTAGGCGGCGTCGGCGTACACATCGGGCTTGCGTGCTTTTGACATCGCCTCGTCGCCGCCGAGCAGGTTCTGCACCGCAGCGGTGGCGACCAGGGTGCGCGGCCACAACGTGTTGGAGGCGATCCCGGCGCTGCGCATCTCCTCGGCGATGCCCAACGCGCACAGCGTCATCCCGTACTTGGCCATCATGTAGGCGGTTGGCTTGAGCCACTTGGCCTCCAGCCGGATCGGCGGGGACAGGGTGAGGATGTGCGGGTTGTCCCGGCCCACCATGTGCGGGATGCAGGCCTGCGACACCGCGTAGGTGCCGCGCACCTGGATGCCGTTCATCAGGTCGAAGCGTTTCATCGGCACCTCGGTGATCGAGCCGAGGTTGATCGCCGAGGCGTTGTTCACGCAGATGTCGATCCCGCCGAACTTCTCCACGGCCTGCGCGACCGCCGAGGCCACCGAGTCCTCGTCGCGGATGTCGCCGACGATCGGCAGCGCCTGCCCGCCGGCCTCCTCGATCTCTTTGGCCGCGGTGTAGACGGTGCCCGGCAGCTTGGGATGCGGTTCGGCGGTCTTGGCGACCAGCGCGATGTTGGCGCCGTCGGCCGCGGCGCGCTTGGCGATGGCCAGCCCGATGCCGCGGCTGGCGCCGGAGATGAACATGGTCTTGCCGGAGAGGGTCATGGCGGTCACTTTATGCCGACGGCGCCGACCCGCAGCGCCCGGCTGTTCAACGGCGGCGACCCGCCGGTCGCCGCGGCCGCACTCGCGCTCGGCCGCACCGGTCGTAAATCAATAGCAAATAATTATTAATCGGCCGAATATTGATATTTCAGAATATCAATGCTGGTAGCTACGCTGACAATATGACCAAATTCGACGACATTGTCATCTGCGATGCGTTGCGCACGCCGGTCGGTCGGATGGCGGGCGCGCTGGCACCGCTGTCGGCGACCGCGCTGGCCACGGCCGTGCTGCGGGCGTTGGTCGAGCGCAGCGGGCTCGGCGAGGGCGACGTCGACGACGTCGTCCTCGGCAACGGATATCCCAGCGGCGAGGCACCGGCGATCGGCCGGATCGCCGCCCTGGACGCCGGCCTGGGCACCCGGGTGCCGGGCCTGCAGATCGACCGCCGCTGCGGTTCCGGGCTGCAGGCGGTGCTGTACGCCGCCGGGCAGATCGCCACCGGCGCGGCACGTGTGATCGTCGCCGGCGGCGCGGAATCGATGTCCAACGTGGAGCATTACGCACTGGGGCTCCGGTCGGGGGTCAGGCAGGGCGGTATCGCACTGATGGACCGGCTGGACCGCGCCCGGGAAACGGCCGGTGGCGCGAACCACCCGATCGCCGGCGGCATGATCGAGACGGCGGAGAACCTGCGCAAGACCTACGAGATCAGCCGGACCGAGCAGGACGAGCTGGCGGTGCGCTCGCACCAGCGGGCCGTCGCCGCCCACCGGGACGGGAAATTCGCCGACGAACTGATTCCGGTCACCGTCCCCGGCAGGCGCGGCAAGCCCGATGTCACCGTCGACCGCGACGAACATCCCCGAGCCGACATCAGCGTCGACCAACTGGCCGCACTGCGCCCGATCCGGCTGGCGGTCGACAGCGATTCCGCCGTCACCGCAGGCAACGCCTCCGGCCAGAACGACGGTGCCGCGATGTGCGTGGTCACGACGCTTGGTGAAGCGCAACAACGCGGTCTCACACCGCTTTTGGCGCTGCGAGCATGGGCGGTCACCGGCTGCGCGCCCGAGACGATGGGCATCGGCCCGGTCGGCGCCACCGCCGCCGCGCTGGAGCGGGCCGGTCTGACCCTCGACGAGATCGACCTGATCGAGCTCAATGAGGCGTTCGCCGCGCAGGTGCTCGCCGTGCTGCGCGAATGGAAAGTCGACCCGCTCGACGAACGGCTCAACCCCAACGGTTCCGGCATCTCGCTGGGCCACCCGATCGGCGCCACCGGCGCCCGGATCCTGGCCACCGCCGCCTACGAGGCGCGCCGCCGGGAAGCCCGCTACATCCTGGAAACCATGTGCATCGGTGGAGGGCAGGGGCTGGCCGCGGTGTTCGAGGCCGTCCGGTGAGCGCCGTCGAGGTGCACGCCGTGGTCACCGGCCGACGGACCGGTCCGGCCGTCGTGCTGTCCAACTCGCTGGGCTCCACGCACCGGATGTGGGACGCCCAGATCGCCGAACTGGAGCAGCGGTTCCAGGTGGTGCGCTACGACACCCGCGGTCACGGCGAATCGCCGGTTCCGGCCGGCCCGTACACGATCGACGACCTGGCTGACGACGTGATGGCCCTGCTGGACCGGCTCGGGCTCGAGCGGGCACACCTGGTCGGACTATCGCTGGGCGGGATGACCGCGATGCATGTCGCGGCCCGCAACCCCGAGCGGGTGGACCGGATGGTGGCGCTGTGCACCGGCACCCGGCTGCCACCGGCGGAGGCCTGGTCGGAGCGGGCCGCGACGGTCCGCGCGCACGGCAGCGGCAGCGTCGCCGCCGCGGTGGTCGAGCGCTGGTTCACCCCGCAGTACCTGCTGGCCCACCCGGAAGTCCGGGCGGACAGCGAGGCGATGGTCGCGGCGACCCCCGCCGAGGGCTACGCCGGCTGCTGCGAGGTGATCGCGGCCCTGGACCTGCGCGGCGACCTGGAGTCCATCACCGCGCCGACCCTGGCGATCGCCGGCGCCGACGATCCGGCCACCCCGCCGGAGAAACTCGACGAGATCGCCACCGGGGTCAAAGATGGTCGCCTGCTGGTCGTTCCGCACGCCGCCCACCTGGCCAATGCCGAGCAGCCGGGCATCGTCACCCCGGCCGTCATCGATCACCTGGAGCAGTCATGGCGCTGAACAAATTGGTCGATTCGGCTGCGGCGGCGGTTGCCGATATTCCGCATGGCGCCAGTCTGGCGGTGGGTGGTTTCGGTCTGGCCGGGATTCCGTGGTTCTTGATCGAGGCGTTGTTGGCGCAGGGGGCGGGTGATTTGACGATCGTGTCGAACAACTGCGGTGTCGACGGGGCGGGGTTGGGGTTGCTGCTCGATGAGCGGCGGATCAGCCGGGTGATCGCCTCCTATGTTGGGGAGAACAAGGAGTTCGCCCGCCAGTATCTGGCCGGTGAGCTGACCGTGGAGCTCACCCCGCAGGGCACGCTGGCTGAGCGGATGCGCGCCGGGGGCAGTGGGATCGGGGCGTTTTTCACCCCGACCGGGGTGGGGACGGCGGTCGCCGACGGCGGGTTGCCGTGGCGTTATCGCCCTGATGGCAGCATCGCGATCGCTTCGCCGGCCAAGGAGGTGCGCAACTTCGGTGGCGTCGACATGGTGCTCGAGGAGGGGATCGTCACCGACTTCGCGCTGGTGCGCGCGGCGGTCGCCGACAAGGCGGGGAATTGTCGATTTCATGCCGCGGCGCGCAATTTCAATCCGCCGGCGGCCATGTCGGGGCGGGTGACGATCGTCGAGGCCGAGCGGGTCGTCGAGGTGGGGGAGCTGCACCCCGACGCGGTCCACCTGCCCGGCATCTTCGTCAAACGCATCCTGGCGCTGACCCCGCAGCAGGCGTGCCGCAAGGACATCGAGCAACGCACCACCCGGTCGCGGGGGCAGGAGGCGGTCCGATGAGTTGGACGCGTGAGCAGATGGCCGCCCGGGCGGCGCAGGAGTTGCGTGACGGTGACTACGTCAACCTCGGCATCGGGCTGCCGACCCTGATTCCGGGGTATCTGCCCGAGGATTCCGGCATCACCTTGCACGCCGAGAACGGCATCCTCGGGGTGGGGCCGTTTCCTTATGACGACGAGGTGGATCCGGATGTGATCAACGCCGGCAAGCAGACCGTGACGGTGTTGCCCGGGGCGTCGTATTTCGACTCGGCGACCAGTTTCGCGATGATCCGCGGCGGCCACGTGGATGTGGCGGTGCTCGGCGGCATGCAGGTGGCGGCCAACGGTGATTTGGCGAACTGGATGGTGCCCGGCGCGATGGTCAAGGGCATGGGCGGGGCGATGGATCTGGTCAGCGGTGTGGACAAGGTGATCGTGCTGATGGATCACACCACCAAGTCCGGTGCGGCAAAACTCGTTGCCGCCTGCGATCTTCCACTGACCGGGCGCGCCGTGGTGCGCCGGGTGATCACCGACCTCGGGGTGCTCGACGTGACCGGCGACGGCTTCGACCTGGTGGAACTGGCGCCCGGGGTGAGCTACGAGGAGATCACCGCAAAAACCGCGGCACCGGTACGCGACCGGCTGTGATACTCCGGTCGCGCGGCGTGCGACTTGCTCACCGGCGCAGTGCCGCCAGCTCGGATCGGGACCGCACGCCGAGCTTGGTGTAGATCCGGGTCAGGTGATACTGCACGGTTTTCGGCGAAATGTAGAGTTCGGCGGCCACTTCGCGGTTCGAGAGGCCCTGCGCCACCAGTGATGCCACCGCGTCTTCCTGCGGGGTCAGCTCGGTGTATCGGTGCGTGCCGCGCAGTTGGTGCACCCCACCGGCTTTCAGTTCGCGGTCGCAACGATCGACGAAAGTGAGTGCGCCCAGCGACAGGTACAGTTCGCGCGCGGTGCCGAGCAGCGTGTCGGCGTCTCGCCGTTTGCCGGCGCGGCGCAGCGTCTGCCCGTAGGCGAAATTGACGCGGGCCAGGTCATAACGCAGCGGCAGACCGTCGAGCAGGGTGAGCGCTTCGTCGAAGGAGCGCCGTGCCGCGATGAGATCGCCGGCGGCACCGAGCAACCGCCCGCGCGCACTGGACAGCCGCGCCTTGGCGGATCGGCCGTCCCGGCAGAACCGTTCGTGGTCGGCCAGCAGCGCCTCAGCCGCGGCGAGTTGGCCGTCGCTGACCAACGCACCCGCCAGCACGTCGACCCACGGCCACAACGCCGGTTCGTGCAGCGCGGGGTCCCAGGACACCCGGGTCAGCGGTTCGAGCACCCGCCGCACGGTGCTGTGATCGGCTTCGGCCTCGGCGACCATGGCACGCGCGATCAGGGCGGGCAGCCGCATGAGTTCGTAGTCACCGGTGACCACGTCGGCCGCCGAAACCGCCGCCGCGGCCGCCTGCCGGGAACCGCGCAGCGCATGCACCTGGGCTTCGGTCCACGCCAGCAGCGGCGTGACCAGCACGATGCCCGTGCTGGCGGCGAGTTCGCGGCCCTGCCGGGCGCTGTGCAACGCGCGGTCCCAGTCGCCGACGGCGAATTGCACGCGCGCCAGCCAGGCGGTGGCCCACAACGTGATTCGCGCCGAGCCGCCCAGCTCGGCCATCGCCACCGCGCTCTCCAGATTGCTGCGCGCCCCGTCGATCTCATCCATGCTCAGCTGGAACCAGCCGCGTCCCATTTTGACGCGTTGCGCCTGCGCCCCGTATTCGATGCGCACGCCGAGGTCGTCGTAGGCGGCCGCCGCGTCATCGGATCGTCCCGAGGCCGCCAGGCCCAGCCCCCGGATGGCCGCCGCCTCGACGCCGGCCGGCGATTGATCGCCGGCCAGAGCGATCGCGCGGTCCGCCCAGCCGACCAATTCCTCTCCGCGACACCGCATCAACGAGTGCAGCACGTAGCGCTGGGCGATCAGGGCGGCTGTCGCCGGGTCGCGTTCGGCGTTGACGATGTCCCAGGCGCGGAGCAGCCGGACCTCCGCTTCGACCGCCCGGCCGCGAAGTATCGCGAGGTAGGCCAACACGGCGTTGCGCAGCGGGGTCTCCCGCAGGCTCTCCACGACCGGAACCAGCGCCGCCGCGCCCGCACAGTCGCCGGCGGCCACCAGTGCATCCACCGACCGGGTGAACCGATCGTCGCGCAGCAGCGGATCGGCGGTGAGCCGGCTGGCGTCACCGAACAGCCTCGCCGCCTCGGCCCACGCTCCGGCGGCGGCCTGGTCATTGGCGAGTTGGTCCACGCGATCGGCCAGTTGGGGGTCGGTCGTCGGCGTTGCGACAACCAGGTGGTGCAGCCGGCGAGCCGGGTCGGTGACGATCTCGGCGGCCTGGCGATGTGCCGCGGCGACGGCGCGCACCCCGATGATCTCGATGACGGCGGCGGCGGTCAGGGGATCGGCCAGCCGGGGCCGATGTTCCGACGTCATCCGGATCAGACCGCTGGCGACACCGTCGTCGATCGCGGTGAGCGGATCGCGCACACCGGCGAGCTGGGTTGCGGTGTCCAGGGATTCGTCGGCGGAGAGGATCGCGAGGGCCTCGATGAGGGCGCGAGTGTCCTTGGTGCAGCGGTCCAGCCGGGCGCGCACGCCGGCGGTGACGTGCGCCGGGGCGGGCAGCCTGGCGCCCGACTGGGTCCATGTCGACGCCGGCAGCTCATCGAGCAGGGCGAGCACGTCGCGAGGGTTGCCGCCGGTGTGCCGGGTCAGCCGCTCGGCCATCACCGGGTGCAGGGTGCGACCGCGCAGCCGGGCCAGCTCGGCCACCGCCGCGGAATCGAGGCCGGCCAGCCGGATCTCGTCGGCGTCGAACCCGGCCAGCAGCGGAGTCGGGGCCGTCACCCCCAGCAGCACCAGCAGCGGCATCTCGCGACGGTGTCGAACCACCGTGCTCAGCGCCTGCAGCGAGACCGGGTCGGCGTACTCGGCGTCGTCGACGACGATCAGCGTCGGCTCGTCGCCGCTGACCCGGTCGGCGAGCCACGCCGCGGCGGCGACCGGGTCGACGGGCGGCGTATCCGGCAGCAGTTGGCGAAGCACCCCGGAGGGTGTGCCGGTCTCCCAGTCCATGGCCTGCGCCCGGTAGGCCGGACCGTCGTGCATCTCGGCGAGGCGACGCACCAGCGTGGTCTTACCGATTCCGCACGGCCCGACGACGCACACCATCCCGGCGCCGCCGGTCGCCGTCGCGCTGACCCGTGCGGCGAGCTCGGTCAGCTGCCGATCGCGCCCGACGCACGTGACGGAGACCATCGATAGTCGACTCCCTGAGGACGGCAGCGCGGATCAAGCAATTCCCGGCAGTATCAAGAGAAGTAAAGCAGGTATTGCGTCTCCGGTGCTCAGCCCTGATCGCCGCCGGCGACCGGGAGCACCGTGCCGGTGATGTAGGACGCCTCGTCGGAGGCCAGGAAGCAGATCGCGGCGGCCTGCTCATCAAGGGTGCCGTAGCGTTTGAGCAGCGACGAGTCGATGGTCTGGTCGATGTGGGCCTGGAACCAGTCGCGTTCGATGTCGCCGGCGGGTTCCGGTGTGCCGCGGGAGATCCGGCGTGGTGGCGCCTGAGTGCCGCCGGGCGCGGTGGCGCAGACCCGGATGCCGGCGTCGGCGTACTCCATCGCCAGCGAAGCGGTGATCGCGTTGATGCCGCCCTTGGCCGCCGAATACGGAATCCGGTTGACTCCCCGGGTGGCCGCTGAGGAGACGTTCACGATCACGCCCCGCCCGCGAGCCACCATCGACGGCAGCGCGGCGCGGCAGGCGAACAAGGTGGTGAGCAGTGAACGGTCCACCTCGGCACGGATCTCCTGGCCGGTGAATTCGGTGAACGGCTTGAAGTTGATCGCCCCGCCCACGTTGTTGATCAGCACGTCGATCCGGCCGAACCGGGAAAGCGCTTGCTGCACCATGGTGTTGGCGCCGTCGGGTTGCTCCAGGTCGACGGTGACCGCCAGGGTCTTGGGGTCGCCGGCGACCGGCGCGGCGGCGAGTTCGGCGGCCAGCCCGGCGACCAACTCGGAGCGGTCGGCCAGCACCAGGGTGCCGCCCTCGGCGTTGATCCGCCGCGCGGTGCGCTCACCGATGCCCTGGGCGGCCCCGGTGATGACCACGACCTTGCCGTCGAACCGGCAGGGGGTGACGAACTTCGGCCGCCGGACCGCCAGCGCGTCCGCCATCGCGCGCCGCATGGTCTGCTTCGCCCGGTCGGCGTGGGCGGA
This sequence comes from Mycobacterium sp., assembly GCA_035721065.1. Classification (GTDB taxonomy): domain Bacteria; phylum Actinomycetota; class Actinomycetes; order Mycobacteriales; family Mycobacteriaceae; genus Mycobacterium. Next base: position 9,187 of record DASTNJ010000133.1, read on the forward strand.
GATCAGACCCCGGGCGCCGGCCCGGTCGCCGGCCTCGAACGCCGCGACGATGTCGACGTGGTCCTGGGCGCAGAGCGGATGGCACCAGGTCGCATTGCGCAGCGCCTCGTCCATCCGGCCCTTGACTCCCAGCGCCTGATAGGCCTGCAGCAGGTGCTCGTTGCCGGTGAGCGTGAACAGGTACTCGTGGAACGCCGCGTTGGTCTCGGTGAACTGGGCGGCGTCGGCGAACCGGTCGCCGTCGACGTAGGGCAGGGTCGACTCGGCCAGCAGCCGATAGCCGGTGAGCTGCTGGCTGGTCAACCGGCCCAGGGTCAGCTCCACCGCCCCCAGTTCCAGGGCTTCGCGGGCTTCGAAGATCGCATCGGACTCGTGCACCGCCGGGTGCTCCTCGCCGATCTGGTAGCCGTCGGGGGCGACGGTCGCCGCCGGGGCGGCCGACGGAACCGGCTCGACCGCGGAGAGCGGGGTGGCCGGGAACAGCTGTTGGCCGACGACGGATCGGGCTTCGGTGTGCACGGTGGCCGACAGCGGACCGTCGGCGTCAAGCGGCGCGGCGACACCGGCAGCCGGGCCGGCCGGGGTGAGCAGCTGGCCGAGGACGCGACGGGCGGTGTCGCCCCCGGGGGTCGCGACGACCGCTTCGGGCCGGGGCTCGATCGCGGCGGCCGGCAGCATGACCTGGCCGATCACCGCGCGGGCGTCGCCGGTGGGGAGCAGATCATCGGCCGGCGCGGCGGGACCCGGCCGTGCGGCCGGCGCGACCTGATCGGTGCCGGTATCCACCGCGGCGTCGGTGGACGCCTCGAGGCCGGGCGCGACGGCGGCGGGCGCCGCCAGGGCGAACTTCTCGTAGTAGAAGCCGGTCAACGAGATGTGCGCGTCGGTGAGGTGCTTGCGCACCGCTTCGACCATCGGCGGCGGGCCGCACACATAGGTCGCGACATCGCCGTCGTAGAGGTGCTCGGGCTTGATCAGGCTCATCACGTGCGCCCGGTCCGGCCCGTGGTTGGGTGCGGTGCTGTTCGGGTCGGACACGCAGTAGTCCCAGCTGAAACCCGGTAGCCCGGTGGCGAGTTCGGCGAGCACGTCGAGCGCCACCAGGTCTTCGTCGTTGCTGACGCCGTAGATGAGGTGGGCCCGGCGCCGGCTGCCGTCGTCGCGCAGTTTGCGCAGGATCGCCAGCACCGGGGCCAGTCCGGTGCCCCCGGCCAGCAACAGCACCGGCCGATCGGTTTCGCGCAGGAAGAACGACCCGTGCGGCCCGGTGAACTCGATCCGGTCGCCGACCGCGGCCCGGTCGGTGAGGTAGGTCGACATCACCCCGCCGGGGGTCAGCTTCACCAGGAAGGTCAGCCGCTCATCGTTGGGCGCGTTGCTGAAGGAGTAGGAGCGGGTCACTTTCTCGGCCCGGGCGGTGTCCGGAACCGCGATGTTGACGTACTGGCCCGGCAGAAAGGTCAGCTCCGCGCGGTGCGGAATCTCAATCCCGACCCGCATGGTGGTCGCCGACAGCCGGGTCAGTTCGGCCAGCGTGCCCGAATAGGAGGTGGCCTGGGTTTTGGCGACCTCGGATGTGCTGCGGATCTGCAGGACGACGTTCGAGCGGGGTTTCATCACGCAGGGCAGGCAGTAGCCGGCCTCGGCCTCGTCCGCGGTGAGCGCATCGGGCAGGTAGCTGCCGAGCTCGTAGGTTCCCGACTCACAGAACGCCTTGCAGGTGCCGCATACGCCGTCGAGGCAGTCGACCGGGATGTTGACCCGCTGGCGGTAGGACGCGCCGGCGATCGTCTGGTCTTCGGCGCAGCTGACGAACCGGGTGACACCGTCTTCGAACCCGAGTGCCACCTGGTGCAGCGGCGCCTGGTCGGTGGTGTCGGCCGGTGTCTCCGGCTGCGAGGTGACGGTCATGTCGGCGTCCTCAGATGTGGTAGATGTCCACGACGTGGTCGATGTAATCGTTCTTGAGCACCACCGTCTTTCGCCGGATCAACGGACGAGCGCCGGAGAAGTCGATGGTGTAGAACGACGTCCCGTAATACGGGTCGACCTGTTCGTAGCGGTAGTACATGGTGTGCCAGTTGAAGCGGATGTCGACCACGTCGCCGTGCCGCTCGATGACCTCCACGTTGGCGATGTTGTGGCTGGTGCGCGGGTCGGGCAGTGACGTCGCGGACGAGCGTTCGGTGCGAATCCGGAAGACCCGGTCGTGCAGGCCGCCCTTGTTGGGGTAGTACATCAGCGAGATCTCGGTCTGCGGGTCCTCGGTGAGCCGGTCGTCGACGTCCCAGGCGGGCATCCAGAACACGACGTCGTCGCCGTAGCACTCCAGCCATTTTTCGAACTCGCGGTCATCGAGGTACCGCGCCTCGCGGTAGAGGAACTGCTCGATCGCGTTCTGGGTGATGTGCTTGGTGCCGGCCTGGGTGGTGTCGTCGGTGGTGGTCATGATCTGTGCTTTCGTTCAGTGGCCGCAGGGGGCCCGGTGGGTTCCGTCGGCGCAGGGAGCCGCGTCCGCGGCTCTGATGCGCTCTTTTTCCCGTTCCTGTTGCACGGCATCCCGCATGGCCTCCAGCCAGTACTGGTCCTGCACGACGAACAGGCCTTCGTCCTCAGCCTTGCGCCCCGAGGAGATCACGTTGTGCAGGCCCAGCGACTCGGCGACGGGGTCCGGACCGGAGATCCAGTGTTCGGCGCCGCGGCTGACGTCGTTCCACGGCGCGCGCTCGGCGTGGAAGGCGTTCTGCACCGAGCGGAACTCCTCCAGGTCGTCGGGGGTGGCCATGCCGGTGGCGTTGAAGAAGTCCTCGTACTGACGGATCCGGTTGGCGCGGGCCTCGGGGCTCTCGCCCTTGGGCGCGATGCAGTAGATGGTGATGTCGGTCCGGTCGGCCGAGATCGGGCGGATACGGCGAATCTGGGTGGAGAACTGATCCATCAGGTACACGTTGGGGTACAGGCACAGGTTGCGGGAGCCGGCAACCATGAACTCGCCCTTGGCTTTTCCGTGGGCTTCCCGCAGCCGGTCGATCTGTCCGTACAGCGGCCGGTCCTGCGGGTTGGCCGCCTGGGTCCACAGGCACATGTGGCCGTGCGGAAACGCCCAGTAGCCGCCGCCCTCCTCGGCCCACTTGGACGCGTCGAGCACCTTGGTCTCGTAGGCCGAGTCGCCGGTGCTGCGCCGCGAGGTCGTGGCGGCGTAGTTCCAGTGCACCGAGGTGACGTGGTAACCGTCGGCGCCGTTCTCGATCTGGACCTTCCAGTTGGCGTGCAACGTGTAGGTGGACGTGCCGCGCAGCACCTCCAAACCCTCCGGGGACTGGTCGACCAGCAGGTCGATCACCTTGGTGGCGTCGCCGAGGTAGTCGGCCAGCGGCGCCACGTCGGGGTTCAGGCTGCCGAACAGGAAGCCGCGGTAGCTCTCGAAGCGGGCGACCTTGGTCATATCGTGTGACCCGTTGGTGTCGAATGCCGCCGGGTAGCCGGCGCCCTCGGGCAGCTTCACCTTGAGCAGGCTGCCGTCGTTGCGGAACGTCCAGCCGTGGAACGGGCAGGTGAACGTCATCCGGTTGTCGGTCTTGCGCCGGCACAGCAGCGCGCCGCGATGGGCGCAGGCATTGATCAGGCAGTGCAGTTCGCCGTCCCGGCCCCGGGTGATCACCACCGGGCTGCGGCCGATGTCGGTGGTGAAGTAGTCGCCCGGGTTGGGGATCTGGCTCTCGTGGGCCAGGTAGACCCAGTTGCCCTCGAAGATGTAGCGCATCTCCAGGTCGAAGATCTCCGGGTCGGTGAAGATGCGGCGGTTGACCCGGTAGATGCCGGCCTCGCGATCCTCGATCACCGCGTCGTCGAGAACACTCGCCAGGCGGTCCAGCTTGGTGGTGCTTGGTGCGGTCATGGGTGCCTCCTGGGGGTTGGTCCTTCAACCCTCGCACCGGGTGGTGGCCGTCACACCAGCTAAATGCCTAGTCCTGAGTCCGACACTCATTAATAGTCGGCAATGATCAATAACTGGAAAATATGTTCTTGCTCCGTATGGATGACGGTCATACGCTGGGGTGTATCGGAGGCCGGGCGACCCGGTTCCGACGGAGAATTCGGGAGGGTGCGAACGCCCATGGAGCTACGTCACCTGCGCTATTTCGCCGTGGTGGCCCAGACCTGCCATTTCGGCCGGGCCGCCGAGCAGTTGCACGTCGCGCAGCCTGCGCTGTCCTACGCGATCCGGCAGTTGGAGTCCGAGTTGGACGCGACGCTGTTCAATCGGACCACCAGGCAGGTGTCGCTCACCGCCGCCGGCGAGTATCTGCAGGGCGAGGCGGCCCGGATCCTTGGTGATGTCGAGGAAGCGGTACGTGGTGTGCGCCGGGTCGCCGCGGGGCGCAGCGGCCGGATTCGGCTCGGCCTGACCGGGACCGCAGCCGTGTCGCATCTGCCACGGATCGCCCGGATGGTTCAAGCCGAACTGCCGGGTGTGGACCTGGAGATCCAGGCCGACCTGCTCACCCCGGCGCACTGCGACGCATTGCGTTCCGGCGCACTGGATCTCGGGGTACTGCGGCCACCCGCCGTCGGCGAGGGGCTGGAGTTGCGGACCATCGCCGTCGAACCGCTGACGCTCGCGGTGTCGGTCGACCACCGGCTGGCGATGGAGCCGGTGGTGTCACTGTCGGATCTGCGTAACGAGCAGTTCATCGCCTACCAGAGCAGGGATTCGGCCGTCAACGACGCGGTGCTGCGGGCCTGCCGAAACGTCGGCTTCGTGCCGCAGCGCGAACACCAGGCGCCGGGCACGGCGGTGCTGTTGGCCCTGGTTGCCGCCGGTCTCGGGGTCGCCGTGGTGCCGGACTCCGCGCGACGGCTGCCGCTGGACGGTGTGGTGTTCCGCGATCTGCTGGATGCCGGGACCATCGAATTGGCGCTGGCCTGGCGTCGCGGGGAGGACGCGCCGGTCGTCGAGGCCGTCCGGGCCGTCATCGAGGCGGGATTTCCCGTGCTGACCGCGGGGGGTACTCAATGAAAATCACTGCGATAGAGGCGATTCCATTCGCTATCCCGTACGCCAAGCCGCTGAAGTTCGCTTCCGGCGAGGTGCATGTCGCCCAGCATGTGCTGGTGCGGGTGCACACCGACGACGGAATCGTGGGTGTGGCCGAGGCGCCACCGCGGCCGTTCACCTACGGGGAGACCCAGGCCGGCATCGTCGCGGTGGTCGATGACATCTTCACGCCGCAGATCATCGGGCTGACACTGCTGGAGCGCGAGACGATCGCCGCCCGGCTGGCGCGCACGGTCGGGAACCCGACCGCGAAGGCGGCGGTGGACATGGCCGTCTGGGATGCGCTGGGCCGCACGCTGGGCCTGCCGGTCAGTGACCTGCTGGGCGGTTTCACCGACCGGATGCGGGTCAGCCACATGCTCGGCTTCGATGACCCGGCGACGATGGTCGCCGAGGCCGAGCGGATGCGGGACAGCTACGGCATCGCCACCTTCAAGGTGAAGGTCGGGCGGCGCCCGGTGTCGCTGGACACCGCAGTGGTTCGGGCGCTGCGGGAGCGGTTCGGCGACACGATCGAGCTCTACGTCGACGGCAACCGGGGCTGGACCGCCGCGGAGTCGCTGCGTGCGATGAAGGAGATGGCCGATCTTGATCTGCTGTTCGCCGAGGAGTTGTGCCCGGCCGACGACGTGCTCGGCCGGCGCTGGCTGGTCAGCCACCTCGACGTCCCGTTCATCGCCGACGAGTCCGTGCCCACCCCGGCCGACGTGACCCGCGAGGTGCTCGGCGGGTCGGCGACCGCCGTCTCGATCAAGACGGCGCGCACCGGCTTCACCGGGTCCCGTCGAGTGCATCACCTCGCCGAGGGGCTCGGCCTGGAGGTGGTGCTGGGCAACCAGATCGACGGGCAGCTCGGCACCGCTTGCGCGGTCGCCTTCGGCGCCGCCTACCAGCTCACCTCGCGCCGGGCCGGTGAGCTGTCCAATTTTCTGGACATGAGCGACGACCTGCTCGCCGAGCCGCTGCGGATCCGCGACGGCGTCCTGCATGTGCCGCCGGGGAACGGACTCGGCGTGCAGATCGACCCGGACAAGCTCGCGCGCTACCGCACCGACCGCTGACCGACTACAGGAGAAGAGATCATGACGACAATCGACGACTCAGAGCTCAGCGCCGCCGCGTCGGGTAACGCCGCCAGCAACCGGTTCGCGCTGGACAAGGGCGGGTTCGACGCGGTCAAAGACACCCCGGCCGAACGGGTCGACATGCTGGCCCGCGAGGTGCTCGCCGCCGTGCACGAGACCATCCGCAAGCATCAGGTCACCTACCCGGAGTACAACGCGCTCAAGGCGTGGCTGATCCAGCTCGGTCACGACGGGGAGTGGCCGTTGTTCCTGGACGTGTGGGTGGAACATGCACTCGAGGAAGTGGTCACCGCGCACCGCCGGGGCAACAAGGGCACCATCGAGGGCCCCTACTACGTGCCCAACGCCCCCGAACTGGGCCCGGACGCCACCTTGCCGATGCGGGACGGCGAAAAGGGCGACCGGCTGGTGTGGCAGGGCACCGTCACCTCGCTCGACGGTTCACCGCTGGCCGCCAAGGTCGAGGTCTGGCATGCCGACGACGACGGCCTGTACTCGCAATACGCGCCCGGGCTGCCGGTGTGGAACCTGCGCGGCACCGTCTCGACCGGCCCGGACGGCAAGTTCCGGATCGCCACGATCAAGCCGAAGCCGTACATGATTCCGACCGACGGCGCGTGCGGCCAGCTGATCGCGGCGGCCGGCTGGCACGCCTGGCGTCCGGCGCACGTGCACTTCAAGGTGTCGGCCCCCGGTCATGAGCTGGTCACCGGTCAGCTGTACTTCCCCGGCGACCCGCACAACGCCGACGACGTCGCCTCCGCGGTGAAGCCGGAGTTGATGCTCGACCCGAAGCCGCAACCGGACGGCAGCTATCAGGTGACCTACAACTTCGTCCTCGACCCGGTGCAGGGCTGACGCGATGCTGTTCCACGTACGCATGGACGTCCGGATTCCGCACGATCTCGATCCACAGCACCGCGCCGAGATCGTGGCCCGGGAGAAGGAGTACTCGCAAGCACTGCAGCGGTCCGGCAAATGGCCGCACATCTGGCGGATCGTCGGGGAGTACTCGAACATCTCGATCTTCGACGTCGAGTCCAATGATGAACTGCACGAGCTTCTTTCCGGCCTGCCGCTGTTCTCCTACATGGATATCGCGGTGACGCCACTGGCGACCCACCCCAGTGACGTCAACGCCGCCACCGGGTGACCGGCGGTCAGCTTAAGCGCAAATATCGGCCGTGACCGCACCGGTGAGCCGGATGAGATCCTGCGGCGCCACCGAAACGTCCCAGCCGCGCTGCCCGGCGCTGCACGCCACCCGGTCCCAGCCCAGTGCCGAGGCGTCCACCACGGTCGGCAACGTCGTGCGCTGCCCGAACGGCGAGATTCCACCCACGACGTAACCGGTCGACCGTTCGGCGACGGCCGGATCGGCCATGCTCGCTCGCGCGACGCCCAGCGCGGCGGCCACCGCCTTCAGCGACAGCTTCGACGGCACCGGGAGCACCGCCACCGCCAGGCCGGGCGGGATCGCCACGATCAGCGTCTTGAACACCTGCATCGCGGCCAGATCGGTGGGGCCGGGGTCGGCACCGGCCAGCTGTTCGACAGCCTCCGCCCCGAACGAACGCCGGCGCGGGTCGTGGTGGTAGCGGAGCACCCGGTGCGGCACCTGCGCGGCGGCCAGAGCCGCGATCGCCCGGGTCGCCGCGCGCGTCACCGGCCCAGGATAAGGCGGGCGGTGAGCGCGAGGGCGGGGGCCGTCGAACCCCGGCGGAAATAGCATCGCGATCAGCGCCGTTGACCATTCCAGTTCAGTTCCTGCGTTGCCGCGCCCCCGGACTGAGCGAGGCTGATCGACAATGTGGTCGGCTATGGTGCGAAGGGCCCTAGGATCGGAGAGGGAAGTCCGATGTCAACGGCGATGAGCGTGCTGGACCCAACGTTGTCCGTCCGGTGTGCCCAGCCCCAGGTGCCGCGGGTCGAGTCGCCCGCGGTCACCGCGACGGAAGGGATTGTGGCAACCAGGATGGTCGACACGGAGCGGGCGACCGAGGCGGACACGGCCGGGATCTCCGGGGCAGGCGGCCGGATCCGGTCCAACGAGACCGACGCGGAGTTGACGGCGCGATTCGAACGCGACGCGATCCCGCTGCTGGATCAGCTCTACGGTGGTGCACTGCGGATGACCCGCAATCCCGCCGATGCCGAGGATCTGGTGCAGGAGACGATGCTCAAGGCATACGGCGGGTTCCGCTCGTTCCGGGAGGGTACCAACCTCAAGGCGTGGCTGTACCGGATCCTGACCAACACTTACATCAACGGCTATCGCAAGAGGCAGCGCAAGCCCGCCGAATACCCCACCGAGGAGATCACCGACTGGCAGCTGGCGGCCACCGCCGAGCACTCGTCAACCGGGTTGCGCTCGGCCGAGGTGGAGGCGCTGGAGGCGCTGCCGGACACCGAGATCAAAGAGGCGCTGCAGAAGCTGCCGGAGGAGTTTCGGATGGCGGTGTACTACGCCGACGTCGAAGGATTCCCGTACAAGGAGATCGCCGAGATCATGGGTACCCCGATCGGAACGGTCATGTCGCGGTTGCACCGCGGCAGGCGTCAGCTGCGCGGTCTGCTGGCCGACGCGGCCAAGGAGCGCGGTTTCGTTCGCGGTGACCAGGAACCCGAGGAGGTGTCGTCGTGACCGACCAATCGCCGGGATGCGATGCACCCGACGCCGGCGACACGCCGCCCGGGGTGGACTGCGCGGTGGTGATCGCCGAGGTGTGGACGCTGCTGGACGGCGAATGCACCCCGGACGACAAGGACCGGCTGCGCCGGCACCTGGAGGAGTGCCCGGGCTGCCTCCGCCGCTACGGGCTGGAGGAACGGATCAAGGCGCTGATCGCGCGCAAATGCGGTGGCGACAAGGCCCCGTCCAGCCTGCGTGAGCGGGTGCGCCTGGAGATCAGCCGAATCACGGTCTTCCGTCAAGACTGACCCGACAGCGGCCCAACGCCGATGGACGGATGGCGGTGACCCGCGTCGCGCGATGTCATCGCGGTAGTGATCTCCGCTAGGCGTTGGGCCGCTTGCCGTGGTTGGCCTTGCTGTGCTTGCGATCGCGCTTCTTCCGGCCGCGTTTCGCCATGACCGATCCTCCTTGGGGCTGTTTCAGCCCACCAGTCTCCCATAGCGCGACATAACGCGGCTTCGCCGGGTCAGGGGCCGGGTCAGGAGCCGGGTCAGCGGCCGGGTCAGGGGCCCGGTCAGGCCACCGACTGCCCCGGGGCCACCGGAGCGCCGGGTGCCGCCACGGCCGGGCCGGGTACGCCAGGCGCTCCCGGTACGGCGGGAGAGCCCGGCACGGCCGCGGCCTGGCCCGGTGCCAGCGAAGTTATGTCCGACGGCACCATCGACCCGGCGCCGGGCACCACGCGCTCGAGCATCGAACCGAACATCTGCATGAAGCCGTTGGCCGCATTCACACCGGGTGAGGGCGCGGCAACCGCGGGTGCCGGTGCGCCGGGTGCGGCGGGTACACCGGGTGCGACCGGCGCAGGTGCGGGCACCGGGGCCGGTACCGGGTCGTCGGCAAAAGCCGGGGTCGGGGCGATCATCTCGGCAGCCAGACCGATGCCGCCGGCCAAGGCCAGCGCGGCCGCGACGTCGACAGCGACCCGGGCGAATGATCGTGGGGCTTTGCGGGGGGTGAACACGTTCACGGACAACGGACTACTCCTCAGCTCGTCTGGCGCACCGATGGTGCCTGGGTCTCTTCAATCCCGCCCACAACAGTGCTATCCGGTAATCACAGTGGAAACACGACGCGATCACGGAAACAACTCTATGGATTCGCTTATTTACATGGGAATTTCCTTATTGCGGGCGGTTTTGCGATCGGCGGGAACGGCGCGGCGCGTGGGCGATGATGCCTGCCCTTCACGCCGGGTGGTGACCGGTTGTGGTTCGATGGAGCGGCGGGATCGCGCAACTGCTGATCTGGTGACGAACGGGGTGCACATGGCTGAGGACGTCCGCGCGGAGATCGTGGCCAGCGTGCTCGAAGTCATGGTCCACGAGGGGGATCGGATCAACCCGGGTGACACCGTGGTGCTGCTGGAGTCGATGAAGATGGAGATTCCGGTGCTGGCCGAGGTGGCCGGCACGGTCAGCAAAGTGAGCGTGGCGGTGGGCGACGTGATCCAGGCCGGCGACCTGATCGCCGTGATCAGCTAGCGGCGCCCGGCCCGTTGCCCCGTCAAGAAACCCGGTTGCCCGGTGTCCACCCTGGGTGAGCTGCTCGCCGAACACACCGTCTTACCGGGCGACGCGGTGGAGCATCTGCACGCTGTGGTCAGTGAATGGCAGCTGCTGGCGGACCTGTCGTTCGGTGACTACCTGATGTGGGTGCGCAGCAACCACAGCGACCCCGATCCCGGCGGCGACCTGGTCTGCGTGGCCCAGTGCCGGCCGAACACCGCACCGACGGTGCTGCTCAGCGACGCGGTCGGCGGCGTGCAGGCCGCGGGCGAACTGCCACTGGTCGTCACGGCATTCGATTCCGGGGTCATCGGGCGGGAAACCGCCACCGGAGACCAGAACATCCGGGCCGTCCCGGTCCGGTACGCCGACCGGGTGGTGGCGGTGCTGACCCATCACACCGCGCTGGCGGGCGGCCGCACATCCAGCCGGCTGGAGACGAACTACCTGGACTGTGCCGAGGATCTGGTGCAGATGCTGTCCGAGGGGATCTTCCCCAACGTCGCAGACCAGGGGCTGTCCGGCCCCAGCCCGCGGGTCGGTGACGGATTCATCCGGCTCGACGTCGCCGGCGCGGTCGTTTACGCGAGCCCGAACGCGTTGTCCGCCTACCGCCGAATGGGCATGCCCGGCAAATTGACCGGTCAGGACCTGATTGCGAAGACCCGGCCGCTGATCTCGGACCCGTTCGATGCGCAGGAGCTGGCCAAACACGTCCACAGCGCGCTGGACGGCGGCCTGAGCATGCGATTCGAGGTCTCAGCGGCGGGTGCGGTGGTGCTGCTGCGGACACTGCCACTGGTGGTGCGCGGCGAGTCGGTCGGCGCCGGGCTGCTGATCCGCGACGTCACCGAGGTGAAGCGCCGGGACCGCGCGCTGCTGTCGAAGGACGCCACGATCCGCGAGATCCATCATCGGATCAAGAACAACCTGCAAACGGTGGCCGCACTGCTGCGGCTGCAGGCCCGCCGGACCGGCAACGCCGAGGCGCGCGAGGCGCTGCTGGAATCGGTGCGGCGGGTGTCGTCGATCGCGCTGGTCCACGACGCACTGTCGATGTCGGTGGACGAGACGGTAGACCTCGATGAGGTGATCGACCGGATCCTGCCGATCATGAACGACGTGGCCAGTGTGGAGACTCCGATCCGCATCGACCGGGTGGGAACGATCGGGGTGCTCGACGCGGATCGGGCGACGGCATTGACCATGGTGATCACCGAACTGGTGCAGAACGCGATCGAGCATGCCTTCGGCCCGGGTGCGACCCGCGGGTGCGTGACGATTCGCGCGGAACGCTCGGCCCGCTCGCTCGAGGTGAGGGTTCGCGACGACGGGGATGGCCTGCCCGACGGCTTCAGCCTGGCCGAGTCCGATCGGCTCGGACTGCAGATCGTGCACACGCTGGTCACCGCGGAGCTGGACGGCTCACTGACCAGTCGGAGTGCTCCGGGCGGCGGCACCGAGATGGTGGTGCGCATTCCCCTCGGGAGCCGGCGGCCGCGGCCCGCGCCGTGACGCCGACCCGGAAAAGCCCCGACCACGTCGGAGCAGCGTCATCCTCCGACGGCTGAGGTCAGACTCCGCTGCGTGCCCTGGTCCGGGCGTTGCGGCGCTTGAGCGCGCGACGCTCGTCTTCGCTCATTCCGCCCCACACGCCGGCGTCCTGGCCGGTCTCCAGCGCCCAGGTGAGGCATTCGGTGATCACCGGACAGCGGCTGCAGACCAGTTTCGCTTCAGCGATCTGGGCGAGCGCCGGGCCACTGTTTCCCACCGGGAAGAACAGCTCCGGGTCCTCGTCACGACAGACCGCCTTATGCCGCCAATCCATAGACCGTCAACTCCTCACTCTGGGCGCAGCGGGGCGCTCGCACCATATTTCTTCGGCTGTTAAAGCGGGCGCAAGAAATGGTCTGTGGCCGTCTGTGGCCTTCCGTGGCTTGCATCCGATCGCTTGATCGTTTCACAGGCTGCACGGATGTCAAGGGTGACCGATAGCACGGTGGTCAATCTCACTTCCGACCGGGCCGCTTCCAGCGCGTCCGTCCATTTGTACTACACTGCCTGCGATTATGTGCGGATCTGCCCAAGGCAGATCTATTCACCCAGGTCAGCGTTGGTTTCTGGGCGTTTCCCCACCGGCTTGCGAGGGCGGCGCGACGACGTCGAGGGCGTCCGGCACCGCTCGGAACGTCATCTCGGTGCGCGCCCCGATGTACTCACCGTCGATCTGGGTGGCGATCGGTTTGTCCTGCGTGGTGATCCGGATCTCGGCGACGTCGTCGTCCCGGATGAGCTGCTTGGCCTGCAGCTTGGGGCGTTTGGACAGCATCTGGCGGGACAATCTGGCGGTGGGCAGCACCTTCGTGCTGGTGATGGCGAACACCCCCAGCCCGGATTCGAACGTGCAACCGGGGTTGGTGAACACCGGCCGCTTGTTCGCATAGGTCCACGGGCTGCAGTTGGACACGAACGCGAAGTGCACCCCGGGAACCGGGTCGCGGCCGGCCAACCGCACCGTCAGGGTCGGTGTCCGGCGGGCGCTGGCCAGCAGCGTGGGCACTGTCGCCCGGATGTAACGAAATGCCGTGACGTTGCGGCCCTTTTCCCGCTGCGCTTCGACCGCGGCCACTATCTCGGCGTCCACTCCCATGCCGGCGTTGAGCACTGACCACTTTTCGCCGCAGTCGATGAGGCCGATCCGGCGCCAACCCTGCCCGTCCTGGTGGCGGTTGATCAGGTCGATGACCTGGTTGGTGGCGTCCATCGGGTCGGCGGCGAGACCCAGTGCCCGGGCGAAAACGTTGGCCGACCCGCCCGGCACCACCGCCAGCGCCGGCACATGGCCGGCCGGCAGTGCCCCCGGGCTGCCGAGCAGGCCGTTGACCACGCCGTGCACGGTGCCATCACCGCCGTGCGCGATGACCAGGTCGATCCCGTCGGCGGTGGCTTTCTGGGCCAGTTCGATCGCGTGGCCACGGTAGCGGGTGTGCTCGACCGCCAGATCCAGCCTGCTTTTGAGTGCGTGCGCCAGCAGGTCGCGCCCGGACCTCGTGGTGGACGTTGCGTTGGGGTTGACGATCAGCACGGCTCGCACGGAGCACCAGTGTATGGGATGGGAGTGGCTACGCTGACCGCGTGAATGCAGCCGTTCCGTCACCGGGTGCGGTGCGAGCAGCGGGTTTGATCGTCGCAGTGCAGGGCGTGGCGGCGCTGGCGGCAGCGGCGGCGCTGGTGCTGCGCGGCCTGGTGGGCGTCGACCAGCGGGTGGTCAACGGGTTCGCGACCGCCGCGTGCTTCGCGCTGGCCGGCGCTTGCGTACTGGCGGCCGCGTGGGCTTTGCTGCGCGGCCGGCGCTGGGGTCGTGGCATCGCGGTTTTCACCAACCTGATGCTGCTGCCGGTGGCGTGGAATCTCGGCGTCGGCTCGCACCGCTGGGGATACGGCGTCACCGTCGCGGCGTTGGCGCTGGCTGTGCTGGCGCTGCTGTTCAGCCGGCCGGCGCTGCGCTGGGTTACCGGCCGCTGAGTCGCCGAGCTACTGGGCGACCGCCAGTGCGCTCAGGATCGTGGTGAATTTGGCTGTGGTTTCGGCCAGTTCGTCCTCCGGGTCCGAACCGGCCACAATCCCGCCGCCGGCGTGCGCCACCGCGTGACGCCGGTCGGCGGACAGCTGAGCACACCTCAGCGACACCACCCAGCGGCCGTCGCCGGCCGCGTTGCACCAGCCGACCGCGCCGGCGTAGAAGCCGCGGTTGCCCTCCAACTCGCGGATCAACTCGACGGCGGGCCGCGACGGAAATCCGCCGACCGCCGCCGTGGGATGCAGTGCCGACGCCAGATTCAGTGCGGTGGTTGATGTTTCACGAAGCCGCCCGGTGATGCGGGTGCTCAGGTGCCACACCGCTGCGGTCGCGCTGAGCTCCGGCTCCGGCGCGACGTCGAGTTGCGCGCACAACGGCTCGAGCACGGTGCGCAGCTGGTCGACGACCAGCTGATGTTCGCGGCGGTTCTTGCCCGACTCGACCAGGGCCGCGCCGTTGGCCGCGTCGACGGCGGGGTCGTCGGAACGCGGTGCCGAGCCCGCGAACGGCCGGCAGCTCACCTGGTCCCCGGTGCGGGCCACCAGCAACTCCGGGCTGACACCCACCAGGGCCGCTCCACGGTGCCGGTCGCCGGCCGCGGTCAGATCGACCAGGTAGCCGTAGCCGGTCGGGTCGGCTGCGGCCAGCCGGCGCAGAACGATGCGGGCGTCCAGCGGCCCGTCGGCGACCAGGCGCAACCCACGGGCCAGCACCACCTTCTGCAGGGCGCCGTTCCGCCCGTCGTGCCGGCCCAACTCCTCGAGCACCCGGCTGATCCGGTCGCGGTGCTCGGAAGGTGCCGGTTCGGCGGTCGCGACGTGCACCCGCGGTAGCGGGCCGGTCGGCCAGTCGGGCAGCGTGCGGGTTCGGCGCACACCCTGCGGGACCATCAGCGCCGCGGCGCGATCCGGATCAAACGGCAAGGCGCCCAACACTATTGGTACGCGACCGGATTTCAGTTGCCGATCCGCCGCGGCGACGTCGGAGAAGCCGGCGACGACGCTATCGGCGATCAGCGTCTCGGCCGGACCGGACAGCGCGAATGCCGGTTCGGTGGGACCCGGCTGGGTCAACGCGGTGGACCGGTCAACCCGAGCGCCGCGACGTGCCGTACGTCGTGCTCGAAACCGCAGACCGCGATCGACGCCGCGGCCATACCGAAACGAGCCCCCTCGACCAGCGGGAACTCCAGCCAGCGGGTGATCACCGCACGGGAGAAATGGCCGTGCCCGACCAGCACCACGTCGCGCGACGGCAGGTGCCGCAGCGCCAGCGCGACCGCGCGGTCGGCGCGGTCACTGACCTGTTGGACGCTTTCACCGCCCGGGCAGCCGTGCGTCCACAGCAGCCAATCGGGCTCCGACTCGTGGATCTGTGCCGTCGTCAGGCCCTCGTAGCGCCCGTAATCCCATTCGACGAGATCCTCGGAGACCTCGTCGATGTGCAACCCGGCAAGCTCGGCGGTGACTCGGGCCCGCTGGCTCGGGCTGCTGACCACCAATGGATTCTGCGGGCGCAGCGCGTCGATCACCGCCGCCGCCGCGGCGGCCTCCCGGCGGCCGGTTTCGGTCAGCTCCAGATCGGTCCGGCCGGTGTGCTGGCCGGACTTCGACCATTCCGTCTCACCGTGACGCAGCAGCAGCAGTCGGGGATCGTTTCGGGATTCCTGTGGGCCCACGCCGACTGATTGTGCCCGACCCGAGCCTCACCCGGAACATCGGCGTCGCAGCCGCCGCCGGGGGCGCTGCCGTGCCAGGATGGCACGTGTGAGTACCGATGTGCGGATACTGGCGGCCGCGAACCAAAAGGGCGGCGTCGCCAAGACGACGACGGTGGCGTCGCTGGGCGCGGCCATGGTGGAGCAGGGGATGCGGGTACTGCTCGTCGACCTCGATCCGCAGGGCTGCCTGACGTTCTCGCTCGGTCATGATCCGGACAAGCTGCCGCTGTCGGTGCACGAGGTGCTGCTCGGCGACGTGGAACCCAGCGCGGCGCTGGTGACCACGGCGGAGGGGATGACGCTGCTGCCGGCCAACATCGACCTGGCCGGCGCCGAGGCGATGCTGCTGATGCGCGCCGGCCGCGAGTACGCGCTCCAGCGCGCGCTGGCCAAGCTGGTTGGCGAGCCCGGTGCCCAGTTTGATGTCGTCGTCATCGACTGCCCGCCGTCGCTGGGGGTGCTCACCCTGAACGGGCTCACCGCCGCGCACGAGGTGATCGTCCCGCTGCAGTGCGAGACACTGGCCCATCGCGGTGTGGGGCAGTTGCTGCGCACCGTCTCCGACGTCCAGCAGATAACCAACCCGGGCCTGAAGCTGATGGGCGCGCTGCCGACGCTGTACGACTCGCGAACCACCCACACCCGCGACGTGCTGCTGGACATCGCCGATCGGTACGACATCCCGGTGCTTGCCCCGCCCATCCCGCGCACGGTGCGCTTCGCCGAGGCCAGCGCTTCGGGGTCGTCGGTGATCGCGGGACGTAAGAACAAGGGTGCGGTCGCCTACCGCGAGCTGGCGCGCGCGCTGCTCAAGCACTGGAAGTCCGGCAAGCCGATGCCGACCTTCGCGCCCGAGGTGTAGCCGATTGCGACCGAATGTGGGCTTGATGCACGGTTCGGCCGGTCAACCGTGCATCAAGCCCACATTCGGCGGGCGCCCGGGAAGCCTCAGCCCAGCCCGACGACCGTGTCGCCGCGCTGTTCGACGACCGTCGAGCCGGCCACCCGCGGGAAGACCGTCGTCACGGCGGGCGGGCGACTGACCGGGATGGTGCGCTCCAGGGTCCCGGTGGTCTGCTGGTAGACCCCCACCCCGCCGGTGACCGCGATCAGCAGCTTGTCCGCCATCATCGCGGCGGGCCCCAGCGGGACCGCGGAACCCGCGGTGTGGACGGTGTAGCGATAGGTCAGCGAGGCGGCGTCGAACATCACCACCGCGTCGCCGGTCCACCAGCTGATCAGGCCGGCCGGCCGCGACACCGGCAGCGCCGCACTGGCTGGCGAGGGTTTTGCCGGCAGCGCCGTCTTGGCCACGGTGGCACCGGTTTCGTCGATGATCTCCACCCGGGGCTGCGGCGCGGGCAGATAGACCGCTGTATTGGTGCCGTTGCCCACCTCGACGACGGCCAGCACCCGGGCGCCGGAGTCGGCGGAGACACCCGGCTGGGGCACGAGGTGCACCTCGGGCTCGTCTTCCTCCTTGGCCGTGTGCAGCAGGGTGAGGCGCAGATCCTGCTGCCCCGGGCAGGCCTCCAGCACCGAGACCGCGGACGAGTCGGCAGCCGCCGACACCAGTGCGCACCCCGCGCCGATGCCCCGCGCCGACGGCTTCACCCGCGCGTCGATTTCGCCGTAGGACAGCACCCGGACCAGGTCAGATCGCCACAACTCCAACCGCGTCGCACCGGTCGACAGCACCGCGCTGCCGTCGGAGGAGACGACGACGTGCCGGTCGGCGTAACTGGTGCGGGCCGGGCCACGCTGGCCGGTGGCGGCGTCGATCGCGCTGACCTGGCCGCAGCCGCGGCCGTCCGGGAACACGGCGACGGCGTAGCGGTAGATCCAGGAAACGGCGCACAGGTCGACACCGCGGGCATAGCTCCAGCGCGATTCACCGGTGGCCGGGTCGCGGCCGTTCACCTCGCGGCCGTCCCCGGTGATCACCGTCCCGGAGACCACCACCGGTTCGACGGTGGCCCGGCTGGCCGCGGACCACAGCTGAGTCAGCGCGGCCGGCACGGCCCGGGCGAACGGCGGGTTGCCCACCGGGCCTTCCGCCGGGTGGCTGCTGGTCGCCCGGGCGTCGCTGTTCCACCAGACCAGCGTGCCCGCGACCGCGACCAGAACCGCGATCGCGGCGGCGACTGTCACGTCGGCCGCAGTGCGGCGCTCGGGTCGGACCATCTGGCAACCGGTGCCGGCTCAGCCGACGTTGGTGGCTGTGACCGGCTGGGCCGGCTGGCCTGGCTGCGCTGGTTTGCGGGGCCGGCGACGACGACGGCGGGGCGGCTTGTCGGACCCGTTGCCGGCGGATGCTGCGGGGTCCGTGGTTTGTGGCGGAGCAGTCGGCCCAGTCGCGGCCTCCGTGCCGGAACGGTTTTCGGCGACCTGCTGGCCGCCCCGGGTGCGTCGCCGCGACCGGTCGCTTTTGCGCACCGGCCGCTGGCGGTCGGTTGTGGTGCCTTGGGCGCCTCGGTCGGCGGGCCGCTTCGTCGGCGCCCTGCTCGGCTTTCCGACGGTGCCGGTGGCATCGGTGGGGATGCCCAACTCGGTGTAGAGGTGCGGCGAGCTGGAGTAAGTCTCGGCGGGGTCGGGGCAGGCCAGGCTCAGCGCCTTGTCGATCATCGTCCAGCGGGCCAGTTCGTCCCAGTCGACCAGGGTGACGGCGACCCCGGTGCGGCCGGCCCGACCGGTCCGGCCGATGCGGTGCACGTAGGTCTTCTCGTCGTCCGGGCACTGGTAGTTGATGACATGGGTGACGTCGTCGATGTCGATGCCGCGAGCAGCCACGTCGGTGGCCACCAGGACGTCGATCGCGCCGGTCCGGAACGCCTCGAGCGACTTCTCCCGGGCCACCTGGCCCAGGTCACCATGCACGGCGCCCACTTTGAACCCGCGCTCGCCAAGGTCGTCCGATACTTTCTGCGCGGTCCGCTTGGTGCGGGTGAAGATCATCGTGGCGCCGCGGCCACGGGCCTGCAGCACGCGGCTGACCAGCTCCACCTTGTCCAGCGCGTGCGCGCGGTAGACGAACTGGTCGGTCGCGTCGTGCACCGCGGAACTGTGTGGCGCCTCGGCCCGGATGTGGGTGGGCTGATTCATGAAGCCGCGGGCCAGGGTGATGATCGGGTCCGGCATCGTCGCCGAGAACAGCATCGACTGCCGGTCGTCGGGGATCTGGGCCAGGATGCGTTCGATGTCGGGCAAGAACCCCAGGTCCAGCATCTCGTCGGCCTCGTCGAGGACCAGCACCGTCAGCCCGCCCAGCCGCAGATGGCCTTGCTGGGCCAGGTCGAGCAGCCGGCCGGGGGTGCCCACCACCACGTCGGCGCCGGCCTGCAGCGCCTCGATCTGCGGCTCGTAGGGGCGTCCGCCGTAGATGGCCACCACCGCCAGGGCGCGCGCCGTGTTCGCGGCTTCGTCGGCCGGGTCCGAGGCGGTCAGGTATTTGGCGGCATCGGCCAGGTCGCCGGAGACCTGCAGGCACAGCTCGCGGGTCGGCACCACCACCAGAGCCCGCGGAACGCCCGTCAGTGGCTTTGCGGTGTCGGTGCTGACCCGCTGCAGCAGGGGCACGCCGAACGCGAACGTTTTGCCCATGCCGGTGCGCGCCTGGCCGATCAGATCGTCGCCGCTGAGCGCGAGGGGCAGGGTCAGCTCCTGAATGGCGAACGGATGCTCGATGCCGTCTTCGGCGAGCGCGCGCACGATCTCGTCGCGAACGCCGAGTTCGGCGAAGCTCGGTCCGGTGGCTGGGCGTGGGCTGGAGATCAGGGGAGTCATGTGGGGGCAATGTGCCTTTCGGTATTCGGTTTCAGCCGATCGCGGTGTGGTTCTTCAGCGCACACGCCGTGATCGTCGATACGTTGCCGATTCGCTGGCAATGCGCTCAACCGCGAGGCGAGCCGATTGCGTGTACGCACATTTCTCCGGCAGCGGCCGTCACCGGCACTGCCTGCCGGACATCCTACCTGGTTGGCGACCGCCTGCCCGGGTCAGCGCCCTGGGGGCATGGCGCTGATCGCGAGTGCGGCGGTGCCGGGCGCGGCGGGTCAGCGCCCGGGGGTTCTAGAGTGTGCCCATGGATGCGGTCCCATCAACCGAGCAGGCAGCTTCGTCCTCGGAGGCGTCACAGCCACTGTTGTCGGCCGACCATCCGGGGGTCAACGAGCTGTTCGCGCTGCTCGCCTACGGCGAGGTGGCAGCGTTCTACCGGCTGACCGACGAGGCGCGGATGGCGCCCGACCTGCGCGGCCGGATTTCGATGGCCAGCATGGCCGCCGCCGAGATGGGGCACTACGACCTGCTGAGTGAAGCCCTGGCGCAGCGTGGCGTGGACATCGTGGCCGCCATGTCGAAGTACGCCGGGGCGTTGGACGGCTATCACCGGCTGACCATGCCCAGCACCTGGCTGGAAGCGTTAGTGAAAACCTACATCGGCGACGCTATGGCGGCCGACTTCTACCTCGATATCGCGGCCGGTCTGCCGGACGAGGTCGCCGCCGTGGTGCGCTCGGTGCTGGCCGAGACCAAGCACTCCCAGTTCGTCGTCGCCGAGGTGCGCGCCGCCGTGACGGCCAGCGCCAAGCAGCGCAGCCGGCTGGCGCTGTGGGCCCGCCGTCTGCTCGGCGAGGCGATCACCCAGGCCCAGTACGTGCTGGCCGAACACGACGAACTTGTCGACCTGGTGATGTCGGGCACCGGGGGGCTGACGCACCTGGCCGGCTTTTTCGACCGGGTTCAGCGCACCCACGACGATCGAATGCGCGAACTGGGCTTGACCTGACACCCGCCGGGGCCGGCCGACGGGTGTCGGCGCATCAACTAGCGTGCTTGCTGAACCGGCCAACCCGCCGACAGTGCGTCACACATCAACGAAAGGGGCCAGCGTGGAGGTCAAGATCGGGGTCGCCGACAGCCCGCGTGAGCTGGTATTCACCAGCGCGCAGACACCCGATGAAGTCGAGGAACTGGTCGCCGCCGCACTGAGCAACGACTCGGGCGTGCTGGGACTGACCGACGACAAGGGCCGCCGCTACCTGGTCCAGGCCGGCAAGATCGCGTACGTGGAGATCGGGGTGGCTGACAGCCGCCGGGTCGGCTTCGGCATCCGCCAGTAGCCGGCGGCGATCGCAAGCGCCGCGGAGCCGGGCGCAGCGGGTCGCCGCTGACCGGGCGCTGGGGGCACCTCCCGCTTGCGGGGGACGGGTCGCCGCCGGCAGCACTACCGGTTCAGCGGCACGTGCGAGAGTCCACCCCACGCGAACCGCACGGTGTTGTCGATCGCGTCGTCCTTGGTGATGGGGCGTCCGCTGTGCAGCCAGTACCTGGCCGAGTCGACGCTGGCGCCCACCAGCCCCACCGCGATCATGCGGGCGCGGTGCGCATCGAGCCCGGAATCCTGGCTGACCAGCTCGAAGATCACATCGGTGCAGGAGTCGACGGCTACCCGAACCTGCGCTGCCACCTGGGGCTCGATGACGTTGTCGTTCTCGAAGATCAGCCGGTAACCCTCGCCGTCGTGTTCGATGAAGTCGAAGAAGGCCTGAACGGCCGACCGCAGCCGCTCCCGGTTGTCGGTGGTGGCGCGCAACGCCTGACGCACCCCGGTGACCAGATTGTCTCCGTGCTGGCTCAGCACCGCCAGGTACAGCTCCAGCTTCGATGAGAAGTGCTGGTAGAGAATCGGTTTGCTGACTCCGGCACGATCGGCGATCTCGTCCATCCCGGCGGCGTGGTAGCCGCGGTCGACGAAGACATCGCTGGCCGCCACCAGCAGCTGGCCGCGGCGCTCGTCGCGCGGCAATCGGTTGCCCTTGCGGTTGCTGGCCGCCGCCCCGGCGTGGTCCCGCTCGGCCGTCTCGGTCGGCTTGCTCATCGAGTCCCCAATCCGCTCCCGCTGGTCCGTCGCGCCGCTGCCAATGGGTGCAAACGAGACCTTACGACACTACGTTGCGCGCAGTGTTGCTCAGCGGCCCCGTCCCGGCTGCGGGCGCGCCGGAAAGACCCGGCCGGTGGTGGCTGTGCCATCCTGGGACGGTGACCCACGACCCGGGGTGGCACGCCAGCGGCCAGGTGCCGGTGCTGCACGACCAGTGGCGGGAGCCGCTGCGCGCGCTGCGCGACCCGATCGCGGCGGGCGTCGGACGGAACCGATCTAGTCGGGAAAGTCACGGCCACCTGCGAAAACAGACTTGGCTGGGCCGGTTCGTCACCACCTATGGTTGGCGTGCGTACGCCCTTCCGGTGCTGGCGGTGCTCACCGCCGTCGTTGTCTATCAGACCGTGACCGGCACCACCGTGACCGGAGCGTCCGGCTCCAGCACCCAGGCCGAGGCGATCGAAGGGCCGCCGACGATCGGTTCGGCGGGCACGGCGATCATCGGTGCGCCACCGCGCGGCCTGACCGAGTTCGACGCCAGTCTGCCCACCGGGATCCTGCCCGACGGCGGGCCGTTCACCGAGGCCGGGACGATGACCTGGCAGGTCGTTCCCGGCACGATGCCCCAGGTCGGCCAGGGCACCGCGAAGGTGTTCGCCTACACCGTCGAGGTAGAGAACGGCATCGACCCGGCCGCGTTCGGCGGTGACGAGGCGTTCGCCCGGATGGTCGACCAGACGCTGGCCAACCCCAAGGGGTGGACGCACAACCCGCAGATCGCGTTCGTCCGGGTCGACGGGGCAGGACCGACTGCCCCGGATTTTCGTATTTCGCTGACCACGCCGATGACGATCCGGGAGGGCTGCGGCTACGAGATTCCGCTGGAAGTGTCCTGCTACAACCCGTCCTACGGGCCGAACGCGCAACCGCGGGTCTTCATCAACGAGGCACGATGGGTTCGCGGAGCGGTCCCGTTCCAGGGTGACATCGGCTCCTATCGGCAGTATTTGATCAACCATGAGGTCGGTCACGCGATCGGCTATCAGCACCACGAGCCGTGCGACCGCCAGGACGGCCTGGCGCCGGTGATGATGCAGCAGACTCTGGGCACCGCCGACAACGATGCCGCCAAATTCGACCCCGACTGGGTCAAAGCCGACGGCAAGGTCTGCCGGTTCAACCCGTGGCCGGCGCCCATTCCGTGATCGGGGCCGGCCGGGAAGCTTCGCGGATCGTTTGTCGTTGACCTGGTCAGCTGTAATCAGGGCGGCCGGGTTGCGGGCCGCCGGCGAATCGATCCTTAGGAGATAGTCTCGGTGGCGATGTCCTCTATGTCGGATTCGGTGTCGTTACCGCCGCTGGTCGAACCCGCGGGTGAGCTGACCAGGGACGAGGTGACGCGCTACAGCCGCCACCTGATCATCCCGGAGGTCGGTGTCGAGGGACAGCGACGACTCAAGAATGCGCGGGTGCTGGTGATCGGTGCCGGTGGGCTCGGAGCGCCGGCGCTGCTGTATCTGGCAGCGGCGGGTGTCGGCACGATCGGCATCGTCGACGACGACGTTGTCGACGAGTCCAACCTGCAGCGTCAGGTCATTCACGGCGTGTCCGACATCGGCCGGCTCAAGGCGGAGAGTGCCCGCGACTCGATCGCCGAGATCAACCCGCTGGTGCGGGTCCAGTTGCACGAGTTCCGGCTGACCGAGTCGAACGCGGTCGACCTGTTCGGCCGATACGACCTGATTCTGGACGGCACCGACAACTTCGCGACCCGCTACCTCGTCAACGATGCCGCTGTGCTGGCGCACAAGCCTTACGTGTGGGGGTCGATCTACCGTTTCGAGGGCCAGGCGTCGGTGTTCTGGGAGGACGCGCCCGACGGATTGGGGCTGAACTACCGGGACCTCTACCCGGAGCCGCCGCCGCCGGGGATGGTGCCGTCCTGCGCCGAAGGCGGCGTGCTGGGCATCTTGTGCGCGTCGATCGGATCGGTGATGGGCACCGAGGCGATCAAGCTGATCACCGGCATCGGCGAACCCCTGCTGGGCCGGTTGCTGGTGTACGACGCGCTGGAGATGAGCTACCGCACCATCCGGATCCGCAAGGATCCGGCGACTCCGCCGATCACCGAACTGGTCGACTACGAGGAGTTCTGCGGCGCGGTGTCCGATGCCGCGGCCGAGGCCGCCGTCGGCTCCACCATCACGCCCAGGGAACTGCGCGAGATGCTGGACTCCGGGACGAAACTGGCGCTGATCGACGTGCGAGAGCCGACGGAGTGGGCCATCAACCACATCGAGGGCGCGGAACTGATCCCGCAGTCGTCGATCAACTCCGGGGAGGGTCTCGCCAGGGTGCCCCAAGACCGGAAGCCGGTGCTGTACTGCAAGACCGGAGTCCGTTCGGCGGAGACGCTGGCCACACTGAAGAAGGCCGGTTTCTCCGACGCGGTTCACCTCCAGGGCGGAATTGTGGCGTGGGCCAAGCAGATGCAACCCGACATGGTCATGTACTGAGCCGTCGGCCGGTCGTGTCGGGCCCGCAGCCGGGAGTAATGCCGGGCTACGCTAAGCCTGTGACCGTCGCCGTTGCCGCCGCCGAGCCGCCGCCTGACCACGTGCTGGCCGCGTTCGGTCTGCACGGTGTGCAACCCACCGCGCTCGGCGCGGGCTGGGAGGACGGCTGGAAATGCGGTCAGGTGGTGCTGTCGAAGGTTGCCGACCATGCGCGCTCGGCGTGGTCGGCCAAGGTGCGGGAGACGCTGTTCGTCGACGGCATCCGGCTGGCTCGCCCGGTACGTTCCACCGACGGGCGCTACGTGGTATCGGGTTGGCGGGCAGACACCTTCGTCGCGGGCAGCCCGGAGCCGCGGCATGACGAGGTGGTGTCGGCGGCGGTCCGGCTGCACGAAGCCACCGCCAAGCTGGAACGTCCGCGGTTTCTCACCCAGGCGCCGGTGGCGCCGTGGGCTGACGTCGACGTCTTCATCGCGGCCGATCGCGCCGCCTGGGAGGACCGGCCGTTCCACTCGCTGCAGCCGGGAGCCCGCATCGCCCCGGGTTCACCGGACGGACAGAACTCGATCGACCTGATCAATCAGCTTGCCACACTGCGGAAAACGACGAAGAGTCCAAGTCAACTGGTGCACGGCGACCTGTACGGGACCGTGCTGTTCGCCGGTGCTGCCGCACCGGGGATCACCGACATCACCCCGTACTGGCGGCCGGCCTCCTGGGCGGCCGGCGTCGTGGTTGTGGACGCGTTGTCCTGGGGCGATGCCGACGACGGCCTGATCGATCGGTGGAAGTCGCTGCCCGAATGGCCACAGATGCTGCTGCGGGCGTTGATGTTCCGGTTGGCCGTTCATGCGTTGCACCCCCGTTCGACGGCGGACTCCTTCCCGGGCCTGGCGCGCACCGCCGCCCTGGTCCGTCTGGTGCTGTAGAGCCTCGAGTTGTCAGAAATG
The DNA here is from genome assembly GCA_035721065.1 of Mycobacterium sp. Lineage (GTDB taxonomy): Bacteria > Actinomycetota > Actinomycetes > Mycobacteriales > Mycobacteriaceae > Mycobacterium. The sequence continues at coordinate 34,181 of DASTNJ010000133.1, forward strand.
GTGCCGTACGACGGCTAGATCCACCCGGCCGTCGACAGCCAGAATCCCCTCTGCGCGCAGCCGTTCCAGCTGCTCCGTTTGCAGATGTCGCGCCGGCCGCCCGGAGGCGCGAATCACCCGGTGCCATGGCAGATCGGAACCGTCGACCCGGAGGATCCAGCCGACGATGCGCGCACTGGAAAGCCCTGCGGCGGAGGCGATGTCGCCGTAGGTGGCGACGCGGCCCGGCGGGATAGCCGAGATCAACGCGCGCACGCGCTCGACCTGCTGGTCGGTCACCGGCGCCATGCTCAGCGCACCGCCAGCCGATCCCGGATCACCGCGGCCACTTCGCTGGGACGCGCCTGCGCCACCATGTGGTCGCAGTCCAGGTCGACCAACTCGAACTTGTCTCCCAAGCGCGTCTGCAGCGCGCCGACCAAGTCGTCGCGCACATACGGCGGTGAGGTGTGCGTCGCACGAACCAGCGTGGTCGCGATGCCGGGCGGCGGCAGCACGATGTCGCGCGCAAGCTCGCTCCAGTAGGACATCATCGCAGGCAGGCTGATTCGCCAGCCGTAACGGCCGTTCGGCAGCGCCACCAGATGCTCGTCGAGTTCGGCGTCCAGCAACGTGGCGTCCACGTCGGACCAGGATCCGTTCGCCTTCTCGGCTCGGGCCTCGGCGCGGTCGGGATAATCCGGCGAACCCAGCATCGCAGCGGCGATGTCGGCCATCCAGGCTCCGTCGAGACCGATCGCCGGGTCGAGCAGCACCAGGGCGGCGACCAGATCCGGCCGTGCGGCGGCCAGGTGCAGCGCGATCGCGCCGCCGAATGAATGCCCGACAACCACCACCGGTCCGCCGGCGGTCTCATCCAGCAGCGCCGCCAGCGCGCGCACGTTGGCGTCGATGGTCCACGGTGCGGCCCACGAGGATCGACCGTGACCGAGCAGATCTGGTGCGGCCACCGCGACGTCGGGCAGGTGGTCCGTGGTCAACCGCTGCCACCGGCGTCCGTGGCCGGTAAGCCCGTGGATAGCCAGCATCCGTACCGGACCCGCCGGCCCGAAATGATGCACCCGTAGTTCGTCGGTCACCGATTGATGGTGCCACGAATCTGTCGTAGCCCCGTGGTGTCATGTCGGCATGACCCACCGCTGGAGCCGCGAAGCGCAGGCCGCGCTCGACCCGGCGTCGCGGGGCGTGGTGCATATCCTGGGCGGGCCCGGCACCGGTAAGACGAGCCTGCTCATCGACGCGGCGGCCGCGCACCTCGCCGCCGGCGTCGACCCGCGGTCGGTGCTGGTGCTGACCGGTTCCGGCCGGATACCCATTCGCGCCCGCAGCGCACTGACGACCACGCTGCTTGCCGCCCGAGACAAGACGGCAGGCACGCTTCCGGCGGTCATCCGGGAGCCGCTGGTCCGCACCGTGCACGGCTACGCGTTCGCCGTGCTGCGGGCGGCCGCGCAGCGGGCCGGTGCCTTGCCGCCGCGGCTGGTCACCAGTGCCGAACAGGACGGCATCATCCGGGAGTTGCTGGCAGGTAACGGAACCGAGGCGTGGCCGTCGTCGCTGCACGCCGCCTTGGGCACCGACGGGTTCGCCGGCGAGGTCCGTGGCCTCCTGGCACGTTGCGCCGAACGAGGTGTGGACCCCGCCCAGTTGGTGCGGCTCGGCAAGCGGTCCGGTTGCCCGGAGTGGGTCGCCGCCGGGCGGCTGGCGCAGCAGTACGAGGAGGTGATGCTGCTGCGCTCGGCGGTCGGCACCGCGGCTCCGCAGGCCACGATGCCGGCGCTGGGCGCAGCCGAACTGGTGGGCGCCGCACTCGACGCCTTCGCCACCGACCCGAACCTGCTTGCCGACGAGCGGACCCGGGTCCGGTTGCTGCTGGTCGATGATGCACAGCAACTCGACCCGCAGGCCGCGCGGCTGGTCCGGGTGCTGGCCGCCGGCGTCGGGCTGACCCTGATCGTCAGCGACCCCAGCCAAGCGGTATTCGGATTCCGCGGCGGTGAGCCGACGGCACTGTCGCACCGCGGGGGATGGCTCTCCCGGGAGGATGATGCGGCGCCGGTGACGCTGACGACGTCGCACCGCTGCGCGCCGGCGGTGGCCCGGGCCGTCGTGGGCATCGCCGGCCGGCTGCCCGGCGCCGATGTACCCAGGAAGTTGGACGGCACCGGCCCCGACGCGGGGTCGGTGCGGGTGCAGGTGGCCGCCTCCGGCAATGCGGAAGCGGCGCTGATCGCCGACACGCTTCGGCGCGCGCATCTGCTGGAGGGTGTCCCGTGGTCGCAGATGGTGGTGATCGTCCGATCGGTGCCGCGTGCCCACCGGCTGCCGCGCGCGCTGGCGAGCGCCGGGGTTCCGGTGGCGATCCCCGCCGCCGACGGGGTCTTGTGCGAACAGCCCGCGGTGGCCGCCCTGCTCGCCGTGCTGACGGCCACCGTCGACGGGCTCGATGAGAAACGCGCGGAGGCGCTGCTCAGCGGGCCGATCGGGCGGGTGGACCCGATCGCGATGCGTCAGCTGCGGCGTGCGCTTCGCCGGACCGGAAACGCTGCCGGTGCGCCGGCCGGGTCCGGTGACGAGCTGGCGGTCGTGCTGTCGCCCACAAGCGAGTGGGACGGTCAGTTGCCGGCCACCCACGCCCGCTCGCTGCGCCGGGTGCGCGCGGTCCTGGAGGTCGCGGCCGACTGCCAGCAGGCCGGTCGCGATCCGCGCTACACCCTGTGGCAGGCCTGGAACCGGTCCGGTCTGCAGCGGCGCTGGTTGGCGGCCAGCGAGCGCGGCGGTGCCGCCGGTGCGCAGGCCGACCGTGACCTCGACGCGGTGACGGCGCTTTTCGACGTCGCCGAGCAATACGTCTCACAAACCGCCGGCGCCTCGCTGAGCGGGCTCATCGCGCATGTCGGCGCGATGCGCATCACCGCACCCCGCGTCGAGTCCGCGCTCGGCACGGAGGCGGTTCAGGTACTCAGTGTGCACGCTGCGCTCGGAAACGAGTGGGATCTGGTGGTCATCGCCGGCCTGCAGGAAGGATTGTGGCCCAACACCGTTCCGCGCGGCGGAGTGCTGCACACCCAGCGGCTGCTGGACACGCTGGACGGGGTCGGTGCGGGCGCTTCGCCGCGGGCGCCGCTGCTGGCCGAGGAGCGCAGGATGCTGGTGTCGGCGATGGGCCGCGCTCGTCGCCGACTTCTGGTGACAGCCGTCGACGGTGACGGCGGTGCCGGCACGACGGGTGACGAGGTGCCGTCGGGGTTCTTCGCCGAGCTGACGCAGTACGACACCGTTGGCGGCGAGACACCGACCGCGCCACGTCTGCTGTCGGCCGCGGCCGTGGTGGGCCGGCTGCGCGGCATGGTGTGCGCACCGCAGAGCGACCCGGACGGCTCGGCCGGTGCGGCCGCCGATGCCCGCGCGCACGCTGCGACCCAACTGGCACGGCTGGCCAGAGCGGGAGTGCCCGGAGCCGACCCGGCCGGCTGGCACGGCACGCTGCCGATCAGCTCGGCGGAGCCGCTGTGGCGCGACGACGGCGACCACGTCGTCACGCTGTCGCCCTCGTCGCTGCAGACCCTGATCGACTGTCCGCTGCGATGGCTGGTCGAACACAACGGTGGAGCCGCACCACACGACCTGCGATCCAGCATCGGATCGATGATCCATGCGTTGATCGCCGAGTCCGGCAAATCCGAATCCGAGCTGCTCGCCGAGCTGGATCGAGCGTGGCAGCGGCTGCCGTTCGAATCGCGCTGGTACTCGGCCAACGAGCTGGAGCGGCACCGCACCATGCTGCAGACGTTCACCCAGTGGCGGGACGCAACGCGCGATCAGCTGACCGAGGCCGGTGTCGAGGTCGAGGTGGACTGCGTGGTCGACGGAGTTCGGCTGCGCGGCCGGATCGACCGGATCGAACGCGAGCCGGGCGGGCGGCTGATCGTAGTCGACGTGAAGACCGGCAAGACTCCGGTCACCAAAGACGATGCGCAACGCCATGCCCAGCTGGCCATGTACCAGCTGGCCGTCGAGGCGGGCCTGGACGTTGCCGGCGGCGGGCCGGGCGGCGGCCGACTGGTCTATCTGGGTAAGACCGGCACCACCGGCGCCGTCGAACGCGAGCAGGACCCGATCACGCCCGAGACACGCGACCACTGGCGCACCCAGGTCGTCCAGGCGTCCGCCGCTACCGCCGGGCCGGGGTTCGTCGCCCGGGTCAACGACGGCTGTCGGCACTGCCCGATCCGCTCCAGCTGCCCTGCCCACGCCGAGCGGACCGATCAATGACATCGCCGCGCTACAGTCCCGCCGACCTGGCCGATGCCCTGGGATTGCATCAGCCGACCGCGGAGCAGGCCGCGGTGATCGCCGCCCCGCCCGGCCCGCTGGTGGTCATCGCGGGTGCCGGCGCGGGCAAAACCGAGACGATGGCCGCCCGGGTGGTTTGGCTGGTCGCCAACGGCTACGCCGAGCCGGACCAGGTGCTCGGGCTGACGTTCACCCGGAAGGCCGCCGGGCAACTGCAGCGGCGGGTGCGGTCCCGGTTGGCCCGTCTGGCCGGGTGCACGGCGGGTGCCGCAGACGTTGTGGGCGAGACCGCCGGCACTCCGGTGGTCAGCACGTACCACGCCTTCGCCGGAGCGTTGCTTCGCGAGCACGGGCTGCTGCTCGGGATCGAGCCCGACACCCGACTGCTCGGCGAGACCGAACTGTGGCAGTTGGCGTTCGAAGTGGTCAGCGACTATCCGGGAGAGTTGCGCACCGGCAAGGACCCGGCCGCAGTCACCTCGACGGTGCTGCGGCTGGCCGGACAACTCGCCGAGCACCTGGTGGACACCGACGAACTGCGCGACACCCACTGCGAACTCGAACGACTCATCCACACCTTGCCGGCGGGGAGTGGCCAGCGAAGCTCCGGCCCCAACCAGTGGCTGCTCGGTCTGCTGGCCACCCAAACCGAACGCGCCGAAGTGGTGCCGCTGATCGACGCCCTGCACCAGCGGATGCGGGCCGAGAAGGTGATGGACTTCGGGACGCAGATGGCGGCGGCCGCCCGCGTGGCGTCGGCGTGCCCCCAGGTCGGTGCGCAGTTGCGCGACACCTACCGGGTGGTTCTGCTCGACGAGTACCAAGACACCGGGCACGCCCAGCGCATCGCACTGTCGGCGCTGTTCGGCGGTGGCGTCGACGACGATTTGGCGCTGACCGCGGTCGGCGACCCGATCCAGTCCATCTACGGCTGGCGCGGTGCGTCGGCGACCAACCTGCCGCGGTTCGGCACCGACTTCCCGCTCTCCGACGGCAGCCCCGCGCCGACACTGGAACTGCGCACCAGTTGGCGCAATCCGCCGGAGGTGCTGCAGGTGGCGAACGCCGTCGCCACGGAAGCCCGCCAGCGTTCGGTCGCGGTGCACACCCTGCGGCCACGCCCGGACGCCGCGCCCGGCACTGTCCGCGCGGCCCTGCTGGCCGACGTGGTCGCCGAACGCGAGTGGGTCGCCGACCAGTTGCAGCGGTGCTACCGGCGGGCCGAGTCCGATGGCGTCGCCGCGCCCACTGCCGCGGTACTGGTCCGCCGCAACGCCGATGCCGCGCCGATGGCCGAGGCGATCCGCGCCCGTGGCCTGCCGGTGGAGGTTGTCGGCCTGGCGGGCCTGCTGTTCGTGCCGGAGGTCGCCGACCTGGTGGCCATGCTGCGGCTGGTTGCCGAACCGACGGCCGGTGCCGCGGCCATTCGGGTGCTCACCGGTCCGCGGTGGCGGCTGGGCACCGCCGACATCGCCGCGCTGTGGCGTCGGGCCGTCGAGTTGTGCGGCCCCCGGGCCGGGCGGGGGTCGCCGGAGCAGATCACTGCGCTCACGAACCCGGACGCCGACGCCCCCTGCCTGGCCGACGCGCTCGCCGACCCCGGCGCGCCGGGCAGGTACTCGGCTGTCGGCCACCGGCGGATCGTCGCACTGGCCGGCGAGCTGACCGCGCTGCGTGCCCGTCTTTCGTTGCCGCTGCCCGACCTGGTGGCCGAGGTGCGCCGGGTACTCGGGCTGGACTGCGAGCTGCGAGCCGCGATCGCCGCGGGCCCGTCGCAGCCCGGCCGCACAGCCAGGACCGGCACCGAGCATCTCGACGCGTTCGCCGACGCCGTCGTCGACTACACCGAGCGAATGGGCACGACCACCCGGCCGGCCGCCAGCCCGGTGGCCGGCCTGCTCGCCTACCTGGATGCGGCCGAAACGGCCGAAAACGGCCTTGCTGTCGCGAGCCAAGCCGCCGCGGCCGATCGCGTACAGGTGCTTACCGTGCACGCGGCAAAGGGGCTGGAGTGGCAGGTCGTTGCGGTGCCCCATCTGGTTGCCCGGGTGTTCCCGTCGACCGCGTCACGACGCAGCTGGCTGACCGACGCCGGCGAACTGCCGCCGCTGCTGCGCGGTGATCGCGCTGAGCCGATGGCGGAGACCCGCAGCGCGCGGCAGCGTGCCGCGCTTGCGATCACCGCTGAGTCGATGGCACACGGCGTCCCGGTCCTCGACACCTCCGACGTTGTCGATCGAAAACAACTGTCCGACAAGATCGCTGCGCATCGCAGCCAGCTCGACCAGCGGCAGACCGATGAAGAACGGCGACTGCTCTACGTCGCGACCACCCGAGCTGAGGACACGCTGCTGGTGTCCGGTCACCACTGGGATGCCACCAGCGCCAAACCACGCGGACCGTCCGAGTTTCTCACCGAACTCGAGCAGCTGATCGACAGCTGCGCCACGGCCGGCTCGCCGTGTGGCACCGTCGAACACTGGGCGCCCGCTCCGGCTGACTGGGAGCGAAACCCGCTGCGCGACAGCGTTGTCGAGGCGACCTGGCCGGACGACCCGCTGGGGATGCGACGAAACGACGTCGATGCCGGCGCCGCGCTGGTGTCGGCGGCGTTGGCGGCCGGCCCCGCAGAGCAGACTGGTGCCGGCCGCACCGGGCGGTTCGGCGACGAGTGGGCCGATGAGACGGCAGACGTCGACGCGCTGCTGGCCGAACGGGCCCGGGCCACCGAACAGCAGGCTCGGCCGCTGCCCAGCCAGGTTTCGGTGAGCAACCTGGTCGAGCTGAGTCGTGACCCGGTCGCCGCAGCAAGACGGCTGGGCCGCCGGCTGCCGTCCCGCCCGGATGCGCACGCCCTGCTCGGCAGCGCGTTCCACGAATGGGTGCAACGGTTCTACAGCGCCGAGGTGCTGTTCGACCTGGCGGATCTGCCCGGTGCGGCCGACGCCGACATCACGCAGGCTGACGCCGAGGAGCTGGCCGCGCTGCAGGCGGCGTTCCTCGCCTCGCCGTGGGCTACCCGCACACCTGTGGCGATCGAGGTTCCGTTCGAGATGGCTGTCGGACACACCGTGGTACGCGGTCGGATCGACGCGGTATTCGCCGAACCGGACGGCGGTGTCGTCGTCGTGGATTGGAAGACCGGTGTCCCGCCCGGCGATCGTGACGCGCTGCGCCGGGCCGCTGTGCAACTGGGTGTCTACCGGCTGGCGTGGGCGTCGCTGGCCGACTGCCCTCAGGATTCGGTGCGCACCGCGTTCCACTACGTTCGTGCCGGATCCACCGTCACACCCGACACGCTGCCCGATGTTGCCGAGCTGGCCGCGTTGCTTTCCTGTTGACGCCATCCGGGCCGCGGTTAGAGTGTGTCGGTGCGTCAGGTTGACCGATGAACCGCCGTCGTGGCCAGAACTAGCCGGCTACGGCTGCGCCGTGACGAGGACTCAGCCGAACAGCCCGGCTACGCCCTGGTCGGCGTGCTGCACGCACCACAGCGACAAGCCAGCCCGTCTGCCGTCGTCTGGCGCCGGATCGGCATCGCGCTGGTGGCGCTGATCGCGTCGACCGCCTTCGTCTACGTCGACCGCGACGGCTACCACGACGTGCGCGGCGGCCAGCTGACCCTGCTGGATTGTCTTTACTACTCGGCGGTGACGCTGTCGACGACCGGGTACGGCGACATCACCCCAATCAGCGAATTCGCCCGGTTGGTCAACGTTCTGGTCATCACGCCGCTACGGGTCGTGTTCTTGATCCTGTTGGTCGGGACCACGTTCGAGGCGTTCACCCAGGAATCCCGGCAGGCATTCAAGATCCAGCGTTGGAGGAAGAAAGTGCCGAACCCCACCGTCGTCATCGGCTACGGCACCAAGGGCCGGACAGCGATCGACGCGATGCTCAACGACGAGCTCGCCCTGGCCGACATCGTTGTGGTCGACAGCGATGCGGCGGCGCGTAAGCGCGCCGAAGCTGCCGGGTTGTTCACCGTGGATGGTGACGCCACCAAATCCGACGTGCTGCGCAAGGCGAACGTGCAGAAAGCGGCCTCGGTCATCGTGGCTGTCGATGACGACGCCACCGCCGTGCTGGCAACGCTGACCGCCCGCGAGATCGCCCCCCGCAGCACCAAGATCGTCGCGTCCATTCGGGAGGCGGAGAACCAGCACCTGCTGCAGCAGTCCGGTGCGGACTCGGTGGTGGTCTCCTCGGAGACCACCGGGCGGCTGCTGGGCATCGCCACCACCACACCCAAGGTGGTGGAGGCGATCGAGGACCTGCTGACACCGGGAGAGGGCCTGGCGATCGCCGAGCGGGAGGTGGAACAGGCCGAGGTCGGCGGGTCGCCGCGACATCTACGCGACATCGTGCTCGGTGTGGTCCGCGGCGGACAGTTCCTGCGGGTGGGCGATCCGGAGGTGGACGCCATCGAGTCCGACGACCGGTTGCTGTACGTGCGCACCGTGGGCCACTAGCCGCTAGGAGGCTTGGTGGACTTTCAGCTGCGGCAGGTTCCGTTGCTGTCCCGCGTCGGGGCCGACCGGGACGATCGGCTGCGCACCGACACCGACGCCGCGGTTGCCGGCTGGGCGCAGGCCGCCCTGCTGCGGGTGGATGCCCGCGGTCAGGTGTTGATCGCCGACGGACGGGTGGTGCTGGGCAGGGCCGCTGACCTGGCCGCGGCGCCCCCGCCGGATGCGGTGTTTTTGGGCCGCATCGCCGACGGCCGGCACGTCTGGGCGATCAGAGGGGAGTTGGAGGCGCCGGCGGATCGAGATGTTTCGGTGCTGAACCTGCGGCAGACCGGCGAGATTTTCGACGACGTCAGCGCACAGCTGGTGTCATCGGCGATGGCACTGCTGAACTGGCATGAAAGGGCCGGCTTCTCCTCGGTCGACGGCTCGCCGACAAGGGCGATCCGAGGTGGTTGGGCACGGGTCGATCCGGTCACCGGGGCGGAGGAATATCCGCGGATCGATCCGGCGGTGATCTGTCTGGTGCACGACGGCGGCGATCGTGCGGTGCTGGCACGTCAGGCGGCGTGGCCACCGCGAATGTTCTCGTTGCTGGCCGGCTTCGTCGAGGCAGGGGAGTCGTTCGAGGCGTGCGTGGTCCGGGAGATTCACGAGGAAGTCGGCTTGACCGTGCGCGACGTGCGCTACCTGGGCAGTCAGCCGTGGCCGTTCCCGCGTTCGCTGATGGTGGGCTTTCATGCGGTCGCCGATCCGGGCGAACAGTTCGCGTTCGCCGACGGCGAGATCGCCGAAGCGGCCTGGTTCACCCGCGACGAGATTCGGGCCGCACTCGACGCCGGTGACTGGACCAGGCACTCAGACGCCGGCCTGGTGCTGCCCGGCTCGATCTCCATCGCCCGGACGATCATCGAGTCGTGGGCGGCGCTGGATTAGCCGGGATCAACCACCCAGTTCGGCCAGCTTCGTCTTGACCTCACGCCCGGTCGGATTGGTGAGCGTCGAGCCGTCGGCGAAACGCACCGTCGGAACCGTCCGGTTGCCGCCGTTGACCGAGCCGACGAACTCCGCGGCCTTCGGGTCCTGCTCGATGTTCACTTCCGCGTAGGGAATCTCGAATTTCTTCAGCACCGTCTTGAGCTGGTGGCAGTAACCGCACCAGGGTGTCGTGAAGACGGTGAGCGGGGCATCGCTGGGGGTCATAGGTTCCCAAGCTAGCGGGGGTCGCGAGCTCGGCGGAGCCGGGTGCCGCGGATCGCCGCCCACAGAGCGGCGTCGGACCTTCCTGCCAAGATGGACACCGTGACCCCGTCAAGCCCGCTGCACCCACTGATTGCGGGCCTAGACGACCAGCAGCGGGAGGCGGTGCTGGCGCCGCGCGGCCCGGTGTGCGTGCTGGCCGGCGCCGGAACAGGCAAGACCCGCACCATCACCCACCGGATTGCCCAGCTGGTCGCCGCGGGCCACGTTGCCGCGGGCCAGGTGCTGGCGGTGACGTTCACCCAGCGTGCCGCCGGCGAAATGCGGTCCCGGCTGCGTGCGCTGGGCGCGGCGACGGCCGGCGAGTCCGGGGCCGGGAACGGCGTGGGCACGGTGCAGGCGCGCACTTTCCATGCCGCCGCCCACCGGCAGCTGCGGTACTTCTGGCCGCGGGTGGTCGGCGACACCGGCTGGCAGTTGCTGGACCGCAAGTTCGCTGTGGTGGCCCGCGCCATCGGCCATGCCGGGCTCCATCTGAGCAGTGACGACGTCCGCGACGTCACGGGCGAGATCGAGTGGGCGAAGGCCTCGCTGATCAGCCCGGAACAGTATCCGGAGGCGGCGGCGGCCGTCAGTCGCGACATTCCGCTGGACGCCGCACAGCTGGCCGGTGTCTACGCCGAGTACGAGGCGATCAAGAACCGCGGCGCCGACAACCAGGGGGTGCTGCTCGACTTCGACGACCTGCTGCTGCACACCGCCGCCGCGATCGAGAACGACGCGGCGGTGGCCGCGGAGTTCCGGGACCGCTACCGCTGCTTCATCGTCGACGAATATCAGGACGTGACCCCGCTACAGCAGCGGGTGCTGTCGGCCTGGCTGGGGGAGCGGGACGACCTGACCGTGGTGGGCGACGCCAACCAGACCATCTACTCGTTCACCGGCGCCTCGCCGCGCTACCTGCTCGACTTCTCCCGACGATTCCCGGACGCCACGGTGGTGCGCCTGGAACGCGACTACCGCTCCACCCCCCAGGTGGTGTCGCTGGCCAACCGGGTCATCGCGGCGGCCCGCGGCCGGGCGGCGGGCAGCCGGCTGCAGCTGGTCGGCCAGCGCGAACCGGGACCGGTGCCGTCGTTTCACGAACACGCCGACGAGGTGGCCGAGGCGGCCGCGGTGGCCAAGGAGATCTCCAGGCTGGTCGAGTCGGGCACCCCGGCGGCCGAGATCGCGGTGCTGTATCGAATCAACGCCCAGTCCGAGGTCTACGAGGAGGCGCTGACCGAGGCCGGCATCGCCTACCAGGTGCGCGGCGGCGAGGGGTTTTTCACCCGCCAGGAGATCCGGCAGGCGCTGGTCGCACTGCGGCGCGCGGCCGACCGCGGCGCCGACCGCGCGCTGGCCGACGGCGGCGATCGCGAGGGCGGCGAAGCCGGGCGCAGCGGTTCGCCGCTGCCGGACATCGTCCGTGCGGTGCTCGAACCGCTGGGCCTGACCGCGCAGCCGCCGGCCGGCGCCAAGGCCCGGGAACGCTGGGAGGCGCTGGCCGCGCTGGCCGAACTGGTCGACGAGGAGGTCGCGCAGCGCCCCCAGCTGGACCTGCCCGGCCTGCTGGCCGAACTGCGGGTGCGCGCCGACGCCCGGCACCCGCCGACGGTGCAGGGCGTCACCCTGGCCTCACTACATGCCGCCAAGGGCCTGGAGTGGGACGCGGTCTTCCTGGTGGGGCTGGCCGACGGCACACTGCCGATCTCGCACGCCCTCGCGCACGGCCCCGACAGCGAGCCGGTCGAAGAGGAACGCCGGCTGCTCTACGTTGGGGTCACCCGGGCCCGCGTGCACCTGTCGCTCAGCTGGGCGCAGGCGCGCGCGCCGGGCGCGCGGGCCACCCGCAAACCGTCGCGGTTCCTTATCGGTATCGATAGCAGGGGGCCGCAGCCCGGTGCCCCGGCCGCGAAGCAGCGACGAGCCCGCGGGGCCCCGCAGCACTGCCGCATCTGCAACAGCACCCTGACTTCCGCGGCCGCCATCATGCTGCGCCGCTGCGAGACGTGCGCCGCTGACGTCGACACCGAACTGCTGACCCGGCTCAAAGACTGGCGGCTGCGCACCGCAACCGAGATGAAAGTGCCGGCCTACATCGTCTTCTCGGACAACACGCTGACCGCGATCGCCGAGCTGCTGCCCGCCGACGAGGCCGCGCTGGTCGCCATCCCCGGCATCGGCGCGCGCAAGCTGGAGCAGTTCGGGTCCGATGTGCTGGAGATGGTCCGCAACCGCGGCTAGCGGGGATCAGCCGCCGATCCGGGTCCGCAATGCCGGCTGGCCGGGTCCCTCGAGTTCGTCGACGACGCCACGGCGGCCGGCGATGCACAGCAGCAGGGCCTCACCAGGCCCACGGACCTCCGGACCGTGCCCGGCGACCCAGTCGAAATCCGTTGCGATCAACCGTAGTCCGCGGACCCGCCGCCCCATGCCGAGCGGCGGTGCGATGCGTGCAAAGTTCAGCGCAGGCACCAGCCGTCCGGCGGGGATGTCGCGCGGAATACCCAGTGGGCGACGGATGTCCTGCTGATGAATCATCCCGTCGGTCAAGGCGATCCGGCCGCCGAAGGCGGCGGGGAATCCGCGCGGGCGGATGCTGCGATCCAGCAGATCGAGCAGCTGTTGCGGGCCGTGGTCGACGTAATCTTCCAGCCCGATCGTGTTGGCGCGGTAGAGTCGCAACCGGCCGCGCAGGAACCGCCGTACGAATTCCGCCGGGCTCAGCTCCTCGTAGCTGAGCATGTGGGCGACGACGTCGCGGACGGTCCAGCCCGCGCACAGCGATGGCGCCTGCCACTGCTGCGGGGACAGTGACCGCAGCAGGATGGCGAGTTCGGCGCGCTCGGCAGCCGCCAGTTCTATGACGTCGAACATCACCTCGCCCCATCGGCAACCCGCGAAAACAGCGGTGCTCCCCGCAATGGACGGTAGTCGGCGCTGGCGAACGCCACCACCGCCGCCGATATCAACGCCAGGATGAGGCCCGGCTGACGGCCGGGGTGCTGGGGGAAGTCGTAGGCCAGCAGCAGGGCCAGCGTCACCGTGGTGATCACGCCGAAGACGTCGGCAGCGCCGATGATTGAGACATCGGGGCGCATCAGGCCGACATGGCCACCGGTGGCCGCCGTGGCCAGTGCGCACAGCGCCACGGTCACGCAGAGCGGAAAGCTGACCCGCCACAGGTCCCAACCAGCCCCGTGGGCGTCGGTCCAGGGCAGGAAGAGCGCGACGATCATCGACGCGCCGGCCAGGCCGTCGGCCGACCGTCGAAGCAGTGCAGTCATTTTGTCCTCCCGATGCTCCAGTCGGCTATAACACGTGTTATTCGTCGAATATAACGATTGTTATGAGAAGGTGTCAACGATGACTTCTGAGTCGCCCGGCCCGCCCGCGCCGGCTGGCCCCCGGGACCGGTTCGTCCAGGCGGCGTTGACGGTCCTGGAGCGAGACGGACCGAGCGCGCTGCAGGCCCGACGGGTTGCGAGCGAGGCCGGGGTTTCCACGATGGGTGTGTACAGCCATTTCGGCGGCATGGCGAAGCTGATCGAAGCGATGATGCGCGAAGGGTTTTCCCGATTCGCGGCGCATGTCCGACGCGTGCCGCAGACCGATGATCCGATGGCCGACCTGATGTCCGGGGGACTCGCCTACAGCGAGTTCGCGCTGCGGAATCCGCAGCTGTATCGATTGTTGTTCCACGTCACCGAGATTCCCGGGATGCCGGTTCCGTCCGCCGACACGATGCCCTGGATGCTCACCGAGGGAGTCGATGCGCTGTCGGTGCTGGAGGCGGCGGTGCAGCGCGTCATCGACGCCAAACGCATCCGCGACCAGGACGCCCGGGCGGCCGCGACGCAGGTGCTCAGCGTCACTCACGGATTCGTTCTGCTGGTCATGGCCGGCGCCGTTGGCCCGCAAGCGTTTCCAGACGTCATGGTGCCGCTGACCGTCAACTTGATGGTTGGCCTGGGTGGCCGCCGTGAGTTGGTGGAGCAGTCACTGGCGACCGCGGTCGGGACGCGCTTCCAGCGGCATGGCGGAGCGGCCGGCACGGAAAACAAGTTGTGAGCCGGTGTCGCTACCGGCTAACCTCGAAACCATGATCGCCCCGAGCACGTTCGGTGCCGGCCAAGCGGGCCGGGTAGCCGTACGCCGTGTCGCGCATGCCGCCGCTATGGCGGCGGCGCGTCATCGCCATGTGGCAGGCGCCGCCGCCGCAATCACCGCGTCCGTGCATCGGGGTTCGCCCTAGGTTTCACACTCTCGTCACCGATGGCCACGGACCCAAAAGGATCCGTGGCCATACTTTTTCCCGACAGCCGCACACCCTGGCCCGGATCCAGCCCAGACCGCTAAGACCAGGAAGCAGGTGGACAACCCGATGTCGCCCACATCGACAGCCAGGAAACCGAACTTGCCGTGCAATCGCGACCCGGACCTGTGGTTCGCCGAGGATCCGGCCGACTTGCAGCGGGCCAAGGCGCTGTGCGCGAACTGCCCGGTTCGCCGCCAGTGCTTGGCGACGGCGCTGGAACGCGCCGAGCCGTGGGGGGTGTGGGGAGGTGAGATCTTCGACCGCGGCTCGATCATCGGCCGCAAACGGCCGCGTGGGCGTCCGCGAAAAGACCGGTTGGTGGCCTGAACGCGTTGCGCGGTGGCCTGAACGCGTTGCGCGGTGGCCTGAACGTGTTGCGCTGAGATCGACGTTGTCGATGCCGCCACTCGCCCCTTTTCCGCGCCCGGTTCGATTTCGCGGGGGTCTGGCCGCCCGGGGTCTGGCCGCCTAGGAGCTGGCCGCCTCGGCCGCAGGTTCGGTGAAGCCCGGCACGAACTCCTCGGACAGCTGCTTGACCGGCACGTGCGCGTCGAGTTGACACATGATCGCGGTGGTCGATCCGAGCACCCGCATCGGCATCGCCAGCTTCGGCGGGAGGTTCAGCTGACGGGCGGTCTTGAGCTGCTCCACCGGGCGCTCCAACTGCTTGCCGGCCATTCGCTGCAGCCACTTGCGGGTGTAGTGGAACACGTCGACTTCGACCGGTTCGACGTACTGGCGCAGCATCTCGTCGATCTCGCGCACCGAGACCTCCTGGCCCTTCTGAATGAATCCGCCCTGGCGCATCGTCGCGATGACCTGGTCGTAATCCTTCTCGCGGGCGAAGCGGACCGCCGCTCCCAGCTCCGGCGGAAATCCGCCCGGCATCGGTGCCACCGCGCCGAAGTCGATGACGCCCATCCGGCCGTCGGGCATCAGCATGAAGTTGCCCGGGTGCGCGTCGCCGTGGATCAGCTCCAGCCGGCGGGCGGCATCCCAGGTGAACTCGGCCAGCCTGGTTCCCATCAGGTCGCGCTGCTCGACGGTGCCGTTGCGGATGATCTCCGCCATGCCGATGCCCTCGATCCACTCCTGGATCACCGCCTTGGGCGCACTGGCCACTACGTTCGGGACCAGGAAGCGCGGGTGGCCGGCGTAGGCCTTGGCGAAGATCCGTTGATTGTCGGCCTCCAGCCGGTAGTCCAGCTCCATCTCGGTGCGTTCGATCAACTCGTCGACCACGCCCTGGACGTCGATCCCGGGGGCCAACTGTTTGAAGATGCCGGTCAACCGCCGAATCGTCTTAAGGTCGGCGCGCAGCGCTTCGTCGGCGCCCGGGTACTGGATCTTCACGGCCACCTTGCGGCCGTCGGACCACACCGCCTGGTGCACCTGGCCGATGCTGGCCGAAGCGACGGGTATGTCGTCGAACGAACTGAACCGTCCCCGCCACTTGGTGCCCAGCTGGGCGTCGAGCATCTTGTGAACCTTGTCCGCGGGCAGTGGCGGGGCGTCCTTCTGCAGCTTGGTCAGCGCCTCGCGGTAGGGCTCGCCGAGCTGCTCCGGGATGGCGGCCTCCAGCACCGACAACGCCTGCCCGACCTTCATGGCCCCGCCCTTGAGCTCACCGAGAACCGTGAACAGCTGGTTGGCCGCCTTCTCTATCAGTTCGGCGCTGACTTCATCCTTCGACTTGCCGGCCAGTCGTTTGCCCAGCCCGAGCGCGGCCCGGCCGGCGATCCCGACGGGCAGGCTGGCCAGCTTCGCATTGCGCGCCGCGCTCCCGCGCTTGATCTCTGACACGTGTCCATCATCTACTACCGGCTGCGACCGTCGTCGACGGTCTACCAACGAGCGAGGTCAGCAGCCACACAGCGGGTGCCGGTCCCAGTGCCGCGTGACGATCGACCCCGTGGTCACGTCGAACTCCAGGGTCGCATTGAGCGTCGGCGGAGGTCGGCGATCAGCCTCGGGCATCCCGCGCACCGCGGCGATCACCCGGTTGATCTGGCTGATCGCCAATGCCACGGTGGCCAGCACGGTTGCCCGATCGGCATGGGCGACGGTGTCGCGGAGCTGGGCCGCCACCGCAGGCCATGCGGCGTCGCGGTCACGGCGGTGCAGGTCGGCGCAGCAAAGACAGCTGGTCAACCCGGGGATGACCAACGGGCCGACCAGCCCGGTCCCGTCGCGCAGCCGTACCGGCAAATGCGCGACGCCGGCGGAGTGCAGGTCGCGCACCATCCGGGGATCGGTGACCAGGCAGTCCGACAGCACCACCAGATCGGTCCCGGCGGCGCTCACCGCGGCGTGCGGCGCCTTGCTGTGCCGGATCCGAGCGCCCGAGCAGTGCAGCGCATCGACCAGCAGATCCGACAGGGGTCCACGGCCGTGCACCCGGATCGACGCCGCCCGGGAGCGGCGCCGGAGCGGCCGGGTGGCCGCGCGGTCGGCATCGCGCGTTGCGACGCCGGCGTCGACCAGCCCGTTGATCAGGGCAGCAAGCTCACCGGCGTCCACCAAGCCGTCCCGGGCGGCCTGGCGTTGCAATGCGGCGATCCCCACCGGTGACTGCATCGATCGCAGCAGTCTGGCCAGCGCGGACGCTGTCAGGTCGGGTGGCGGATCCATCAACACCGCGCGGCGTGGATCCCAGCCCACCTGCACAGCCCCGTCCGGACGCAACAGCACCGGCATCGCCGGGTTCAGCGCGTAGCTGGTCACGACATCCGACTGTGCCACGTGGGGCACTGCGGCTCGATCAGCTGTCCACAGGGCCGTCGGTGCTGTCGGGGCCCGGCTGGGGATCGATGCTTTTGTCGTCCTGGTCGGCCCGCTCGAACTCGGCGATCGCTTCGTCGATCCCGCTGGTGTCGCCGCCGACGATGTGATCGATGAAGGCGGCCGGCTCGTCGAGGTCCGTCGCGGCCGGGAGCAGGTCCGGGTGCTGCCAGACCCGGTCGCGGGCGTCGACCCCGGCGGCCTGGCCCAGCCGTTCCCACAGCACGGCGGCCTCCCGCAGCTTGCGGGGCCGCAGCTCGAGGCCGACCAGGGCCGCGAACGTCAGCTCGGCCGGACCTCCGGTCGCGCGACGGCGGCGGAGCGTCTCGGACAGTGCCGCGCTGCCGGGAATGCGGTCGCCCAGCGCGGCGGCGACCACGGTCTGCACCCACCCTTCGATCAAGGCCAGCAGCGTCTCCAGCCGTTCCATCGCGTGCAGCTGGCCCGGGGTCGCCTTGGGTTCGAAGACACCCTGGCTGAGCAGCTCCTCCATGGCCCGCGGGTCCGCCAGCGTGGCCGGGCTGAAACCCTGGGCCAGCTCCTCGATTCCCCTGATGTCGATCTCCATGCCCCGGGCGTAATCCTCCACCGCGCTCAGCAGCTGGCCGGCCAGCCAGGGGACATGGCTGAACAAGCGGTGATGGGCGGCTTCGCGGGTCGCCAGGAACGTGAGAATCTCGCTGCGCGGCTGCTCGAGGCCGGACGCCAGCGACTCGACCGCTGCCGGCAGCAGCGCAGCCACCCCCTTGGGGCCCAGCGGCAGCCCGATGTCGGTGGAGGTCAGCACCTCGCAGGACAGCCGGCCCAGTGCCTGGCCCAACTGTGAGCCGAACGCCAGGCCGCCCATCTGCGACATCGCAGCCAGCAACGGCCCGGCCATGTTGGTCGCCTCGGCCGGCAGCGCCGACGCCCAGACGGTCGAGATCCGTTCGGCCATCGGGTCGCACAGCCGCTGCCATGTCTGCAAGGTGCTGTCCACCCAGTCGGTGGGCGTCCAGGCGACGGCGCGGGTGGTGCCGGCAGGCAGCGACGTCACCCCGTCCAGCCAGGTTTCGCCCAGGTGGACGGCGTCGCCGACGGCAGTGTTCGTCGCTGCCGGGATCGGCTGCACCGGCCCGATCGAATTGGCGGCCAGTTGGCGGGCCAGCTGGTAGTTCACCGGACCGGACGCTTGAGAACCTGAGTCGCCGGCCATCACCGTGCCCGCCCCGCTGAACATCTCGCCCAGTCGGGTGAAGATCTGCCCCAGGTCGGCCATGTTGAAGGCGCCGCCGGAACCGAACGGGTCAGCCGACTGCGAGCCGGGATCGGGATCATCCTCGCCGCGCCGCGCGGGGTCGGGGTCGTCTCCGAAGGAGAAGCCGAAAGGCAGGTCACCCATGACCCCAACGGTACCGACCGATGTGCGGCGCCGTAGCGGACCCGGTCACGCCGTGAGTGAACCGTGATCGAGTCACTGAGTCGCCGACGGGCCGGTGTGCGGAGTCCGTTTACGATACCCGGGATGAACAGGCGGATTTCGACGCTGTTGGTGGCACTCGCTCCGGTCATGGCTTTCGGCGTGCTGCTCGCGGTGGTGACGGTGCCGTTCGTATCGTTGGGTCCCGGCCCGACATTCGACACGCTCGGCACGGTCGACGGCAAACAGGTCGTCGACATCCAGGGCGTGCCGACCCATCCGACGACGGGACACCTGAACATGACGACGGTGACCCAGCGGGACGGGCTCACGCTGGGCGAGGCGCTGGCTCTGTGGCTTTCCGGTCGTGAACAGCTGATGCCCCGTGACCTGGTCTATCCGCCGGGCAGGTCCAGGGAAGAGGTGGATGACGACAACGACGCCGACTTCAAGCAGTCCGAGCAGAGCGCCGAATACGCTGCGCTGGGATACCTGCACTATCCGTCGGCGGTCACCGTCGCCGAGGTACTCGACCCCGGGCCGTCGGCAGGTGCGCTGCAACCCGGGGACGCGGTGCAGGCGGTCAACGGAACGCCGGTGACCACCGTCGACCAGTTCACCGCGCTGATCGCCGACACCCGCCCAGGCCAGGTGGCGGTGATCGACTACCGTCGCAAAAACGCTCCACCCGGGGCTGTGCGGATCACGCTGGGCACCGGCAAGGAGCATGACCACGGATTCCTGGGGATCGCGGTACTCGACGCGGCCTGGGCGCCGTTCAGGGTCGACTTCAACCTCGGCAATGTGGGAGGGCCGTCGGCGGGACTGATGTTCAGCCTGGCCGTCGTCGACAAGCTCACCACCGGCGTTCTGGCCGGGACCGACTTCATCGCCGGAACCGGGACCATCAAGGCCAATGGCGACGTGGGGGCCATCGGTGGGATCTCGCACAAGATGGTGGCCGCCCGCGAGGCCGGTGCGACGGTGTTTTTGGTGCCCACCGACAACTGCTACGAGGCACGCTCCGACAACGACGGGCTGCAACTGGTCAAGGTCGACAACTTGAGCCAGGCGATCGACGCGCTGCACACGATAACGGCGGGTGGTCAACCACCGACCTGTTAGCGACCCCCGCGCCGATACGGTGGTGCGTACAGTTGTGGCCGTCGGGCAATCGAGCAGGGAGTGTGGCAAGTGGGTATGCGGCCGGCCGGCAGGGTACCGAAGCTGACTCGGCGCAGCCGGGTGCTGGTTACGGCCGCGGTGATTGTGCTGGTGCTGTTGGTGGTGGGGCCGCGGTTCATCGACGGCTACGTCGACTGGTTGTGGTTCGGTGAGCTGGGCTACCGGTCGGTGTTCGTCACTGTGCTTCTCACCCGATTTGTGCTGTTCGTCGTGGCCGCGCTGGTCGTGGCTGGAATCGTGTTCGCGGCAATGGCCCTGGCCTACCGTGGGCGGCCGGTGTTCGTGCCGAGCGGCGGCGCCAACGATCCGGTGGCGCGGTATCGCACCGCGGTGATGTCGCAGCTGCGACTGGTGAGCATCGGCATCCCGGCGGCCGTCGGCCTGCTGGCCGGCGCCGTCATACAGGCCTATTGGACGCGTGTTCAGCTGTTCTTCCACGGCACCGACTTCGGGGTCAGTGACCCGCAGTTCGGCAAGGATCTCGGCTTCTATGCTTTCGATCTGCCGTTCTACCGGCTGGTCATCAGCTATCTGCTGGTGGCGGTTTTCCTGGCCTTGCTGGCGAACGTGGTGGCGCACTACATCTTCAGTGGAATCCGGTTGTCCGACCATGGCGGTGTGCTGAGCGGACCGGCGCGCATCCAGCTGGTGGTCCTGGTTGGCACACTAGTGCTGCTGAAAGCTGTCGCGTATTGGCTGGACCGATACGAACTGCTGAGTCACACCCGGGCCGGCAAACCGTTCACCGGAGCCGGCTACACCGACATCAACGCAGTGCTGCCGGCCAAGCTGATCCTGTTGGCGATCGCACTGATCTGCGCGGCCGCGGTGTTCTCGGCGATCCTTTCCCGGGATTTGCAGATTCCGGCGATCGGCTTGGTGCTGCTGCTGTTGTCGTCGTTGATCGTCGGCGCCGGCTGGCCGATGATCATCGAGCAATTCAACGTCAAACCCAATGCCGCCCAGAAGGAAAGCGAGTACATCGCCCGCTCCATCGCCGCGACCCGGCAGGCCTATGGGCTGACCGCAGATGTGGTGACCTACCGGGATTACAGCGGGAACGCGCGGGCCACCGCAGCGCAGGTGGCTGCCGACCAAGCCACCACATCGAACATCCGGTTGCTCGACCCGACCATCGTCAGCCCCGCGTTCACCCAGTTCGAACAGGGGAAAAACTTCTACTTCTTTCCCGATCAACTCACCATCGACCGGTACCGGGATCCCAGCGGGCATCTGCGCGACTATGTGGTCGCCGCCCGCGAACTGAACCCGGACAAGCTGATCGACAACCAGCGAGACTGGATCAACCGGCACAGCGTCTATACACACGGGAACGGTTTCATCGCATCGCCGGCCAACACCGTGCGCGGTATCGCCAACGACCCCAACCAAAACGGCGGCTATCCGGAATTCCTGGTCAACGTCGTCGGAGC
This sequence comes from Mycobacterium sp., assembly GCA_035721065.1. Lineage (GTDB taxonomy): Bacteria > Actinomycetota > Actinomycetes > Mycobacteriales > Mycobacteriaceae > Mycobacterium. Next base: position 55,304 of record DASTNJ010000133.1, read on the forward strand.
CAACGGTGGTGTGGTCTCCGACGGGCCGGCCCGGCTGGATCAACCGAGGATCTACTACGGGCCGGTGATCGCCGACGCCGCGGCCGACTATGCGATCGTCGGGCGAAACGGCGCCGACCGCGAATACGATTACGAGACCAACACCGAAACCAAGAACTACACCTACGTCGGCGACGGCGGCGTTCCGGTCGGAAGCTGGCTGTCGCGCAGTGTGTTCGCCGCGAAGTTCGCCGAGCGCAACTTCCTGTTCTCGTCGGTGATCGGCTCGGGCAGCAAGATCTTGTTCAACCGCGATCCGGCGAGCCGCGTGCAGGCGGTGGCGCCGTGGCTGACCACCGACAGCACGGTTTACCCGGCGATCGTCAACCGGCGGCTGGTCTGGATCATCGACGGCTACACCACCTTGGACAACTATCCGTACTCCGAACTCACCTCACTGTCGTCGGCAACCGCCGACTCCAACGAGGTCGAGTTCAACCGGCTGCTGCCCGACCGGCGGGTGTCCTACATCCGCAACTCGGTGAAGGCCACCGTCGACGCCTACGACGGAACCGTGACGCTCTACGCGCAGGACGAACAGGATCCGGTGCTGAAGGCGTGGATGAAAGTCTTTCCCGGAACGGTCAAACCCAAGGCCGACATCTCCACCGAACTCACCGAGCATGTGCGCTACCCGGAGGACCTGTTCAAGGTGCAGCGCATGCTGCTGGCCAAATATCACGTCAACGACCCGGTGACGTTCTTTTCCACATCGGATTTCTGGGACGTGCCGCTGGACCCCAATCCGACCGCGAGTAGCTTTCAGCCGCCGTACTATATCGTCGCGAAAAACCTTGCCAAGGGCGACAACTCGGCGTCGTACCAATTGACCAGCGCGATGAATAGGTTCAAGCGCGACTACTTGGCCGCCTACATCAGCGCCAGCTCGGACCCGGCGACGTACGGAAAGATCACCGTGCTGACCATCCCGGGCCAGGTCAATGGGCCGAAGCTGGCCAACAACGCGATCACCACCGACACCGCCGTAAGCCAGGACCTGGGGGTGATCGGACGCGACAACCAGAACCGCATCCGCTGGGGCAACCTGCTCACGCTGCCGCTGGGCGACGGCGGGTTACTTTACGTGGAACCGGTCTACGCGTCGCCGGGGACCAGCGATGCCGCCTCGTCATACCCACGGCTGATCCGGGTAGCGATGATGTACAACGACAAGATCGGCTACGGGCCCACTGTCGGTGACGCGCTCACCGGGCTGTTCGGTCCCGGCGCCGGGGCTACGGCAGCTGGGATCGCGCCTACCGACGCCGGCACGCCGGCGAGCCCGCCGCAGGCCGCCTCGGGCGACGGGACCGGCACCCCCGCGCCGGCCGTCGTGACACCGCCGTCGCCCAGCGCCGCGCTGTCGCCGGCCAAGGCCGCCGCACTGCGAGAGATCCAGTCAGCGATCGGCGCCGCGCGCGACGCCCAGAAGAAGGGCGACTTCGCCGGCTACGGTGCCGCGCTGGAGCGGCTCACCCAGGCCATCGACAAGTTCGACAGCGCCAGATAACCCCTTTTCGCGCGAGTGTGCGCGTCCCCGGTCCGACACGCCGCCAAGGGGCCGGGTTGGCGCACGCTTGCGGGCCGACCGATTTTGCGGGCGCAAGGAGCATTCGGTAGCCTGGCAGGTACCCATCGCGGGGTGGAGCAGCTCGGTAGCTCGCTGGGCTCATAACCCAGAGGTCGCAGGTTCGAATCCTGTCCCCGCTACTACTGCAATGTCCCGGGACACCGTTGGCAGGTGTCTCGGGACATTGTTTACATGGGCGGTCCGTTTTCGGGTGAGTTTCCGTTTGCGGATGAGTGCTCCGGTGTTGCGGTCGAGGATGCGGATGCGCGGTCGTCGATGAGGACGGTGACTTTGGTGCCGCGCAGGCGGCTGTTGTAGCGGATGGTGATGACGTCGCGCCGTCGATGCGGTCGTGCGGAGGCGGTAGTGCGGTGGGATCTGGTAGCCGCTGGGTGGGGCTTTGGGTCGGGCGTTGAACGCCTCGATGGGGGTGCGGCGTCCTAGTGCCCGGTGCGGGCGAATGGTGTTGTAGTAGGCCAAGAAATCGTCGATCTGGTGTTGCAGCTTGTCGATGGTGGCGGCCGGGGGT
>DASTNJ010000134.1:0-8336 GCA_035721065.1 Mycobacterium sp.
CAGCCCGGCCGGGTCGATCAAGTTCGACTCGCCAGCCGGAAAGTACCTGCAGGAGCACGGAATCGAGCGCAAGGACTTCAACTCCTACGGGTCGCGGCGCGGCAACCACGAGGTGATGATCCGCGGCACGTTCGCCAACGTGCGGCTGCGCAATGAGCTCGCGCCCGGCACCGAGGGCGGTTTCACCCGCGACTTCACCCAGGCTTCTGACCCGGCCCAGGCGCCGGTGACCACCATCTACGACGCCTCGGTGAACTACATCGCCGCCGGGACGCCGCTGGTGATCCTGGCGGGCAAGGAGTACGGCTCCGGCTCGTCGCGGGACTGGGCCGCCAAAGGCACGGTGCTGCTGGGGGTGAAGGCCGTCCTGGCGGTGTCCTACGAACGCATCCACCGGTCCAACCTGATCGGCATGGGTGTGTTGCCGTTGCAGTTCCCCGACGGGCAGGACGCGGACTCGCTGGGACTGACCGGGGAGGAGACCATCGACATCACCGGGGTGACCGAGTTCAACGGCGGACTGCCGTCGACCGTGCACGTACATGCGGGGTCGGTCGAGTTCGACGCGAAGGTGCGCATCGACACACCGGGTGAGGCCGACTACTACCGGAACGGCGGCATCATGCAGTTCGTGCTGCGGCAGCTGCTGGGCAAAGCGTCGTCGGCCTGACGGTCGGGTCACCTGCCGGGCACCACAACCAGATAAGGAGAGATCAATGGCGGACTGCATGTTCCACCCGATGACCCCGGAGATCAACAAGCGCCGTCGGGAGCTGGCCCCCGGCATCCTCGACGCATGGGAGAAGTTCAGTCACGCCGCGTTCGCCGAGGGGGCGCTGCCGGAGAAGACCAAGCAGCTCATCGCCGTCGCCGTCGCGCACACCACCCAATGCCCGTACTGCATCCGCGGGCACACCAAGATGGCCCGGATCAAGGGTGCCAGCGACGAGGAGATTATGGAGGCCATCTGGGTGGCCGCCGAGATGCGCTCCGGTGCCGCGATGGCGCACTCGACGCTGGCCATCGAGGAACTCTCCAAATAGCGTGTGATCAACTCGCCCGCACCCGGCCCGGCCGGGTGAGGTACAAACATGGCTGTGTCATCTACCGACAATGAGCTGACCGTGGGGCAGCCGGCCGGCATCCGCGAGGCGGTGCGAACCCTCAATCCCGGCTACTTCGCGCTGGTGATGGCGACCGGCATCGTGTCGATCGGCATGAACTACCACTCGAAGAGCCTGTCGGTGCTGCTGCTGTGGGTGACCGCCGGGTGTTACCTGGTATTACTGGCGGTCTCGGCGGTGCGGCTGATCATCTTTCCGCACGAGTTTCGGGCCGACCTGTACGACTCGGGGCGGGCGTTCGGCCTGTTCACCTTCGTCGCGGCGACCGATGTGCTCGGCACCCGGCTGGATATCGACGGTCACCATCGCGTCGCGTTCGGCCTGCTCATCGCCGGTTCGCTGGCCTGGCTGGTGCTGGGCTACCTGGTGCCCTGGACCGCGGTGTTGAGCACCACCGAACGGCCGGTGCTGCAGCGGGCGAACGGCACCTGGTTCATCTGGGTGGTGGCCAGCCAGTCGATCGCGGTGCTGGCCGCCGCGCTCGAGTCGGACATGGACGAGTCATGGCGGCGGATCCTGGCGCTGCTGGCGGTGGCCTGCTGGGCGGTCGGGGTGTTCCTGTACGGCGCCGCCGGAATCTTCGTCGCCGCCCGGATGATGCTCTACCCGCTGCGGCCCGAGGACGTCACCCCGCAGTACTGGGTGTCGATGGGCGCCACCGCGATCACCGTCGTCGCCGGCGCGCGCATTGTGGAGATGGCCAACGCGCCGATGGTCAACGCCACTCGCGGCCTGATCGCCGGCACCTCGGTGGTGTTCTGGGCGTTCGGCACCTGGCTGATCCCGCCACTGCTGGCCGCCGGCGTCTGGCGGCACGTCGTGCACCGCGTCCCGCTGCGCTACGAGGCCCCGCTGTGGAGTGTGATCTTCCCGCTCGGCATGTACGGGGTCGGCGGCATCTACCTCGGGCACGCCGACCAGCTGCCGGTCGTCTACTACATCGGCTGGTTCGAGATCTGGCTCGCGTTGGCCGCGTGGGCCGTGACGTTCCTGGCTATGCTGCACCACCTGGTCCACACCCTGGGTTTCGGTACCCGCCCGTTCCAGGGCTGACCCGCTCAGTCGATGCGGTCGCCGTCGGCGGCGAAGAAGTGCAGTCGCTTTTCGTCGGGCTGCAGCCGAATCCTGCTGCCGCGCGCGGCGGTGTTGCCGCCGGACACCCGCGCGACGACGGACCGGGTGTCGCCGGCCCGGGTGGTCCGGCAGTGCAGGTAGGCGTCGGCGCCGAGCTCCTCGACGAAGTCCACCTCGGCTTCGATGCCCGAGCCGCCGGAGCCGTCCGAACCCAGCCGGAAATGTTCCGGCCGCACACCGACGATCACTTCGGCACCGGAGCCGACGACTTCACGGCTGAGGCGGATAGTGCTGTCGCCCAACGTCACCGAGCCGTCCTGGATCGGGAGGGTGAACAGGTTCATCGGCGGCGAGCCCATGAATCCGGCCACGAACACGTTGGCCGGGCTGCGGTACAGCTCGGCCGGCGGCGCGCACTGCTGCAGCACACCGTCGGCCAGCACCGCGACCCGATCGCCCATCGTCATCGCCTCGACCTGGTCATGGGTGACATAGACGGTGGTGGTGCCCAGCCGTCGCTGCAACTCGGCGATCTGGTTGCGGGTCTGCACCCGCAACTTGGCGTCCAGGTTGGACAGCGGCTCGTCCATCAAGAACGCCTGCGGCCGGCGCACGATGGCCCGCCCCATGGCGACCCGCTGGCGCTGCCCGCCGGACAGGTCCTTCGGCCTGCGGTCCAGGTAGGGCTGCAGATCGAGCAATTCGGCCGCCTCCAGCACCCGCCGGCGGATCTCGTCGTGCGCGGTTCTGGCGACTTTGAGCGCGAAACCCATGTTCTGCGCCACCGTCATGTGCGGGTACAGCGCATAGTTCTGGAACACCATCGCCACGTCGCGGTCCTTCGGGTCCACATCGGTGACGTCGCGCCCGCCGATGCGAATTCGCCCCGAATCGACCGGTTCCAGCCCGGCCGCCATCCGCAGCGTGGTCGTCTTACCGCACCCCGACGGGCCGACCAGCACGACGAACTCGCCGTCGCCGATCGCCAGGTCCAGGCGGTCCAGTGCCGGCCGGCTGCTGCCGGGGTAACGACGCGTCGCCTGCTCGAAGGTCACCGATGCCACTGGGCCGGCCTCATTTACCGTCCACCGAACCCGGTGGCCGCGATTCCGCTGACGAAGGAACGCTGCGCGACCGCGTAGATGGCCACCAGCGGAGCGAGGATCAGCATCGATGCCGCCATCAGCACCGGCCACTCGGCGACATACTCGCCCTGCATCCACACCAGCCCGAGGGTGAGCGTCGCGATGCTGCTGCGCTGGATCATCAACAGCGGCCACAGGAAATCGTTCCAGACGTTGACCCAGGTCAACACGACCAGCACCATGACCGCGGGCTTGGCGTGCGGCAGCAGAATCCGCCAGTAGACCTGCCACGGCGAGCAGCCGTCCAGAATCGCCGCCTCCTCCAAATCCGTTGGCAGAGTGCGGAAGAACTGCCGCATCAGGTAGGTCCCAAATGCGCTGCCGAACAGTCCCGGAATGATCATCGACCACATAGTGTCGGTCCAGCCGAAGACCCGCATCAAGATGAACTGCGGGATCACCGTCACCGTCAACGGCACCATCAACGTGGCCAGGTACAACACGAACAGCGTATCGCGGCCGCGGAACGGCAAGCGCGCGAAGGCATAACCGGCCAGCGAACAGAAGAACACCTGCCCGGCCGTTACGCACCCGGCATAGAGAACCGTGTTGAAGAACATCCGCCAGAACGGCATCCGGGCGAACACGTCGATGTAGTTAGACCAGCGCGGGTGGTCCGGCAGCAGCACCGGCTGGCTGACCTCGGCCTGCTTTTTCAGCGACCCGGACAGCGCCCACAGGATGGGAAACAAGGCGCACGCCGCGATGGCACCCAGCGCGGAGTAGGCGCCGAGCAGCCTCGCGACCGCGCGCGGATTCGGGCGGGCAACCGTGCCGGTCACGTCTCCTCCACCGCGTCTCGGCGAGTCAGCCACAGCTGCAGCACCGTCAACCCCAGCAGGACGGCGAACATCACCCACGCCAGCGCCGAGGCATAGCCGAAGTCGAGGAAGGCGAACGCCTGCTGGAACAGCATGATGCCCAACACGTAGGTGCCGGTCTCCGGTCCGCCGTTGCTCCCGGTGAGCACATACACGAGGTCGAACGCCTGGAATGCGCCGATGATCGAGATCACCACCACGAATGACAGCGCGCCGCGGATCATCGGCACGGTGATCGAGACGAACCGGCGCAGCTGGCCGGCGCCGTCGATCCGGGCCGCCTCGTACAGCGCCTCGGGCACGCCCTGCATCGCCGCCAGCAGGATGACGGTGGCGAACGGGACGGATTTCCACACGCTGACCAGGCACAGCGACACCATCGCCCAGTTGGGGTCGATCAGCCACGGGACCGGGCCGATACCCACCCAGCCCAGCATGATGTTGAGCAGCCCGTTGTCGGTGTTGAACACGAACCGCCACACCACCGCCATCACCACCGCCGACACCGCCAGCGGCAGGAAGGCGATGGTCCGAAACACGCCGATCCCCCTGAGCTTCCGGTTCAGCACCCCGGCGACCGCCAGGCTGATCAGCACCGTCGGAACCAGCGTGCCGGCGGCGAACACCACGGTGTTGCGAAACGCGATGGCGAACAGCGGGTCCGCGGTGAACAGGTCGGAGAAGTTGGCGAGGGCGACGAACTTCGGCGGCGTGAACAGGTTCCACCGCTGCACGCTCATGTACAGCGAGAAGCCCAGCGGGAACAGCATGAAAACCGCGACCGACGCCAGATTCGGGGCGACGAACAGTCGCCCGGCCCGGGCGCGCCGCTTGTTGATGGGGGTCATGGGATTTTTGCGGCGTGGAAACCTCCGGCTTTGGCCGGGGGAGGAAACGCCGCGCCTCCTTTCGGTTCGGTGTCGGTGGGTGCGGTTAGGTTTGCGGGGTGTCGCGATATCGGCTGCTTCCCACCGCTGTACAGGCCGCGGAGTTGGCGGGACATTGTCGGCACGCCCGCTATGTGTGGAATCTGGCCGTTGAGCAGCAGCAGCACTGGCGGCCGGGGCTTCGGGCTCCTGGCTACAACGAGCAGTGCGCCCAGTTGACTGCGGCCCGCGCCGAGCATGCCTGGCTGGCGGCCGGTTCGCAGACCGTGCAGCAGCAGGCGTTGCGGGACTTCGCGCAGGCGATGCGCAACTTCTTCGCTGGGACGCATCATCGCCCGAGGTGGCATAAGGCCGGGGTGCATGAAGGGTTTCGGCAGGTGGCGATCAAACCGCATCATGTCGAGCGGCTGAACCGCCGGTTCGGTCGGGTATGGGTGCCCAAGGTCGGCTGGGTGCGGTTCCGTCTGTCGCGGCCGGTCCCCGAAGGGGTGAAGTCCTACCGGATCACCCGGGATCGGGCCGGCCGCTGGCATATCGGGTTCGCCCATGTCTCCGACCACATCGCGGGGCCGGATGATGCCAGCGTGGTGGGTATCGACCGAGGGGTTGTCGTGTCGGCGGCGCTGTCGACTGGTGAGCTGCTGCATGTTGCCGGGCTGAGTCGCGGTGAGGCCACCCGGCTCAGGGTGCTTCAGCAGCGCTTGGCCCGCGCCGAGCGTGGCTCCGGTCGGCGAGCCCGCACGAAGCTGGCGATCGCGAAACTCAAAGCCCGTGAGGGTGCCTGCCGCAAGGACTGGGTCGAAAAGGCCACCACCGACATCGCGCGGCGTTTCGACACGATCCGCATCGAAGCACTCGACGTTCGCGGTATGACCCGCGGTGCGCGAGGAACCGTGGACCGGCCCGGTGTAGGCGTCGCCCAAAAACGCGGACTGAACCGGGCCATCAACGCCAGCGGCTGGGGCATGTTCGCCACCCGTTTGCAGCACAAGGCTTACGGCCGGGTCGAACAGATCCCAGCTGCGTACACGTCGCAACGATGCTCCGCCTGTGGGCACGTCGCACCCGACAACCGCAAGAGCCAAGCGGTGTTTGAGTGCGTCTCCTGCACCGCGGGGCCGTGCAACGCCGACGTAAACGCTGCACGCAACATCGCCGCCGGACGGGCGGTGCCAGCACGGGGAGACCTCGGCACTAGCCGGTCTGCGAACCGTGAACCTCAACTCTGCTCTCCTGCCGCATAGGTAGTAAATCGGGTTGGAATCCCCGGCTTCAACCAGGGGAGGACGTCAAGGGTTGGCCAGCACCTCGTCGATCTGACGGGACAGTCCCGTCTGCAGCGAAGTGGCGGGGCGCTTGCCGCGCAGCACCGGACCGAAAGCGCGGTCCATCAGCGCGTGCACCTTGTCCCAGTACGGGGTGATCGGCATGCCCTCCGAATGCGCCGGGCCGCCGGTCAGCACCGCCAGGTTGTCGATACCCCGATGCGCCTGCACGAACCCGGCCGAACCGATCGCGGACCGGCACGTCGGAACGAACAGCCCGGATGCCCCGACCAGGGCCTGCCCCGCCGGCCCGGCGGCGAATTTGACGAACTCCCAGGCCTGTTCCCGGTGACGGCTGCTGGCGGCGATGGCCAGACCGGTGGTGCCGATGTTGGACCGGCCGCCGCCCGGTGACCGCGGCCCGGTCGGCAGCACGGTGACGTCGAAATCCAGGCCTTCGGCCCGCGCGAAGGTCTGGTAGCGCCAGTGCCCGCCCAGCGCCATCGCCGCCTCGCCTACCGAGAACAGGTCCATGGTGGACATCGACTGGGTGTCGGATGCCACCGGCGCCACCCGGTGCACGTTGGCGAGATCGGCGTAGAACTGGATGCCCTCGACGAACTTGTCGTCGTCGAAGTTCAGGTGGGTCGGGTTCATCCGCGGGGTCGACCACGGGGTGCCGTTGTTCATCCCGAACAGCCCGGCCGAATACGCCGGCGACCAGGTGTCGACGAACCCCCACTGGGTGATCCGGCCATTGCGGCCGCGCTTGGTCAGCGCGGCGGCGGTGTCCAGGAATTGCTGGAACGTCCACGGCTGCTGCCAGTGGGAAGGCGGCGGCGGCACCCCGGCTTCGGCGAACAGCGTCTTGTTGTAGAACAGGAAGTTTCCCGACCACTGCTCGGGCAACGCGTACTGGCCGCCGTTGTAGCTGAAGGTCTGGTACAGCGCCGGGATGCTGTCGGCGGCCAGTTGCGCGGCGAACGCCGGGTCTTTCGCCAGCATCGTGTTCAGATCCAGGAACACGCCCAGGTCGGCCATGCTCGCGTAGTTGAACTCCCACGCCATCAGCACATCCGGGCATTTGCCGCCGGCGCAGAACGTCGAGATCTGCTGCGGCGGATCGCCCCCGGCGCGCACGACACGAACGTGGATGTCGCGGTGCGCCTGCTGGAACGCCTCGATGACCCGCAACCGTGCGTCGGCCTCCTCCGGGTTGGCGGCGAAGAAGAACGTGAGCGCCCTATCATCCCAGCCGCCGCCGGCGCATCCGGTCGGCCAGGGTGCCAGCGCGGCCGCGCCGAGCAGTCCGGTGCCGCGCAGAAATGTTCGACGCTGCAACGACTTTCCGGTCATCGCCGCGCGCGGGTTGGGGTCGTCAGACTTCGATCGGCGGATACAGCCGCTCCAATGTGTACTGACGATCTCGCCGGGCCGCCCACGCGCTGGCGGCCAGCGACGCGGCGAGTATTCCGAACAGCACGCCGACCGACAGCCACATCCGGGAGTCGATGCCGCCGACGGTCAACTGCCGCAGACCGTTGACCGCGTAGGTCATCGGGTCGTAGGGGTGCAGGATCTGGAACGGTTTCGCGGTCGTCTCGACCGGATAGACCCCGCCGGATGACACCAGTTGGAACATCAGGAACGCCAGTGTGACGACGCGGCCCACCGCGACACCCAGCACCGCGTTGAATGCCTGGATCAACGCCAGGAACGCCGCTGCGATCAGTGCCAGGAAGCCCAGCATGCCGGCTGCGTACCGGGCTTGCAGGCCGACTCCGAAATGCACCACCGCGTACATCAGCACCACCTGGGCAACCCCCAGCAGCAGGGCCGGCCAGTAGGACGCCAGCACCACCCGCAGCGCGCCGAGTCCACCGACGATCGCGCGGGTTTGCAGCGGGGTCAACAGCATCCAGATGATCAGCGCGCCGATGAACAGGGCCAGCGGCAGAAAGAACGGGGCGAACCCGGTGCCGAACGTCGCCGCGTGATGGGTGAAGTCCATGTCGACACC